>JAJDCU010000043.1 GCA_029260655.1 Phycisphaeraceae bacterium
AAAGCCGCGCTCAAAAGGCGTGTGCCGGTGACGGGACTTGATGGAGCGCACCGCCCCGGCTTATACGCGATCATCAGTACACGGGCCCGACCAGGTCCCGCTGATCCCGTGGCTGCCGCTACCGCTGGAGCGTCGTGAGGATGCATAGATGCGTGACACGAAGACCGTATTTAGCCTAAATACAAAATTATGTGACAAGGCCAAGAAAGGCGGAAATGCAGAACGATTGAAATCAGGTGGCGCGAACCATCAAGTGTTTGCTTAGCTGATCGACTAAAAAAACACAACGCCGTGACATCAGTGTCGACGGCGTCGTGTCGGTTTTAGTTGTGTTGCGGGCAGGCTTAGCCGCCGGAGTGGTTGGAGTAACCATCGCCGCCGCCACCACCGCCGCCGTAGCCACCACCACCACCGCCACCGGTGCGTGGTGCACGGGGTCGGGCCTCGTTGACGGTCATCTGGCGTCCGCTGAAATCGGATTCGTTCAGCTCGGCGATAGCCTTTTTGCCTTCTTCTTCGTTTTCCATCTCAACGAAGCCGAACCCCCGGGAACGTCCGGTCTCCCGGTCGGTGATCACGGCCGCCCGGCTGATCTGGCCGAACTGCGAAAACAGGTCTTCAAGTTCTTGGTCGGTGGTTGAGAAAGGTAGGTTCCCCACATAGATATTCATCACGATCAGCCCCAATGCAGTTGCTTGCCCGGTTGTGTGATAACCCCAGCGGGGCTTTCGGGCCGAAACCGCGCCGGGGGGTTGACAATCGTGTGTGTTAGGCGTGCGCTCCTAGGTGGGTGCATGTCCTGCCCGCCATATCTTACGGGTGAAAATTACCATAACTTCCACCCTTCTAAGATGCAAGAAAAATTGTTAAACTAGGGTACCTTTTCAGTCCCCGGGCCCCCTGTATGGTGGTATATCGCCTTTTTGGGTCTTCCGGGACTTGTATTCGGATGAAACACCCTCGGGAGTCCGCCGATGAACGATCCATATGACCCTGACCCACGGAGTGATTCCGCCAATCCGTCCGATTCAGCTCGCCCAGCCCCCAGCGCCGCGCCAAACACTCACCCGGGCTCAACTCCCGGCTCGGCGGTGCCGATCCCTTTGACCCAAAAGTCCAGCGGACTGGCGATCGCGGCCCTGGTGGTCGGGATCCCCGGCCTGTGCTTTGCGCCCTTGGGGATCGCCGCCCTGATCATGGGGATCGTCGCGCTGACCCAGATCGGCGACCCGCGACGCGCCCTCACCGGCCGGGGCATGGCGATCACCGGCACCGTCCTGGGCGGGCTGAGCCTCGTCTTCGTCCCGTTTGTCCTGATCGGGATCATGTTGCCGGCCCTTGGCGCCGCTCGAAGGACGGCCCGGAAGATGGCGAACACCACCCAGGTGCGCGGTATCCAGCAAGCGATGATCAGCTACGGCAGCAGCAACGGCAGCTTCTACCCCGGGCTGGATAGTAAAGGCAGACCGGTAGACCTCACCGTCGAAGAGCGGTTCTTTGTGCTGCTGGATCAGAACTCCTTCTCCGGCTCCTACCTCATCAGCCCCGCCGAGAGCGATCCCGCCAAACACGACTGGCTCTCCGGGCAGGTCACACAAGATCACTACTCCTACGCCATGCTCGACGTCTCCGATCCCGGCAGCCGGCGCAGGGAATGGCAGCAGACGCTCAGCAGCCTGGCCATCACGCTCAGCGACCGTAACACCGACACCTCCGGCGTCCCCACCCACGCGCAGAGCATCCATAGCCCCTTCCCAGGCCAATGGCAGGGCGCGGTCGCCAGAAACGATGGCAGCGCAACCATCGAACACACCCACATCCTCTCGACGAAGTACCGCTCGTCACCCGGGCACACAAACGACGACATCTTCGAGATGGCCGGCAACGACGACGCGGCGATGATCCATAGCGGGGAGTGAAAGCTGCACATTAAGTCCGACCTCAACTTTCTTTGCGATAGACACCCTTGAACGACACAAACGATTTCGATCCAGCCAGCGGCGCGCCTACCCCGAAAGCAACCGCCGACAAGAACTCAGGGCTGGCGATCGCCTCCTTGGTGTTGGGTATGCTCGGCCTGTGCATCACGCCGCTTGGGATCGTCGCGCTATTCCAGATCGCCGACCCGCAGCGACAACTCACGGGCAAAGGCTCGGCTGTGGCTGGCATGATCCTCGGCGGACTGAGCATTGTGGTGCTGATCGCCATTATCCTGCCTGTCCTAAGCGCGGCACGAAACTCGGCTAGGAACTCGGTGGATCTATCGAACCTCAGAGAGATCGCCCATGCAATGCATAGCTATGCAGCCGGCAACGGTGATGTGCTGCCCGACCATCCGCGGGATGTAATGACCCATCTGGTGAAATTTGTGGTCCATCCGCAAGATGCTTTCATCAGCCGCCATCACGACCCGAACACCGTATTGGAGCGCGGCGATTCCGACGGCACCGCCGTGCGCTACGGCAGCTACGTCTTCCTCCTGCCCGGCGTATCGTTAGACGACATCGACTCCCCGAGCTATACGGTTTTGGCATACACAGCCAGAGCATCAGATAGCCAGCGCCAACGTGCCGTGCTCTTTGTCGGCGGCCACTGCGAACTGATGGAAGAGCAAGACTTCCGCGCCCTGATTCCGCCGGAAGTTGATGTCGATGCGCTGGATGGGCCGTAGGCGGGGGCTGAGTGTCTATAGTTGTGTGGTGTGATGTCGCACTGTTGGCCTGTTGGAGAGTATCCTATGAATGAAGGTCACTTATATTCACCCCAAAAGCCTGCCAAGCAACTTGTGCGGAACAGCTTGGCGCTTACACGGAATGAATTACTGGTTGTTATCGCGGCGATAGCTCTGTTGATTTGGATCTTGCCAGGTATGTTGGGCGGACACGATCATCGCGGTCATCGCGAGATCGTGGACATATCACGCTTGCGACAAATTGGAATCGCGATGTTCGAATACGCAGTTGATAACAAGGATGTGTTTCCCAACCACCCGCGAGATGCAACGGGTATTTTTGATGATCCATCTACCATTAAGCAGGTCTATCTCAACCCCTATCAAAATGAGGGCGCGATGCTTGATCGGGGCGACTTCGAGGGGCCGGCCGTACGTTTCGGTGGCTACGTCTTTGTGAATCTCGGGTTAGGGCTTGACGACATCGAGACTCCTACCGAAGTAATTCTTGCGTACACGGCAAAAATTTCTTCCAAGCAAGCAACTCGCAGCGTCTTGTTTGCGGACGGCCACACTGAGAAGTGGGAAGAAAAAGAGCTGCGGAATGCGCTGCCTGATGAGGTCGATGTCGATGCGCTGGATGGGCCGTGATGTGAGGTGGGTTCATGCGCTATGAAGCGGCGTGACTTGTCGCGGTCCCATGCCCGGAGGGCGTGGGCTTTAGGGGGGGTGTGAAGATTAAACGAGGCGTGTTACTGCCGCGCTAACTCAGCAGGTTTTCCAGGTCGTCGCGGGTGAGGCTGCGCAGCAGGCTGTCGTCGCCGCCGACGATGGCTTCGGCGAGCTTGCGTTTGCGGTTTTGCAGTTCGGTGATGCGCTGCTCGACGGTGTCTTCGCAGACCATGCGGTAGGCGAAGACGGGCTTGGTCTGGCCGATGCGGTGTGTCCGGTCGATGGCCTGGGCCTCGACGGCGGGGTTCCACCAGGGGTCGAGGATGAAGACGTACTCGGCGGCGGTGAGGTTCAACCCGAACCCGCCGGCCTTGAGGCTGATCAGGAACAGCGGCGTCTTGCCGTCTTCCTGGAACTGCTTGACGACCTCGCGTCGGTTTCGGGTCTGCCCGTCGAGGTAGCAGTACTTGATCCCGCGCTCGTCGAGCTTGGGCTTGACCAGCGAGAGCATCGAGGTGAACTGGCTGAAGACCAGGGCCTTACTGCCTTCGTCGATCACGTCGGCGAGGCGCTCTAGTAGCGAGTCGAGTTTTGCGGACGGCTCGCCGGCGTGTTTCTCGTTGATCAGCCCGGGGTGGCACGCCGCCTGGCGCAGGCGCAGCAGCGCTTCGAGGACCATGAACGCGGGCCTGCCGCCGATCTTGCCGCCGCGTCCGCGCTCGCGTTCGGTTCCCGATGCGTCCAGCTGGCTCATGAGTTGGCTATGGTAGTACGCACGCATGTCGTCGTAGATCTTTCGCTGGGCCGGCTCCATCTGGCAGACGATCGTCTGCTCGGTCTTCTTAGGCAGGTCTTTGAGAACCTGGCTCTTGGTCCGCCTGAGCACAAACGGGCGCAGCGCCTGGGCGATTTGCGTGAGCATGACCGCTCGGGACGTGCCGTTGGCCGGGTTGGCCCCGTCGGCGTTGGGCTCACCGTTTGGCTCGCCGTTGGGCTCCGTGGTGACGGACTTGCTGGCGGCGGCGCTGGCGCGGACCATGTCGTTGAACTTGCTGCTGGACCCGAGCATGCCGGGGTTGAGAAATTCGAAGATGGACCAGAGGTCGCCTAAGTGGTTTTCGATCGGTGTGCCAGTCAGCGCCAGCCGGTGCCTGGCGGACAGGAGCCTCGCAGCCTTGGCCGACTGTGACGCCGGGTTCTTAATCGCCTGGGCCTCGTCCAGGATGATGTAGTCGAACTCGTGCTGCTTGAGGTCTTCGATGTCGCGGCGCATCAGCCCGTAGCTGGTGACGATCAGGTCGTGGTCATCGAAGTCGGCGCGCATCGCATGCCGCTCGGCGCCGCTGTAGGCCAGCACCTTTAATTCAGGCGCGAAGTGGTCCGTTTCGTCCAGCCAGTTGAACACGACCGACCGGGGCGCGACCACAAGGGTCGGGCGGTGCGGCAGGGCGTCGGTGTGGTCCTGTGCGTCCGGGGAACCGGGGGCGCCGGCGTTTGTTTCCGCGGCGAGCTTGCGGTTGTGCTTCATCGCCAGCACCTGGATCGTCTTGCCCAGGCCCATGTCGTCGGCGAGCACGCCCCCGACACCGAACCACCTCAAGAACGACAGCCAGCCGAGCCCCTGGGACTGGTACGGCCTGAGCTTGCCGTGGAAACCCGAGGCGACGCCGATGGCCTTGACCCCGTCGAACTGGCGCAGCCGGTCACGCGCCTGGCGGAACGGGTCGTCGACCTCGACCTGTTGTTCGCTGAGCAGCGCATCCAGCAGCGCGGCCTGGCTGGCTTTGTAACGCAGGTGATTTTCGTGCAGCTTGCCCAGCCCGGTCAGCAGGCCGTGCTCGGAAAGCCACTGCTGGGGAAGCAGCCCCTGCGTCCCGTCGTCGAGCGTAACCATTTCCTGACCGGAGCGAGCCATCTTCAGGATCTGCGGCAGGTCAACCTCTTGTTCGCTCCCGTCGGCGCGTTGGTACGTGACCGTGCCGTGCAATTCGAACCAATCGATCCCCGAGCTGACCGACAGCCTGGGCGCGCCGGCGCGTTGCACGGCCTTACGGTCGGCGCTGACGATCCAGCCGCACGCCAGCAGCTCTTCGACCACCGGGATCACCCGTTTGGCGGGTAGCGCCAGTTCGTCCGCGTCGCCGTTGGCCTGGCGCAGGCCCAGCGTCACCAGCACGCCCAGGGCGGCGCGCTCGGCGGTGCGGTCTCGGCGGATCGGTTGGCCCGCGGTGTTGGGGCTCGACTCGGCTTGGACGACAGCGGCCTGGGCGTCTGACAGCGCGGGCATGGCGTCGGCATTCGGTGCGCTCTTATGATCCCCCGGCGTCTGGTCGTCGTGCGGCGACGGACCCGCCGCGTCGATCCCGTCGGCATGATCGGCCGAAACCGAGGGCGTGATCGGGACGAACCGCCCCGGTTGAGACGGGCTGACGCTCTGCCCGGCGTAGTCGAACCACACCCGGGCGACCAGTTGATTCTTACCCACCCCCGACCCAGAGGCGGGGCGGTGCAGGTCCAGGTTCGGCGTCGGCGCGATGCGCTGCTCAGACCGCGCTACACCGGAGGGCAGATCGATCTCCGGGAGCTGGGGGAGCATGTACAGACGGTCCAGGAAGCTGGGCACGTCTTTCATCGGGACACACAAAGGCGAAGGCTCTTCGTGTCCGCGTTTGTAATCATCACGGAACTGGCTCGCCCATCTAAACGCGTCGCGGTCGTCCAGGGCCGCGGCCTGGTTCCCATAGACCACCAGCCCGTCCCAGCCGCCCAGCAGCAGTGTCGGCCGATCGATCGCCATGCGGCTGCCGCCGCGGCGCAGCTCGACGGTGACCTGTAATTCTTCGCCGACGATCTGGCCGATCATCCAAAGCACCCACGGGTCGTCGCCGTCCCACACGACCGGCGCCTGGCGCTGGACGGGTTCGCTTTCCTCACCTTCGATGAAGCACCGGCCTGTCGCGATCATCCGTTTGAGCAGGGTGCGCCAGGCGCCGGGCGGCAGCCGGTACGTGGCGTGTCCGCGGTTGCTCCGGTAGGGCTCGTCCGAGCTGTAGTCGTGGACGGTGTTCGCGCCGAGCAGCAGCGCGCACAACTCGCGGTCGACCGGGTCCGCCAACGAAGCCAGCCCGGAGGGCGATATCCGCATCGGTTTGTGCTTGCCCCAGCCGGTGGAGGTCGGCGTGCGCTGACGCAGGTCCACCACCAGCCCGCCCTGGCGCGCGGACAGGCCCGGGAGCACGGCGTAGCAGACCTGCCTCTGATCCGGAAAGACGTTTGCCTGCACCTGGCTGTCGAAGCCCGGCGGGCGCATCAGACTCAACCGGCCGACCCATTTGGGCTCGCCGGTGCGTGGGGCGGACTTGCGCTGGTCGCGCTTGCGCGCCTTGGGCGCCCGTACCCGCAGCTTGGCCAGGTCCTGCGCCGAAGCGCCCGGGCCCTGGTCGTTGTGTTGGATATCCAGCAGGGTCGCCCAGATGTGCTTGCAGTACGTGCCCTTCTCGAACGCCGGGCAGGTACATTCCGCGAACACGGCCCGGTCTTCCTGACGGATCGTGACGGTGTATGCTTCGCGCCCGCGCACCTCAGCGCTGACCAACTCACCGGCGCCGGGCTCGGTGCGGCTGACCCGCTCCCCTAACTGGTAGGCCCGCCCTCGCATCCGAACACTGGCGTGGAAAAAGGGGGACCAGGACGTTGTGATCGACATATATAAGTCCGCGGGGATACACAAAACCGTGCGAGTCCCTAAGCTTAGGGAACCTGACGCCCGGGAGCAATCCCATGGCACGTGAATCCTGCTTCGCCGACGGCCCCGAGCCGACCCCAACCCCGCAATGAGGCCGACCAGACCGGTTTTTCATGAATGAGCAGCTCCTAATATTGCCCACAGGATTAGCCGTGCTGGCGGTGCTGGCCTGGCGGGGGTGCTTCCGGCGCGACGCCCTGAGGCTGGGCCCGGACCGGTCGGTGGGGCTGGTCCCGGCCGACCTGATCGTCGCCCTGGGGTTGATGCTGGTCGGTCAGGCTTTGGGGGTATTGCTGGCCCAGCGGTTTGTACCTGTAGACCCTCAGGGTGATGCAGAGAATCTGCCCGCCCTGGCCCGGGTCTTGCGCGTGCTGATCAGCCAGGGGATGGGGCAACTGCCCCCGGTGGCGTATCTGCTGTGGCGCGCGGCCGGCAAGGACCGCGGCCTTAGACGGATCGGCGCGGTCCCCAGGCATCCGTTTCGTGATGTCGCCTGGGGCGCGCTTGGTCTGCTGGCGGCGATCCCGCTGGTGATGAGCACGATGTTGATCGCCACGATGATCGGCCAATCCCTGGGCTATCCCCCCGAGCCGATCGGGCACAAGCTCTTGGAGCTGTTGGGCGAATCAGACTCGATGCTCGCTTCGGCGCTGATGGTCGTCTCGGCGGCGGTTATCGCGCCTGTCCTGGAAGAAATGTTCTACCGGGGCCTACTCCAATCGGTGGTGGTCGAGGCATTGGGCAAAGACAAACGCTGGATCGCCGTGCTGTCTGTGGGGCTGTTCTTTCCATTGGCCCATCTAGGCGGTGTCAGTTGGCAGGCGCTGCCGGGGTTGTTTGTGTTCGGGGTCCTGCTGGGCTGGCTGTACGAGCGGTCCGGGAGCTTGTGGCCCAGCATCTTCGTACACGCCGGCTTTAACAGCTTCAATATCGTTCTCGCGCTGCTCCTCCAGGCCCAGCCGGCGGGATCGCCCTGACCCGAACTTAACTAGGATACGTTCATGGCCTCTACCCCCGTCCCCATCCCCGGCCCGCGCAACATCGAATGGGTCGGCGACGCCGATACCGGCTACCTGCGCCTGCTGGATCAGACCCGGTTGCCCAACGAGGTGGTCTACCTGGATTGCCGTGACGTGCAGACGGTCTGGGACGCGATCAAACGTCTGAGCGTCCGCGGCGCGCCGGCGATCGGGGTTGCCGCGGCGTTTGGGTGTGTGATCGGCGCGCAGCAAGGCGCGTTCGACAAGGCCGCCGAGCATCTGGCCACCAGCCGCCCGACCGCCGTGAACCTGTTCTGGGCGATCGATCGGATGAAGTGCGTCACCCCCAGCACGCCGGAAAAGTTGCTTGACGAAGCAATAGCGATCCACGCTGAAGACGCCGAGATGTGTCAGCGCATCGGCGAACACGCTTTGGGTTTGATCAAGCAACTTATCCCCGAACCCCCAACCCCCAATCCCAAATCCCCCCTCACCTTCCTCACCCACTGCAACGCCGGGGCGCTTGCGACCGGCGGGATCGGGACCGCGACCTCGCCGATGTACCTGGCGCATCAGCGTGGCCAGCCGGTCCGCGTTTTCGCCGACGAGACCCGGCCTCTGCTTCAGGGCGCTCGGCTGACCGCTTTCGAGTTGGGCGCCGGGGGGCTTAACGTAACGTTGATCTGCGACGGGATGGCCGGGCAGGTGCTGCGCGAGGGCAAGGTCGATGTGGTTATCACCGGCGCGGACCGGATCGCCGACAACGGCGACGCCGCGAACAAGATCGGGACTTATCCCCTAGCGGTCCTGGCCGATTACCACAACGTCCCGTTCCTCGTGGCCGCGCCCAGTTCGACGTTTGACCTATCAGCCCCGGATGGCGGCGCGATCCCGATCGAGCAGCGCGCCGCCGAGGAGATCACCGAGGGCTTTGGAACACGCACCGCGCCACAGGATGTCCAGACCTACAGCCCCGCGTTCGACGTCACCCCCGCGAAGTTGATCACCGCGATCATCACGGAGCGGGGCGTGATCCGGCCGGTGGACGCCGAGCATGTCCGCTCGATCGTCGGGCCCGAAAAATAAAAAGCGCCGCCCGGAAAAGCGGCGCGGGTGCTTGGGAAGTGTTGTCTACGAGGCTCTTTGTCTTACTCGCCCTTGGCGATGCCGATGACGCCCATGGCGATGCGTGCGCCGGCGTTGCCGGTGGGCTGGCCTCCGTCGTCAACCTTGGCGTGGACGATGACGCCCCGGCCGATCACGGGGTTATGGAGCCCTGCGATGGAGAGGTTGTCGGCGGTCATCTCAAAATGCACGTTGCCGTTGTCGTCGGCGATGATGTTGCCAAGATCCCCGGCGTGGCGGGCTTGCACATGGGGCAGGCCGTGGTCATGCCCCTCGGGGTTGTAGTGCCCCCCCGCGGTCTTGCCGTCGGCGCCGGTGATGTCGCCGTACTGGTGGACGTGGATCGCGTGGGTTGATCCGGGTTCGACCCCGCTCAGTTCCACATCAACGATCACGCCATCCTCGCCCTGATGAAAGTACACAACGCCCCGCGCGGTGCTGCCTTCGGTGGGAACGAGCACCGCGACGGCGTCGTTGATCGAGATCATCTGCGCCCCGTGGGCGTGTGCGTCGGGCTGGGTCGCGGCGTGCTGCGCGATGGCGGATAGTGCGATGGCGGCGGTGGCGATGAGTGTCTTGTTCATGGGGAGCCTCTCTCGGTTGGTTATTCGGTGGTGTCTGTTCGTGGGTGATTATATCGCTAAGCCGCAAGCGGCTTACATGGTGATCGCGGCGAGGGGGACGATCGCTTCGATCAGTTGTTCCTGATCGTAGGCGCGGGACAGGTCGATGGGCAAGGCGACGCCGTGGCTGTGGTTGGACGCGAGGATGAGCATGGTGTCTTCCTGGGGTTCGTAGCCCATGTCCGCCGGCTGATGCCCCATGACGAACTGCTTACACCCCCAGACCTTGGCCAGCGCATCGGCGGTCTGTTGTTTTTGGTTTCGGCCCCAGACCATGTGGTAGACGTCGCCTTTCTCTGACAGGTCTTGCGGGGCCGGGGCGCGGTCGATGATGGCCGGGTCGAAGCGGCGCATCTTGCTGTTGGAGGGGATGCTGTGGCAGGCAAACACGCCGTTGGCGCAACGCACAGCCAGCGGCAGGCTCTGGATGTATCCGTTCATCGCCTGACGTACCGCGTCGGCTTTACCGGCATAAAGAAACTCGATGCCCTCGTCGAAACTCCCGACCGTGTCTCTACCTTCTTTGAGGATGCCCTCGCCGCGAAGCTGGGCCAGCTCGTGGTTGGACTGCAGGACGTAGACCTGCTGGGGGAACCGGCACTTCAGCGCGGCGACATTGGCCAGCATCCTGACCGACAGGTCCAGCCCGTTGACCAGGTCCAGGCCGTGGATCACCTCGTGGAGGATCAGCCTGTTGGCCGAGTCCGAACCCAGCTGCGCGAGCTTGCGTATCCGCTGGTAGTTTTGTGTGTGGTCGTGCAGGTCGCCGGTCATCAAAAGCCGGCCCCGATCGCCTAGGTCGACCACGGACCCGGATAGGCCGTGGGTATCCAGATTGGCCTTGGCGGCCTGGATAAACAGGTCGGCGACGGCGTCTGGGTCGCGCAGATCCGGCTCATGGTGGCTTGGGTCTTGGGCCATAGGGTCGGCAGTATGGGCGATCCGGCGGGGCTGTGCGAGTTGGGGGGGCGGCTAGGGCTTCCCTGGCCTGGAAATCTGGCGATAATGGCAATAACCTCAGGTCAGGGGCGTTTTTCTACAGGAGCGTGCATGGGCCGACAGCCTTTGGAACTGCCGGTGGAACAAGTGCTTAGGCGGGCGGCCCGTGGCGATGCCGAGGCTTGGCGTACGCTGGTCGAGGCCTACACGCCCCGGCTGTACGGCCTGTTGGTCAATCAGTGCCGGGACCGGGAGCTGGCAGAGGAGTTGACCCAGGCCACGTTCGTGAAGGTCGTGAAGAAGCTCGATGGCCAGGGCGGATACAAGGAGACAGGCCGGTTTGAAGCATGGCTGTTTCGGATCGCGATGAACGGCCTGCGTGACGAGATGCGTCGGCGCAAGCGTCAGGCGAAGCCGACGGACATGAGCCCGGGGGCGGCCAGCGGCCGGGACGAACAGACGGGGGGCTGGTCTTCGGCCCAGCAGTCGATCGTGTCCGGTGGCCCATCGATGCCCGACGACCCGGCCCAGGCCGTGATCAAGGCCGAACAAGTCCAACGCCTCCGTGAGGCGATTCAAGAGTTAAGTGAGGCCGACCAGGAGATACTTCACCTAAGACATACCGCCGGCCTGAGTTTCGCCCAGATCGCCGACACCTTGGACCAGCCCCTGGGCACGGTCCTCTCCCGCGGGCACCGGGCGCTGGGCAAGCTCAAGAAGCTGATGACCGAAACAGAAAAACACGCCGAGCAGACCCCGCAACGCCAAGACGGATAGATAGATCATGGACACCCGGCAACCACAACCCGACACGACCGACCCGGCGCTGGATGCGCTGCTGGACGAGGCGCTGTCACACCGCGCGACGCCCGCGGACCCGGCGCTGGCCGACCGGATCATCCGGGAAACCTTGCCGATGCTGGGCCGACCGCCCGTGCTTGCGCGGATCGGGCCGACCCTGTTGCGCATCGCCGCGGCGGTATTGATCGTTGTCGGTGCGGGCATCGCGGCGACGATGCTGACCCGTGACCAGGCCGTGACTACACCGATCGATCCAGGCGCCCTGGCACAGATCGACTCGACGGTGCAGGCGATCGCCCAGGCCGACGAGCCCGGCCGGACATGGATCGACGAGCAGTTGGACATACTCGCGATGCGGGTTGATTACGCCAGCACCGACAGTGTCTGGAGCCCCGCCGGGCAGGACATCAACGACCAGCTTGAAGAAGCGGTCGCCCGGTTTGAGTTCGACCGGTTCACCGACGATGCTGTGTTCCTGTCGACCAACGGTTCGGTGCTGTTCTAATGATGGATGCGCATGCATTGTGTGCCAGGACCTGAACGTTTAACCCCGCTCGTCACGGCGGCACACATCGTTGCACGGCATCGAGACCCAAGGAAAACCCGGACGGACATTTCTTGACGAAAGGCAATGTGATGAGATCGGCGCGTATTTCCGCTGTGGTGCTTTTGATCTTGAGCACCTGTGTATCTGTTGACAGCTTATCCGCACAGCAGGCCGACGAACCTGCTCCCCCGCGGGCAAAGCCCGGCGAGATGGATCGGCCACATCGCGGTCATTGGGGGGCCGGGCGCGAACGGCCTATGAATGAGGACGAGGTCCGCGAGGCGATCGAGGTCCTGCGTGAGATCGACCCGGAAAAGGCCGAGAAGCTCGCTCAACATGTGCATGAAGACCCTCACCGCGTCGGCCAAGCCCTGCACGAGCACTTCCCCAACCTGGGCCGGTTCCTGGCGATGCGCCGGCACGACCCGCAGATGTTTGAGCTGCGGATCGACGACCTGCGATTGAATCACCAGGCCCACGAAATCGCTCGGCGGGTGCATGAGGCGGAGGCCTCCCAGGACGATATGCTGGCCGCTGCCGAGGGGGTCAGGCTCGAGCAGATTGTCGTCGAGCACTTCGAAGTCCGTCAGCAGATTCGAGAGCGCGAGTTAATGAAACTTCAGCAACGGATCGAGCAGATGCGCGATCAGTTAGAGCAGCGCGCGGCCGACCGCGATGCACTGATCACCGAGAGGTTAGATGAATTGACAGGCGAAGACGCGGGCAACAGTTGGTGAATGCGCCGCTGAGGTTGTCTTCGAGCCTGATATGGGGGTGTCACAGCGGGGCGTTGGCTTTCCGCTCGATCGGGTCGACCATCCCGGAGGCCTGGAACGCGGCTTTGCGCCGCCGACAACCCGGGCACGCGCGGCAGGGGATGTCCGCCTGACCCAGGCAGGACCACGACTGCTCCCAGGGCACGTCCAGCTCGGCGCCTAACTCGATTACCTGCCGGTCGGTCAACTCAAGCAGCGGTGTGACGATGTGCGGAGCGCCGCCCTGTTCGAAGTCACCGAATTGATCGGCCAGGATCGCCTGTTCGGTTGCCTGGGCCATCGCCTTGACGTTCCCGTCGAACGACACCGGCCAGATCACCTGCTGGGCCTGCTGGAACCGGGCGTGGCTCAACGCCGCCAGCAGGAGTTGAGGCACCACGAATGCCCCCATCGGCTCACCTTCGGGGCCCTTGCCATGGCCGTGCCCGTACAGGTGCGCCAGGTCCATCTCATTGACCCGGGTGATCGCGAAGTGCTCGGCCTGGCGGTGGACGTGGTCCAGCCGGTTGTAGGTATTGTCGCGCCCATCGTTCAGGTGTAGCAGGGTCAGCCGGGCCTTATCGTCGTTCTCGAGGGTCAAGGCGGTGGCGACCAGGCTCCGCAGGCCGCCGCTGTGCAGGATAAGGGCGTGGGGTGAAGACATGGCAGTATTATCGGCCACGGCCGCCCCGGTGCGTGAGCCGACAAGCCGAGTTTTGGCCCGCCGGCCCAGGCATCTGCTAACATCCTGACCGCACGGGCCCGGATCATCAGGCCCAGTAGACTCGTCCGCACACCTGACACAAACACAGGAGCCGGCCATGGCGATTGTCGTCTTCGAGCATCACGCGATGGAAACCTCCGCCCGGCTGGGACAGGTCCTGCGGGATCACGGCCATCAACTGCGGGTCGTCCGGCTCTACGCCGGGGATAACGTTCCGGACGACCTGGATGATGTCGACGGCGTGGTCAGCATGGGCGGGCCGATGAACGTCGACCAGACCCAGACATATCCCTGGATCGAGCAGGAGTGTGCGTTCATCAAGGCCTCGCACGAGGCCGGGCTGCCCATCGTCGGCGTGTGTCTTGGGGCGCAGCTCATCGCTAGCGCCCTGGGCGGCAAGGTCGACAGGATGGATCAGCCCGAGATCGGCTGGCACACGCTCAGCCAGTTCCGCCCCGGGTTCCCCGACACGGTCTTCGGCGGGATACCCTGGAAAACAGATCAACTGCATACCCACGGCTACGAGGTCGTCGAACTTCCCCCCGGCGGGGTCTTGCTGGCAAGCTCAAAGGCCAGCAAGCACCAGGCCTTCCGCGTCGGACTGAAGACCTACGCCTTCCAGTACCACTTTGAATGGACCCGGTCGGACATCGACGGCGTCCTTGGCCAGTTCGCAAAGTGGTTCAGCGATGCCGGGCACAACACCGATGCGATCCGCAGCGACACCGACGACAAATACGACCTGTACCGCCACATGGGCGACCGCCTGTGTCAGACGCTGGCGTCCTGCGTCTTCTGCATCGAGCACCGCCTGGGCCACACCAAAGGCCCCGCAGCCAACTTCGACGCCTCGCAGTCATAACTTATGAGTGACAACCCGTGCCATCAATTTCACAATCAAGCCCACGGTCTATGACCGTGGGTCTTTTAACATGACGCGCCAAACCTCCAACCTCACCCTACCCGTCCCGCGCGGGTTCGACCTCCAGGCCGCGGTGTGCAGCTACGGCTACTTCATCCTCGCGCCCAACCGCTGGGACCCGGATACACGCACGTTGACCCGCCCGTTAAACGGCAGACGCGGCAGGGCGGTCCGCGTCACCATCAGCCAACCCGGGTCCAGGTCTAGCCGGCAGACGCTGAAGCTCGCCTGCAACAAGCGCCTTGACGCAAACGAACGCACATCAATCAAAGCGCAGACCCGCCGGATGCTCCGAATCAATGAAGACTTCTCCGGCTGGTTCAGGATGCACCCGATCGCCCGGCGTAAGAAGTTCGGCCGGCTGTTCTGCTCGCCGACGCTTTTCGAGGACATCGTCAAGACCATCACCGGCTGTAACGTCACATGGTCCAACACCGTCCAGATGAACAAGCTGCTGTGCGCCAAGGCCGGGACCCGCGGCGCGTTCCCGACACCCAAACAACTCGCCGACGTCACCCCCGCCTGGCTCAAGGCCAACTGCAAGGTCGGCTACCGCGCCGAGCGGATCGTCCGCCTGGCGCGCGATGTCCATACAGGCCGGCTCGACCTCGCCTGGTTCGAGCAGCCCGGACACACCGCCGACGAAGTCTACAAGGCGCTACTTAAAATCTACGGCCTGGGCCCCTTCGCCGCCGCCAACATCTGCCAGCTTCTGGGCCACTACGACCGCATCGCCATCGACACCGAGACCTACCGACACTTCTGTAAGACCTATGGCGTGAAGCGCCCCAAAGACCCTTTAAAACTCCACCCACGCATCGAAAAACACTACGCCCAATACACCCCGTACCAGTTCCTGGCCTACTGGTTCGAGTTGTGGTGCGGTTACGAGGCCGCCAACGGCAAGCCCGCGCCTAAGTGGCTCCCCCACGAGGCCGGCGACTTTACCGCCAATAAACTCAACTCAAAATGAATGCTCAAGCTTGGATGGAACCGCCAAGACGCCAAAAACACCAAGGCAGTGAGATAGCCGCAAATGAACGCGGATGAACGCAAATAGGATGAGATAAACGCCCGGTCATATTCGCGTTTATTTGCGGCTCATCTTCTTGGCGTCTTGGCGGTTATCCCGCCCCTGCCTGATCCGGCTGCACCCCGACAATGGCGATCCCCGCTTCGTCCGCGGCGGCGATGACCTGGTCTTTCTCCGCCAAAATCACCGAACCCGACGCGACCGCCAGGCACGAACCGCCGGCGGCTTTGAGCGCTTGAATTGTCTGCACGCCTACCGTCGGGACATCGAATCGTCGGTCCTTGTCGGGCCTGGGGCCCTTGAGCATGACCCAGCCGCCGGACTTACACAACTCGCCGGCGCGGCGGATCATCCCGTCGGTCCCCTCGATGGCTTCGACCGCGATCACGTCCCGGCCCTTCACCGCGATCGCCTGGCCGATGTCCAGGTCGTTCATCCGCATCAGGATCGGCCAGCCGAACGTGATGTCCGCCATCTGCTGCGCGCCGGGCTGCCTGCGCGTCATCACGCCCGCGCCGGCCATATGCTCCGGGATATAACGTGTCGTGTCGATCAGTTCGACCCCTTGGCTGAATAAGTCGTCCGCCACCGCGGTGAGTAATACCTGGCTCCGTCGGTCGTGACGCAGCACACGATACCACAGCCGAAGCGCCCGCAGGTCCGGCAGCGAACGCACCGCGGCCAGCGGGTCGTACATCCGGGTCTTACTCACCACCCCGACCATCACCGCCTCGCGCGCCCCCCAGCGCTTCAGCAGCTTCACCCACCGCCCCGGCCGAAGGGCCCCCGCACGGGCGAACCCGTCGCACAGACCCGGCAGGTCGCCGTCGTATTGATCGCCCAGCGCCACGCACACCACCCGCCGGTTTGCGGCGCGGATACCCTCCGCCTCCAGCACCGGCAGCCGTCCCCCTCCCGCGATCAGACCGATCGGCCGTTCGTCCATGACCAGATGATAAGGGGATCGCCTCCGGCCCCCAAGCATCAGACCCAGTCAACTATCACAAGGAAAAGCATCAACCGAAGTGAAAAAACTCGGAAGTACGGTGTTCTCCGTATTGTTTAGCGGCGGATCGGAGATCCGCGTGTTGGGGTGGCAGGGGCAAGCCCGGCGATCTGCGATCACCCGCTAAACGATTCGCGTTGAGGTCTTGTGCAACTCAGTACGCCCGGACGACCCCGATGACCAGGCCCTGGAGGGTGACGTCCCGGGGGTCGGCGAAGATCGGCTCGAATTGATCGTTGGCGGGCTGGAGGCGTATCTGGCCGTTGCGCTCCTTGTAGAACTTCTTGAGGGTCGCTTCGCCGTTGTCTAATAGGGCGACGACGGTCTGGCCGTTGCGGTAGGTGGTGCGCTGCTCGCAGATGACGAAGTCGCCGTCGCGGATCTGCTCGTCGATCATCGAGTCGCCGCGGACTTTCAGGACGAAGGTCTCGCCGGTCTTGGCGCTTGAGCGGATAAACAGTTCTTCGAGGTCCAGGTGCTCGCGTTCTTCGACGGCCTCGATCGGGAACCCCGCGGCGATCGTCCCGACCAGGGGCAGCCGACTGTTGCGCTGCTCGTCGGGCAGGCCGGCGCTTGGGCTAACCTCCAAAGAGCGCGCCTTGTTGGCTTTCCTGACCAGTGCGCCTTTTTTGATCAAGGCCTCGACGTGTTCGAAGACGGTGACCTTGGAGACTTTCAATTCGTCGGCGAGCTCCTGCATCGTCGGCGAATAGCCGCGTGACAGCCGGATGTCGCGGATCCGTGTGAGGATGTGCAGTTGCTTGGGTGTGAGGTTCATGCTCATGATTCGTCTCCGCGTGTTTTAGCCGGTCGGCCGGGCGTGGGATCGAGGGATAAGGCGGGCCCGCCGGCAAGGGTTCGACCCGGATGGTGATGTCGGCGTTGCTCTCGGCGGTACTGTTTCCTGAGGCGCTGTTCCCGGGGGTACTGCCGGGGGCGCTGCTCCCGGGGGCGGGGGTCACCGCCGGTTTCATCATGGCCCGGACCCATTCGCCAAAGCGCTGCACCGCCTGCTGTTGATGCGATAGCCAGGCTCCCGCCGCCGTGAGCACAGCCAGCCTGCCGGGCTGGGCGCTGAGCGTGCCTTGCTGGGTATACACATCCGTCGGGGCTTGGTCGGGCACATGCTCGAACCGGTCGCCCGCCGGCCTGAGCCCCCCGGCTAGCCCCTGATCCGTGCCCGCCTGAGGGTCGAGTCCGCCATCTGGTCGCCGCCACCGGCCCCACTGGGCGTTGCCCCCGGCCGACTCCCCCTGCGGGTCGTGCCCCCGCGCGGAGCCCGTCTGACGGGTCAAACCCCGCCCACGCACGTTCAGGGTCGTCGTAAAGTCGCCTCCAGGGCCCAGCATCACAAGGGGAACAGTCATGGCGGTGTCGCCTCCATAGGGGTGAACAGCTCGGCAAGCCCCAACATCTTGGGGATCCTGCCCTCGAACCGCTCCTACCTTCGACGCACACCTTAGCCATGCTTGAACATTAGCTCCAAATTCTGTTCGGTAAACGTTACCCCAAAAACCACCGAACGTCAAGTGGAAAGTTCAAGCTGAGATGAAACCGTGAGTTAAGCTGTTTTCCACCGCGAAAAAGACGACCCGAAAGGGGTTCGGGCTTATCGGGCATTGTGAGGTTGGAAGGCTAGGGCGTATCGTGAGATCATCAACCAGAAGTTGATTTTAAGAGCTCATGGAGATGTGATTAACGAAAGGTATGGGACGCTGATGGCGGTTGATTCCGGGAGAATCTGGCTCGATGGCGAAGTCATCCGTTACCGATCGAAGACGTACGGTAATTTGGACATACCGCTGTCGGACGTGCGGGTGATCGGTGAAGCGACCAATCAAAGTGGCCCGTTTGTCGACGACTATTTTTTCTGTTTCGCGACCGGCCCGGACTGCTGGTATGAGACGTCGTACTATGCCAAAGGCTGTGGCGAGTTTTTTACTGCGTTATCTGATCGACTTCATTTTCAGCTCCAAACAGGCCTGGCTAACTCCACCGACTTCGCCAGCCGTGTGCTTTGGCCGCTTGATCTAGTAGGTGAACCGATGTTCACCTATACGGATGTGGAGCCTAAGACATGGCTAGGCAGATTGTTCTGGCCTTTGCGTAACGAGCAGACCTATACCGATGCGATTATGGATTATCTCAATGATCGCGGCTGATATTCAACTGGGCGGGAATGGCTCGATCGCCATATTTCAAAGTAGCACGATAATTAGGAGTCACGTCGCCTCAACATGACCCCCATCACACCCACACCGATCACCACCGCGCTCATCGGCTCGGGGACGGCGGCGGTTAGGGCTTTGGATTTGTAGCGGACGTTGTTGTTTCGGCCGCTGTTGCCTCGGCTGTTTGAGGTGAATGACTGGTTCTGCCAGGGGTTGGCGTTGCTGTAGATATCGGCCAGGTCTTCGAGTTCGTGGCGGTCCAGTTCGCGGCGGACTTCGCCCAGGCTCAGTTGGCCGTGGGACACGGCGTCGTGGTCGTCGAAGTCGTCGTCGAGGCCGATCAGGTGGAGGATTTCGTGTTCGGCGGCGGTCTGGTAGTCGTACTGGTTGTCGTCGATTTCGTCTGCGTCTTCGCCGGTGAACCAGTTGACGGAGCTGTTCATCCGGGCGATGGCCTTGCCGCCGAGGTCTGCGGCGTCCTGCCCGAGGCGCATCTGGTTGCCGTGGTCGTCCTCTGAGATAGCGAACTCGGCGATCCCGAGCTTGCCTCCGAGGGCAACGTTGTCGGCCTCGCCGAACAGGATGTTGTGATCGGCGGTCGGGTCGGTGGTCAGCTCTATTATCATGTCCATGTCCGCGGCTTGCATGGACTGGTTGATCTGGCGGATCGCGCTACCCAGGGCGTTTAGCTTGTCAGACCCGAGATTGCTGTAGTCATCAACCAGCACGATCAGCGGCTTGGTTGCCTTGCTCGACGGGGCGGCGGGGGTTGCCTGGCTGGGTTGGTAGCTGGCTTGGGCCGGGAGGGCGATCTTTTCGGGCTTGGCGTGATCGTCATGACGGTCGTGTTCGTAGGCATCGTCTTCGTGCTGCTTCGGAGCCGAGGTAGCTGCTGCCTGCTTGGGGAGCGCTGCGGAGGTCGGTGTCGTGGCTTGAGGGCGGTGGGTATTGGTGACAGGGGCATAGACCTGCTTAGTCAGCGCACCGCGGGAATCATCGTCGTCCCTATGGCTTAGGCTTGACGGGGTGGTGGGGCGGTTTGCCTTCGCGGTCGACTGGCCGGCGTGGTCGTCCTTTTCGTAGCCGTCACCGTGGTCGTCCTCGTAGGCATCGCGGTCGTGCGAATCGCCTTTGGGCTTTGCAGCGGTCGTCGGCCGCTGTGGGATGGCGGAGGCGAAGGGCGCGTGGGGCGCTACGGGAATGGCCGAACCTGTCACGGTAGCGGCGGGCCTTGTCGTGAAAGCGTGCCTGTCGTCATCGTCATCATCCACGTCATCCTTGTGGTCGACCCGGGCGATGGAATAGGTCGGGCTGATCGACGGCGCCTTGTCCTTGGGCGTGGCCACTGCGATGTGGGAGCTTACGGCGATTGTTCGTTCATTTTCGTCGGGCTCGGTCTTCGCGACGGGTGCGGATTTCTGCGCGATAGGCAGCCCCGGCCGGGATGCCTGGGACGGGATGATCGTGGCGGTGGGGGGGCTCGCGGTCACCGGGGCGACTTTCGGCGAGGCGTCTTGGGTCTGCGCAAGTGTTACGGTCGCCACGTCCTGCGTAGCGACCAGAGCGGTGTCTGGCCCATCGGTGCTCGGGGCCTGTGCTTCAGCGCCTTCGGCATCCTCATCTGCATCCGCCGCGGGGAGAAGTGATGAAGTCACGAGGTTTGCATCGACGAGGAACGAGCTCTCGGTCAGTTGTTCGCTGTCGACCTGGCCGTACCCAAGGATGAGGTACTCACGTTCGGGCAGCGCTTCGGGTCGGCGCCAGACCAGCGGGTTGAAGGAAATCATGTACTCATCTTCGGGCGTGACATATGGCTGGTCGGTGTGGATGAGGTTGGACTGGTCGACCCGCCGGACCATACGCCTGTGCTGGCCGGCCTGATCGTGATCCAAAGCCTGTTGCTGATCCTGTTCGACTTCGTCCTGCTCCTGCTGTTTCTGTTGAAGTTTCATCCTCAGGAACCTGAGCCGGGCCCGCGACATCAGGTCGTGGAGGCTTTGGCCGTTGAGTTGTCTGTGCGATGTGGCATAGGTGTCATGGCCGAAAGTCTGAAGCTCGGCCTGCTGCGGATCGGGTTGGTGATAGCCGGGCGATGGGTCATGGCCAGGCGTTGACAGGACGATCGTCAGGCACACCGCGGAACCCGCTAGCAGCAGGGCGTGGGGGGCGTACTTTTTCAGATGGATATGCGCCATGACTTACCTCTCCCAAAAGTTCGAACCGGCCGGACATGCACGTAGACAACCACCGATACCGGGACCGACGTTTTTCATCGATCCTCTGGGATGGGTGTGTCCCGCCTGACGGGCGACGATGCATTCACGCCACCGGCCGCCGTCTTCCCTCCAGAACGGCGATCAGATATCGGTGACGATAGACCCTACCAGTATAAACCACGTCCTGGCTGATTAGAATGTTTTTTGTTGCGAAAGTCGCGTATCGGAAAAGGCGGCTATGGGGCGTAGCGATCTGGGGAGATAGGGGGTTTTGGTGGTCTGGATTGACTGGGCAGGCCTCGATCCTAAGCGGCCTAAGTGACTTAGCGGATTTAAGCCATGAAAAAAACGACGGCCCATTACGGGCCGCCGCTTCACTTGGAGGAAAAACTTGTCAGGTGGCCGGTCGGTTGCACCGGCACATCACGCCTATCACCGATCAATCGTACGACGCATCGACCATGTCGCCGGCTTCCAGAGCCTCGGGCGTGGTGCCCAGAGTTACCAGGACGACCAGGTCCTGGAAGTCCGCGTAGGCAGAGTCCACGTCGTCCGTGGCCAACTCGAACAGGTAGATGACCTGATTGATATCCAGGGACATCGTGTTGGTGTCGGTGTCGATGTAGGTAGCAACCAGATCAGCGGCGTCGGCCTGATCCCCAAAACCATCAATATTGGGTACCGGGTCGCCGTTACGCAGAACCATGACCATGTCCGACGGCTGACTCGTGTTGCGCGACTTCCATTCACTCAAGTCGAAATGCCAGCTCGTACTGGCGACAGCGATAGATACGGACGGGTCGAAGACCTGTGGAACGATGAAGTGCCGCGGGGGTGAGTGGTCGTTGACGTCACCCGCTTCCGGGTCGTCCAGCGGGCCGAAGGGCTCGTAGATCTGGCCATCGACGATCAGCTGTGTGGTCACGGGAAAATCGGTGCCGTTATACGAGATCGCCGCGCCAAGGACTGATACCTTCACGGCAAAGTCTTCGGTGGGGACCACCCGGTCATCGCTGATGGTAAAGTCGATCGGGGTGTCGGCCTGCGCCCACGCGGCGGGGGCCAGGACGGCTCCAAGACACACTAGTCCGGCCCATTTAGGGAGGCGGGCGGAGGCGGGCCGGTCTCCGCTGGCCGTTGGCTTACGACGAGAAACAATCATGTTACTACCACCCTTCTGCATCACCTCCATGAACGATTGATCACTGCGGCCGGGCGACACTGCCTGCGCCGGGGCCACACGCCGCTTGCATGCCGCTGGATCGTGCGGAGCGGGACCGAGGTAACTATCCAATACAAGGCGAGCCGGTCAAACGCTGGGCCAGAACTACTTTAGCCTTCAGGCTGCCGCGTATCGGTTGTATGGGATATCCCGTCCAGGGTGGTTATCGGCTGTGCGGGCGGGGGCGGGTGTCGGCCTTGACGCCTCGCAACCCGTTCGCCAAAAGGTTTTTATCGCATGGGGCGGTTTTTGTATTTGCCCCTCTAGTGGATTGAATCGTACGGTTTCCCTGCGACTTGTTTAGTCGACGCCGGGTGGATGGTTTTACCGACTCAAAAGGGCGACACTTTGAAGAAATCGACGAAAGTAAAGATCGGGGTTGCCGGGACGAGCCTGCTGCTGACGATGGGGACGCTTGAAGCGTTCTGGACCAATACCGACGGGGTGTCGCCCACCGACGGGAAGGTGTTGTACGGGATCAACCGGGATTCCGGGCAACTGTTCCGGTACGGCTTTGATGCGCAATGGCCCAGCAACGTCGGGGTGATCACGGACGCGGACGGCAACACCATGGCAGGGATCGACGCCTCGGCCTCCATCCCCGGACATCAGAATATCTACGGCTTCTGGACCGACCCGGACGAAGGGTTGGTCCACTTGGTGTACGTCAACGCTGAGACGGCCGCCGGCACACCCGTCGGGGACGACCTGGGCCAGGGACAGGTTACCGGCGCGACCGCGGCACAGGTGGCGTTCGTTGACGACCACGACCACGACGACCACGACGACGATGATGATGGCCACGACGATGATCACGACGACGATGATGAACACGACGACGATGATCACGGCCACGGTTCCCACGGCGATGACGACGATGATCACGGCCATCACGATGACGATGATGACCACGGTGACCATGACGATGACGACGACGATGATCACGGTGACCATGACGACGATGATGACGAAGACGATGACGATGACGACGACCACCACCACCATGCCCATGACGAGGCCGCCCTGGGATGGTCCCTCTTCGCGGTGCAGACCCTAGAAACAGAGCCGGATGACGACGACGATGACCACGAGGATCATGGCCATGGAAACGACGACGACGGGGTCGATGATGACAACCCCGGTAACAGCGACGGCGTGAACGAACACGGCCAGGGCCACGGCGCCCACGACGGCGACGGTGATGATGACCACGGCCATGACGACGGCCACGATGACCATGATGGCGATGACGACGACCATGATGATCACGCCGACCACGATGAGGATGACCATGATGATCACGCCGATGATGATGAACACGGCGACGACGATGACGACGAGCACGAATCCGCCTCGGTGACCGGGTACCGCCTGATCCAGGTGGATCACCACTCGGGTGACGTGACAGAGTTGATGACACTGAGCCGGTCGTACGACGGGCTGGCGACCACGGACGGGCTGACGTTCATGGGCACCAGCGGATCGGACCTGTACCTGATCGACCCGGTCGCTCAGACCGAGACCCTTGTGGGCGCTTCGGGCCTGGACGAGATGTTCGGCCTGGAGTTCGCGGATTCAACACTGATCGGGTTCGAGAACGTGGGCGATCGTCTCGTGCCCGTGGATGTGACGACGGGTTCGCAGTTGGGTTCACCGGTGAATATCGGCGCATCCAACCTGGGGACGATCGTCTTCATGAACGCATCGGTCGACCCGGCCAGCAACTCGGATTCATACGATTGACCCGTGCTGCCTGAAACATAATGACCCTATAGAAAGCGGGGCGTCGAAAGGCGTCCCGCCTTTTTTGTGTAATACACCTTCGGATTAACCCCCGTGCTTTTGCGAAGCCCACGTTCTTTAAACGTGGGCATTGCGTCGTGCATGAATGCACGAGTATTTGTGAGATGGTGTATAAGCGGCGCAATAGTGATTCAGGTTATGTCCTGCCTGACCGCGATCAGGGCCGCCTGCCTGCCGGTTCGGCCGTGGTCCCGCCGGTGGCTGAAGAAGTCTTCTTCGTGGTCAAATGTGCAGCGGTCGGTCCGGTCGATCTGGTGTGACGGGATGCCGGACCGCTCAAGCTCAAGCCCTACCGCGCCGGGCAGGTCGATGTGCGGTTTGTTCCAGCCGGACCGGTGCACCGCCCGCCCAAGCCCCGCGTCTTCAAACGCCTGCGCCACCTCCGGCCCGACCTCATAGCGGTTGCCCCCGATGCAGGGACCGACCGCCGCGAACAGATCGCCGGGCCCGACGCCAAATGATCGAACCAGTGTTTCAACGGCGCTTGGCGCGACACCCGTCACAACGCCGCGCCAACCAGCGTGGATCGCAGACACCACACGCCCTGTTCGATCACTCAGCAGCACCGGTACGCAGTCCGCTACACGCACCATCAGAAGCAGCCCCGGCTTGTCGGTGGCGATCGCATCGGCGCGGGGCGCATCCACCGGCCTGACCGGCTCGGCAGGGGGGAGCCAGACCTCCCGGCCATGCACCTGGTTCACCTGCACGCGGACATGCCGACGGCAACCCAGCGCCCGGCGCACCCGGCGGAAGTTCTCCGCGACGTTCGTGTTCGCGTCGGCATCAGGGTCGTTCATCAGTGATGCCAGATTCAATGAAGCGAAAGGCTCGGGGCTGACCCCGCCTAGCCGGGTTGTGAACCCGTGGGGCACCCCGACGCCGCGCAGCAAGGGCGATTGGTAGGTCACCACCGCGTTCTCGTGTTCGGTGCGAAGAAGCTGGGGCATGGTCAGTCGGTCGGACGCTTGGCCGGGGTGATCTGATCTTCGCGCAGCGTCTTGGCGATCGCCAATTCCGCCAGCCGGACCGTTGCTTTATCCATCGCGTCCAAAACTTCGTGGAACCTGTCGGGGTCGGTTGACGCCGTATCGGCAAGGGCTCGTACCTGCGATACTTTTTCTTCGATCGCCTGCCGGGACGCCGTGTCCAGCTCGTCACCGACCTTGTCTAACTGTTTCTCGATCGCGCGGATGTCCAGCCGGGCCTGGTTGCGCAGGTCGATCAGCCGGTGGGCGGTCATGTCCTCAGCCGCGTGCTCGTAGCTCTCGGCCTCCATCCGCTGAACCTCCGCCTGGGTCAGCCCGTGGTTGGGGACGATCTGGATCGACGCGCGCTTGCCGCTGCGCTGCTCCACCGCCTGCACGCTCAAGACCCCGTTGGCGTCGACCAGAAAAGTCACATGGACCTTCGGCAGGCCCGCGGGCATCGGGGGGATCCCCTTGAGCTCGAACTCGCCCAGCGATCGGCAATCGCTGACCAACTCACGTTCGCCCTGCAGGACGTGGACCTTGATGTTGGTCTGCCCGTCGGCGTAGGTCGAAAACATCTCCGTCGCCTGCGCGGGGATCGTCGAGTTCGCCATCACCAGCTTCGACACCGCGCCGCCCATCGTCTCGATCCCAAGGCTCAGGGGGATCACGTCCAGCAGCAGCATGTCACGGTTGATCCCCGCCAGGATCGACCCCTGCACCGCCGCGCCCAGGGCCACCACCTCGTCGGGGTTCAGCGCGGTGTACGGCTCGGTCTTGAATAGCTCGCCGACGCGCCGGCGCACCAGCGGGATCCGCGTAGATCCGCCGACCATCACGACACGGTCGAGATCGTCCGCCGAACACTTGGCGCTCCGCAGCGCATCTCGGCAGCAACGCAGGGTCTTGTCGATCCAGGGCCCGATCATCTTCTCAAGCTCGCTGCGCGTCAGTGTCCGTTGATACACCCGCGGCTTGGCTCCATCATCTGCGCCCAGATCGACCTCGATCTGCGCCGATGCTTCATTCGTTAGCCGGACCTTCGTCGCCTCGGCGAAGTTGCGGAAAGCCTGCCGCGTCGACGCCGGGAACTCGATCTGCTCGCCGAACTGTTCGCGGACCCCCTCTTGGATCAACTCGACGATCATCCGGTCGACATCGTCGCCGCCTAAGTGCGTGTCCCCCGCGGTCGAAAGCACCTGGTCGACCCGGCCGTCTTCGGTCTGCATCAGCCGCAGGACCGACACGTCGAACGTCCCGCCGCCAAGGTCGAAGACAGCGACGGTTTGTCTTGGGGGTTGGGGGTTGGGGGTTGGGGATTGGGGTTCCGTACTACAAGCCTCGGGATTGAGCTTGGTGCTTAGTGTGACCGATCCGTCAGCTTTCTTCTGCCCCAAATCCGAATCCCCAACCCCCAATCCCAAATCATACGCCAGCGCCGCGGCGGTCGGTTCGTTGACGATCCGTACCACCTCGAGCCCGGCGATCCGTCCGGCGTCTCTTGTGGCCTGGCGCTGCGCGTCGTCGAAGTAGGCAGGCACCGTCACCACCGCCTTGCGCACCGGCTGATCCAGCGCAGACTCCGCCCACGACCGCAACTCTTTTAAGATCGTCGCGCTGACCTCCTGCGGGCTCTTGATGCTGCCGCCGATCTTCACCCGGGCCGTGTCGTGTTCACCTTCAACGATCTCGTACGGCAGATATCCAAGCTCGCCTTGCAGATCTGCGATCCCCCGGCCCATCAGCCGTTTGACGCTGAAAACCGTGTTGGTCGGGTGCTCCACCGCGTGGCCATGCGCTTCTTGCCCGACGGCCTGAACCGATCCGTCCGACACGCCGTAACGCACCACGCTGGGCATCAGCCGCTGCCCGCCGGGCCCTTCTAAGATCCTCGGCCCACGCTCATCGCAGTACGCCACCAGCGAGTTGGTCGTCCCCAGATCAATCCCGATGATCGGCTCGGCTGGCGCCTTGGTTTGCTTCGATCCCGTCATAGGGCGAAAGTGTAGGCCACCTAGGGTGCCCGGACCAGCCCGAGAATACCCCCGCGATTTCCCCCGGTATCACCCCCGGGACTGCCCCGACGGATACAGCATGCCGACCTACCAGATCATTATCGAAGCGACTTTCACCGCGTCCCACGCCCTGCGCCTGCCCGATGGCGGCTACGAGCCAACGCACAGCCACGACTGGCCCGTCGCTGTGACCGTGCAGAGCGACAAGCTCGACGCCATGGCCTGCGTGATGGACTTCCACGATCTGGAAAGGATCGTCGCTGATGTGCTTGACCCCTGGCGAGACCAGCACCTCAATGATGTGGCCCCGTTTGCTAACGAAGCGCTGAACCCAAGCGCCGAGCGCATCGCCGAGCAGATCGCCCTGGCGGTCGCCAAGCAACTACCGCCGGGCGTTTCACTCACCGAGGCCCGCGTCGGGGAAGCGCAAGGATGTACGGCGGTATACCGGGTGTGAGATTTGTATTTAAGCGCGGCTGCGCGGTCGGTTGATCATCACCGCGAGCCCAAGGCCCAGCACGCCGATTGCTGCCGGTTCGGGGATAACGGCCGGCGGCGGTGGGGATCCCAAGTTCCAAGTGTCCATGATGATGCTCAGGTCGTCGATCCCGACAAAGCCGTCACCGGAAGGGTCGTCCCCGTCGCCGGGCGTGACTTCCAGGCCCCAACGACTACTCAGTTCCTTTGGATCGGTGATCCCGACGAATCCGTCGCCATTAAGATCTCCCCACGGGTTGGGTGTGGCGAGGATCGGCCTGGGTAAGATGCCGGCGTTCCAATTGCTCAGCACGATGTTCAGGTCTTCGATCCCGATAAACTCACCGCTACAAGGCCAGATCAAGCACCACGGGTCCACGACGGTCTGGTTCCAGTTGGCCAAGACGTAATTCAGGTCTTCGATCCCGACAAAGCCGTCTCGGTTCAAGTCGCCTTGAAGAGGCACAATAGACATCGTGTCTGCGGTGATCGGGTTATTCAGGAACTTGGCCTGCGGGGTTCCCAACTCGATGGCCCCGAAGGACCAGGTGCCAACCGCGTCGTCGGAAAGTGTGACACGCATCGCCAGTTGTGTGCCTGAGCTGGAGAGCCCGGCGAAGTCGAACTGGTTTTGCGGCGTCCCCCAGGACCGGTCGATGCCGACCGTATCCGCCGGGAAGGTTTGCGTCCCGCCGACGTCGGTAGCGCCGTTGCCCTGGCCAACGTCCGGCAAGGCGTAGTAGGTATCAAACTCCAGACCGCCGAGGCCGATCTGTGCTGGATCCGGCGCATTGAATCCAGCCCCCAACGCATCTTGATAGACCGACCCCTGCTCCAGCTCCAGGAACATCGCGGACGTGGTCCATTGACTTGTGGTCGTGATGATCAGGTCGAAGGTGCGGAACCCGTTGAGGATGGGGTTGGCGCTGTTGTCGACCTCGACAAGATCGATGTTGATCGATGCCGTAGCGGTGGTGGTCAGAAGCCCCGCGATCACGACAGACCAAATGCGATTCAGCATGATAAAGCCTCCCTGTTGCTATCCCCCACAGCCGATAGTTTATCTTCACCGGGGGTCGGGGACAATCAAAAAACCGGAAGATCATACGATTCTTCAGCCTTTTCCTATGGCCCCGGATAGGTGTCGATCTTGACACGCCGGGCACAGCCTGGATGATCCAGCGATGCTCGACCGCGTTTTCAGGCTCCGTGAAAATCAGACCACCGCGCGGACAGAAGTTGTCGCGGGGGTGACGACGTTTGTGACGATGGCGTACATCATCTTCGTGCAGCCGGCGATGCTGTCCGGTGAGATGAGCGGTTCGCCGACGGGGATGGACGCCGGGGCGGTGATGACGGCGACGTGCCTGGCGTCGGCGCTGGCGACGCTGGTGATGGGGCTGTGGGCGCGGTACCCGATTGCGCTTGCGCCCGGGATGGGGGTGAATGCGTTTTTTATCTTTACGCTGCTGCCTGCGATCGCGGCGACGGGCCACGATCGGCCTTGGGCGGTGGGGCTGGGCGTGGTGCTGGTGTCGGGGTCGGTCTTCCTTGCGCTGACGCTGCTGGGGGTTCGTGAGAAGATCATGGACGCGATCAGTCCGAGCATGAAGCACGCGATCGCGGCGGGGATCGGTTTGTTCATCGCCTTCATCGGGCTCAAGAACGCCGGGCTCATCGTGGCCGACCCGGCGACGTTTGTGTCCATGAACGATGAACTGTTTTCGCCGGGCCTGTTGGTGTTCTTCACCGGTCTGATCGTGGCGGCGGCGCTTGGGGCCAGGCGTGTTCGGGGCTCGATCCTGATCGGTATCGCGGCGGCGACGTTGGTGGCGGTGGGTTTGAAGTACGGCCTGCCGTGGCTGCCTGAAAGCCTAAGCCCGTATCCGTCGGCGGACGGGGCCGACCCGTTGCCTGGGTTCGCCCTTGCGGAACGGGTTATCCAGACCCCGCCGGACGTCCGCCCGACCCTGATGCAGCTGGACGTCGCCGCGGTGTTCACCCGCCAGGTGCTGCCGTTCGTGGTGGTGTTTTTATTCATAGATATGTTCGACACGATCGGGACGCTGATCGGCGTGACGCAGCAGGCGGGTCTGATGAAGGACGGCAGGCTCCCGCGTGCCGGGCGTGCGCTTAGCGCGGATGCGGTCGGGACGGTGGTGGGTGCATGTCTTGGCACCTCGACGGTGACCAGCTACGTCGAGTCGGGCGCGGGTGTTCAGCAGGGCGGCCGGACGGGGCTGACCAGCGTGACGGTGGCGGGCTTGTTTCTCTTGGCGATGTTCTTCTGGCCGGTGATCGCGATGATCGGGTCCTACCCGCCGATCACTGCCGGGGCATTGGTCCTGGTCGGGGTGATGATGCTGCGGGGCGCGGCACGGATCGACTGGGACGATCCGACCGAGGCGCTGCCGGCGTTCCTGATCGTCATCGGCATTCCGTTGACGTTTTCGATCGGGGACGGGATCGCGCTGGGTTTCATGGCCTACCCGGTTGTGAAACTACTTAGCGGGCGCGGTCGATCGATCCATCCGGTGATGGCATTGCTGGCGGTCCTACTGTTTGCGTATTTCTACTTAGTCCGCTCGGGGCTGTGAGTTGTTTGTCAAAGCCAACCGCGGATTCGGTTCGAGGTCAACGGCGGATGAAGTGAACCCGTTGTGGAGTTGTTCCGGTTCAACCGTAGCGGGAAATGTTTAGCTGTCGCGGCGGCGCGTTCCGGGCGTAGCCGTGATGGCTAAACATTTTGGCACATCGCAACGAGGAGAGAAAAACTGCGCTATGAAAAAGCACAGATCATTAAACCGGTTTGATATAAAAATAAGGCCCGGCAAGAACCGAAGTCCAAGCCGAGCCTTTCCGGGGGCGATTTAATTGGCTCGCATAGCGGGCCAGCCGGGTTTCAGGCAACGCCTAATTAAGTCGTTGCCGGTCCCAACACCGGTCATAATACCAAACTCCGGCGCGGGGTCAAGTCCCGATTGAGCGAGTGTGGGATATCGCTTTCTGCCTGCCGTCAAAAGGATTATATGTCTTATGATGATTTGACTGTTTCATTTACGCTGATCGAAGTTGTTATATAAATATAGGTGATTGTATATAAATGAATTACGATCGCAATTGGGGTTGGCGGCGTCCTTGGCTACGGACTCATTCGAGGCAATTCCAAGGCGTATAGACCGGCCCTGGGCATAAAAAATGTTTTTTGGGGGGGGGAGACGACGTTTTGGCCCGCTCTTGTCGAAAAAAGGCTTTTTAATTGCCCCTGTCAGCGCCATGGGCCCTGAGATGGGTGGACGCGAACTTGGGCCAGACACGAAGCGAGCGAGTGAGTTAGATCAGTGGGTGCAAAAGTCCGTGGTCTTGGGCGATATCCCGCGATGGGGGGCGGGTTTGCTGGGCGTAACCCTTGGCTAGCCAGCTCATGGCGGCGATGGCGTTTTGCGTGCGCTTGCCAAAACAGATCAGGGCATTTCGGCTTGTCGGTAGGCGTTGAGTGATTCCCGTCCGGTGAAGATGGGGATCCCGATCTTCAGCGCGATGGTGAAGACCATCAGCCCAAGGGCCCAGATGCCCGCGGTGATGCGCCACTCGGTGAGGCTCGGGGCGTACTCAACGATCTCGTGAAGCGTCGAGGGGATAAACGCGGGGATGATCAGCCCCATGCCCTTTTCGATCCACAGGCCGACGAACGCGAAGACGCAGGCCGTGGCGAGTATGCTCGGTTTGTTGTAGATCTTCGGCGACAGCAGCAGTATCGCGGCGATGACGGTCAGCACGACCGAGGTCCATATCCAAGGCACCAGCCCGTAGTGGCCGTGCAGCCCGAAGTAGAGGTACTGGGCGCTGGCGGTGTGGCTGCCGCCTGCGTAGAACTCGGTGAAGACCTCGGACGCGACCATCAGCAGGCTGACGAGGATCGTGACGCGCATGATGTTGACGAGCGTGCGGACGGGCCTGTCCCCGAATTGGACGCCGCTGAAGCGTCTGAGCGCCAGAAGTGTGAGGACGATGAACGCGGGCCCGGCGACGAACGCGGTGGCGAGGAACCTCGGGGCCATCATCGCGGTGTTCCAGAAGGGGCGGCTGGGCAGCCCGCAGTAGAGGAACGCGGTGACCACGTGGACCGAGACCGCCCAGGCGATCGACAGGTAGACGAACGGCAGGTACCAGCGCCGCGCCGGGCGCTGCCCACGGAACCGCATGTACAGCAGATAACCTGTGATGTGCAGGTTCAGCAGCAGGTAGCCGTTGAGCACGAGCACATCCCAGGTGAGTATGGACATCGGCCAGTTGAACCGGCCGATCCCGGGGATCATGTGCCAGAACCGGTCGGGCCGACCCAGGTCCACGGTGACGAACGCCAGGCACATCGTGATCGCCGCGATGGCGAGCATCTCCCCGACGATCACCAGGTCGTGCATCGCATCGTCGCGGTAGAGGTACGCCGGGATGACCATCATCACCGCCCCGGCGGCGACGCCGACCATGAACGTGAAGTTGGCGATGTACAGCCCCCAGGAGACGTGGTCGGTCATGTTCGTCATGACCATGCCGTCGCGGACCTGGGTCGCCCAGGCGTGGACCCCGACCAGGCAGACGGCGGTCAGCAGGATCATCCAGCCGTAGAACATCGGCGACCCGTCGGTCGCCAGGCGCAGCGAGCGGGCGATGAACCTGGGGTACGTAAGCAGGTGCCTGGGTGCCTGGGCGGTCGCGATGGCGGCGTCCGAACTCATTTGTTGTGTTCCTTTACCATCGTCAGGAGGAATCGCGTCGGCTCGACCGCATCCAGGTCGTGGGGCTTATCCGCCGGCATCACCAGCCAGTCGTTGCCGGCGAGCCTGCGTGTCTCACCATCCACCCCAAAGCTAAGCTCGCCGTCGAGTACCTGAACCACCGCGACAAACGGCGCACGGTGCTCGCTCATCGACTGGCCCTTGTCCATCGCGAAAACGATCTGACGGAGCGTGCCGTTATCGACCAGCGGCTTGCTGACGGTCGCGCCTTCCACGATCGGAGCCAGCTCCAAGAGGTTGGCGTGGGCGGTTTGTTCGGCGTTGTGCAGGGCTTTCGCCATGTTGATTACTTATCAAAGAAGTAGAAGAACTGCGGCTTGGTGCCCAGCTCTTCCTTGAGGACGAAGACCCGCTTGTTTTGCAGCACCCAGCGGATCTCCGAGTCCGGGTCGAGGATGTTGCCGAACACGCGCGACCCGGTCGGGCAGGCCTCCAGGCAGGCGGGCATGCGGCCTTCGCGTGTGCGGTGCAGGCAGAAGGTGCACTTTTCCATCACCCCCTGAGGCCGGATGCGGTTGCTGAGGTACCCCTGCTCGGGGTTGATCTCCTCGGCGGGGATCTGCGGCTTGGTCCAGTTGAACCGCCGGGCGTGATACGGGCACGCCGCTTCGCAGTACCGACAGCCGATGCACCAGTTGTAGTCAACCACCACGATCCCGTCGTCTTCCTTCCAGGTCGCCTCGACCGGGCAGACGCTGACGCAAGGCGGGGCGTCGCACTGCTGACACTGCACCGGCATGTAGAACTTGTCGTCCTGTGGGACCGGGTGGTCGTAGTCGGCGGTGCCCTTTTCCATGTCCATGCTGCCCTTGCTCATCTCCAGTACGCGGATGTATGAGTTGTGGCTGGGCCGGTCGTGGTTGTTTTCCTTGTGGCAGGCCTCGGCGCACTTCCGGCAGCCGATGCAGATCGACAGGTTCAGCGCGTAGGCAAACTTGACCCCGGGCGTGGGTTTGGGGTCGCTGATGCGGACTTCTTCGGCGCCGTATTTTTCCCTGGCGTCTTCTTCCAGCCGTGCGATGACCGCGTCCATCTCACCGGGGCCCAGCTCCTTGTAGTGCTTTTGCAGCATCTCATCCATGGAGGTGTTCTGCCCGGCCCATTCGGCGATAGGGGAGAGCGCCTTGGCGAACGCAGCGATACCCAGCGTCGCGCCCGCAGCCTTGATCGCGGTACGGCGGGTCATGTTGTTCAGCACCGGCAGGGCGGTGTGCTTGCCTTCACTCATGGGCGTTCTCGCTGGGCCCTGTTCTAAGGAAGCGGTCGTTCGGCGGTAGCACGGGCATCATCTTCGGGTATTGCGGGGCGTGGGGGTCGTGGCAATCGGTGCAGGTGTTGCGTTGCCTGGGGCCCCGCGTCAGGTCCCAGTACCCGGTCATCCCGCCGTGGGCGCCGTGTTGGTAGTCCTTGAATTGCGGGCCGTGGCACTGGGCACACAGCGTCATCACCTGCTCAAACGCGAGCGGCCGCCCGTCGGCTAACCTCAATTGGCCGTAGTCCTGCGCGTGGTGACAGGTCAGGCAGGTCGACGTGCCGTGGTTCGTGGTCAGCCCCTGGTGAAAGGATTTCAGTTGATCCCCGTCGGTTAGCCGCGGGTTTGGCGGCTTGGTTGCGTGACAGGTGGTGCAGTTGGCGAAGATCGGCTGGCCCATCTCGTCGACCTCGCCGGTGTCAATCGCGGGGGGGGCGTCGGGTTGGTGGATCGTTGTGGAAAACAGTTTCGCAGACGGGGCCGGTGGAGAACTCACGGGGTCGGCTTTGGGTGAATCCAGCGCCTGGGCCGTGAGCAAAGCCGCCGCACAGGCTAAGAGAGTAACCCCCAGGAACCAGCTTAAACGTGTGAATTGTGCTTTCTTTTCAGGCAATCGGAACACTCCGATCAGATCCCGCAAAGCCCGTCGCGCGCCGCGCCGGTTCGTCTTGATCGAAGAATCTAATAGCCCGGGGCATAAAGATCAAGAATTAACGACCTTTAATTCTTGAAGATCAGACCAAGCCCTGTTAACTTCTCCGGCGCCGGTCTTACCCGGCTACAGCCCCGGAGCCCCGCCATGCCCATCAGTGGACTGGTTGTCACTCTCAAACCCGACACCGCCCGGCGCGCCGTTGAGCAGATACGCCATCGACCGGAGATCCAACTCGGCGAACGCCAGGGGCAGCGACTGCCCGTGGTGGTGGATACCCCCGACCCCGAGGCGGACAAGGCCTGTTGGCGGTGGCTTAACGCATTGGAAGGCGTACACCACGTGGACGTCGCCTTCGTTCATTTCGAAGAGGCCGACGCTCCCTCAGCCTTTTGTAGTGCTATCACGGATCAACCGCTCACCCAGCCGACGATCGGAGAGACTTAAGCATGGAACTTAAGCGACGCGAGTTTATACAGATCGCTGCGATGACCGCCGCCACCGGTTTAGCCGGGTCGATGGCCGACCGGGCCCGGGCTTCGGGCGCCCCGCCGCTGCCGGATCAACCCGATATCCCCGGCGTGAATTGGGAAAAAGCCCCTTGCCGGTTCTGCGGCACCGGCTGTCACGTGCAGGTCGGGGTGAAGGACGACAAGGTCGTCGCCATCGCCGGTGACCGCGAGGCCGACGTCAACAAGGGCCTGCTGTGCGTCAAGGGCTACCACGTCGGGATGATCCTCTACGGCGAAGACCGGCTGACCAAGCCCATGGCCCGGCGCGAGGGGCAACTGGTTCCGATTGAATGGGACGAGGCGATCGACATCGCCGCCCGGCGGATCATGGAATCCGGCAGCAAGTTCGGGTTCTACATCTCCGGGCAGTCCACCATCCCCGAGGGCTACGCCGCACAGAAACTTATGAAGGGCGGGCTCTCAAACAACCACATCGAGGCCAACGCCCGGCTTTGCATGGCCTCGGCTGTCACCGGGTTCTTAAGCACCTACGGCGTAGATGAGCCCGCAAGCTGCTACGACGATCTGGATACCTGCGACACCCTGATCCTCTGGGGCAACAACCCCGCCGAGATGCACCCGATCCTCTTTAGCCGGGTCATGGACCGCCAGGCGCGCGGCGATAAGGTCACGCTGATCGACATCGGCACGCGCCACACACGCACCACCGAACGGGCCGACCACTTCCTGAAGATGCAAGGCAACGGCGACCTCGCCATCGCCAACTGCATCGCACAGCAACTGATCGAAAATGACACCTACGACCACGCGTTCGTCGAGAAACACTGCAACTTCCGCGCCGACCGCGACCCGTCCAAGGCGTTCGATTCGGTGATCGATCACGACACTTACGTCGCGCACGTGAAAGAAGCCGGGGCGTCCGGCTTGTTTGGTGAGGCGATCAGCTTCGAGCAGTACAAGAAGCTGGTTTCCTACTACACCCCCGAGAAGGCCGAGGAGCTCTCCGGCGTGCCGGCCGATCAACTCCGCATGCTCGCGGACGTCTTCGCAGACAAGTCCAAGAAGATCGTTTCGCTGTGGTGCATGGGGATGAACCAGCACACCGCAGGGACCGCGGTCAACAACCTCGTCCACAACGTCCACCTGATGTCCGGGCACTGGGGCAAGCCAGGCGACGGGCCTCAGTCACTGACCGGCCAGCCCGCGGCGTGCGGGACCGTCCGCGAGGTCGGCACACTTGCCCACGCCCTGCCCGGCGGGCGGATCGTCGCCAAGGAAGCCCACCGCGACCACGCCGAAGGCTTTTGGAACCTTCCCAAGGGACGGGTTAACCCCAAACCCGGCTACCACACCGTCAAGATGTTTCAGATGTTATCTACCCCCACCGACCAGGGCGGGGACATCGACACCGTCTGGGTCCAGGTCACCAACCCGGGCCAGACCCTGCCGAATACGAAAAAACTCTTCAAGGCCAAGGCCGAGCTTAAAGACAAGTTCCTGATCGTCTCGGAGGTCTACCCCACAGCGACGACCGAGCTGGCCGACCTCGTCTTGCCCGCGGCGATGTGGGTCGAGAAGAACGGGATCTACGGCAACTCAGAACGCAGAACCCAGCAGTGGTTCAAGATGGTCACCCCGCCCGGCGAGGCGCGCGACGACTGCTGGCAGACACTCGCGGTCGCACGGCGTCTATTCGAGCTGGGACACCCCGGCCTGAAGGATAAGGACGGTGAATACCTCTTCCGCATCAACGACGAAGACGGTAAAGAAGTCCCCTACTGGCAGTGGGAGCACTACTACGACGTCAATGTCGACAAGGCGCTGTTCGACGATTACCGCCGGTTCACGTTCATGAAGCACAAGAACGTCGCCCCGTATGACGAGCTGGTCAAGCACCGGGGCCTGCGCTGGCCGGTCGTCGAGACCGAGCCTGGCAAGTTCCGCGAGACCCGGTGGCGTTTTGTCGAGGGGGACGACCCCTACGTCGAAAAAGGAGCCGGGATCCAGTTCTATCACTCGACGACCAAAGACCACAAGGCGCAGCTCTGGTTCCGTCCCCACCAGTGGCCGGCCGAGATGCCCGACGATGCGCTGCCTCTGAACCTGGTGACCGGCCGGGTCATCGAGCATTGGCACTCCGGGACGATGACGATGCGCATCCCGCAACTTCGCCGGGCGATGCCTGGCGCGTATGTTGAGATGAACCCCGACGACGCCCGCGAACGTGGCATCACCAACGGCGACATGGTCCGCGTGACCACACGCAGAGGCGAGTTGAATCTGCCCGCCTGGATCAACGGCCGGGCCAACCCACAGCGGGGTCATGTCTTCGTCCCCTTCTTCGATGAATCGGCGCAGATCAATGACCTGACCCTCGGCGAGATCGACCCGTTCTCCAAGCAGCCGGACTACAAGAAGTGCGCCGCCGAGGTCACCCGGCTGGATCAGCCACATCCCTATTCACGGGAGGTTGTCCAGTGAATGACTCGCCGGGACTAGATCATTCGCCCAAACGCCAGGCACCAGACGGCGGGTCTCCCCGCGGCTGGATGGTGCATGCGGTGTTGGCGTGTGTTGGCGGCATTGCGATCGCGGGGATGGTCTTTGGTCTTTACGACCCCGTATCGCCATACCAGCAGCCGCACGTCGACGCGGCGCACGAAGCGCAGGGCGGGGTTGTCGGCAACGTGCCCGAAGCGGTGTCGTATGCGCAGATCCCGTCGACACTTTTCGGGACTAACGCCGATTGGAAAACCGTCTGGCCCAAGACGGCTAAGGACCCGACAGCGTTCTATGGCTCACAGCCCGCCGATGCCGAAAGCCGCGGGTTGGCGATCGCCCAGCGTGTCCAGCGGCGCGCGTATAGCGGCGCCCCGCCGGTCGTCCCACACGCGATCGACCAGCAAAGCGCCGCGTCCTGCCTGGTCTGCCACGGGCAAGGCCTTGCGGTCGGCATGGTCATCGCGCCGCGGATGAGCCACCAGTCTTACAACAACTGCACCCAGTGCCACGTTGAATCGGTCAACCGCAGTCTCCCCCCGACCGCCGGGCTCCGTGTCGCCGGCAACCGTTTTCAGGGGCTGAGTTCCCCCGGCCCGGGCGAGCGCGCCTGGCCCGGTGCGCCGCCGACGATCCCTCACACCACCTGGATGCGAGAGAACTGCAATAGCTGCCACGGAGAATTGGCGAGCGCGGGGCTGCGTACGAGCCACCCCTGGCGCGGCAGCTGCCTGCAGTGTCACGGCCCGTCCGCCGCGTTCGACCAGCGGTGGGGCGTTTTCGCTGAGCGTCCGCCGGTCGGTTCGCGGGAGGCCCGGCCGTGAGCCGTCAAGCAAGACCCACACGCCGAGACGTGCTGTTCGGCCGGCTCGGGGCTGCGGTACGCCGTGTTGGGCCCAAGCAGGGCGACGAGCTCAAACGCGCCGTCATCCAGGGCCGACACTGCCTGGCGTACCGAGAGCTGATGTGCTCGACCTGCTACGAGCGTTGCCCGGAAGAAGGCGCGATCGTGATGGACCGGGGCATCCCAAGCGTTGTGGCCGACCGCTGCACCGGCTGCGGCGATTGTCAAGGGGTCTGCCCCGCCCCGGTCAATGCGGTGTTGATGATCCGCGCCCAGCCCGTCATCCAGCGGAGTAAGCCATGAACGAGCTTGCGCCCCTGCACGAATCCATCCTGGACGACGCGACCGTCGATCAGTTGTTCCAAGACATCGCGTCGCTTACCCAGGTGATCGAGGTCATCCCCAAGACCTCCGACCGGGGGTACGTGCCCGAGCATTCGATCCCGCTTGAAGATGCCCGGGAGATGCTCCGGCAAGGCGCGGTCCGCGCGGTGCAGATACGCTATGTGTACGACGGTGTTCAGTGGTGGGACACGCTGATGGTTCACCCCAGAGGCGTCCGCGTGGTGCGTATCAGCCATGACCCAAACGAACATGCTGGATGTAACTGACAGACCGATCCGCTATCTGAGGCTGTCTCTGACCGAGGCCTGCCAGATGCGATGCGTGTACTGCCGACCGGCCTTCCTCACGGGGGCTCGAGGCGGCGGCGGGCTTGCGCCAAAAGAGATCGGGTCCATGGTCCGGCACCTGGTGACCGAGCACGGCCTGACGAAGGTGCGCCTCACCGGCGGCGACCCCACCGCACGGGCCGACCTGCTTGACATTATCCGACAGGTTTCAAGGATCCAAGGCGTCGGCGACCTGGCGATGACCACGAACGGCCTGACGCTCGCCAGACACGCTGCCGACTACGCCGCCGCCGGGCTTGGCAGGGTCAACATCAGCCTTGATTCGCTGGACCGCAAACGCTTCGCCGACATGACCGGGGTTGACGGGATGGACCGTGTGATCGCCGGGATCGATACCGCGCTGATTGCCGGGCTCACACCCGTGAAGATTAACACCGTGGTCTTGCGCGACGGCAACCTCGCGGACCTGCCCGCGCTGGTCGACTTCGCCGCGTCGAGGCAGGTCGAGGTCCGCTTTATCGAGCTGATGCCGATGGGGCCTTTGGGCGACCAATGGGCCGACCGGTATGTCCCCGCCTCGGTGATGCGAAACCGTCTCGAATCCGTGGTGCATTGCTGGGAGCCCCTGCCCCAGGGCTCGGACTCCGCCCTGCGTTACCGCGTGACCCTGCGCGACGGACGAAGCGCGTGCATCGGGTTCATCACCCCGATGAGTTGTAACTTCTGCTCGGCGTGCAACCGGCTTCGGATCACGTCCGACGGCTCGGTGTACCCCTGCCTGATGGACCAACCACGAGGAAGTATCATGCACGCGGTCCGGCCCCGCTTGGATACCCAGCGGTTCGACCGGGTCCTTGAACAAGCCTTGCAAGACAAGGCCCCCGAGCACCCCACGACCGGCTTCGCGGTGATGACACAGATCGGAGGCTGACACGATGAGCGACAGCAAAACCAAATTGCCCAAGACGTACAAAGACTTCATCTCCAAGTTCCCCGCGCTGGGCGCTTCGCACGAGTCGGTCGCCAAGGCCGTCGACAGCGCCGGGCCGCTGGACCGCAAGCAGTGCGAGCTGATTAAGATGGGCATCTGCGTCGGTGCGAACCTGGAATCCGCCTTCCGCAGCCACGTCCGCCGGGCTATCGAGCACGGCGCGACCGAGGATGAGATCGAGCAGGCTCTGCTGCTTGGGATGAACACGGTCGGTTTCCCCCGGACCGTCGCCGCCTGGCAGTGGGCGTGGAAGCAGATACAGCGGGACCGCGATGAGACGGGATGATGCGCGTGCTTGAGATCGCTATCCCAAACCGGTGGTGATCGTCACGATTTCCGCGATTCAATTCTCACATCCAGTAACCCTCGCTTCTTAGGTCATCAGACCCATCATCGCTTCGGGAAAAGCTGAGCCGTAGGCGCGTCCGGTTTCAAAGCAGCGCGGGTCAGGTCGGAGCCTGGTCCATGTGTCGGCCGCCGCAACCGGGCCCTTGCGGCGTCTGAAGGGTCCTGGCGGAGGCCGCGGCAGGCATGGGCGTCTCCCGGTACCGTGGATGGCAGAATCAGGGGTTTTGTGGCGCGGCATTTGTAGGTAATTTGAGGGCCGGCCCCGCTTGGGGGCCCCGGGAGCGATCTATTGGCGCTAAGGCGGATGCGTATCTCGATGACGGTGCTCAGCACGACACTTGTGGTGTTGGTCCTGGCGATGCTGGTTTGGCTGGGCTGGTCGCCCGTCGGGCTGTCTGCGTCGAACCACCTAGCCGATGACTCCCTTAGCGACACCCAGGAGAGCCAAGTATTTCGACTTGGGGTGATCCCCGAGCGGGACATCTTCGCACAGCGTCTGCGATACCACGCCCTGGCCGACTACCTGTCGTCGGAGCTTGGTGTCCCCATGTTGCTGGTCACGCCCAATACCTACCGGGGGGTGCTGGACGACCTGGCTCACGGGCGGATCGACGGCGCGTTTATGGGGTCGATGGTGGCGAAGTTGGCGCAGGATAACCTCGATGCGCGTGTGCTTGTCAAGCCCGAGTTGGCGGGGGGCGTGACGACCTACCGCGGCGTGGTTTTTGTGCGTGAGGGCTCGCCGATCGTTTCCCCAGGCGATCTGTCGGGCAGCTCGATCGCGATGGTCAGGACGACGACAGCGGGGCATCTGTACCCGATGTACATCCTGAAGAAACACGATCTGCTTTCGTCAGACCAGCCGCCGAAGGCGCGTTGGGTGGGTACACACGACCAGGTGATCCTCGCGGTGTTCGACGGCCAGGTCGACGCCGGCGCCGCCAAGGACCTGCGTATCGACGCCTTTGAACAGGCCCACGCGGGCTACCGTTTCCGGCGGATTTCAGTCGGCCAGGCGGTGCCCAACAACGCGCTGCTGGTGCGGAGCGACCTGGACACCGAGCTTGCGAGCCGTCTGGAACAGGCCCTCCTGGCGATGGACCAATCCAAGCCGGGGCGTGATGCCCTGGCGGCATTTGGGGCTACACGCTTCGCCCCCTGCGATAGCCGGGAGTACCGAACGATTGACGAAATGACTCGTGATCTGGGCCCCGGTTGGGAGCAGGTGGGTTCGCCGGGGGTTGAACACACCGCGTCCGCTACCGAACCGATGTCCATTGTGGATGATCCGTTGACAAGGCCTTAGATATGCTGCGACACAAGCTTCTGATGATCCTGTTTTCGCTGACCGCCCTGCTGATGGTGTTGGCGGTGACGGCGCTGTGGTCATTGCAGCGGGTCTTTGTCGAACTGGATCACCTCAACAGCAACGCCGCGGTCGTCGTCAGGCAGGTGAATGAATTAAACACGGCCTTGTCGGGGATTGAGGTCGAGCTGTATGCCCTTCAGTCCGGGCGACAAAATCATTTAGACCGCTTGATCGGCTCGGTGCAGGCGGTCCGTGATCTGTCCGAGCAACTCGACGAGCACTACGTGCTGCAGGATGCGGCCATCCGGCCGGCCTACCGGGAGATGGTCGATCATCTCGACGGGTTCGAGACGATTGTCGGTGTTCTGGCGACGTCCCAGGACCGCCAGCTCGCGTTGGCACACAATTTGGGTGCGCTGGACATCGCCGCGCAGATGCGCCGGCACCTCCTTGAGATCGGTCGGCACGTTCAGGACCACTCCCAGAGCGAGCAGGCGGCGCTGACCGGCAGGTTCCGTTGGCTGGTGGTGGCGATGGCGGTCGGTTTCCTGATCGTGATCAATGCGTCGATCCTGCTGCTGCTGCGCACCGCGGGGATGATCCTCCGCCCGGTTGATCGGCTCGTGCAGGCAAGCCGGGAACTGGCCAATGGAAACTTCGCTCACCGCGTCACGCTGGGACAGGTAGATGAGTTCGACGAGTTGGCGCAGGCGTACAACGACCTGGCCGGGCAGCTCGAAGAAAAAGAACGGAACCGGATCGAGACGCTCCAGCAGACGGCCCTGACGCTGAATCACGAACTGAACAACGCGATCGAGATCATCGAGTTGCAGTTGAGCCTGCTAAGGCGCCAATCCAGCGGAGACGAGGCGTTCGAGGGTCGGCTGCGTCAGATCCACGACAACCTCCAGCGCATGGCGCGGGTGGTCGGGTCGCTCAAGAACCTGCGGCGGGTGGTTCTGACCGACTACGTCGGGGGTGTGAAGATGTTGGACTTGGCCGAGTCGATCCGGGAAGATGAGCCGGCGGCGACCAAGCGATAGCACCCCGAGGCGGGCCCAGCGTGTATGGCCGAGACGACACCGATTAAGTCCAAGCGTCTGCTGACGAATCAACTTCGGTGGCTGGTGCGCCTGCGCTGGGTGGCGGCGGCGGCGGTGGTCAGCGGGTCGGCGCTAGATGTCGGTTGGCTTCACTGGCACGCGTCGGCGCGGTGGATGGCGGCGGTGGGTGTTTTGATCCTGGTCTACAACGTCGGGCTCTGGGCGATGGCGCGGTGGTGCGACGGCCGATGGCTGCCGGGGACGAAAACCGTCTGGCTTCACATCCTTCCGGACCTGGGGTGTCTGGCGGCCCTGTCCGCCTGGACCGGGGGCGCGTCCAGCCCGCTTCTGGGTCTGTTCGTCTTGCACATGGTGTTCACCAGCATGATGCTTGCGCCGATCCAGGCCTACGGCGGCGTGGCCGGGGCGCTGGCCATGCTGGCGGTGAGCCTGGAGCTGACCGGACAATGGCCCGCCGATCGTCCCCAGCGCCTGGTCATCATCGGTTGGGCCGTGACCCTGTTGATGACGGTCTACCTGACCAACCACATCACCACCGCGCTACGTCGGCACCGTGCCCGGTTGATGGCGCAGAACAAGCGCAACCGTGAGTTGGTCCACCGCCTGCGTCAGCAGCAGCAGGCCATGATTCAGCAGGAGAAGATGGTGGGGCTTGGGCAGATGGCGGCCGGGGTCGCACACGAGATATCCAACCCGCTGGCGAGCATGGACGGGGTGCTGCAACTGATGCAGCGCCACGAGCGCCACCTCTCGCCCGACAACATCACCAAACTCCGCCAGCAGGTCCAGCGGATCAAGCAGACCGTCCAGCAGTTGACCGACTTCGCCCACCCCACGGAGTATCGCTGGGAGCGGGTCTTGATCAACGAGGTGGTCGAGGAGGCGTTGCAGATGGTGCGGTTCGACCACCGCCAGCGCGTGGTGAGGATCCACCGGGATCTGACAACAAGCGACACCGAGATCTATGTCCAGCCCCACGCGCTGGTGCAGGTGTTGACGAATCTGCTGTTTAACGCTCTGGACGCGGTCGATCAGGCGCCCGACCCGCAGTTGATCATCACCACAGGGTACGAAAAACAGGTGTGCCTGATCTCCATCAGCGACAACGGCACGGGGATCGCGCCGCAGCACCTGGACCGGGTCTTCGAGCCGTTTTTTACCACCAAGCCGGTCGGCAAGGGCACGGGGCTGGGCTTGGCGATCAGCTACAACCTCGTCCAACACCAAGGTGGCCGGCTCGAGTTTGCCAACCGGCCGGACCGGGGCGTCACCGTCACCATCCGTCTGCCGCTGCGACCGGCCCCGCCCGATGAACCGCTCCCGGTCTCTTGACCACGAGAAGGCCCACAGACCAGCGTTCCTGGATATGGGAATCCGCTGGCCGGCTACCCTGCCAAGGCCATTTTCCGGGTCGTAACCTCTCTATTCACTGGCACGCAGTATGCATATCGCTTTAGGGGGTACATGTTGCTCACGTCTTGGACGTGATGGCGGTCTATGAGTTTAGGTTGATGGGGGTCGTGCCGGGTGGGTACAGATGAGCATGTGCCGTGGTTTCTTTGACCACGGCACTTCGAGAGGTCAGGTGATCCAGTGGCGTCGCGAGGAACCAGTATGCGGTGGCGTAGGCCAAGCCCCGCCAGCGCCGGACCGATCGGGTTATTGCCGATGGCTGGGGTGACCGGGGACCAGAACCAATCACAGGCATCGTCCGCGCCTCAAGCCCCCGGCCCGGCCACGGCGAGCTACCGGGTAAAGCCTGGGGCTGTAGGGAACAAGCTCATACGTCTATTCACCCGGATCGGCGTGTGTGTGCTGCTCATGTCGGTGAATCTCTGGACGGCTGGCGCAGCGGTCGGTCAGGACCTGTCCATGCCCACCGCCGAAACCGCGACCTGCCAGACCGAGGCCTGTCACGCCAACACCGCGAACTCGAAGTTCGCCCACGGCCCGGTCGCACAGGGCAAGTGCCAGGCCTGCCACGCTTTCGACACGCCCGCCAACCACACATTCAAGCTCACCCGCCCGGCTTCCGAGCTCTGCCAGAGCTGCCACACGCTCAACCACCGCGATGTCATCCACAAGCCGGTGCAGCAAGGGCGGTGCATGGACTGTCACGAACCCCACGGGTCCGACCACCGGATGATGCTGATCGACGACCCGACAAGGGGGCTGTGTATCGGGTGTCACAAGCAGGAGGGCTTTTCTGACAAGCAGTTCAAGCACGGCCCTGTCGCCGCCGGCGCCTGCATCCTCTGCCACGAACCCCACTCGTCCTGGCAGCCCAAGCTCCTGGTGGAAAAACAAGACACCCTGTGTCTGACCTGCCACGCGCAGGAGCTTCGGCCTAAGTCCGACGGGGCTTGGCACGAACACGCACCGCTTAAAGGCGGATGCACCGACTGCCACGACCCCCACGCCTCGGATATCCGCCACCAGCTACATCAGGACAGCCCGGGCCTGTGCTTTTCATGCCACGACCAGATGCAAGAGCAGTTGGCCCAGGCGCCGATCGTCCACGGCGCCCTGACCCAGGCCGGCGGTTGTCTGCGCTGCCACGCGCCGCACGGCTCGCCGCTGCCCAAGCTCCAGCGCGCCGCTCAGACCGAATTATGCCTGGACTGTCACAACAAGCCGCTTCAGACCGCCGACGGCCGGACGCTTACCGACATGGCGGAACTACTCAGCGATAACCCCGATCATCATGGCCCGATCCGTGAAGGCGAGTGCAGCGCCTGCCACCAGCCCCACGCGGGCGAACGCCACAACATGCTTATCCAGGCCTACCCCCCACAGTTTTACGCGCCCTTCTCCGATGAGCGCTACGAGCTTTGTTTTGGCTGCCACCAGGCGCAGATGGTCAAGGACAAGCGGGGCACCGGGCTGACCCGGTTCCGCGACGGCGATACGAACCTGCACTGGCTTCACGTCAACCGCGAGAAGGGGCGCACCTGCCGGGCCTGCCACGAGGTGCACGCCTCGGGGAATCCTTTCCACATCCGTGACGCCGTGCCGTTTGGCAACAGCGACTGGATGCTCGAGATCCGTTTCGAAGTTTCGCCGGCCGGCGGGAGTTGTGCGCCGGGATGCCATCAGCCCAGGTCGTACGACCGCGGACCCGGGCGGGCCGACCCGGCGTCAAACTATTCAGGAGAATCACCGTGACCGTCACCCCAAGACGAACCATACCCCCCGGTCCGGGCCGACTGCGCACAGTCTCTGTGTTAGCGGCGGCCTGGGCCATTTTGATATTCACAGCCTGCGCCGACCCGGTGCTTGCGGTCACCCACCTGGCGCGCGGCATGCAAGCGCCAGGGATCGCGCTGAACACGATCGACGGCCTGGCTGTCAACACCGATGACCTGCGAGGCCAAGCCGTGGTCCTGATCTTCGGTGAGCTGTACCACGGCAAGACCGCTGAGGCCTGTGACCTGATCCGTACGACCCAGGCGGACGAACGCCTGCGCGATGAACCGGTCACCACCTTGCTGATCGTCGCCCAACAGACCGGGACCGATGACCTCAAGGACGCCGCGGCCGACAACGGACACGTCCCGGAAACGATCTTGCACGACCCGGGCCGCGAGGCGTTCGGGGATTATCGCGTAACGGTCCTGCCCAGCGTGGTGGTGGTTGACGAACATGGCCGAGTCGTTCACGTCATCGCGGGTCTGACGACCGGGTTCGCCGACAGACTCGCCGATGCGCTGCTGCTGGCGACCGGAAAGATCACCGCGGAGACGTTTGATAGCAGGCGTCGCCCACAAGACGGCCCGGTGCTCAGCGAAAACGAGGTCAAGGCGATTCGGCTGACCCAATTAGCCGGGCAACTATCCAACAGGGGCATGGCGGCGCTGGCCGAGGAAAAATACACCGAGGCGCTTGAGTTGAGTCCCGCCAACGCGCCGGCTCACCTGGGGATGGGGATGTTGCAGTTGAAGCGGGGGCGGTTAGCCGAGGCGGAAAAACGCTTCCGGAAAGTCATGGAACTGGACCCGGACTCGGTCGAGGCGTCGCTGGGCCTGGCGTATGTCATGACGATGCGCGGCGACGAGGAATTGGCGTCCGCGGAGAAGCTGACGCGCCGTGTGCTGGCGCTCAACCCCGCTCAGCCCCGGGCGCATTACCTGTTGGGGTTGATCCAGCAGCAGGGCGGGGACATCGAGGCCGCCGCCGCCAGCTTCAAGAAGTCAGCCGAACTTTTGTTGGACCGGTACGAACAGGAGGCTTCGCCATGAGCAGCGACAAGCCGTGTGAAAAAGGCAACGGTCGGCGCGGATTCTGCAAGGCCTGTATCGGCGCGATGACGGCGGCGTCGACGGCGATGGTGGGATACCCGGTCGTGTCCTTCGTTATCAGCCAGCCATCGCGGATCGGAGAGGACAAGCCGCTGGAAGTCCCGATCGACCAGTTGACGCTGGGACAGGCGCGCTACGAGCAATGGCGCGGCCTGCAGGTCATCATCCTGGCGACCGCCGATGGCCCGATGGTCTTCAGCGCTTCGTGTCCGCACCTGGGCTGTGCAGTCGGTTGGGACACGGCCGACTCGGTGTTCCGCTGCCCGTGTCACGGAGCGGTCTTCACCGCCCAGGGCGAAGTCGTCAGCGGGCCGGTCAGCGATTCGCTAAAGCAGATCCCCTTCGAGATCAAGGACGGCAAGATCATCATCACCGCGTGAGGCCAAGCTATGCGTTTGTTTCAAGCAATCTACGGGTGGTTCGATCGGCGGTACCAAGTGACCCCGCTGATCGAGAAGAACGTGACCCACAAGCGTGTGCCCCGGACCCTGGGTTGGGCCGCGTGCTTCGGGGGGCTGTCGCTGTTGATCTTCCTGGTCCAGGTCTTCACCGGCATGCTCTTGCTGATGTATTACAAGCCCGACCCCGCCAACGCCTGGGACAGCGTGACGTTCATCAAGTCCAACGTCTCGATGGGTTGGCTGGTTCAGCGGATCCACACCGTCAGCGCGAACCTGATGATCGTGATGGTCCTGATGCATATGGCCAGGATCGCCTATTACAAGGTCTACCGCTCGCCGCGCGAGCTGCACTGGGTCAGCGGGGTGGTGCTGCTGATGCTGACGCTGGTCCTGGCGTTTACCGGCTATCTGCTGCCCTGGACGCAGCTAAGCTACTGGGGCGCGAAGGTCGGGACGGAGATCCCCGGCGCGATCCCGGTGATCGGGCGAGACATCGTGCAGTGGATGCGGCGCGGCGAAGCGATCAGCGGCGAGACGCTGGGTTTCTTCTTTGCGCTGCACATCTGGATCATCCCCGCGACGATCAGCGCGTTCATGGGCATGCACTTTGCCATGATCCGCCGGACGGGGATCTCCAGGCCGTTGTAGCGGGCGTCAACACCCGCCAAGGGCGGGAGCGATTGGGAGTATCACATGGCCGTCGACTATAAGAAACAATACCGACCGGACCAGTTGGAGCCGTTCTGGCCCAATGAGATCATCAAGATGGCGGTGGTCGTGCTGTGTACGCTGTCGGTGATCATGGTGCTGGCGGTTTTGCCGGAGATCCTGGACATGGTCGGCATGCGTGGGGTGGTTCACCAGGAGGAGCCGGCCAACCCAGCCGGATCGACACCCGCGGGGATCAAGCCCGAGTGGTACTTCCTGGCGGTCTACCAGCACCTGCGTCTGATGCCGACACAGTTCCTGGGGATCAGTGGCAAGACGCTGGGCGTGCTCAGCCAGGGCCCGGTCGTGCTTCTTGTGTTGACGCTGCCGTTTTGGTACCGCAAGGGCTCGCACCGTCGGCCGGGCTGGGCCTACCGGCTGATCGTAACCGCCAGCGTGTTCCTGCTGCTTGGGCTGACGATCTGGGGCGGCTGGCCCGAGCACCACGTCGACGGGAAAGAGCAGCTTGCGCCGTTGAGCGAATACATCGGCCATCACCCGATCATGTTCGCCATGATCGCCGCGACGATCGTGGTGTTCTACTTCATGATCGCGCACGAGCGGCGGGCGATACGAAAGATCCTCGACGCGCCGCCGCCTGAACCATCCGAGTCGACGGATCAGGAGGAGCAGCCATGACGCGCCTGATTTTGTCAGCCTGCCTGCTGGCGGTCCTGGCCGGGGCCGATCGTGTCAGCGCCTCACAGGATCAAGCCGAGGTCGTCGCGGCGGCGCCGACCGACCCCTATGCAAAAAACGCCTGTGTCCAGTGCCACAGCGACCTGCCGGGACGGTCCAGCGAGATCGTCGAGCTTGAGTGGAAACACAGCGTGCACTTTACGGCGAACGTCGGGTGTGACGGCTGTCACGGCGGCGATGCGAGTGTCCGGCCCGAACAGTTCGGCTCGGCCGAGGCGCTCAAGCGGGCCGCCCACCTGCAGCGCAGCCCCGAGTTTCTGACCATGCGCCAGTCGCGCGACAGTTTTGTCAGCGCCGCCAGCGGACGCAGCGTCTCTTACTTCTGCGGCAAGTGCCACGCTCAGATCAAGGAAAAACACCTGGGCAGTCCCCACGGCGACTTCGGAGACCCGACCTGCCTGTACTGTCACGGCCAGGGGTCTCACAAGATCACCGACGCGACCCCGCAGATCATCGACCCCCGAGGCCGCGCCGAAGCCGGCCGATGCAGCCCCTGCCATGCGGCTTCGACCATGGAGGTGGTCCGCCAGATCAAGACCACCTTGATAGAGACCGAGCAGCGGATCGCCGAGACCACCGAGACCTACAGCGAGCTGGAGGGCTGGGGCTACCGCAACCTGGAGCTTGAGGAGCTTTCCCACCACGCCAAGGAGGTCAGTTCGAAGCTTCGGCAGATCTTCCACAGCTTTAACATGCGGGAGATCAACAACTTCGCCGCGGAGGTCCAGGAGGTGTCGGACCAGGCCAAGGCCACCTACGAGTTGATCACCCACCTGCAATCGGTCCGGCGCAACCAGACGATCGTGGGGGTGCTCGCAGTCGGGCTACTCTTAAGTTTTGCCTGCGTGCTGGTCTACTACAAACACAGTTTCCTGGACCCGTTGCACGGCTGAACACGCCTTGGCTATCGGTCGAGCACGATTCGATGATCCTTCACCAACCTGCCGGGCATGCATCGCGGCTCTTGCGATCGGGAGCCGGGGGATTCACTGATTCTCATCCGCGAGAACTCGCCCGGATAACAGATTAATATACCTAAACTTATGGCCTCATTGATTGGCACGCGGTGTGCAATTTATCTGTGGGGCATGTCAGGCGTGGCCATGCCCTGCCGACCTTTATCCCTCAAAAGGCTCAGCCCACGCCCAAGCGCCGAACGCGAGTTCCGTCATGCTCGGGCTCATCCTTCCAGATATCGGCGGCCGCAAGCTCGGTTTCCTCTCTCGTGGAGCCGGCCTGCGCCTGCGTCTGTGCCTGCGCGGTGGGGGTTCGGTGGGGCGGGGGGGCTTGATCCGTGCTCTGCGTCTCTTGGCGATCTTGGCGGTCTTGCTTTCGTCGGCCCACGCCCGGGCGGTCGAAATGACCGATGCGGACATAGAGAACAAGCGCTGCTTCAACTGCCACGGGCAGAGCCGGATCACGGACCTGGCGCCCAGCGAATGGCGGACGATGGTCTCGGACCCGGGTTCGATGGATGCACGTGCGCGGGTGGCCGAGCCCAGGCCGGGCCTATTCACCCCGCCGGATGCGCTGCATGACGGGCCCCACGCCGACCTGACATGTATCCGGTGCCACGAGGACGCCGACGAACTTCCTCACACCGCGTTGCTGAAGCAGGCCCGATGTGACAACGGCTGCCACGCTCCGGCGGCGGCGGCGTACCGAAACGGGATCCACGCCGAGGCGCTGGCCGATGCGGACGACCGGGCCCCCGGCTGCGCCGATTGTCACGGCGGCCACGACATCCGTGTCAAGACCGATCGGCGATCGCGGATGTACCCGTTGAACGTCAACGCCCTCTGCGCCGACTGCCACAAGCAGCACAACGGGCTGACAACCAACGGCCAAAACAAAAAGCAGTACGTCGACAGCTACATGCAGAGCGTTCACGGCCAGGCGGTCAGCGGGGCCGGGCTGATCGTCGCGGCGACGTGTGTGGACTGCCACCGCGGGCACGACGTACAGCCCTCGAACGATGAAAACGCATCGACTCACCGCATGCAGATCCCCGACACCTGCGGGCGATGTCACGAGGGCATCAAGGAGGTTTACACGAGGAGCATCCACGGCCAGACACTCCTCGAGGATGACTCCGGGGCCCCGGTCTGCACGGACTGCCACACCGCCCACTCGATCACCCATGCCTCGACCGACACGTTCAACCGAGACATCGTCGGCGAGTGCGGCCAGTGCCACGACAAACCATCAGACAACGGGGGGCTGTCGCTGTACGAGACCTACCGGCGCAGCTACCACGGCCAGGTGACCGAACTGGGCTCGTACCGCGCGGCACGTTGCAGCGACTGCCACGGGACCCACGACATCCGCCCGATCGCCGACCCGGTTTCCCGCTTGCATCTAAACAACCGGGTCCAGACCTGCGCGGCCTGCCACAAATCGGCGAACGCCAATTTCGTCCAGTTCATGCCCCACGCCGACTTCCACGACGGCCAGCGGTACCCACTGCTGCACGGTGTCTGGCTCTACTTCATCATCCTGATGACCGTCACGTTCGTGTTCTACGGGGTCCATTCGCTTTTGTGGCTGATACGTTCGCTGATCGAGAGACGCCGGCACACCACACGCAAGGCCCGGGTCCATCCCCAGGCGCAGGGTTACGCCATCAAGCGCTTCCGCAAGACCAACCGTGTCAACCACGCGCTGGTCGCCTTCACCTTCTTCGGGCTGACGCTGACGGGGATGCCTTTGTTGTTCTCCGACCAGGGATGGGCCAAGGTCCTGGCCGGGGCGCTGGGCGGGGTCGACAACGCGGGGGTCTGGCACCGTTTCTTCGCGGTGATCCTTGGGATCAACTTCGTGATCCACTTCACCGGGATGTACAAGCGCTTCCGCCGACAGTCCGCCAAGTTACTGCTGGTCGGGCCCTACACCCTGCTGCCGAGGATGAAAGACGTCTACGACTGCCTGGGGATGTTCCGCTGGTTCTTCACCGGCCGGGGCAAGCCGGCGTTTGACCGGTGGACGTACTGGGAGAAGTTCGACTACTGGGCCGAGATCATCGGGACCCTGATCATCGGCGGGACCGGGCTGATGCTGTGGTTCCCCGGCCTGTTTTCGCTGTTGATCCCCGGCTGGGGTTTCAACGTCGCGTCGGTGATCCACGGGTACGAGGCCATGCTGGCGGTGGGGTTCATCTTCACGATCCACTTCTTCAACGCGAACCTTCGGCCGGAGAAGTTCCCGGTCGATGATGTGATCTTCACCGGGGTGGTCAGTGAGGACGAGCTGCGTCACGAGCGCCCCGCCGAGTACCACCGGCTCAAGCAGACCGGGGAGCTGTCCGCCATGCGTGTGCCTGCGCCGCCTCGTTGGCAGCGCACAGCCGCGATCGTGGTGGGCGTTACGGCGATGGCGATCGGTATGTCGATGGTCGCGCTGATTATTTTGGCGGGTTTACGGTTGATCTAGGAGTAACAGGTGATGAGTGGCGACAGCCCGGCAACAACGAAGCAAACACCCGAGCGGCCCCCGGCCCCGGGTTGGTGGAAGTGGGTGGGTCTGCGCCGCCGGAGCGGGCGTTTGTTGAGGATCGTCCCCAACCGGTGGGGCTGGGTCATGCTGATCGGTGTAAGCCTGATTTCCGGGGCGCTGGGTTTCGCCGAATACTCTATGCAGCCGGAATTCTGCCGGTCCTGTCACATCATGGAGCCGTACTACCAGGCCTGGCACGAGTCGACCCACGCCGACGTGGCTTGTGTTCTATGCCACTTCGAGCCGGGGCTTGAGAAGACGCTCGAGGGCAAGTGGCAGGCGTCCAGCCAGGGCGTGAAATACATCACCAACACCTACGGGTCCAAGCCGCACGCCGAGGTCCGCGACAGCTCCTGCATGCGCGATGGCTGCCACGATCGCCGCCTGCTCGAAGGCAAAGCCGACTGGGAGGTCCCGACCCAGCGGGGCACGAAGATCACGATCAAGTTCGACCACACGCCGCATCTGACCGAGCTGCGCCGCGGCAAGGAACTTCGGTGTGTTTCCTGTCACTCGCAGATCGTTCAGGGCCAGCACCTGGTCGTCACGCTGGACACCTGTTTCCTGTGCCACTTCAAGGGTCTCAAGCACGGCCGGGACGACGAGACACTCGGCGGCTGTCGGTCTTGCCACGAAACGCCCAAGGACGAGATACGGCTGACCAACGGGATCTTCAACCACGAGAGCTACATCGACCGGGGCGTGAGCTGCGAGAACTGCCACGTCGACGCGGTTTCGGGCGACGGGGCCGTCCCCAAACAGCTTTGCTGGACCTGTCACAACCAGCCGGCGCAGATCGCTCGCTACGGCGAAACGAACTTCATGCACCAGAGCCACGTCACCGACAACAAGGTCGAGTGCTCGAGCTGCCACGTGCAGATCGTCCATCACCTGACCGCTGGCCCGGCGGCGTCGGGGAGCCTGCTGACCACGCTGGATTCACACGAGCAGGGCGATCAGAACGCCTGCTCCCAGTGCCACGACATGTCTCACAACGGCCCGCTGAACCTGTACCGAGGCGCGGCCGGCCGGGGCGTCCCGGACATGCCCAGCCCGATGTTTAACGCCCAGGTCGACTGCGTCGCGTGCCACAAGCAGCGCAAGTCGTCTCGGGATGTCGCCGGCGTCATGGGGCAGACCTACATCGCGGTCCAGGATTCGTGCGACGAATGCCACGGCGGTCATTACGAAGGCGTGTTGGACGAATGGCGGCAGACGGTCGGCCTGCACCTGGCTCAGGCCGAGCAGGCCAACGAACGGGCGCACGAAGTGATTGAATCGGCGAACATCCCCCCGGCCGAGTTACTCAAGCTCAAGCGGCTGCTGGATGACGCGGTCCACAACGTCCGGCTGGTCAAGCTCGGCCACGGCGTCCACAATGTCACCTATGCCACCGCGCTGCTCAACGTCGCCATCGAAAACTGCAAGCAGATAGATGCCGCGGTCCACAACGACCCAGGAAAGGTTCAGGCCAGTCCGTGATTCATCGTAGGGTCCATCCCGGCGCACAGCACCCCGCAGATCTGCGGCGCGGGTTTGTTGTTTTTGTTGCGGGTCTGTCGCTGTTAGCGATGGTTTGCGCCGGGTTGTCCGGCTGCGGGCATGAAGAACCTGCCGAGCCCGGTGACGACCACCGTGAACAGGTCGCCGCCGCGACGGCCGACCGCTACGACCCGGCGCTGGCCTCGGAGCCTCAAGCGCCCACTGCCGAAGCGATTTCATTCAACACCCCGGCGCTCGAGAAACCCACCGAGCCCTTGCCCAAGGACGCATCCTGCATCACCCCCGGCTGCCACATCACCCTGGTCGACGCCAAGCACGTCCACGGCCCGGTCGCGGTCGCCGACTGCCAGTCCTGCCACGGGCAAGATGTCGGCGGGCATCAATACCCGCTGAAGCGCCCGGGCAACCAGACCTGCATGTTTTGTCACCCCGTCGTCGGCGCACGCGAGCACGAGCACGAAGCGATCAGCGCCTCGGGGTGTGTGGCCTGTCACGATCCGCACCGCTCGGACACCAACTTTCTGCTCGCGGAGTCGTCTATCGAGTTGACCTGCGCCTCATGTCACGACACCCCGCTGAAGAAACACGCCCACGGCCCGTTCGCCGCCGGGCAGTGCACGGTCTGTCATCAGCCGCACGAGGCCAACGCCTCGAACCTGCTTCGAAGCGGTGATCAGCCCGAGCACTGCTACGGCTGCCACAGCGAGATCGACTTGCGCGTGGGCAATTCCCCGTTTGTCCACGAGCCGCTTAAGGAAGGTTGCACGGCCTGCCACGACGCCCACACCAGCGATTTTCCCTTCCAACTGGCCGCGCCGATCACGCAGAGCTGCCTGGACTGCCACGAGCAGATGGCCAAGCGAGTCAGGGATGAGCCCGTTTCGCACGATGCGCTTTTCATCGCCGACGGCTGCGCTAACTGCCACGATCCGCACGCCTCGGCCGATCCTAACCTGCTGCGTGACCGGGCGGACCACCTTTGCCTGGCCTGTCACGAGGACCCGGTCGAGGCCTCGGACGGCAGGACGATCGTGGGCATGAAGCCGACGCTCAACCGCCGATTCCTGCACGGGCCGGTGAGGGCCGGGGACTGCGCCGCCTGCCACAGCGTCCACGGCGGGCAGAACGCTCGGCTGTTGCTGGAGAAGTTCCCCGACACCTTCTACGCATCGTTTGAGCTTAGCAGCTACGCCCTGTGCTTTAGCTGTCACAGCCCCGACCTGGTGATGACCGAGAACACGGCCGAACTCACCGGGTTCCGCGACGGCGATACGAACCTGCACTACACCCATGTCCACCGTGACAAGAAGGGGCGGACCTGTAAGACCTGCCACGACATCCACGGTAGCGACCTGCCCCAGCACATGGCCAGCGAGGTCCCCTTCGAGGGTTCGAGGTGGTCGATGCCGATCAACTTCACCAAGGTCCAGGGCGGCGGGTCCTGCGCCCCGGGCTGCCACGAACCCAAGACGTATCGTCGAGGGCCTGCCACGACCCCCGCGCCGCCGCTGCCGACCCAGCCCGACGACGCCTCAATTACGGGTGAGCCATCATGACGCGCTACCTCTCGATCCTCGCCGCTATCACGGTCGCCGCGACATCCCTTAGCGCGGCCCCGGTTCCGCCCACCATCGAGGTGGCGTCCCAGGGGTGTGTCACCGCCGACTGCCACGCAAACATTAAGCGGCACAACGTCGTCCACGGCCCGGTGAACGTCGACGCCTGCGACGCCTGCCACACCCTCACCGATGCCAAGACACACACCTATCGACCCACACGCGATGCGTCGGAGACCTGTACCTTCTGCCACGTGGTTGAGACGGAGGGCGCCGCGGTCGTGCATGAACCGCTGACGACCAGGCAATGCACCGGTTGCCACGATCCGCACGGCGGGTTCGACCGCAACTTCCTCAAGGCCGAGTCGATGAACGGGCTGTGCGCCTCTTGCCATCAGGACGTGACCGGTGACAAGCAGACGGTCCACGGCCCGGTCGCCGCCGGCGCTTGCGGGATGTGCCACCAGCCGCACACATCGCAGTACCCCAAACTCCTTGTCGAGCAGGGCCGGACGCTTTGTATCGGATGCCACAGCGAGATGCAGCAGCAGATCGAGCAGGTCGGGTTCGTCCACCAGCCGGTCCAGGAAGACTGTACGGCCTGCCACAACGCCCACGCCTCAGACCACCCGATGATGCTCAAGCAGGCGCCGGGACAGCTCTGCACGACCGCCTGTCACGAGGATGTGAAAAAGGCCGTCACCCAGGCCACGCATCAGCACTCGGCGGTGACACAGGACAACGGCTGCGTCAACTGCCACACGCCTCACGGCGGGGATCTGGCCAAGCTGATGAAGGACAAGCCGATCCAACTGTGTCTGCGCTGTCACAACCAACCGATCAACACCGACTCCGGTGAGATCGTCCAGGCGGTATCCGAGCTTGCCGACCCGGAACTCAACAAACACGGGCCGGTGAAAGAGGGTAGCTGCGGCGGGTGCCACAACGTCCACGGCTCTGACATCGCGAACCTGCTGATCCTTGAGTACCCAGGCACGTTCTACCAGTCGTTCGATCTTAAAAAATACAGTCTCTGCTTCGAGTGCCACGACAAGCAGTTGGTCCTGACGCCCAGCGCCCAGGGGCTGACCGGTTTCCGCAACGGCGATCAGAACCTTCACTACTTGCACGTGAACAAGGACAAGCGCGGCCGAAGCTGCCGGGCCTGTCACAGCGTCCACGCCAGCGCCCACCCGGTGCATCTGCGCGAGTCGGTCCCCTACGGGCAGTGGGAGTTGCCGATCAAATACAGCCCGACTCCCACCGGCGGCGGCTGCGCCCCGGGCTGCCACCTGCCCAAGGACTACGACCGCGAACGGCCCGTCGATTACAACCCCAAGCCCAGTGAGGGCACATCACCATGACACACCCGACACATAACCTGTTGACCTTCCCACTCGCGCTCAGATCGGCACTGACCGGTCTTGCCCTTGCACTGATGCTGCCCACAGGCGTTGTCATGGCAGACGACAGCGCCTCGCCCGGCGAAGCGGACGACCGGGCACAGGCCGCTGCGCCGCAAGTTCAATGGCAAGCTCAAGACACCGTCGGCAATCCTGTCGTGGTCCCCGCGCCCGAGCGCACAAGCGTGTTGCTGTTCCTGATGGCCGACCAGAGCCGCAGCACCTACGCGGTAGATCAGGTTCGCGCCTTGTTGGCGGATGAGCCCGGCGTCCAGGCGGTGGCGATTTTCAGCGGTCATGAGGCGGGCGTCGGTGCCGCCCAGATAACCGAATCGGGCACGTGGCCCAGGCCGATCGTGGTTGATCCTGAGTATAAAGCGTCCGGGTTGATGAGCGTCCGTGTCTGGCCGACCACCGTCATCGTCAATGCCGCCGGCGAGCAGGTCGCCCACCTCGGCGGGCTGCGCGCGTCGTACACCAAAGACATGCGCGCTTACCTGGACTATTGCAACGGCTCGATTGATAAGCAGGCCTTGAAGCAGCGTCTTACGTCCAACGGCCTGGTCGCGTCCACCTCCGACCACGTCGCGTCGCGTCACCTGCAACTGGCGCTTCGGCTTTTGGGAAAAGGTCAGGTTGCCATGGCCCGCGAGGAGCTTGATCGCGGCCTGGCGGTGGAGCCGGACAACACGCAATTGCTTTTGGCTTCGGTGCGGGTGCATCTATTGACCGGTAAGCCCAACGAGGCGATACAGACGTTGGATCGCCTGCCAGACGGCGCGGTGTCCTGGCGGGTCAAGACGTTGCGTGGCCGAGCGATGGTCGCGCTTGGACAATGGGACCAGGCGCGCGAGGTTTTAACCGATGCCTTGAAGGTCAACCCCGATCCGGCGGAGGCCTACTACTTCCTGGGCCGGGTCCATCAGCACCATCAGGACTGGTCTGAGGCGGCGCATGCATACCGTAGCGCGTTTGAAAAAAGCACCGCGTCCCACGGCCTGGCCGAGTCGGAAACCCAAGAAGACGACTGATCACACCGGGTTAGGTAGACCAGCGAATAGGTTTGCATGTATCGGGCCGCGTCGACATTGATCGATGATTTCAAGTCCATCGCAGGGCTATCGGTGCGGCGTGATTCTCAGATACAGGAACGCTTGCGGGGACAAGTGAAAATAGGCGGTTTCTCGGAGTTTGGGCTCGTGCGTCTGGTGATTTCTCATTTGTGATCGGCACAGGGACCGCCGAGGCGGAACTGGCTAATCCTACAACCTAAAAACCCACTTTAGAGTCTAAGAAGGGCCTTGTTTTTCGGTATGCCGTTTGCGATGTACCTGAGTGACGAAACAATTCGGACGTGAGCGTTCCCGTCCGAGCGACACATCCATCAAACGGAGACATCTACAATGAAGCCCAGACTACTCATCTTCACAATGGCCATCGGATTGGTCATCACTACGAGTGCCCAGGCGGCCATCTCAGGTTCCGACCACGACTTCAGCGGTCAGGCCTGGTCTGGCGGGACGATCTGCCAGCCCTGTCACGCCCCGCACGACGGGCCCAATGCCAGTTCGCTCGGTCTGCTGTGGAACCACGAGGTTCCCTCCTATGCCAACTACACCCTTTACGAAGGTGCGACCTCCAACGATGGTTTCGCCGGACTGGACCGCGACAGCCAGGCATGCATGAGCTGCCACGACGGATCGATCGCATTGGACAGCTTTGGCGGCACGACCAACGGCACCCAGTTCATCGGCGCCAGCAAGCAGATCGGCGCCGGCACGGGCGACCTCAGCAACGATCACCCGATCGGCGCCGTGGCCGTGTATGACGTCACCTCCACCTCGCTGACTCCCGACCCCAAAGCCAACGGTGTTCGGATCCGTTCCATGACCGTCGCTGGCCAGGCCGAGAGCGTCGTCAGCTGCGCATCGTGCCACTCGGTCCACAATAAGGCAAGCCTGCCCCAGTTGCTCCGCGTCACTAACTCCGGCAGCCAGTTGTGCCTGGCCTGCCACGTCAAGTAAACCCCAGCCTCAATCCAAATCCACTGGCGGGCTGGTCGATCACGACCAGCCCGACCAGTGGTTTTATAAAAAGCGCTAATATCTGCTCAGCCGTCCGCGTGTTTCGTCTATTGCGGAACGGGCACCGCGGCTTGAGAACCGATATGATAACCCGTTGTGAGTGGTTCATTTTGCAATGAGACATCTTGCGGGAGCACCGGGTTATGAAAACCAATAACAATCGCATCCTCGACCTACGCCCCTGGTTCACTGCGGCCCTGCTGATAGGCGCTGCCATGCTAGGCGGTTGCAGCGGCGCCCCTTCCACCGAGAAGACCGCACAGACATTCGCCTTCTGGCCGCCGTACCCCGATGAGCCAAGGATCCAATTCCTCACGTCCTACCAGTTCAGCAAGGACATCGAAGAGCCGGGTACCAAACTCGAAGAGTTGATCTATGGCGAAGCCGGCCAGCAGGTGCTGCCGATCAACAAGCCCTACGGCGTCGCCATGAATCAAGGCCGGATCTATGTCTGTGATATCCGCAGCCCAAGCGTGGTCGTGCTGGACCTGCGCAAGCGTCAGACCCGTGTGATCGGCACCACCGGGGTCGCCCGCCTGGAACGTCCGACAGACGTCGCCATCGCGCCTGACGGTTTGATCTACATCGCCGATATCGGCGGTAACCGCATTGTCGTGTTCGACCAGAACGAGCGTTATGTCACACGGTTTCAGCCCCCGCAGTTCAAGCCCGGGGCCCTGGCTGTGACCCAGGAACATATCTACGTCAGCGACTACGTCAGCAAGCAGATCCTGGTGTTGGACCGTTTAACGGGGCAGGAACTCAGACGGATCGGCACCCCCGACGGCGGTGGCAATGACGGGCAGTTCATCCGGCCCCTGGGCGTCACCGTCGATAAGCAAGGGCGCCTCATCGTCAGCGATGTCCTGAAAGCCCGTATCCAGATTTTCTCGCCCGAGGGTAAGTTCCTGTCCGGATTCGGGGAGATATCCACCGGGATCGGTGGGTTCGTCCGGCCCAAGCACCTGGTGACCGATTCAGATGATCGGATCTACGTGGTGGACGCCGCGTTTCAGAACGTCCAGATCTTTACCTACGAGGGCAAGCTGCTGACGTGGTTCGGCAACGCCGGCGAACACCCCGGCGCGATGTTCCTGCCCGTCGGCATCGCCGAGCATGAAGGCGACCTGGACCTGTTCCAGAATTATTTGCACCCGTCCTTCCAGGCCGAGCGCCTGCTGATTGTGACCAACCAGTTCGGCCCGGCCAAGGTCGCGGTCTATGCCCTGGGCCGGCTCAAGCCCGGCGCTACGGTCGAAGACATCCGCGTCGATCTCGCCGAGGTGAACCTCGGGCTCGACGACAGCAAGCCCGACCCAACCCCCTCGCCGCCGCGCAAGCCCGGGGACGAACCCGGAGCGGAACCCAAAGCAGAACCAGTAGCTGAGCCCAAGGCAGAACCAGAAGCTGAGCCCAAAGCGGAACCCAAAGCGGAACCAGAAGCTGAGCCCGCCGTTGAGCCCACAGATGAACCCGTTGCAGAACCCACAGCAGAGCCCGAAGCAGAGCCCGAAGCGGAACCCGTCGCCTCGCCCAAGATGAACCCGTCGCCGCAAGCGGCCGATATACCCGCAGGCAACCGCGCTGTCGGGTCCGAGAAATGAATGGCTATGCCCCAATCAGCAGGGTCAACCGTGGATCACAACTCAGCAGGCTTTTGCGCCTGCTGCCGGGGGCGGTTCTGGGTGTTTCGCTCTTGCTGGGGTTGACCGGCTGCGATCCTGAAAAACACTATGAGACGCTGTCGTTTTTCTTCGATGGCGTTCCCGATCCCAACGCCCCGGTGGAGGACCTGTCCGATACGCCCGGCGCGCAGGCCCGCAGGCGGTTGGCGATCAAGCTGAAGTTTCACCCGCCCTACGCGGAGGAGAAATGTAATGCCTGCCACCTCTCACATGAGCCGGCGGCGCTGATGCCCGACGCCTCGGTCTGCCTGACCTGTCACGCCCAGGTACCCGAGCAATTCCAGATGATGCACGGCCCGGTCGCGGCCGGGTCCTGCCTGACCTGCCATAACCCCCACCAGTCCACCGACAACTACCTGCTCCGCAGACCCGCGCGGCAGATGTGCGCCAGTTGTCACGAACCGCCGGATACACTCGAACCGCTTCCACCGGCACACTTGGATCCGGAGCAATCGTGTATCAACTGCCACCACGGGCACGGGGGGGACAATCCATACTTCCTGCGCGAACCGGGCCCGGAACAAACGGATACAGAGCAAACGGACGCGGAGCAAGCGGACCAGGAGTCGGACCCCGCCCCGTCCGCGCCGCCGACCGCCGATGACAACGGGGGGGCGCCTGGATGACCCGCTGCCGCATCCAACCCCCTTGCCTACTCGGCGCGGTCTGGTTGATAACCGCGCTTGTGTCTGTCCTCATAGGCGCCGAAGCCGCGCTGGGGCAGAACGGGTCGATCATCATCAATCAGCGCCAGGAGTTGCCGCTCTTTGAGATCGAAGACATCCACGGCGCCGTCGGGCTGGAGTATCGCCAGCAGTCCGACACCTCTGACTCCGCCGGACAGTCCTCGATGACCGACACCGAGGAAGAGTGGAGTCAACTGTTTGAACTTTCTACCAATGCCTTCATCAAGCACCCCAACTTCGTGGACCTGTCATTGTTCGGGTCGTTCCAGTTCGAGCAGGAGGACATCGACTCCGCGTCCCCCGGCGGCGACCTGCAACGGAACGAGACGGTCCAGGAATACGACGCCCGCGCGACGATCCTGCGGCGAAGCAGGGCCCCGCTTACCCTGTTCGGGACCCGGCTGCAGACCCAATTGGACCGGCAGTTTGGGCCGACCATCGAGAACATCGACACCTCCACCGGGTTCAACTGGGTGGTCAGCCTCCCAAGCTCAAATCACAACTTCGGGTTTACCCACCGGACCATAAGCCAGGACGATCCGTCGAATAATGCCTCCAACAGCTTCGATCAGGACGAAGACCTCGTAGACCTGTCCAGCCGGTTCAGCCTCGGGCCGAATAACCAACTGGATTTCAACTATCACTTTGACAAGATCGATCAGACCGCACCGGTCCGCACCGAGATCAGTTACTCCCGGCACGACGGGGACCTGACCCACACGATCGACTTCGGCCCGGACCAGGGCCATAACCTCCGGTCACGGTTCGAGTACTTCGACCAGCAGGGCGACTTCCCCGAGCAGCGGTTCCGCTGGGACGAACGGCTTCGGCTGCACCACTCGGACACGCTCGAATCGATCTCACATCTGTCCGCGCTCGATCAGACCCGTGCCGGCGTGACCCAGCGCGCTTACGCCGGAGAAATGCTAATGCGCCACCGGCTCTACGACAGCCTGACCACCACCGCGCAGGTCGGCGGGCGCAGAGACGATTTCTCCGATGGGTTTACGATCGATGATTACTTCGGCGACCTGACCTTCGATTACACCAAGCTCGTTCCCGGCGGCCAGATCTCAGGGGACCTGCGTCTTCGGCACGACCAGCAGGACAACAGCGAGCGGGGTCAGCCCTTGCAGATCCTCCGCGAGCCGCACGCCTTCCTGGACCCCAGCCCGGCAACCTTGAGCCGGGCCAACATCGACACGACCAGCATCGTCGTACACAACATCTCCAACCTGCTGGCGCCGCCGGTCTACAGCGAAGGGATCGATTACACCGTGCGCGTCCTGCCCAACCGCGTGGAGCTGCGCCGCGTCGTGACCGGCCGGATCGTCAACGGCGAGAGCGTCGAGATCGACTATATCATCAGCCCCGAGCCGGCCCACGAAACAACGTCCGACACGGTCGGGTTCGGGCTGCGCTACGACATCCGAGAGGGGCCCCTCGCGGGCCTGGCGCTGTACATGCGGCAATTGATAATCGACGAATCCATCAGCAGCGACAGGCCGACCGCCCTGGTCGCTAATTCCCTGGACGAGTTGACGCTGGGCGTGGAATACCGCTTCTGGGTCGTATTCCTCGAGGCCGAGCACATCACCCACGACAGCGAGATCTCGCCGTTCAAGGAGCTGCGCTTCCAGGCGCTGGCTCACCACCGCCTGTCAGGCAGCGACTCGCTGGACCTGCGAGCTCAGTACACCGAGACCGACTTCACGGACGAAGACAACGTCGCCAAGCTGCTATCCGCCAGCGGCACGTTGAACCATCAGTTCGACAACAGGCTCTCCGGTCAGCTCGAACTGCTTTGGTATCAGCTAAGCGAAGACATCTCGGAAGACAGCACGTCGTTTGAGCAGAGGCTGAACCTGGACTGGCGTCACCGTCAGACCAGTGTGTTCCTGCAGGTCCGCAACGAGGTATTTGAATCCGATTCGAGTGAAACGACGTCACAATCACTGTTTGCCGGGGTGCGCAGGGCGTTTTAAGATCAAGACGAGGAAGTCAGCCATGACAGATACTCAACGTGCTTCGGATCCGCGGCCGCCCCTGCGGGTGTTGGCGTCGGCTCGTCGGGCTTGCGCGCGGCGCTGGGTTTGTTGGCGCTGGATGGTTTTAGTCATGGTGGGGTGGGCCGTAGCCGGGTGCGCCGCGCCCGCGGGCCCGATCTTCCTCGCCCAGCCGGACGACCCGTTCTGGCCTGCGCCCCCCGAGCTGCCGCGGGTCAGGTACGTCGGGTCGCTGAGCACCGACCAAGACCTGAAGCCGGAAAAATCCTTGTTCACCCGCGTGGGCGAATCCTTGTTCGGGGACGAAGCGGCGCAGGGGATGCTCAGCCCTTATGCCTTGTGCACCGATGGCGGCGACCGGCTGTTCGTCGCCGACTCCAATGCGCAAGTTGTTCACGTCTTCGACCTTGCGACGCGCCAATACGCGCGGTGGGCGCCGCCGGGCCCCGATGGCGAGCCGGGGCGTTTCTCCCAGCCCGCCGGCGTGGCGTATGACCCGGCGGGGCGGTTAATCGTCTCCGACTCGGTCGAGGGCTCGTTGGTGGTGTTTGACGATCAGGGCGTCTACCTCGGTCGGATCGGCGAAGCGTCGCTGAAGCGCCCGGCCGGTCTCGCGATCGACCCCGATCGCCAACGTCTATTCGTCGCAGACGTACCCACCCATCAGGTCGTGGTGATGACACTCGAGGGTGAGTTGATCCGCCGGCTGGGCCAGCGCGGCGCCGGGCCGGGCGAATTCAATTTTCCGACCAACGTCGCCGTCGACAGCGAGGGCCGGCTATACGTCAGCGATTCGCTGAACTTCCGCGTCCAGATGTTCGACGTCGAACTCCGCCCGACCCGTCAGATCGGCCGCGGCGGCAACCTGCCGGGGTACTTCTCCCAGCCCAAGGGAGTGTCGGTTGACCAGGACGGGCACATGTATGTGGTCGATGCTCATTTTGAGGCGGTTCAGATCTTCGACGCCACCGGGCGGCTGCTGCTGACCTTCGGGGAAGAGGGGCGCGGGCCCGGTCAGTTCTGGCTCCCGGCGGGGATCTTCATCGACCCGAGCAACCGGATCTGGATCGCAGACACGTACAACCGGCGCGTCCAGGTCTTCGACTACCTGGTGGAGGATCAGCCATGAACCGCTTTGTATTCGCCTTGCCCGTGATCCTGATCGCCGCTTCGGTTTATGGCCAGGCAGGCCGCGGCGCGAGCGTGATCGACACGCCGCACAACCTGTCGGTCTCCGGCCCCGGCGGCGTCCACGCGGTCAGCGAGCAGCGTGTGTGTGTGTTCTGCCACACGCCCCACGCCGCCTCGCCGGTTCAGCCGCTATGGAACCGCTTCCAGCCGGTCAACGCGTACACCGTCTATTCCAGCAGCTCGCTGGATGCGATCACGGGCCAGCCAACCGGTTCCAGTAAGCTGTGCCTGTCCTGCCACGACGGCACGATCGCGCTGGGCAGCGTGCTCTCGCAAGGCCAGCAGATCCAGATGGCTGGGAGTTTGACGACGATCCCGCCGGGCAGCACGAACCTGGGCACGGACCTGTCCGACGACCACCCCGTTTCATTCAGGTACGACACGTTCCTGGTCTCGCGCGACCCCAAACTGCGCCCCCCCTCGGGCCTGCCCGCCGAAATCAGGCTGGACGCCAACCAGGAGCTGCAATGCACCGCCTGCCACGACGCCCACGACAACTCGTCCGGCGGCTTCATGGTCATGAGCAACACCAACTCGCAGTTGTGTACGAGCTGTCACCAGATCCTTTCGACCACCGTCACCGGGCACGAAAACTGCCTGGGCTGTCACCAGGTCCACACCGCGCCCAGCGGCCCGTTCCTGATGCAGGGCGTCAACGCACGCGCCACCTGCCTAACTTGTCACGACGGCTCGACCTCGGCGCCGAACATCGCCGCGGACATGAGCAAGTCCTCCGTTCACGACACCGACAGTTCCGCCGACCCAATCGATCCGATCCCCGATCACGTGAGCTGCGCCGATTGTCACGAGCCGCACACGATGAACACCGGGCAGGCCGCGGCGCCCGACGTGCACCCGAACTTCGGCCAGGTCAGCGGGGTCAGCCTGACCGGGGCCGAAATCGACCCGGCGCAGTTTGAGTACGAGGTCTGTTTCAAGTGTCACGACGACCAGGCCGCCGTTACGCCGTGGATCAGCCGGTTGGCTGTCCAGAACAACACCCGCCTGGAGTTCAGCCCGTCTTCGGTGTCTTTCCACCCGGTCGTCACGACGGGGCGCAATAGCGACGTCCCCAGCCTCAAGACAGGCTTGACTCCCGCGAGCCTGATCCATTGCACCGACTGCCACGGCTCGGACAACGGCGCCTCGGGCGTCTCCGGGGCGCACGGCTCAGCCTCCCGGCCTCTGCTGGTCGCACGTTACGACACTGCAGAGCAAACCTCCGAAAGCGCCTCGGCCTATGCCCTGTGCTATCAATGCCATGAACGCACGAGCATCCTCAACGACGACAGCTTTGAGAGGCACGATAAACACGTGCGCGGCGAACGTATCCCGTGCTCGGCCTGTCATGATGCGCACGGGATCAACTCGGCCCAGGGGACCACGACCAATAACAGCCACCTGATCAACTTCGACAGCACCGTGGCCTTCCCCTCGCCGAAGGCGGGGAACGTTGGGCCGATCTTCATCGATCAGGGCAACCGAGCCGGGACCTGCACGCTCCTGTGCCACGGAGAAGACCACGACGACGAGAACTACGGCCCCTGACCGCGGCTGGGCGCGGGTCGTGTCACATCAATCGATCGAATCGAGGCCCTGCCGTTTAGCGGCAGGTCGCAGACCTGCGTGAGGGTCCAAAGGGCCAAGGTCGGTGATCTGTGATCGCTCGCTACACAGGTCCATACGGCGCTCGGGGGACACGACTCGGTTCTCCGCTGTCTCGTCTGCCAGGACTTGGCTGTAACCGACGCGTGGAGTTCCCGGTAACAATTCCTGCTGTCAAGCCCAATTCTCAAGGTTGAGAGTCGAGCCCCGCCCCTAAAATCCACGCTCCGGCAAGGCCAGCAAGTCGTGTTTATTACATGTCTTGCGTCCGGGATAGACCGCGCGGTGCCCGGCGTGGTCTGGCACTGGTTTTGCATGTTGTAGGCAGACACTTTAGCGAAGGGACGGGCTATGACACACACACGCACCAAGCTGTTGATCGCCGCGGTGGTCCTCACCGCCTCGGTGGGCTATCTGGCGCTGGCCGGGGTCAAGAGCGGCTGGGTCTACTACCTGCAGGTCGACGCTTTTCTTGAGGATGACACGTACCAGGACCAGCGTGTGCGTCTGTACGGGCTGGTCGACGATCAAGACATCGAAGCCAGGCCGGCGATGTTGACCGCCCGGTTTAAGCTCAACGGGGAAAGCCGAAGCATCCAGGTCGCCTACCTGGGGGTGATCCCCGACACCTTCAAGCCCGGTGGCGAGGTCATGATCGAGGGCAAGCTCGATGAGGCTGGCGTCTTCCAGGCCGACGTCCTGATGACCAAGTGCGCCAGCAAGTACCAGTCCGAGGAACACGCCAAGCGGCTGGAGGAGGCGTCATGATCAGCGGGCTTGGCAACCCGAGCCTGACCGCGGCGGTGTTGCTGGCGGCGGCGGCGCTGTTCACAGCCATCGCGTCGGCGAAGCTAGGTAGCGACAGGATGCTCATCTGGTCACGGCGCTTGCTGTATATCTTTTGCGCTGCGATTGTCCTTGCCTGCGCCGATTTGATGACGGCGTTGGTCAACAGCGATTTTCACAACGCTTACGTCGCAAGCTACACCGAGCGTGCGCTGCCGATCGGGTACAAGATCGCCGCCTTCTGGGCCGGTCAGGAAGGCAGCCTGCTGCTGTGGGCGCTGCTGCTGGCGGGGATGAGCGCGGTCGCGGCGATCGGCTTCCGCAAACGGGCAAGGACCGAGCAGGCGGCGATGCTGGCGGTATTGGCGGTCGTCTGCGGGTTCTTCGCGGCGCTGATGCTGTTCGCCGCCAACCCGTTCGTTCAGTTGCCGGTTCAGGCGGTCGACGGGCACGGGCTCAACCCGCTGCTGCAAGACCCGTACATGATCGCCCACCCGCCGCTATTGTTCGTCGGGTACGCCGGGTACACCGTCCCCTGGGCGATGATGCTCGCCGCCCTGATCGCCGGACGCAGCGACAACCAATGGATCGGCGCGACCCGCCGGTGGCTGATGTTCTCCTGGCTGTTCCTGACGGTCGGGATCGTGCTGGGCGCCAAGTGGGCGTACATCGAGCTGGGCTGGGGCGGGTACTGGGCGTGGGACCCGGTCGAGAACGCGTCGCTGCTTCCCTGGCTCACCGGTACGGCCTTGCTGCACTCGGTGATGGTCCAGCAGCAAAGGGGGATGTTCAAGGTCTGGAACGCCGCGCTGATCGCGTGCACCTTCCTGCTGTGCATCTTCGGGACCTACCTGACTCGCAGCGGCGTTGTCCAGTCGGTCCACTCCTTCGGCGAATCGGTGATCGGGACGTTTTTCCTGGTGTTCCTGCTGGTGTGCATATTGCTGAGCGTCGGCGTCGGCATTGCCCGAAGGCGCTTGCTCAAGGGCGAGCAGCCTCTGGAGGACTTGATGACCAAGGAAGGCGCGTTCCTGGCGCTGAACGTGCTGCTTGTGCTGATGACGCTGACCACGCTGGTCGGGACGGTGTTCCCCCTGATCAGCGGCGTGGTGCTGGACGAGCCGGTCAGTGTTGGCGCGGCGTTCTACAACAAGGCCGTCATCCCACTGGCGCTTGTGTTACTCGCGTTGATGTCCGCCGGACCGCTGCTGACCTACGGCAAGGACGCGGCGAAAGTGCTTGGGCGCGGGCTGATCGTCCCGGGATTCGCCGCCATCGTGGCCGTGACGGCCGCGGTGAATATGGGCGTGACCAACCCCTGGGCCCTGGTATGCACAGCGGTCGCGGCCGTGGCGGTGTTCGCTGTCGCCGTTGCCCTGGTCAAATCCGTCCGGCAGCGAGGGCTGATCCATGATGATGAAAGCCCGTTGATCGCCGCGGCCCGGGTTATCGACGGCAGCCACCGGCGCTACGGCGGGCAGGCGATCCATATGGGCATGATTATGTTGATGGTCGGCGTCGCCGGATCGAGCCTGTTCAGTGTCAGCGAAACGTTCCAATTGCGTGCGGGCGAGTCGGGCACCCTCGGCAAGTACACGCTGAACTTCACCGATCTCAACGAGACGCGCCACGCCAACTACACCGCCGTCGCGGCACACGTCACGCTGACCGGCCCGGACGGCGCCGAGACGACGATGCACCCGCAGATGCGCTTCTACGACAAGACCGAACAGCCCAGCGCCCAGGTCGCGCTGCGGTCGTCGCTTGGGCGCGACGCCTACCTGACGCTGGCCGGTTGGGAAGAAGGCGGAAAGCTCGTGGCGATCCAGGCGATCATCAACCCCCTGGTCGCGTGGATCTGGATCGGCGGGATCGTCATGACCGCCGGGGCGGTCTTCTGCCTGCTGCCCTGTTTGCTGCCCGAACCTAAGCCTGTCACCGCGATGTCGCACGCCAGGCCGACCGCTTCGATCTCGCTGACGCTGGCCGGGGACGGCCAATGTATGTCACAAACGACTCGCACTCACGCAACCCTCTGCCAGGAGGCACGGACATGACACGCCTGACACTTACAGCTCTCCTGATCTCCGCCGTCGTATTCGCCGTACCGCCTAAGTCGCTCGGCGAAGCGCCTCAAACGCAGACCGACAGCGCGCAGGATGACACCGATACCTCATTGCCGCAGGGTCACCCCCAGCTGCCCGCGGACCCTCCCGAACTGCCGCAGGGTCACCCCGACTTACCGCAGGGCCAGCAGCCTTTGCCGTCCGGCCACCCAAGCGTCCCCGATCAAGCGCCCGGCGCGCCTGCGTCCGCCATCGGTTCGTTGACACTCAAGGTCGTCCAGGGCACCGAAGGCGGTCCGCCTATCACGGCCGGCGAGTTGGTCGTGTTCCTTTATCACCAGGACAAGCCGATCGCCTCGGCGAAAGCGGAAGTGGACGCCACGGGCACGGCGGTGATCGAAGGGGTCCAGCTCACCACGATCGTCCAGCCGGTCGTCACCTTTGATTATGCAGGCGTGACCTACCAGGCGGCCGGCCGACCGATGGGACCGAGCAATCCCGAGCAGACGATCAGTCTGACCGCGTACGAAGCGACCGACCAGGCGCCGCCCTGGCAGGTCATGATGCGGCACGTGATGGTCAATCGGATGGGCGAGCACGTGCACGTGACCGAGGTGTGGGCGGTTAGCAACCCGACCGACCGCAGTTGGATCGGTACCCTCGCGCCACCCGTCGCCGCCGAGCCGGCCCATACCCAGGACGACGGCCACGGCCACACCCAGGACGCGCAGGCCCACGAGCCCAAAGGCGTCACGCTTATCTTCCCGCTGCCGGAAGGGTCGATGCACGTGCAGCCGGGCCCGGGGTTTCATAACTGCTGTACACAAGTCCAGCGGGACAAGGTCGTGAACACGATGCCGTTGCTTCCGGGGATCAGTGAATACCGGGTGGACTACCTGATCCCGATCGACGCCGGCGAGGTGAGCCTGGCGCTGAGGACCCCGGCGGCGGTCAAGCACATGATGGTGTTCGTGCCCGACGACGGTTCATCGGTGGACGTGCAGGGCCTTGAGGGCGGCGAGCCGTTCGAGGCCGGCGAGCAGCGGCTACGGATCTACAAAGCCAATGACCTGACCGCGGGTCAGGCCGCCACGCTGGTGATCGGGTTCGATAAACCCGCCGCCAGTGACGCAACCTTCACCCAGCCCCCAGCCCCCGCACAGGCGCTAAACTCGATGAAACTCATCGCCGGCCTGGGCGGTGGCGCGCTGCTGCTGGCCTGCGTGGTTGTGTTGCTTAGGCCAACCAGGAAGACGACATCACCGCAGCCCGCGGTGTAGATGGACGAACCGGAGATCAGGCCCGTGACCGTTTTGACCGCACAACCCGCACACGAACGAACCGACGCCGTGCCCGATACGGCCCGGCTCGCGGTGCGGATGGTGGGGCTGTGCAAGCGATTCGATGAGCGGTGGGTGCTGCGCGACGTCAACCTGGACGTGCCAAGCGGAACCTACCTGGCGCTCTTGGGTGCTAACGGCGCCGGCAAGAGCACGTTGCTGCACACCCTCGCGATGCTAAGCCCAGCCACGTCCGGCACGCTCAATCTCTTCGGGTTATCCGCTACGAGGCCAGCACCTGCACTGCGGGCTCGTCTTGGGATGATCGGCCACCAGCCGATGCTCTACCGCGATCTTTCGGCGATCGAGAACCTGATCTTCTTCGGCAGGCTCTACGGCGTATCCAGGCCCCGGCAACGCGCTGAGGAAATGCTCGAACGTGTCGGCCTGACCAACCGCGCACGCAGCCCGGTCAAGACATTCAGCCGGGGCATGGTCCAGCGGCTGGCGATCGCGCGGGCTCTGATGCACGCACCGGACCTGATCCTCGCGGACGAGCCGTTCTCCGGGCTGGACGTGCCGTCGGTGCTGGCGCTTCAGCGGCTTCTCGCCGAGCTGCACGCCGAGGGCAAGACGATCATCCTGGCCAACCACGACATCGGCCAGAGCCTTGACCTGGCGCAGCGTGTGGTCGTGCTCCGCAGCGGACAGGTCGTTTCGGACCGCCGGACGCTGGACACCGACACCGACCAGGTCACCCGGGAGGTGATCGAGGCATGATGCAAGTGATCCAACAGATCGCGCTATTGACCGGCAAGGATCTTCGCGTCGAGGCGCGCAGCCGGCAGACCCTTGGCCTGGTTGTCGTGCTGGGGATATTAATCGTCGTGGTGCTTGGCCTTGGCCTGGGCCCCCAGCAGGTGGCGTCCGGTCAGGCGGCGACCGCGGTCCTGTGGGTGGCGTACCTGTTTGGCGGGGTGCTTTGCTTTGAGAAGACGATGGCGGTCGAAAGGCACGACGGAGCACTGGCGGGCTTGATGTTGGCGCCGATCGACCGGGGTGTGATCTACGCCGGCAAGTTCATCAGCAACCTCGTGCTGATGGTGGCGTTGGCGCTGGTCGTCACGCCGGTCGCGGTCGTGATGTTCGGGTTCGACCTGTCGGCCGCGCCGTGGGGCTTTGCTTTAATCATGGCGGGGGGTTTTGTCGGCTTCGCCGCGGTGGGCACACTCTTTGCAGCCGCGGTCAGTTCGAGCCGGCTGCAGGGGGGGCTGCTGGCGATGGTCGTCTTCCCCGTATCGCTGCCTCTGGTGATCGCATCGACCCAGATGATGTTGCATCTATTCCGTGACGGCGAACCGGTCGGGGGGGCCGGGCTGGCGGTGCTGCTGGCATTCGATGCGATCTACCTGGTCGTGAGCTGGCTGGTGTTTGAAGTCATCCTCGAACCCTGAGAGACCCGTGATGACCAAGCTGAAAAAAACTTTGATGACCGGGTACTGGCTCGTAACACTCGCGCTCTTCGCTTTCGCGATCGCGGTGGTATTCGCCTGGACCCCGATCGAAGCGACGATGGGCCCTGTGCAGAAGATCTTCTACCTGCACCTGCCGATCGCGATCAACACGTTCCTGGCGTGCCTGGTCACATTCATAGCCAGCGTCGGTTACCTCTGGCAACGGCGGCAATTCTGGGACGACCTGGCGGTGTCCTCGGCCAAGGTCGCGGTGCTGCTGTGCTCGATCGTGTTGCTGACCGGGATGATCTGGGGCCACAGCGCCTGGGGCAGGTGGTGGACATGGAGCCCGAGGCTGACATTCAGCCTGGTGCTCTGGCTGCTGTACGTCGCCTACTTGGTGATCCGCCCGTCGATCGAATCGCGCGAGCGCCGGGCACTGGTCAGCGCAGTTTACGGCATCGTCGCTTTTCTTGATGTGCCGCTGGTTTACCTGTCCGTGAAGCTGATGCCCGATATCCACCCCACGTCGATCCAGCTGGCACCCGAAATGAAGCTGACCCTGTTGCTGTGCTTTGTCTCGGTGACGCTGCTGACGGTCGGGCTGATCGCGGCGCGTTACCGGCTGCATCGGATCGAATCCGCTGTGGGGGCCGGGCTTGATCTGCCGACGCCGACTAAGGTCCCGATCACACAACCAGGAGACGCCGCATGAACGGGACCGATTACGCCGTCGCCGCCTACCTGATCACGGCCTTGCTCCTGTGGGGCTATGCCGGGTCGCTTTGGTATTCCGGCCTCCGGATGAGAAACACAGACGCGAACGATGCCGGGCCGAGGAGTGATATGTCATGACCGTCCTTTTGATCGGCTTAAACCACCGCACCGCGCCCGTCGAGCTGCGCGAACAACTCGCGTTCAGCAGCGAGGGCGTCGCCACCGCGCTGATGCTGCTGCGCAACCAGTTCCCCCAGTCTGAGGCCGCGATCCTCTCGACCTGTAACCGCGTCGAGATCCTGATCGCCACCGAAGGCGACAGCCCGACCGAGAAGGACCTGATCTCGTTCCTGGCCCAGGCACGCGACCTTCCGGTGCCGGCGTTCAAGCCCTACCTCTACCGCCTGCGTAACGAGAAGGCCGTCCGACACCTCTTCCGCGTCGCCGCCAGCCTGGACTCGATGGTCGTCGGAGAGTTCCAGATCGTCAGCCAGGTCAAGACCGCCTTCGCCCAGGCTAGCGAACAGGGCACGACCGGCCGGATGCTCAACCGCCTGTTCCACCAGGCTTTCACCACCAGCAAGCGCATCCACAGCGAGACCGAGATCGGTAAACGCAAGGTCTCCATCCCCTCGGCCGCGGTGGACATCGCCCGCAGCATCTTCAGCGAGTTCACCGACAAGCACGTCCTGATCATCGGCGCAGGCGAGATGGCGCAGCTCGTCTGCCAATACCTGCGCAAGGCCGATGCCCGGAACTTCACCGTCACCAGCAGGACCCTGAATAACGCCCGCGCCCTGGCCAAGGCCTGCGACGGCTCGGCCGTGCCCTACGATCAGCTCGACGAGCAGCTCGCCAACGCAGACATCGTCGTCACCGCGACGCGCTGTCCTAAAGCCATCATCACCGCTGACCGTCTCGCAGAAATACAAAAACAGCGCCGCCGGCGTTCGATGTTCATCATCGATCTGGCCGTCCCACGCAATGTCGACCCCGCGGTGAGCGAAATGGACAGTGTCTTTCTCTACGATATCGATGAGCTTGGCAGGATCGTCGCCGAGAACCAGCAGCACCGGATGAACCAGGTCGACCTGTGCGAGCGGATCCTCGACGAGGAGATCGACGCGTTCGAGCGCTGGCTCGATGAGAGCAGGGCCCGTCCGATGATCGAGCAGATGTTCACCGACGCCCAGAAAGTCCACGACCGCGAGCTGGCCGAGCTGTTCGCCGCCTGCCCGTGCCTGAGCGACGAGCAGCGTGACGCGGTCGCGCAGATGAGCCGCCGGCTGATGAATAAGTACATGCACCCCTGCGCTTATACCCTCCGCCGCCACGCATCCTCCGGCGCCTCGGCGACGCTCGCCCAGACCCTTCACGCCATCACGCTCAAGCAGCGGCATGCGGATGGATGACGGATCATATTGACAGGGGGGCAAGCTTGCAGCGCGGTGGCTGTGTGGCGTGGGCGTTGGGGAGGAGGTCAGAGCAGGTCTTTCAGCGGTCGGCTGACCCGATCAAACGCTTTGGCGGGGAGGCTGACGGTATCCCACTTAGCGCTCCTGGGCCGCATGTGCTCGGCGTAGTCAGCCAACCGAACCGCCAGCACGGCGTACCACCTCTGGTTGTACTCAAAGACCTCGTGGAACAGCGCGTCAGGCGGCTGGGCATCGCACCAGAACAGGAACGCGAACGCCGGGTCGAAGTCTACCCCGAAGATGCCTTGCCATTTACGCAGGCACTTGACATCGTCGTTGGTGACCCAGTTCTGAAACGCCCGGCCGGTCTTGCCCGTGTGCTTGCGTCCCTTGACGTCGACCAGGAGGTTCCGCCCGGATTGTGAATAGACGACGAAGTCGAAGCTCTTGAGCTTGGCCTTGGTGCCGGCGAGTTGCCCGGGCGCGAGGGCGCGTTTGGCTTCGTCGACGGCGACGTAGGGGATGGTGTTAGCACGTAAGTAGTGCTCGAACGCGCGGTCGTAGTGGAACCGCCGGTTGGCCATGGGGAGATTGTAGGCTAATCCGTAACTGCCGCGGGTTGGGCGGGTGTGGCCTTTAGCGCGCGGGTCAGGATTTCAGGTGGGTCGGCAGGTCTTCGGCGGCGACTTGGGATTGTTCGCCGGTGGCGAGGTTCTTTAGCTGCATGCCGTCGTCATCGAGGATCACGGCGAAGCGGGCGCTGACAACGGCGGCTTCCTTGAGGAGCTTGCCGACATTGCGGGTCGTTTTGTAGCTGAACCGTGCGTGGATGTTCTGTCGGCGAAGCGAGGTCGCCAGCGCGGGGATACGCCCGGCGGCGTCATCGGTCGCGGCGATCAGGAAGACGTCGGGCACGGCCTCGACGCTGTCGGGGACCAGGCCCTTGTCCTGCATGACCAGCGAGATGACGACATCGCCCATCCCGAATCCCACCGCCGGGGTTGCCGGGCCGCCGAACAGCTCGATCAGCTTGTCGTATCGGCCCCCACCTGCGACGGCGCGCTCTGCGCCGCTGACCTCGTGGACCTCGAACACCGTGCCTGTGTAATACGCCAACCCGCGGACGATCCCAAGGTCGTACTCGCACCAGTCGGCGACGCCGAACGCCTGGAGTTGCTCGTCCAAGGCTTCCAGATCGCGAAGGCTCTCATCCGCGCCGATCACCTGGCCGAGCCTGGCCAATTCGCCGACGCGGTACTTCATCCGCGAGGTCTGCTCGAAACGGTCGACCCGATCAGCGTCCAGCCCCAACCGGGCGGCGTCCTTGGCGAACTCGGCGGGCTCAACCTTGTCCCGCCGGTCTAGCAGCCCAAACGCATCCAGCATCTTGTCGTCCGGCACGCCCAGCTTATTGAGGATGTGCCGAACCGTCTCGCGGTGGCTGACCTTGAACTTCAGGTGCGAAGGCGTCAGGCCCACGCTCTGGAAAAAATCAACAGCGGTGGCGATGACCTCGGCGTCGGCGCTGGGGCCGTCGACCCCGAGCATGTCGATGTTCCACTGCCAGTGCTCGCGGACCCGGCCGCGCTGGGGGCGCTCGGCCCGGCAGAGGTTGGGCGTGCAGAACCACTTGATCGGCTTGGGCAGGCTGTTGGCCTTCGCCGCAACCATCCGCGCCAGTGTTGGCGTGAACTCCGGACGGATCGCCAGCTCCCGGCCGCCACGGTCTTCGAAGTGGAACAACTCCGAGACGATCCCCTCGCCGGATTTGGCTTTGTACAGGTCAAGCGATTCGTACACCGGGCCGTCCACCTGCTCGAAGCCGTTGCGGATCGACACCCGGCGCCAGGCGTCGGTCAGGTGGTTACGCCAGGCCAGGTCGGCCGGGTAGAAGTCGCGCGTGCCTTTGGGAGCTTGGAACTTCATGCTGAGTCTTAAGGCTTGAGGGAGGAGTAGGAATCTGCACCCCGGACAGTCTTACCTGTCTTATCTAACCACTAATCACAAACCACCAACAACCACACATCATTTCACCGCCACGATGTACGCGATCCAGCAGGGCTCGCTGCCGGTTTTAGTCGTTCTGGCCCATTCGCCGTCGCCTTCACCGTCGTCATCGGTGCCTTCCCAATAGACGTGGATCTGGCTGAACCCGGCCTCGGCGAGCAGCTCGCGGACCTCGGGGATCGTCCAGAAACGCCAGTGATACTCGAACGCACGCTTGAGCTTGCTGCCGTCCTTGAACTTGAAGTGGATGTAGAAGCTGGCGTCGTGGGTGATCGGGTCGTAGCTGGCCTGCTCCCAGATGTACTTGAAGTTGCCGACCTTGCGGGTGTCTTTCTGATCGTCGGTGATGCACTCGCCCCCGCCCATCATGTCCATCACCATGAGGCCTTCATCGGCGAGGTTCGCACGGGCGATCTTGAAGTAGTTCAGCAGCTCGTCGCGTGTCTTGAAGTACCAGAACGAGAAGTTCTGGGCCGCGAGGACGTCGGCCTTGGGCGTGTTGTTGCTGCGGACGTCGTCCTGGATGAGGATGACCCGCTCCCGCTGGGCGGGCTTGAGCTTGGCGAGGTTGTTGGCCCGGCCCCAGCTCAGGGGCTCCGAATCCAGGTCAACCCCGTAAGCCGTCCGCCCCGCCTTCTTGGCCCACTCGCAGCAGACCGCGAACGTCCCGCAGAAGTCCTCACGCAGCACTTTCGGCTTCTTCCCAAAGGCCTCCTTGTAGGCCTGGTCGAAGAAGTCCATCTCGTGCTCGGGCTCCTGGACAGACTTCAGGTACAGCTTGTACTTGTCGGCCTTGTCGGCGAGCTTCCCGCCTTTTTCCGCTTGCCCCCCGGATTTGGCGGGTTTGCTGGGCTTGCTGGGTTTGCCGGCCGGGCCGGCCTTCTTTTTCTCGGTAGTCGTGCTCATGTCGGCATCATATAGACTTGGCCAGACCATACAATCACCCCCATGAGAATCATCGCCGGCACACACCGAGGCAGACGCTTCCTGCCGCCAATAGACGAAAAGACCACACGCCCGATCACCGACCGGGTCAAGCAGAGTCTGTTCGATCGGCTCTGGTCGATGGGGGCGCTGCCTGAGCCTGCGTCCCCGGACCCCCGGGATGTTGATCAAGCCGACACCCCCGAGCCCGCGGAATCCCAAGAGCCTTTCCATGTACTGGATATCTTCTGCGGCACCGGGAGCCTGGGGCTTGAGGCCCTGTCACGTGAGGCGGGCTACTGCGTTTTTGTCGATCAGGACCGTGAGGCCGTCAGACGCCTTGAGCAGAACCTCACAGACCTGGGCCTGGCCGACCGGGCCCGGATCGTCAAGGCCGGCGCCCTGAACCCCATCTGGCTCGCTCAGGTCACGCCCGAGTCCGTCGGCCTGATCTTCCTGGACCCGCCTTACGCCCTCTCAGAAGACGAACAGGGCAAGCAGGACCTCGCCGGCCTGATGACGAATCTATTAAAGGTCGCCGCCCCCGACTGCATGCTGACCTGTCGCACCGCCACGGGCGTCACCCCCAACCCCGTCGACGGCTGGGACGGGCCGATCAGCCACGCTTACGGTTCGATGACGCTGCACTTTTTCACCCGCCTGGCGGGATAAGCGCGTTGCCCAGGGGCATCCGAGCCGATACGATTCCCCCGGCTCCGATCAAAGCCTTGACCCTGAACATGCCGTGTATCCCGTTTAGCGGGCGATCGCAGATCGCCGTGTCCCGGCACACCACCGGGCCGACACGCGGATCTGCGATCCGCCGCTTAACATTGGAGGCACGTTGCACGATTAAGGTCCACTATGTTTACCAACCTAAGCGACAAGTTTGAAGGGGCGCTGCGCCGGCTATCTGGGCGGGGCAAGATCAGTGAGGCCAACGTCCGCGAGGCGATGGACGAGGTCCGCACCGCGCTTCTCGAAGCAGATGCGCATTACGAGGTCGTAGAGGCCTTCACCGAAGCCGTGCTGCAAAAGGCTATCGGCGAGGCCGTCCTGTCTTCGCTCAAGCCCGCGCAGCAGATGATCGGGATCGTCCACGACGAGCTGGTCCGTGTGCTCGGCGGCGAGGACGACCCGACCAGCGCGGACCCCAGCGAGCCGGAGGTCCCGCCGATCATGTACGTCCACCCCGGGCCGACCGTCATCATGATGGCGGGGCTGCAGGGCTCGGGTAAGACCACGACCTGCGGCAAGCTGGCGGGGTATCTTAAGAAGCGAGACAAGAGCGTGATCCTGTGCGCTGCGGACCTTCAGCGCCCGGCGGCGGTGACGCAGTTGCAGGTCCTGGCCGATCAGGTCCAGGCCGACGCGCCCGGCTCCGGCAGCGTGCACTTCTATGCAGAGCCGGACAAGGTTGCCGAGTACGGCAAGGCGGTCGGGGCCGCGGTCACCGTATGCCGAAACGCGCTCAAGGCCGCGAAAGACGCCGACTGTGACGTGTTGATCCTCGACACCGCAGGCCGACTTCACATCAACGACGACCTGATGGGCGAGCTTCGGCAGGTCAACTCGGCTGTGAACCCCCACCAGATCTACCTCATCATCGACGCCATGACCGGGCAGGACGCGGTCAACTCGGCCAAGGCCTTCAACGACCAGCTCGAACTCGACGGCGTGGTGCTGACCAAGTTCGACTCGGACACACGCGGCGGCGCGGCGCTATCCGTCAAAAAAATCACCGGCAAGCCGATCAAGTTCATCGGCGTCGGTGAGAAGCTCGACGCATTAGAAGAGTTCCACCCCGAGCGGATCGCATCGCGCATCCTCGGGATGGGCGACATCGTTTCGCTCGTTGAAAAAGCTCAGGAGCAGGTCAGCGAAGAAGAGGCTCTTGCGCTTCAGGAGAAGATGGCCCAGGGCAAGATGACCATGGACGACTTCCTCAAGCAGCTGCGCATGATGCGCCGCATGGGCTCGATGAAGTCGCTGCTTGGGATGCTCCCGGGCGTGGGCAGCCAACTCAAGGACATCGACCTGGACGACAAACAGATCGACCAGACCGAGGCGATCATCCAGTCGATGACCAAGCAGGAACGTCAGGACATCGACGTCCTCACCACCAGCCGGCGCCGACGGATCGCCAAGGGCGCGGGGGCAGACCAGGCGGCGGTGGGCAAGCTGGTCAAGGGATTCGAGATGGTCTCGAAGATGGGCAAGCAGATGTCCGGGATGGGTGCGCTGTCGAAGATGAAGGCGATGTCCGGGATGGACCCGGCGATGATGAGCGGGATGGGCGGCATGCCCAGGATGAAGGGCTCGACCAAGCAGAAGTCCAAGTTCAAGCAGCGCAAACGCAAGCGGCGGTGATTCGATAGACTCGCTTTTATTCAAAGCCGCTTGCGGCTTCGCGGCGTATCCTCCTTGCTTCATCCCACATCCATCTATTGCCCTTGGGCTTATATACCGATAAACTGGTTGACGTTATGAGCGCAACACCCCACATCTCCAGCGTCGCCGTTAGCTGAGGGGACGACCCCCACCATTGCCCTGCCGATCCCGGCAGCGGTTATCCTTACATCCAATATCTCCCGGACCCCGGCCCGCCGCCGAGGCTTGCCATTATGCGATATCCGACATGACAACCCCACCAACCACCAACCACCAATCACCAACCGCCACCACCGAACTCGCCAAGCAGTACCGGCCCGAGGATGTCGAATCCGATGTCGCCAAACGCTGGCAGGACGCCAACGCCTTCCACGCCACCCCCGGAGTCCCGGGAAGTGACGGCAAGCCCTACGCCATCGTCATCCCCCCGCCGAACGTCACCGCGGCGCTGCACATGGGCCACGCCCTGAACAACACGCTCCAGGACATCCTCATCCGCTGGCACCGGATGCTGGGCGACAACACGATGTGGATGCCCGGCACCGACCACGCGGGAATCGCCACCCAGACCGTCGTCGATAAGCGCCTCCAGGCCGAGGGCGAGCCGGCGCTCAAGGACTACAAAAAGATCGAAGCCGAAGGCGGCGGCGGACGCGAACAGTTCATTGAAAAAGTCCAAGCCTGGAAAGATGAATACGAAGGCGTCATCACCGGCCAGCTCAAATCGATGGGCTGTAGCTGCGACTGGGAGCGCCAGCGGTTCACGATGGATCCGACCTGTGCCAAGGCCGTGCGCGAGGCGTTCTTTCGATTATTCAAAGACGGGCTGATCTACCGCGGCAAACGCCTGGTCAACTGGGACCCGGTCACACAGACCGCGCTGGCGGATGATGAGGTCGAATCACAGGACGTCGACGGGCACTTCTACTACATGAAGTACCCCGTCATCGACGATGACAACAAGCCGACCGGCGAGCACGTCACCGTCGCGACCACACGGCCCGAAACCATGCTCGGCGATACGGCTGTGGCGGTGAACCCCCGCGACACCAAGCGCGGCCACTTCATCGGCCAGCGCGTCGAACTGCCCATCGTCGGCCGGCACATCGAGATCATCGGCGACGACTACGTCGTCATCCCCGACCCCGATTCCGACGACGCCAAGGCGAAGATGGCAAGCGGGTTCCTCAAGGTCACACCCGCACACGACCCCAACGACTGGGAGATCGGCCAACGCCAGGCGCTGGACGTCATCAATGTCATGGCCCCCGACGGTTCGATCTCCAAGGACCACGGCTGGGACGATTTCGATCACTGGCTGAATAGCAAAACGGCTGACAAGGAAACACTCGACGCGCTGCTCGGACAGTCGCGCGAGCAGGCACGAAAAACGATAGTCAAGTGGTTCGAGTCCCACGGCCTGCTCGAAGACACCAAACCCTACCGTCATGCGGTCGGGCACAGCTACCGTTCGCACGTCCCGATCGAGCCTTACCTAAGCGACCAGTGGTACGTGAAAGTCACCAGCGACCGCCTCCGCGGCGCGGCGATCGACGCGATGGTGTCCGACCAGCGTGGGGAGCTGTCGGAAACCTATCTCTACGACCGCAAACTATCCCGCGAGCAGGTCGATCATGACCGCCCCGGCATGCTGCGCCCCGAAGACGCCGACTGGCACGACCAGCTACGCTTCTACCCCGAACGCTACGCTCGCACCTTCCAACACTGGCACGAAAACCTCCGCGACTGGTGCATCTCAAGACAACTCTGGTGGGGGCACCGGATACCGGTGTGGTCCAAAATTTTGGACGCTAATTCAGGAATGGAGGCGTTCAAAGAGTCTGCTCGAACTGTAGCGAAGTTCAGAGACCGAGACGATGTATGTTGTGACGCTTATGGAGTGGTGACGGGATGCCAAATTGACTTTACTCAAGATGAGTATGATGAACCGCTTCATTGCTATGTGTGTCTTAAAAGCGATGATGCCGATGTTATTACAGAGCTTGAATCTCGTGGTTTCAAGCAAGACCCCGACGTCCTGGATACCTGGTTCAGTAGTGCCCTCTGGCCGATGTCGACGCTCGGTTGGCCGGAGGACACGCCGGAGTTACAGACGTGGAACCCGAGTAACGTCCTTTGCACGGCCCGCGAGATCATCACGCTGTGGGTCTCGCGGATGGTGATGTTTAATACGTACCTGCACGGGAAGCTGCCGTTTAAGGATGTGTTTATCCACGCGATGATCCAGGACGGGCACGGGCAGAAGATGAGTAAGAGCCTGGGCAACGGGGTCGACCCCAACGACATCATCCACAGCCACGGCTCGGACGCGATGCGGTTCACGCTCACGAGCATGACGACGCAGACGCAGGACGTGCGGATGCCGGTGGACATGGTCTGCCCGCACACACAGAAGATGTTTACGCCTAAGTTTGTCATCACCGGCACGCACCAGTCGAAGGTGGCGGCCCCGGTGCAGGATTCGCCGTTTGCCAAGGGCAAGCAGATGGTGTCGAGCTTCGGGTTGGCGACGGGGCAGGCGAAGCCAAGTGAACCCGGGGGCGATATGCCGCTTGCCCGCAACACCAGCGAGAAGTTCGACTACGGGCGGAACTTCGCGAACAAGCTCTGGAACGCGACACGGTTTGCGCTGACCAAGCTGGAAGAGGCGGAGGCTAGCGGGGCATCCGGGGGGAGCGGAGGCGCGCCCAATCTGCCGTTGGGTATCGCCGACCGCTGGATCCTCTCGCGGACCGCTCGGACGATCGAGGAGGTGAACGCGGCGCTTGAAAACTACGACTTCCACAACTACGCCGGTCGGCTGTACCAGTTCGTGTGGAACGATGTGTGCGACTGGTACATCGAGGCGATCAAGCCCACGATAGGCGCCCCCGGAGGCGCGCGGTCTCGGCAGGTACTCGCGGTGGTGCTGGACGTGTCGCTACGGATGCTTCACCCGGCGATGCCGTTTATCACCGAACGGCTGTGGGAATCGCTCAGCGCGGTGGCCCCCAAGCGCGGGGTGCGCGGGCTGGACCCGCAAGAAAACGAACTACTCGTTACCGCCGACTGGCCCGAAGCAGATCGGGCGCTGGTGGATCTGCAGGCGGAGGAACTGTTCGAACGATTGCGGACGCTGGTGACGATGATCCGCGAGGTGCGCACCGCAAACAAGGTCCCGCCGCGCGAGACCGTGGAGGTCTCGGTGATGCTTGCTGAGGAACTGGCCGGGTTGATCGGTCCGCAGCAGGGTCTGGTCGAGTCGCTGGCGAACGTGAAGGTGGTCGCGATCGGGCCGGAGCTTGAAAAGCCGGCCGACGCGGCGGTGATCGTCCGTCCGTTGGCGGAGGTCTACCTGCACCACCAGCTCGACGCCGACGCCGAGAAAACCCGCCTCACCAAGCACCTCGCCGAGGTCACCGGGCAGGTCAAGAACCTGGAAGGCCGGCTGAGCAACGAGAAATACACCAGCAAGGCCCCCGCCCACCTCGTGCAGGAGTCGCGCGACAAGCTGGCCGGGCTGGTGCGCGAGCGCGATGCGGTGAAGAAGCAGTTGGAAGAATTGGGGTGAGAGGTTGAGTTTGCGTGTTGCCTTGGGCCGCGGGTGTTACTCTGGCTGTGACCCCGGCTAATGCCCTTCGGGCCATGACCGGGCTTTTGGGGCAAGGGGGTGGGATCATTATCGCGGGTAATGCCCGGTCATGCGGCGCAGCTGCTTGGCTGGGGTTCTTTAAGATCATTCCGCCCTGAACGTCCAGACCCACGCGCCTTGTTCCCGGTGGCGCAGGATGTAGTTGAAGGTATTGATTTGGTGCGTCTTGTCTTTTATCGGCTTGATTCCGCAGCCTTTGGCCCACAATCGGCCGGGCATCGTTTGGGTGACGGATAACGAGCCGCATCGTTTGATCTTGCCTATGATGGCAGCCACGTCCTGGCGAGGCAGTTTGACCAACATGTGAACGTGCATCGCGGCAACGCTCACGGCAGCGAGCTGGTGTCCGCGTTGTATGGCATCGTTTGTGATCGCTACGCCGACCGCAGGGCGAAGTGATTCGGAGATCTTGGCTGATTGTGATTGGAGTTGCTTGCTGTACTTCAATAGCCCCGCGTGTTCGCCGGGCGGCGGCGGGTTACGATGCTCGCCAGAAGAGTGGGTTTTTTCATGTCGAGATCGGAAGCCGCGTGGATCGCCGGGGAGCCAGGAGCCGAGTGTGCCGAAGGTGATGTGGAACCAATGTTTGCCCGGGGTTGGCATGGGTGGAGGGTAGCGTTGATTGAGGCCCCGGCCAAGGCCCTTCGGGCCATGACCGGGCTTTTGGGGCAAGGGGGTGGGATCATTATCTCGGGTAAAGCCCGGTCATGCGGCGCAGCCGTTTGGCCGGGGTCGTGTGTGAGTTAAGATGTCTGGATGCCGCGTTTCAAGGACCAGGCCATCTGCATACGTCACATCGACTGGTCGGAGACCAGCCAGGTGGTGGTGCTGCTGACGCAGGAGCACGGGAAGCTGCGCGGCCTTGCGAAAGGATCCAAGCGTACAAGTCCAAGTTCGGTGCAGCGGTTCTCCGGGGGGATCGAGTTATTGACGATGGGTCAGGTCGTGGCGGTGACCAAGCGTACGGCCGAGCTTGCGACGCTGACCGAGTGGGATCTGCAGGAAGATCACCACTACCTTCGGCGCGATCTGACGGCGCAGCGGCTGGCGATGTATGCGGCGGACCTGGCGAACGCGATACTGGCGGACGAGGATGCGCACCCGGGGGCGTTCGCCGCGGTGTCTGAATTTCTTGCCGGGTTGGCCGATGGCGCTGACAGGGGGGCGGCGCTGTTGCGGTTCCAGTGGGCGCTTTTGGAGGACTGTGGGTTCAGGCCGGAGCTTGGGCGCGATGTGCGGCGGGACGGGCCGTTGGGCAAGGCCAGGGCGTACACATTCGACCCGGTGGCGGGGGGGTTGACGGTCGAGAACGGGGTCGCCGACTGGCGTGTGCGAGCCAAGACCGTGGCGCTATTGCGTCGTGTCTTGGAAGGTGAAGATATCAGCGGCGCCGACGCGGATTCGGTCGGGCGGGCGAACCGGTTGTTGTGCGTGTATGCGCGGGCGATCCTGGATAAAGAGCTGCCGACGATGGGGGTGGTGCTGAATGGGGGGTGAGTGTGCTGGCTAAGCGACCCCGGCCAAGGCCCTTTGGGCCATGACCGGGCTTCCCACGCGGGGGAGTTTTTTGGGGGGGCTTAGGGCTCGGTGCGCTGGATGTAGAACATGCTGTCTGCGGCACGGGGGCCGATCATGTGCCAGCTCAGGGGGACCTTGGGATTCTTGTCGAGGTAGGCCTGGTAGATGCGTTTGCCCCAGGCGTGTTGCCGGTCGATATTTTTTTCGATGCGTGCGGCGTCGGTATTTGGGATGAACCTGCAGTTGGCGTAGTTCCAGTTGGGGTCGATGCGGACCATGAGGTGTGCTTCGTCCCACTCGATGGGGTAGCCGTGGACGTGTCCCTCGCCGGTGCCGGGTGTGTGGTACCAGTAGCAGAGGTAGCGGTCCTTGCTGGCGGTGGAGGTGTCCTGGGTCCCGCCGACCAGCAGGCGGGCGTGGCTGACCCGGACGGGGACAACGCCCCGTTTCCTGCGTGCGATCCAGGGCTTGGCTTCCTGCACGTCGTACAGCCCGACGTGGGCGTAATCGGCCCGCAGGCGGTCGGTGCAGTTGAGCTTGTTGATCCTCTGATGGCCTGGCACGGGCTTGGGCTCTGGGCGGAGGTGTGTGTGGTGGACGTAAGGGCCCGGATTGTCCGGCGTGCCCTCTGGCCGGTATGTTATGCTCCCAAAAGGGTTGCCGCATCTTCCCGGCTGTCGGTCGGCTGTCGAAGAAGCCCAGGCGTAAAGCCCTGTGGAGCGATGGACCATGAGCGAAACCGCGACGGCCGGCCCGATCACGACGGGCGTGTTGGCAGAAAAGACACCCGAGAAGATCGTGTTGGCGGTGCCGGGCACGGATTACCGCTTGCACCTTGCCCCCCACGGGCAGGTAGACGCCTCTCTTAACGATCGGATCAGCGGGACAATCCGCGCCAGCGCCCGGCGTGTGGACGTAATCTTAGCCGGCGGGCGATACATCGAGCCGGTGTTCGGCAGGCCGCGCAGGGTGCAGGGCCGGGTTATCGCCGGGGACATACGTCAAAACACACTGACCGTGCTCGCCTGTGTCCCGATGACGGTGACCCTGATGCCCAGCCAGCGGGCCGGGAAGTTCGCGGTCGGGCAGATGGTCAGCTTCGACATCGAGCCCGGCGCGAGCTTTGAGCAGGCTCACTAACGAACCACGCGCTGCTTCACAGCGTATTTACCAGACACGATCCCTGAACCCTTCCCATGAAACAACGCCTCAAACGCATCCTGGTCACCGGCGGAGCGGGGTTCCTCGGGTCACACCTGTGCGACCGCCTGGTCGAGCGCGGGCACGACGTGATCTGCCTGGACAACTTCTTCACCAGCCAGAAGCACAACATCATCCACCTGGTGGGTAAGCCCAACTTCGAGTTGATCCGCCACGACGTGACCCACCCGATCTGGCTGGAGGTCGACGAGGTCTACAACCTGGCCTGCCCCGCGTCGCCGGTGCATTACCAATACAACCCGATCAAGACGACCAAGGTCTCGGTCCTGGGCGCGATCAACGTGCTGGGGATGGCCAAGCGCTGCCGGGCGAAAGTTTTCCAGGCGTCGACAAGTGAGGTTTACGGCGACCCGGACGTCCACCCCCAGCCCGAATCCTACCGCGGCAACGTCAACCCGATCGGGGTCCGCGCCTGTTACGACGAAGGCAAGCGCGTCGCGGAGACGCTCTTCTTCGACTACCACCGGTCCAATGGCGTGAACATCCGCGTCGTCCGTATCTTCAATACCTACGGCCCGCGGATGCACCCCTACGACGGCCGAGTTGTCTCCAACTTCATCCTCCAGGCATTGAGCAACGAAGACATCACGCTCTACGGCGACGGCTCGCAGACGCGGTCGTTCTGCTACGTCGACGACCTTGTCGAGGGCTTCATCCGCATGATGGATGGGCCGGATGATTTTGTCGGGCCCGTGAACCTGGGCAACCCCGACGAGTTTACGATCAAGGAACTGGCCGAGACCGTGATCGAGATGACCGGCGCCAAGAGCAAGCTGGTCTACATGCCTTTGCCCGACGACGACCCGACCCAGCGCCAGCCGGATATCACCCTGGCCAAACAGCGCCTCGGCTGGCAGCCCACGGTCAAGCTGCGGGACGGGCTGGGCAAGACCATCGATTACTTCAAGTCCATCGACCTGAACAGCTTCCGCCAGCCGACCGATCACACGGCCCACAAGTCTTCAGCCAAAGGCTGATCAGGCAACGGGCTAGGCGAAATATCAAAAATCCTTTTTCCCCTGCAATAATCCGGGGCCGTTACTGCATTGGTATGAAGGCACGCTGTGATCGTCCTGTGCTTAACGTTCGCTTGGCGGGCGCATACCTGACGGGGTTTTCCAAGGAGAGGGAAAGATGGGTAAGACTGGGATACTGGTGACATTCTCGGCAGCGATCGCGTTGGGTTCGGCCGGGGCCTTCGCAGCGCCCCGGGAGGTGCAGTTCAGGTCGGTCGATCTGGCTGAGGGCGTGATTGAGCTACATAACTTCGGGGCAGTCAATGAGGCGATGGACGGCTGGCAGTTCTGCTCGCACAGCGATCTGGGTGCCCGGCGCTACACCCTCCCAAACGGGCTCAACGGCGTGACCTTGGACGCCGGAGCTTCTCTTTTTGTCCACACCGCCAACGATGCGCCCACCGGCGATCCCCAACGGGTCAACCTTTCATCGATCGGGGGCAATTGGGCGCTGCCGATGGACACCGGGCCCTACTCAATCGCGCTGTTTTATCCCAACGGCGGATCGGTCAGCTTCGGCAGCACCGCCGACATGGTGGACCACCTGCAATGGGCCATCGGCGGCAGTTCAGCGGACTTCAGCGCGAGCTTCCGCAACGCTCAGGCTGTCAGCGCCGGGCTCTGGGACGACGCATCTGCCTGGGTCAATACCGCAGCCGATTCCGAACTCATCACACTCAACGACACCGCCGGGGGCATCCTGCACGGCGCTAGCGATTACACCGTGTCCATAGCGGCGCTGCTGGGCGATCTCAACACCGACGGCTTCGTCGGGATCGAAGACCTGAACCTGGTGTTAAGCAACTGGAACCAGACGGTCTCGCCCCCCGGCGACCTGCTTCAGGGCGACGCCTTCGACGACCCGCTGAATCCCGGCTTCATCGGCATCGAAGACCTGAACGTCGTGCTGGGCAACTGGAACGCCGGCACCCCGCCCCCGCCCGGCGAAGCCGTCCCCGAGCCGGCATCGTTGGCGCTGCTGGGGCTGACGGCTTCGGCGGCGCTTCGACGGCGCAGGTAAAACTTTTTTTATACCCCCGCGGGGAGGTTATCCGCCGGCATGATCCCGCCGCGGTGGTATGCTATCGGGCGTCTCTATATAGGAGTTGTTCGATGGCTGTGAAGACTTCGATGTTTGACCTGACCGGGAAGGTCGCGCTGGTGACCGGCGGCGCCAGCGGGCTGGGCAAGGCGATCGCCGAGGCGATGATCCGCCACGGGGCCAAGGTGCTCATCGGATCGCGGACCCAGGCGAAAGTCGACGCGGCCGCCAAGGAGCTCGACGCGATCGCAGACGAGACCGGCGAAGACCCGGTGGCTGCGGGGGTGGCGCTGGACGTGACCAGCGGGGGCTCGGCCGAACGCGCCGTCCGTAAGGCGGTTGACCTGTTCGGTGGGCTTCACATCGTGGTCAACGCCGCGGGTCACACGGTCAAGAAGCCGACGTTCGACCTGACGGCCGATGAGTTCAACGGGCTGTACGACACGCACGTCACCGGGAGCCTTAGGGTCGCCCAGGCTGCCGGCCACATCTTCCGCGAGCAGCACCAGGGCTGCATCATCAACATCGCCTCCATGGGCAGCTACGTCGACCTGATCGAGGCGGCGGGGTACGCGGCCGCCAAGAACGCGGTGCTGGGGCTGACCCGGTCGCTGGCCAACGAGTGGGCCAAGTACGGCATCCGGACCAACGCGATCGCGCCGGGGGTGATTCTCACCGACCTGAACCGTTCGTTTGTCGAAGGCACCGACCGCGGCCGGCGGATCCTCGAGCACACCCCGATGGGCCGGTACGGCACGGGCGAAGAGGTCGCCGGCGCCGCGGTGTTTCTGGCGTCCCCGGCCGGGGCGTTTGTCAACGGCGAAACGGTCGCGGTCGATGGCGGGTTCCTGGCCTGCGGGATCGGCGACGGCTTCGCGGGCTAGGCCGTAGACAGGCCCCGAAGCGAGACCCGATTTAGAGAAAGCCCTTTACCCGCCTTACCGAGCCCGCTTAACGCACAATCGGAACGGAAAACCGCAAAAAGTCCTTGCCCATTTGGCCCCTTGGGCTTATGGTCGAGGGCATAGTTGTGGACGGGGCCACGGAACTACGCAGTACCAGCAGCCAACCGTCCGGGCCGGCGGCAGGTGGATTTGCAACAAGGAGGGTCACAGATGCGATTGTCACAATTGACCTTGATCGGTGGGGTGGGCGTGCTGCTGGCCGCTGGAAGCGCCTCGGCGATCAACGTCGACATCGATTACCGGTTTGATACCACCAACTTCTTTGGCTCGGGCAACCCCAGCGGCGCGGCGGCCGGGCTACAGGCACGCAATGCGCTGGAGGCCGCCGCCGACTACTTTACCGACATCCTTGATGACACCTTTAACGGGATCAGCACGCCGGCCCCGTTCTTCAGCCAGGTCTTCAACGGCACAGTGGTCTGGGACTGGACAGCTACCTATACCCATCCGGCCACCGGGGCGTCGGGATCACTCGTGGATGAGACGATTCTCCCCGATCAATACCTCGTCTTCGCCGGCGCACGCGGCCTTAGCGGCAACACCGCCGGGATAGGCGGTTCCGGCGGGTTCGACGTCCGCAGCAACCCCAGCGGGGGGTTCACGCAAGGCGAAATCGATCAGCTCAACCAGATCACCGACGACTTCTTTTCCGACGTCACAACCCGTGGCGAGGTCAGCGGCTTCTCGCGATGGGGCGGGGCGATCTCGTTCGACAGCGACGGCTCCACCACCTGGTCTTATGACCACACCGCGGCACCCTCGGGGGGAACCACCGACTTCTTCTCCGTGGCGATCCACGAACTGGCCCACGCCCTGGGCTTTGGTGGCAGCGTCTGGCAGTCACTGGTCAGCGGCTCGTCATTCACCGGCGCGGCGTCCACCGCTGAGTTCGGCTCGCAGCCCTCTGTGAGTGCGGACGTCTCGCACTGGGCATCGAATACCACCAGCACCGTCTTCGGCGGGGCCGCGTCGCAAGAAACGGCGATGGACCCGAGTATCTCCTCCGGCACACGCAAGCTCTTCACCGCCTTAGACGCAGCCGGATTGACCGACATCGGCTGGGAAGTGTCCGCGCCGATCATCCTCCTGGTAGGTGACTACAACGCCGACGGTTTCGTCGGGATCGAGGACCTCAACCTCATCCTGGGCAACTGGAACGCCACCGTCACCGCCTTCGACCTGCTGGCCGGCGACGGCACGGGCGATGGGTTCGTGGGCATCGAGGACCTCAACCAGGTCCTGGGCAACTGGAACGCCGGCACCCCGCCCCCGCCGGGTTCGGTCGTGCCTGAGCCGGCGTCGCTGGCCCTGCTTGGCCTGGGCGGGCTGGGGCTGATACAGCGCCCCAGGCGGGGTAATCGCGGGGTACAGGCTGTCCGGCGGGGTTGACGGGTGTGCTATAATTTAAGCCGGTTATACGGTTTATGCCGTTGGACACGGGCGAGAGGGGGGCCCTTGGAACACAATCGCGGTCCCAGCGGTTATTTTAGTGGCCCGGCCGGTGGGGTCGGGTAGTCTTGTGGCACACGCCGATTAGGGGCGGTGCGGGAGAACAACATGTTTGATAGAAGTGTACGGTTTAGCGCCGCGATCGCGGCGGTGGTGATCTTCACAGCGATGGCTGGGTCTGTCCAGGCGAGCACGATCGTCAAGATGCAGTTCAGCCTCGGGTTGGCCTCCCCGCCTTTCGACACCGTGTTCCTCGAGCTGTTCGACGACACCCCGGCGACCCAGGCGAACTTCCTGAACTACGTCAACGACGGGGACTACAACGGGATCATCATGCACCGGTTGATCGCCGGGTTCGTGCTCCAGGGCGGGGGGTTCACCTGGAACGGCGCGTCGTTCGACCACATCCCGACCGACCCACCGGTGGTCAATGAGTTTGGCCGATCTAACCTCCGTGGCACGATCGCGATGGCGAAGGTCGGCGGAAACCCCGACAGCGCGACCAGTGAGTTCTTCTTCAACCTCGGCGACAACTCGGCGAACCTGGATAGCCAAAACGGCGGGTTCACCGTCTTCGCCCGCGTGCTGGGCAACGGGATGGACCTGATCGATGCGTTCGCCACCCTGCAGACATTCAGTGTCGCTGCGCTCAGTGACGTGCCGTTGTTTAACGGTAACACATTCCTGGCGATGAACGATGTCTCCGTTGTGCAGCTGCGCGTCGGCGACACCGACCTCGATGGGGCCGTGACACAGGCCGACGCAGACCTGCTTACTACCACCCTGGTCGGCGGGACCGACGAGCCTCAGTTCGATGTCGACGCCAGCGGCACCACGGACCAGGCCGACCTCGATCTGCTTAACGCATTGCTATTAGGCGATACCAACGGCGACGGGTTTGTCGGGATCGAAGACCTCAACCTGGTCCTGGGCGCCTGGAACCAGCTAGTCCCGCCGGCTGACCCCGCGGCCGACCCGACCGGCGACGGTTTTGTCGGGATCGAAGACCTCAACGCCGTGCTGGGCGCCTGGAACGCCGGTACGCCGCCGCCTCCGGGCGCGCCGGGCGCGATCGTCCCCGAGCCGGTGTCACTTGCCTGGATGGGCCTGGGCGCGTTAGCGCTGCTGCGCCGGCGGGCGTGAAACCTAACTGAGAACCCGTTGGGGGATCGTTTAGCCGGGCGTTACCCTCGCCAGCGCAACCCCTGCGCAGACCTCAGGCCATAGAAACACACAGCTTTTGTTGCACAGCGTGCTTGCCCCAAGCCGCCCGGTGCCGGAATCATGTGCGTTATCCAAGAAGGCTCAATACAATACGATGATCAGGAGCCAACCTTGCCTACACCGCTGACCCAGCCACAGATCGACGACGCCCTGAAACAACTGCCCGGCTGGTCACACGGAGACGACCGGTTGATCCGAAGCTACATATTCGCCGACTTCAACGAGGCGCTGGGTTTCATCGTCCGCGTCGGTCTGCTTGCCGAGCAACACAAACACCACCCCGAGCTGTTCAACATCTACAGCACCGTCAAGGTCTCGCTGAACACGCACGACGCCGGGGGGAAGGTGACGCGGAAAGACATCGACCTCGCCAACGCGATCCAGAAGCTGAGCTGTTGATGTAAGGGGTGCGTGTGGACGAGCTGGCGGCAAAAAATACATCGTGCTGGGTCCTACGGCCAATCGTTTTTTTATTGGCTTCGATGTCGTTCGCGGGTCTGCTCGGTGAGTTCTATGGCTTGTGGACGATGCGGCGGTTCACGCCTTGGGTATTCCCTCCGGCGGTGGCGGCGCTGGTGATTATTGCCTGGAAATCCGCCCCCGGGAACGAGCGGCCTAGCCGACCCCGCACCTGGGTCGTGGAAGGTGCGCTTGGCGGGATTGTGTCGGCGGTCGTTTATGATCTTTATCGCCTTCCGTTTGTGCTGGCCGGCACGCCTCTGTTTGATGTGTTTCCGCAGTTCGGGACGATGATCCTTGGCGGCGAGGCCCCGGTCCTTTATGCCCAGTTCGTTGGGTGGGTATATCACTTCTCTAACGGTGCTGCGCTTGGAGTCATGTTCCTGGCGGGTATGCCAGGGCGATCACGCAGGTCACTGTTTATCGGCGCAATCGCGTGGGCCTGCTGCGTTGAAGCCCTGTTGCTGATGACGCCCTACGCGCAGTTCTTTGGGATCGACTTCAATGGGTGGTTCATTTTTTTAACCGCCAGCGCACACATCGTCTTCGGTGTCGCGCTGGGGGCCTGGTGCGCCAGCCGGATCGGGGCGGGATAACCCCTGCGCGTGCCGGCTTCTGACTGCGGTTATACTTCTACCCATGAAGCTGCTTGAACAACTCGTCCTGACCCCCGGCGTGCCCGGCCGGGAACACCGCGTCCGTAAACTGATCCAGTCGCAGGTCAAAGGCTTGTTCGACGAGGTCCGCACCGATGCGCTGGGCTCGCTGATCTGCGTGCGCAAAGCACGGCCCAAGCCGCGCTCCGGGGGCGGCTCGCCTAGCAAGAAGAAACCCCTGCGCGTCATGCTTGCGGCGCACATGGACCAGATCGGGTTCATGGTCCGCCACATCGACGACAACGGGTTTCTCCGCGTCAATGCCGTTGGTGGGTTCGATACACGCAACCTCTTCGCACGATTGGTCAGCGTCTGCCCTGATGTGAACGACCCAAAGAAGGACCTGCCAGGCGTGATGAATCCCGGCGGCAAGCCCGTCCACATCGCCAGCCCCGAAGACCGTAAGAAAGTACCCGAACTGGAGGACCTGGCGATCGACCTGGGCCTGCCCGCTGCACAGGTCAAGAAGAAAGTCAAGCTCGGCGACATGGTCGTGTTGCAGGCTCCTTTTCAGAAGGTCGGCCAAACGGTTGTGTCCCAGTGCATGGACAACCGGATCGCTTGCTGGGTCGTGATCGAAGCAATCAAGAAGCTCGCCAAGGCGAAGCACCACAGCTGCGAGGTGCACTGCGTCTTCACCGTGCAGGAAGAGGTCGGCCTGCGCGGCGCGGGGACGGCGGCGTATGGGATTGAGCCCGATGTCGGGGTCGCGATCGACACCACCCTCTGCTGCGACACCCCCGGCGTGCCCAGCGAGCTGCGTGTTACCGAGCAGGGCCAGGGCGCGGCGCTGACCGTGATGGACGGCGCCTCGATCGCCGACCTTTCGCTGCTCGAGGAATTCGAGTCGGTCGCGAAGAAGTCCAAGACCCCGCATCAAAGGTCGATCCTGCCCCGGGGCGGCACCGACGCCGGGGCCGTGCAGCGCGCCGCCGCAGGGGCCCGTACGTTCACCCTCTCCTGCCCGACCCGCTACATCCACACGGTGACCGAGATGGTCCACCAAACCGACCTGAACGCCTGCCGCGACCTTCTGGCGGCGTATCTGGCGCAGGCCTGATCGGTCGTGCCGGGTTGACGAATACGGTTCACACCGGTCACGGGTATTACAGAGCTTGGTAGAACACCTGCCGCCTGCGGGCAACCCCATCACGAGCATCCGGCGTCGTGAGTGCCGTACGTCGACCCCCGCGAGGTTCACTTTGGCAGCCGCCGATAACCTCTCATTACCATGGCATAGGGTTTGGGCCTCGTTACCGGACTCGATCGGGGGCGGCGTTTTCAAAACACATATCGATAAGGTAGGTAGGACATAGATGTTTTACGTTCAACTACCGATACCAAACAAGTGATAGCTGGCCCCTTGTGGCCGGCATCTTTGGGTCTTGGTAGATCCAATCTCAACGACTCTGGGTGTGGGTGGCATTGGTGGCGGTGGAGTCCCAGGTAAAAAAAACTTATGAGCGTGTCAGCCCCGTCAAAACGGAGAGCTCTACCGGGACCCTGCGCGGCGTCGAATCCGCTTGGGGACGCGTCGGTCAAGCCCGTCCAGAGGCGCTTGCTGGTTCCGCTTGTGGCCGTGTTACTGCTGCTGGTCGGCGGATTCTTGGCGGTCTTGCTGCACATGCATCATGAGGGTCTGACGCGATTGAGCCAACAGGTGCTGAAAGACGCTGCAGACGAGCTGGACGAAGGCCTGACCGAGCAATCTGATGCGATTCATGCCCTCGAAGATACTTTGCTCCGCGATGCGGATCTGATTGACGCGATCAAGACACAGGACCGAGATCGCCTGTTTGCAGCGTGTGAAGAAATCTTCACGCAACTCCGAACCAAGCACGGCATCACGCACTTCTACCTCCACCGCCCGGACCGGGTGAACCTGCTGCGCGTGCACAAACCGAAAAAGAACGGCGACCTCATCGACCGTTTCACCACACTCGAGGCCGAACGGACCGGACAGACGACCTCGGGCATCGAGTTAGGGCCGCTGGGCACGTTTACGCTACGGGTGGTTCGGCCTGTCTTCGACGGTGGTGCGCTCATTGGCTACCTGGAGCTGGGCAAGGAGATCGAGGACATCCTGGGAAATATTTCGGACGAACACGGCGTCGACTTGTCGGCGGTCATCTTTAAGAGAGAACTAGACAGGGAAACGTGGGAAACGGGCATGCAGATGCTGGGACGCGAGGCCGACTGGGACCACAATGATGAGAAGGTGGTCATCTATTCGTCTCTTGGCCACCTGCCCGACAAGGTCGGACGTTTATACGGGGAAGGAAACCACACGCACGGAGATGTGACCAATGAAGCGGAATTCAACGGCAAATTGTGGCGGGTCATGGCAAGCCCGCTGTACGACGCCGCCGGCGTCGAGGTGGGCGACCTGCTGATTTTCCACGACACCACCGAAGCCGTGGTGTGGTTCTACCGGGTGCTTCTGATGTCGTCAGGGGCGGCGCTGGTTCTTATGATCGCGCTGATCGGGTTCCTGTACGTCGCGCTGTACCGGATCGATCGGGGCATCCTTGAGAGGGAAGCGGAACTTACGAGTTCGGAGACGTTCCAGCGCACGCTGACAGAGACGTCGCCCGATCTTATTTTTGTTTTGGGCCGGGACATGACCATCCGGACGGTGAACCGGCTTCAGCCTGGGAACCGCAAGGGGGAGATGGTCGGACGCTCCGCGCTGTCACTCGTGTCGCCCGAGCACCAGGACCGTCTGGGCGAGGCATTTTCCCAAGCTCTGGAAACACGGGCGTTACAGAGCGTGGAGACGAGCGTGCTCCAGCCTGACGGCGAACACTTTTTCTTCAATCGCCTGAGACCGCTACCCGGCGACAGCGAGGAGCACGCCGTCGTTCTCATCTCGACCGACATCACCGGGCGAAAGAAGGCAGAGCAGCGGCTGCGCGAGAGCGAGAGAGGGCTTAGAGAGGCGCAGCGCCTTGCTCAAGTCGGAAGCTGGGAATTAGACTTAATCACAGACACGCTTTATTGGTCTGATGAGGTTTACAACATATTCGGCTTGGACCCCGATCAATTCGAGGCGACATACGAGGCGTTTCTAGATGCTATTCATCCCGATGATCGAACCTATGTACGCAACGCTTATGACGACTCCGTACGAAACAAAACACCTTATGATATCCAGCACCGCTTGTTGCTAGATGATGGAGCGACACTGAAATTCGTAAGTGAGCGGTGCGAGACACTATATGATGACACCGGTAAAGCGGTACGTTCTATAGGTACTGTTCAGGATATCACCGAGCGCAAGAGGGTTGAGGAAGAGCTCCGCGACAACAGCGCCATGCTCGTGGGCGCACTGGAAAGAGAAAAGCTCACCACGTCTGAACTGGAATCGGCGATGAGCCGGCTTAAGGTCGCCGCCACCGCAGATAAACTGACCGGCTTGCCGAACCGCGAGGTCTTTGTAGACCGGCTGGAGCAGGCGATCAAGCGATCCAAACGTGATGACAGCCGATTTGCCGTGCTCTTCTTCGACTTCGACCGATTCAAGGTCATCAACGACAGCCTCGGGCACAACATCGGCGACGCCCTGCTGTGCGATATCGCAGGCATCTTCCGACGTGAAGTTCGTGAGTCGGACACCGTGGCCCGGTTTGGCGGCGACGAGTTCGTCGTCCTTCTTGACTGTCTGGCCGAGTGGTCTGACGCCGACGTCAAGGCCGATCGGCTTCTCGATGCGCTCGCCAAGCCGCATGATATCTCGGGACATCGAATCGTCTCTACCGCCAGCATCGGGCTGGTGACCAATGAGCGTGCTTACAAGTGCTCGGGAGACATGATCCGCGACGCCGACGCCGCGATGTACCAGGCCAAGGAGGCGGGCAAGGCCCGGGTTGTCGTCTTCGACCAGGCGATGCACGAGCATGCGCTGAGCCAGCTCAAACTCGAGGGCGACTTGCGCGTCGCGCTGGAAGGCGGGCAGTTCCGCCTGGTCTACCAGCCGATTGTTGAATTGAATACCGGTGTGGTTTCGGGGTTCGAGGCGCTGCTGCGTTGGGATCATCCGGTGCACGGCCCGATCAGTCCCTCCGAATTCATCCCGATCGCGGAAGACACGGGCCTGATTCTCAGCATCGGCAAGTGGGTGCTGCGGACCTCGGCCCGTCAGCTCGCCGACTGGAATCAACGGCTGGGCCTGGACCGCCGCCTGACGATGAACGTCAATATCTCAAAGCGGCAACTGTTGTCCTCTTCTGTCCTGAACGATGCGCTCGAGTGCATGCGCGAGTATCAACTGCAACCGAGAGATCTGGAGTTGGAAGTTACGGAAAGCACGATCGCCGACGAGCGGTGTGACGTTGTCTTGCTGCTCCGTGAGCTCCGTAGGCACGGCTTCCCGATCGTCATGGATGATTTTGGGACCGGGGTTTCCTCGCTGAGCGCGCTCCATGATTATCCGATTGATGTGTTGAAGATCGACCAGAGCTTTATCCGTGTTCTTGACAATGACCGTTCGCTTCTGGCGGTTGTTTCTTCGATCACTTCGCTCGCGGAGAACCTGGGGATCCTGACCGTGGCGGAGGGGATCGAGTCGCAAGACATCGTCGGGGCGCTGCAATCGATCGAGTGCACATGGGGTCAGGGCTACCACTTCGCCAAACCATTGACCCCGGCGGACGCTGAGGCCTACCTCATGGACAAGTGCAAGAAGAAGCTATCCGCGTAGAAAAGATGAGCGGCTGGGCTTGTAAAGCGCCTGCCTTAAGAGCAAGGCATTGAGAATACTCTTGAGCGTATCTACTGCGCCTCAAGCGTCTGGCACTGCCTGGTAACGCACGCCGCCGCGCGTTTCGGGGCTGGAGCGTTTCCCTGTCTTCTACAGCGTCGTTTTGCAGCAGATCAACCGAGACTTCTATGCTATCCACGCGACAGGTCTCGGTGCTGCGTTTGTGGGGAGACGCTATACCTGTAGAAGAAATGAGATAAACGGTAAGCCCGAGCGCTACAACTACAGTTGATCAGCTCGAACGATGTGTTGGCGTTACGACGGATCGGATACTCAACTCCGCGTGGGTTTCTGGATCAAACCTTGAAACGTCGGACCAACGCCTGGAGCTGCTCGGCCTTGGCCGATAGCTGAGTCGTGGCCTGTGACGCCTGGGATGTTGCTTCGCTGACCTGGCTGGCAGCGTTGCTGACATTCTGGATGTTTCGGCTGACTTCTTCGCTGGTCGTGGACTGCTGCTCGGCGGCGGCGGCGATCGACAGGATCATGCTCGCGACCTCCTGGGCCCCGGCCACGATCTGCTCGAGGCTCTGGCCGGCCTGGGTCGCCTTCTCGACACCGACCTGGACCTGATCGGTCCCGGCGTTCATCCGCTCGACGGCCTGGCTCGTCTCGGTCTGGATCGCGCTGATCGACCCGCCGATCTCCTCCGTGGCCTTGGTCGTCCGGTCGGCGAGCTTACGCACTTCATCGGCGACGACCGCGAAGCCGCGGCCATGTTCGCCGGCACGCGCCGCTTCGATCGCTGCATTGAGCGCCAACAGGTTTGTCTGGTCGGCGATGTCGTTGATGACCTCGATGATCTGACCGATCTGTTCGCCCCGCTTGCCCAACTCGGACACGCTGGTGGCGCTGGCTGTGACGGCCTCGGAGATGGCTTGCATCCCGTCGATCGTTTCGGTGACGATCTGTCCGCCCTCGGAGGCGACTTTGCCCGATTCCTTGGCGTTGTCGGCGGCCTCGGCGCTCTTGCGGGCGACTTCGATCACGCTGGCGGACATCTGTTCGATCGCGGCGGAGATCTGCGTGACCTGGCCGCTCTGCTCGTTCATGCCCAAAGCCATCTCTTCGCTACTGGCTGCGATCTCGGTCGCGGCGCTGGCCACGTCGCATGCGGCCTCCGCTACCGACACAATCAACTGGTGTATCCGCTCGAGGAACGTGTTGAACTTCCCTCCGAGCACGCCCAGCTCGTCTTTACGACGGACCGTCACGCGCTGGGTCAGGTCGCCCTCACCTTCGGCGATGTCTGTGACCCGATCGATCAGTTCGTGGATTGGCCGGGTCACGCGGCGGTGGATCAGGCACGGGACGATCAGCCCGACCGCCAGCCCGATCGCCAGGACCAGGTAGATCCGGCTCAGCGCCTTTTGCGTGTCATCGAGGCTCCCCTGCGCTATGCCCAGGGTGTCCTGGGCGCGTTGATCGGCGGTGAGACTCAACTCGGCGAAGCCTTCAATCGTCTCCCGCACCGACTCGATCTGCTCGGCCGACAGATCCGCCTGAGCGACCGCCGTGTTAAGCCCGCCTACCGCCGAACGGAGGATCGGTACGCATTCTTTCTTGATCTGGTCGTAGTTGTCGTCGCTGTCGAAGACGAGTTGCTCGACGATCATCGCGGTGTCTTCGTCCAACTCGTTGTTGTCGAGTACTTCGCCGAGTTGCTCCGAGATGTTCCCGGTGCTCTCAACGATCCGATCGACAGCTCGTTGCAGCAGCAGGAGTTGATCTGCGCCTTCGCGCATCTGAAAGACCAGGTCTTGCTTGACGGACTCGGCGAGTTTGCCGGTGTCCGCGGCGGATTCCTGCGCCGCCGCGTTGATCTCCCGTACGTTCTCGGCCAAGCCGCTGACGTCTCGGATCACGCGCTGGCTGCTGGCCTCGACGCCCCAGAACCCGCGCACGGCCTCCCCGCCCTGGACCGCCAGCACCCCTAGCATCACCCCAAAACCCAAGAACAGAAACTGCCCGATGCCGCCCTTGAACTTAAAGATACCCTTCATCAAAAATGCCTCCAACGCTACTTCGTTCCTACTCGACGGCCGCGACGGCGCCGGTCTTGGCCAATTGCTCGTACATCTTCACAGCCGCGTTCATGTTCTTCAGCAGCGGCAGGTTCTGCGATGCGACGACCTGAACCTGATCCTGGGTCAGTGCCGCGTCCTGCTTGGCGGCTTCCTGAACCACAACGTAGAAGCCGGACCATAGCTCGGAGACCACACCCAACTGTGTGCGGATCGCTTCGTCGGTCGTTCCTGGCAGGTCCAGGTCCGTGTCCCCGTCGAGAAGACCCTTGAGCGTGCGGTCAAACAGCGAGGCGGACTCGCGCACGTTCAGGCGGTTGTTGTCGGGGTCGGCACCGAGGTAGACCAGCAGGAACTCCTTGCTCATCTTCTGCGTCAGCATCCGCTGTTTGCCGGCGAGGTTGATCACCACACCCAGCGAGTCCGATCCGGTGAGCACCTTCGAGGCCCTGCGCTCATACATCTTGACGGCCTTGTTCATGTTCTTCAGGACGGGCAAGTTGTTGGCCGCGATGCTATCGATGTCCTGGGGGGTCGGATCGCTCCCCGAAGCGACCTTCGCCAGCACAGGCTGAATCTGCTCGTAGAGCGACTTGGTCGTATCCAGTTGCTTGATGATCAGCTTGTTGGTGGTGGCGGGCAGGCCAACCTCGGCGTCTCCGTCGCGCAGGCCGGCGAGGGTCTTCTCGAAGAGCTGCATGGTTGCCTGGAGTTGGTCTCGGTTAGCCTGAGGATCGACCTTGGCGGCGATCAGGAAGAACTCCTTGCTCATCTTCTGGGTCAGCATGCGTTGCCGGCCGGCAAGGTTCAGGATAGTGCCGTACTCCTCGGCGGAGATCTGAGTCTCCTGGGCGTTAGCGCGGCTAGCCGGCAACAGCATCGCCAGGCTCAGCAAAGGGATCAACAACCACGAAATGGATCGGTGTGTTCGGCTCGCGTTCATCGTCTGTATCCTTGATGCCAGGGGTGTCGGGCTCCGATGCATTTGCCTGCCAGATCCTCCAAGTCTTGTTCGTGAACGGCGCGGGCCGGCTCTTGGACTTGTCGGGTTAACAAACCTGCACACCATGCATCGGCCAAGCCCAACTTCGGAATAACTGGTATTTTGTGTGCGCAGAAAAAAAGTCTCGTCCGGGAGACATTTCGCTGCGGAAACCCGAACTCAGGCGGTGTGATAAGTCTCCTGGTTGACAGGTACGGGACACGGCCAAGCCCTCACCACCATGACAGATGTTTCCAGGACACACAGTAGAAGTTGGCGGGTCCCTTTTTTTGTTACACCGATATCAGAGAGGATCAGCGGGCAAACGAGCGATTGGCGCCCGCGAGCATCGGCTTCGCTCCTGTGCCTGGCGAGCTTGCTGAGCCTGTTGGGTCAGACACGACATCAGCTTCGGTAGGCTGGCGCCCGGGCTTTTTTGGGGTCCCGCCTCATGCAGGGAATACCGCGGTGGGCCTCCCGCGGTTTACGTACAAAGTCCAACCGATCGGGTGTCAAGCCAGCCAGGCGTCAGCGGATGCTCAACCCAAGGCACCACCAGTAGGGCTGTAACTACTTGAAATTAAACTATTTAACGCAGCGTGACGCGACTTGGCTTGGTAGAATATCTGCTCTGGGAGCAGGAAATTGAGAGGCTACTTGTTCGCTGTCACTCGGAGGCGGACGTGCGCCGTTTCCGGCACATCATGTAACAGCCGAGGCCAACTGCCACACCTGCGCCACCCGCTGCCCAGACTTGCCGCCCCAGGCGGTCAGCTACGGCACGAACACAGTGTCTGAATAATCTTAAGGATTCCTCGGCGTACCTGCCCGGCTGTGATACCCCCCGCCCCAGCCCCTTCAAGTGGTGGCGGTAACTACCCGATACGTATCCTCTATGAGTGTATAAAAAGATAAAAAGGTATGAAAACTTTTCAGTGCTCTCTATCGCAAGGAAAAGAACAAACCGTCCTTACGAGATGATCGGTAACAAACACCATCTTGCCTCGGCATTGATTTATGCCACAACTCTGGCCTTGGGGGTTGGCCTGGTAGCTCTGGTTCGTTTTGACGACAAGCAGAATCAGCGGATCACACAAGACTCCTATCTGGCCGAGTCGAGAGCCGAATTTCACGAAGTTGCCGAAAAGGTGGAAGACGTATTCAAGCAGGTCTATCAGTGCTTACGCACGGTAGCCCGTCTGCCGGGCGTCCGTGAGTTGGACCCGGACGCCAAGAACGCTCTTCAGTTCCACGGCGGGGACGGGCTCGAAAGAAATACACTCCAGGCTATCCAGGAAATCTACAACAACCTTGGGGTGAACGTGGCGGTGTCAGAACTTTACATCGTCCCGGCGGATCTGGATCCCGACGCTCCGGGATCGAACACCCAAGCCGCCCGCGAGCCGCTGGCGACCTTCGACCACCTGATCCTTGGCCGCCAAGGGGGGGCCGGCACCGGCGAAGAAGACGAGCCAGTCGAAGTAGAAGAAATTGAGATATACGAATACCGGTTGATGAAGAAGCAACTTGCGTGGATGAAGAAGCAATTCCCCCACGAAGTCGATATCAATGCCCTGAACTACCCCATGATGGGTGGGCCGTTGGTCGTCACCTGCGACAACTCTCAGTACGACCCATCGGCCCCGGATGACAAGGATCGATCGGGCCTGATCCTGTCCATACCTTACTATGGCCCGGACGGTGAGCTGCGCGGCTGCGTCAGCGCGGTCATCCTGACACACACACTGAAAACCCTCTTGCCAAGCGGCAGCTACGCGATCTCAAGCACGGAATACGATTACTGTGTGACGCCCCACCAAGACGGGCAGTGGCAGGCATCATACGAGTACGCCAGCGCCGCCCGAGAAGACCCGGACCTGCTCGTGTCGTTGTCCCATCGGCTTGACGTTCAGAACATGGGCGGGGCCTGGTCACTGTGGCTGGGGCGGCCTGATTCGGACTTCTGGGACAGGTCAGACGTCCGGGCCACCGCCAAATCGCGTAACCTGGCCTATGGGTTCGTAACATTCATCCTCCTCACCGCGATATTCGGCACATGGTTGGCTCATCGAGGCCGACAGGCCATCATCCGCGTCAACCGGGGCCTGGAACAGAGCATTATCGCCGTGAAGGAGAGCGAAAGTCGCTACCAGCTTGCGGTGCGTGGTTCCCAGGACGGCTTGTGGGACTGGGACCTGCTCAGCGATCAGGTTATTTACGCGCCCCAATGGAAGTGGATGCTCGGGCTTGAAGAGGCGGAGGTCAGTGACAGACCGGACGAGTGGATCAGCCGGATCGATCATCGTGACATCGAAGCGTTCAAGCATGAATTCGACAAGCACATGCGAGGCGAAGACACGGTGTTCGAGGTCGAGCTGCGGATGGTCCACAAGGCCGGTCACACCGTGTGGATGCTCTGCCGGGGCGCGGTGGTGCGTGATGAGCAGGGGCGTGCGATCCGGGTCGCCGGGTCCATGGCCGACATCACCGAGATCAAAGATGCGCAGGGCAAGCTCCGCAAGGCCGCCGAACACGACCGCCTGACCGACCTGCCCAACCGTGAGCTGTTCAAGAAGCATTTAGAGCAGGCGATCCACCGCGCCGAGTTCGACACCGAATTCAAGTTCGCGGTCTTGTTTTTTGATTTCGACCGATTCAAGGTTATCAACGACAGCCTCGGCCACAGCGTCGGCGACGCGCTCCTGATCGACATCGCCTCGCAATTCCGGCGTGGGCTGCGCAAGCGCGACGTGGCGGCACGCTTCGGCGGCGACGAGTTCGTCGTCCTGCTGAGAGACCTCCGTGATTACGACGAGGCCCACCAGACAGCCGACCGGCTTCTGACGACGTTCGCCAAGCCCCACGACCTGATGGGGCATTCGGTCACCTCCACCGCGAGCGTAGGCCTGGTGAACAACGCCCAAGGCTACACCAACGCCGAAGACATGATCCGCGACGCCGACGCAGCGATGTACCAGGCCAAGGAGGCGGGCAAGGCCCGGGTCGTCGTCTTTGACCAGGTGATGCACGAGCGGGCGTTGAGCCGGCTCAAGCTCGAGGGCGACTTACGCATCGCGCTGGAAGGCGAACAGTTCCGCCTGGTCTACCAGCCGATTGTTGAATTGAATACCGGTGAGGTTTCGGGGTTTGAAGCGCTGCTGCGTTGGGATCATCCGGTGCATGGCACGATCAGCCCCGACGAGTTCATCCCGATCGCGGAAGACACGGGCCTGATTCTCAGCATCGGCAAGTGGGTGTTGCGGACCTCGGCCCGTCAGCTCGCCGACTGGAATCACCGGCTGGGCCTGGGCTGCCGCCTGACGGTGAACGTTAATATCTCCAAGCGGCAACTGTTGACATCTTCTATCCTGGACGATGCCCTCGGGTGCATGCGCGAGTATCAACTTCAGCCGGGAGACCTGAAGCTGGAAGTTACGGAGAGCACGATCGCCGACGACCGGTCTGATGTTGTCCCGCTGCTTCGTCTACTCCGAGGGCACGGCTTCCCGATCGTCATGGATGATTTCGGGACCGGGGTTTCCTCGCTGAGCTCGCTCCATGAGTTTCCGATCGATGTGCTGAAGATCGATCAGAGTTTTATCCGTGTTCTTGACCATGACCGATCGCTTCTGGCGGTTGTGGCCTCGATCGCTTTGCTCGCGGAGAACCTGGGCATCCTGACCGTGGCGGAGGGGATCGAGTCGAAAGACATCGTCGGGGCGCTGCAATCGATCGAGTGCACTTGGGGTCAGGGTTACCACTTCGCCAGGCCGATGTCCCCGGCGGACGCGGAGGCCTACCTTCTTGGCACATGCAAGAAGAAACGATCCGCGTAGGAAAGATGAACGGCTGGTGCTGATCCTCCCCCGCTTGTTGTGTCGATGTCGATGTTCATCCAACGACGTGGCTGGGGTTTCTCAGGCGAGCGGAACCGAAGGGCTTGGGATGGCCTTGGAACTTCCTGCACCAGTGACAGCCTTCCTTGTCCCGGCGCCGGCTCAACCGCTTGCCGATTTCAGATCCGCCAGGCCGTATGACCTGGGCCTGTTCGGGTCAGCCGCCATGCCGGGTATACTAGAGGCCCTCGGCGGCTTACAAGGGAAATCCAACCCGCCCGGCGTCAAAAAAGCATCGGTATTAATGGCTGTAAATGACTTGTAATAAGTAGTTTAACACCGCGGGGTGTAGCTCAGCTTGGTAGAGCGCCTGCTTTGGGAGCAGGAAGTCGTCGGTTCGAATCCGGCCACCCCGATTTTTCATAAGGCCGGCCCTTTTGGCGCGGCCTTATCTCATGGCGAAAAGATGCATCGGGCGGGGCGGATGTGTCGTGTTCATGAAGTGGATTTTACGTGCCGAAGTGCCGCGGAATCCCTCACTCGACTACTTTAGCGCCGAGGTAAAATCGTGTTTATTGATTTTGACTAGCGCCGCAACCCCGAAGATCGTGCCGATAGGGAAGTTGAATAAGACAATGATGCTACAGACGATGCCGAGCAAGCGGCCGGTCGCCTTACCCTGACCGCACAGAATGCCGGCGAAGACGGCTAGGGCTGCGAGCACAAGTGAGTAGCCAAGGAAGCTGAACGTCACCACGTCCCACTTTATGCCACTGCCGTCAGAGATCATCATTACAAGTAAAACGAAGGTTGGGATGAATCCGACGAACGCCACCCCCCACATCATGTTGCGAGCATCTTTTTGGAAGTACTCGGGACCTTTGTCCATGCTGCTCTCCGGAAGCCATCTGTTCGACTTAAAAGCACGACGCGCCTTGGAGGCGAGGCATATGTTACCTGGCTGAATGCCATGTCCGTTAAAAATCAGGGAACCCAGCCTACACCGCGACCGCGTCCTTGATCGTCAGGTTCGCGCCGTAGGTCCCCGGCTCAAAGATATGGACCTTGTGCATGTCCAGGTACATCTTGATGGGGGTGTCTTCTTTCAACAGCTCGGCCTTGATGCGTGCGACCAGGCGTTTGTCTTCGCTGGTCCGCAGGTAGACGTCCATGGTGCTTCCCAGGGGTTCGACGACACCGACGGTGAGTTGGATGGCCTGGTCTTCGTTGTTGGCGTCGTCGGTCGGCTTGGGGAACAGGGCTTCGGGGCGGATGCCGATCACGGCTTCCTGTCCGACTCGGCCCTGACACTGCTGGGCCTGGGCGGGGTCGAGTTTGATCTTGACGCCGCCGCCTTCGAATGAGACGTCGCCGCCTTCGCCGATGAGTTGGCCGTCGAGGAAGTTCATCGGCGGGGTGCCGACGAACCCGGCGACGAAACGATTGATCGGGTTGTTGTAGACGTTTAGCGGCGTATCACACTGCTGGATGAGCCCGTCGCTCATGACCACGACGCGGTCGCCGAGGGTCATCGCCTCTTCCTGATCGTGGGTGACGTAGATGGTGGTGGTTTGCAGGCGGTGGTGCAGGCGCTTCAGCTCCGCCCGTGTTTCGACGCGGAGCTTGGCGTCGAGGTTGGATAAGGGCTCATCGAAGAGGAAGCACGCGGGATCACGGACGATGGCCCGGCCCAGGGCGACACGTTGACGCTGCCCGCCCGAGAGGGCCTTGGGTTTGCGTTCCAGGAGCTGTTCGATCCCGAGGATACCCGCGGCATGGCGGACCTTCTTGTCGATCTCATCCTTTGGCATCTTGCGGAGCTTGAGCCCAAAGGCCATGTTCTTGTACACCGTCATGTGCGGGTACAGGGCGTAGTTCTGGAAGACCATGGCGATGTCGCGGTCCTTCGGGGGCACGTCGTTGACCACGCGGTCACCGATGCGGATCGTGCCCTCGGTGATCTCTTCGAGGCCGGCGACCATCCGCAGGGTCGTGCTCTTGCCGCAGCCGGACGGCCCGACCAGGACGATAAACTCCTTGTCCTGGATGTGCAGGGTAACATCGTCCACGGCGCGGACGTCGCCTGGGTAGACCTTAACCACATTGTCAATAAGCACTTCCGCCATAAAACACACCTCGTCTCAGAGCCAGTGATACGTTGATACCGGCCGCGGTACGGTCGGCGGGATCGGGTGCGACCGGGATGAATCCAGTAGCCGCCTGTTCATTTTAGCGGAAAACCCGCCGGCTGTAGAGCCTGAATATCCAGGCAGATCACCCGGGCTATCTCTGCCTTGGGCTGGGCCGACGCACCAGACACACCGAGGCGGCGGCCAGCAACAGGCCCGCGGCCACGGGCTCGGGCACCACCTGTGAACCTTCCCCGGTTCCGGGCGAGGCTCCGGCGTTCCAATCGGTCAGCACTACGTTGAGATCTTCGATCCCGACATACCCATCCCAGTTGGGATCGGCGGTTGCGAACGGCGTGGTCGGTTGACCGAAACCGGAAAGGACCAGATTCAGGTCTTCGATCCCGACGAACCCATCCCCCGACAGGTCGCCGAACAGCGGGATGGTTGCGAACGCGTCGAGCTGGTAGCTGAAGAAATCGCAGCATCCCGGCGTGTTGCGGCCGACCAGGTGAAGACGCTTGTCTTCGAGGGTGGCGCTGATTGAGACCGGTGCGCCTTGTCCGTCCAGTCCGGTGAAAAGCAGCCCGGCGCCTGGGTTGGTGATATCGAACGCGCCATCAAGTCCCGTCAGATTCAGCAGGCTGTTCAGGTCGGCCCCACCGAGCAGGCCTTCGCCCAGGAGCGTCGCATTGACATCGACGAACGCCGCGAACGGATCGAGGCTCGGGATATGCGGCGGGACAAAGCCCTGTTCGTATCCGATCGCCAGCCCGAAGTCGCCCGCGATGGGGTGCATCTCATCAATCCCGGCGAACCCGCCGGTGACGTGCAGTCGGCTCGTGTCGGTGTCGAACGTGAACTGACGCAGGACGATAGGCGGGATGGCCCAGGCTTGGGCACACACAGACAACAGGACGGTAAACGCAGCACCTACACGGACGAAGCGGGCTGATAACCGCTGCATGATCGGCCTCCTGATAGGAGAAGCACGACGTCTTCAAGGGCTCATATCGTACCCCCCGGCGCCTGGATCAGGCAAGGAAAAAACGACTCAAGCACTCTTTGCCATACAGATGGTGATGGTTTCACCTATGAAAACGGCTGCCCGCCGTGAAGCGGGCAGCCGTGCTGTTAAAAGTTGTTCAACATGATTCTGGAAGTTCAGCGACGACGCCGTAGCATCGCCATGCCGCCCAGACCAAGCAGGGCCAGGGTGGTCGGCTCAGGCACGACCGAACCGGGTGGGGGCGGGGTGCCCGCGTTCCAGTTGCCCAGGATCTCGTTGAGGTCCTCGATCCCGACGAACCCGTCGCCGGTGCCGTCGCCCAGCAGCTTGTTGCCCGCGGTGACGGTGGCGTTCCAGTTCTGCAGGACCAGGTTCAGGTCCTCGATCCCGACGAACCCGTCGTCGTTGTAGTCGCCGAGCAGCCCGCCGGCGCTGGGGTTCAACTCGAACGTGCCGTCAGAGCGTGTCACGGCCACGGTGTCGCCGCCGGGGCCCCAGATGACCACCTGCTCGTCACCGATAAAGCCCGAGGGGTCGGGGATGGTGGCGGAGCTGGAGCCGGCATAGAGATTGCCCGCGGCGTCCCAGGTCAGCGCTTTACGCGCACTGCCGTGGTTCACGGTCATGTCCAGCGGGGTCGTGCCCAGCAGCGGGTTGCCAATCGGGTCGGAGATGTCGAGGATCGGCACGCCGCTGGCGTCCAGGGGGACCAGCAACACGTCGGCGGTGCCGAGGAACGGGTTGTTGCCGCCGACGGCGCCGACGTCAAGCTCGGTGGCGTTTTGCCGACGGTGCAGCGCCAAGGTGCTGCCATCAGGGGAGACCTCGACCGTGGTGACGTAGCGGAAGATGTCCTGGATCAAGTCCCACTCGGGGAAGGCGAGGTCGTCGACCGCGCCGTCGAGGCTATTGTCCAGCGAGAACTGCTTGGAGTTGAACAGGACCGTGGTGAAGGTCGAGTCCATGATCAGGATGCCGGTCTCGTTGCCGTCGTTACGGGCCTGGGTGATGATGAAGTTGCCCGTGTGGGGGTCGCGTTGCAGGTTGGCATCGACGCCGATGTTCAGGTCGAACAGGATGACCGACCCGTCGGAGTTGACGCCCTCGGTGCTGGCGTCCAGGACGAGCGTCGGGGCCCCGGTGTAGTTCGAGGTGGTCGTGCCCAGGTCGTAGCGCCAGATATGGTTGCCCGTACCCACGACGCTTGCTTCGAGGTCTTCGTCGATCGTGTAGAGGACCAGGTCCGTGCCGAGCGTGCCGGTGGTGATCGGCATGCTGACGACCGAGCCGTGGTTCTGACCCACAGGCAGGGGCTGGAATCCGTTATCACCGTCCAGCAGGAACGCGCCGCTGGTCCCGTCCGGGCTCATCGTTTTCACACCGCCGGTCTGGTCGCCCCAGTCGGCGATGAACAGCGTGTCGTCTGCGCCAACGGTCATCCGCCACGGGCCGTTGGAGGTGAGGTTCCAGCCTGCGGAGAACAGGCCCCCGCCTGTCCGGGCGGCGGAGGTGTCGTTAAGCGCCTTGCCATCGATGTCGGTCGCGTCTGCGTTAAGGATGTAGACGCCGTCGCCGCCGGATCGGCCGGTGGCGGTGGGCAGGGCCTGGGCGTTGGCGATGTAGACCCGGCCGAAGTTCGAGCTGGCGGGGTTCTTGTTGATGGCGATCGACTGGGGCCGCTGGAAATCCAGGAACGGGTTGTTCAGGCTGGTCGAGCTCTCTGCCCAGCCGGCGGCGGCGCTGTGTGTTACGGTGATCTCGTAAGTCGAGAAAGTGTTCATGTCGAAGTTGTGGGTGCCGGCTGCTGCGGCGGGGAACGTGACCGGGTTAGCGCCGTCACGGGTGACCGTGACCAGGTCGGCCGGCTCATTGAGGATGAAGTTAAAGCCGGTGCCGCCGTCCGACGTGACGCTCGAGGCGTAAGGCACCGCCATCGCCGGGCCGGCGACGGATACGACCGCCGCGGCGGCGACGCAAGCGAGCAGTGTTTTCATGGGGTATCGAGTCATGTGTTCTCCTCCCAAACAGTTGTGATATGAAACGTCTTTGTACTCAAGAAACGACAGGGTCTATGTAATCACCTCACAACGACCCGCCGAAGGGCGGGCCGTTGTGGTGGTGTCAATACGGTTGAATCAACGATCGGATTCATTCGTCATAAATACCTCACGGGTTCAGCGTCGACGCCGCAGCATCGCCACGCCGCCCAGACCAAGCAAGGCCAGGGTGGCCGGCTCAGGCACGACCGAACCGGGTGGGGGCGGGGTGCCCGCGTTCCAGTTGCCCAGGATCTCGTTGAGGTCCTCGATCCCGACGAACCCGTCGCCGGTGCCGTCGCCCGCCAGCTTGTCAAACGGGGTGACGGTGGCGTTCCAGTTGCTCAGGACCAGGTTCAGGTCCTCGATCCCGACGAATCCGTCGCAGTTGTAGTCACCCACAAGGGCGCCGCAACCGCCGCCGCCGTGGGTCACGCCGTTGATGGTGAACGAGCCGTCGGACCGGGTGGTGGCGCTGGAAGCGCCGCCGGGGCCGAAGATGGTCACCTTTTCGCTGGAGTTAGAACTGGCGTAGAGGTTGCCGGCCAGGTCCCATTGAGTTTCGGCGCGTGTGTGGTGGTTGATCGTGGTCGCGGGCACGCCGGTCACGCCGAGCATCGGGTTGAGCACCGGGTCGGTCAGGTCGAAGACCGGCAGGCCGTTGGCGTCCAAGGGAATCAACAGCACGGTGTCGATACCCAGGAACACGTTCTCAGCCGCCGGGCGCCGCCGGTGAATAGCCAGGGTGCTGCCGTCGGGCGAGACCTCGGCGGTCGCGGCCAGCCGCAGGATATCCTGCACCCCGTCGAACTGCGGGATGAAGATGTCGTCGACGACCTGATCCAGGCTGTTATCCATCGAGAACTGCATGGAGTTCCAGAGGATCGTGGACCCGTCGGTGTCGACGATCACCAAGCCGGACTCGTTGCCGTCGTCACGGGGCTGGGTGATGTAGAACTTGCCGCTGTTGGGGTCGCGGAACACGTCGACGAACACGCCGATGTTCAGGTCCAGGAGGATGGGGTTGCCGTCGGTGGCGCCGAAGTTCGGGTCCAGGTTGACGCCCTCGGTGCTGGCGTCCAGCAGGAGGGTGGGTGCCCCGGCGAAGTTCTCGGTCGTCCCGCCGACGTTCCAGCTCCACATATGGTTGCCGGTCCCGGCGATGCTGCCGGGCATGTCCTCGTCCATCGCGTAGACGACCAGGTCGCCCCCGGCGATCGAGCCGGAGACGTTGACCTTGCTGACGATCGAGCCGTGGTTCTGCAAGGGCACGTCCAGTGGGTTGCCGCTTTCGCCGGCCAGAAGCAGTTTGCCGGACAAGGGGCTGAGGTCGGCGTCGGCGTACTTGATCCCGCCGCTGGCGTCGGACCAGTCGGCGATATACACCGTGTCGTCCTCACCGATCGTCAGCTTCCAGGGGGAGTTGCTGCTGAGGGTGAAGTTCAGCCCTGCGTTGCGGGCCTCGGTTGTGTCGTTGGCGTTGACGCTGCCGCTTTGCAGACTGCCGTCGGCGTTCATGACGTACACGCCGTCACCCATCTGTCGCAAGCTGACGGTGGGGAAGATGCTGCGGTTGGCGACGTAGAGCCGGCCGAAGTTCGAGCTGCCGGGGTTCTTGTTGACAGCCATGCCGTTGGCGCGCTCGAACTCCAGGAACGTGTTGCCCACACTCGAGGGGCTCTCAACCCAGCCGGCGGCGGCGGTGTGGGTAACGGCGATCTCGTAGTCCGAGAAGCCGTTCATGTCGAAGTTGTAGATGCCGCTGGCGGCCGCGACAATGGTCGGCATGGCGACACCGTCACGGGTGACGATGACCGAGTCCGCCGGCTCGTTGAGGACGAAGTTAAAGCCGGTGCCGCCGTCGGAGGTCACGCCCGAGGCGTAAGGCACCGCCATCGCCGGGCCGGCCAACAACAAGGCCGCCGACACAGAAACACACCCCACCAAGGTCTTCATTGGGTATCTCATCTCATCCATCTCCAAGTACTGAGGAATAAAACGCGTTAATGACTGCGAGCCACACAGGCTCGGATCACCGCCGGTCGGTTGCGCACAACAACCGATCAGCGCAACGGCGGGCCGTCTCCGGCGCACCGCCGTGATTTCATAATTTTAGGTCCGTCTCTCCCGACATCATCTCTCCCAAGGCCCAACCAGACAGGCAGAGCCAAGATATTTCTCGGTGGCCGACCAGCCTACATATGGCTGACGCCTACCACGACATGTCTGACACGGCGACGGCCTCCCGCCCTTCGCCGCACCCACATTTTAACCAACCCGCCCCGGTTTTCCTACCCTAATCGGCCCCAAACGGGACGAATCATTGCGTTTGGCCGGCGATGATCGGCGCCTGGCCCGCCGGATCCCAGATCCGGCCGTATTCGAAGATCCGGGTGGGCTTCACCCTAAACCCGGCTCTAAAACGGTAGATTTCCTCATCCTCTCGGTTACGCAGCTCTCCGTGGCCGTCGGCGAACCCGAAGGCCGAGGAGTCGTGGTGGTACCACTTGGTCCTGTCCGCAACGCCACTGTTGCCGCCTTGCAGATCGCTCCAGAGGTCTTGGAAGTACCCGTCATTGACACCGTCCGAACCGGAGTCGGGTTTGCCGCCCTCATCCAGGATGAAGATCAGGTTGGATGGTGAGCGGAACTTATCCGACCAGGGATACCGGATCGTCAACCTGTTCGGGCCGAGCCCCCGGACCTCCATCGCTGGCTCCATGGAGGTTTCAGCCGGGAACGCCTCACGTACATGGCGATAGATGTGGTGGCTGATCGTGTAGCTAAGGTTGCTGCTGAGGTGCTCCCACGGGTCGCTGGGGCAGATGTAGATCCCCGGGTCTCCCGCGTAGGAGAAGATACTGCCGTCCGCGATATCGATCGCCGGGTCGTCGATGCCGTTGCTGAGCATGGGGCCTGAGGGGATCCAGGAACCGCCGTATTTATTCTCTCGATCGACGACATCAAGCTTGGCCCACCCCGGCCACCACTGGTTGTTGTCTGTGGCATACGCCACAAACGCCGTGGAGAGGTTCTTGAGGTGGGTCTGGCAGACCACACCCCGCGCCGTCTCACGGGCCGCGCCCAGTGCCGGCAGGAGGATCCCTACCAGTAGCGCGATGATCGAAATCACCACCAGCAACTCAATAAGCGTAAACGCTGCGATCTTTTTCGGCCTCATCATGCCGTGTTTCCCTGGCAAGTTATGGATGTACTAACACTTATTCTCGAGCAACCGATCCGACACCGGATCGTTGCGATCTGATTTCAGACCATTGCCCAACCATTACATAATAACTCAGGTTTCGTCGGTGTAAACACCTTTTTTGCACATAAGAACTTTAATTGTCGAAATCTCGGGTCTGTGCAGGCTGATATCCCTGGCGACAGGCATTTTGAGGCCTCCAAGAGGGAATCAGGGGGGCCACAAGCTACGGGTTCTGAACGGGTTGGCCTCCGTCAGACCGATTCGCCGAGAGGGACCCGGTGCGGTCGCCTCTCCGCATGATGTTATAAAGCACTCTTACTTAAGCTATTGCAGGTCCCATTTGTTGTTCAGCGGGAACAGGCCGGCGTCGGTCAGCTCGTCCTGGCCGTAGGGCTCGTCGGGGTCGACGACGCTAAAGCTGTCGCCGTGGCCGTCGGTCCAGAAGACGTTGACCGCGGACTTGTGCCGGGGGTCGGCGAAGCCGTACTGGTCACGGCGGTTGGGCGGGTCGGACCGTGGGAACAGGTACCCGACGCCGAAGGTGGCGTCTTGACCTATGCTGGAGTACCGGGTCTCGTTGGCGTAGTCGCGTGAATCGGTCAGCGTGATCGTGTCTGAGGGCTTGTCGACGTCGCTGGTCCGGGGGGTAATAAGGTACATCGAGGGGCTAAACCCAAGGACGCCACGGAAGGCAGGCGTATTTTTCCATAATAGGCCCAGGCCGGACCCTAGGAAGTAGGCGTTGTAGCCGTACTCGCTCATGTTCCAGCCGTAATACGCGGTGTCCCCGGGAGACTCGCCGGCGGTCATGTCGTCCAGGTCCAGGTTCGGTTTATCGGTGGGGGGGATGACTTCGAAGCTCGGGCAATTAAACGCCTGGGGCCCGGGGAGATAGCCTTCCAGGACCAGCTTGGAGGTCCACCAGAAACCATCCGTACCGTCGAGCAGAGGCGCTGCGTCGCGTCTTTGTTGTGCGGCGCGATAGGGCGCCTGCACCCAGCGTGCCTTGTAGATCGGGTAGAAGTCGTCGTTGTCGGCGGTGTAGCTGTAGATGGCGACGCCGATCTGTCGGGAGTTGCTGAGGGAGACGGCCTTGCGGGCGCTTTCGCGCGCGGCGCCTAAAGCAGGCAGAAGGATCCCAACCAATAGGGCGATGATCGAAATGACCACGAGCAGCTCGATCAGCGTGAAGGCCCCGCCTCCGCGCCGCGCCGGCTTCGGACGCGCTGTCAACCTAAACCATTGGGTGTCGTGTTTGATGTGGTTCATCCCAGTTCCTTTGTTGTCTGCATCAGCCGTCACCGTAACACCAGCACGCCGAACGGCGTGGGCCCGGATATCGCTGCACGCGCTGTCTCATATCCTTTGCGTCTGCCGTGACCGGCTTCTCTTGCACCGGCTTCGGCAAGGAGTTTGAAAGGGCCTTTCCCGACCCGTAACAATAGACTTCCGTGACTCGCTAAAAGAGCAAAAACAGAATCTGGTGGCCTGCGAACGCTGAGAAATAGAAGACCAAGTACAATAACTATAATATATCATAGACCCATTTTGACGGATTACAACCCCGTGAGCGAGGAGATCGAACAAAATCTGGCCCTGCGCGGGGTCAGCGTCAGGGTCACGCTCGGCACTGCAGCAGCGTCAGGAATTCTTGATTGCCGCCTTTGCCGCCACGGATCGGGGACAGGATGTGATTTAACGTTGTAAATCTCATCTGATCAAGGTCTTGCAGGACTTGATCGGTGACTGCCCGGGCCTGGTCGTCGTCAAGCTTGCCCTTTCGGCCGGGCCTAAGCGCACGATCTGAAGCCTCGTAGTGCGGCTTGATCAGGCTGATGATCCGGCCATCCGGTTTGCCGCCCAGCCAGCGAGCCGCTGCGGGAATCGCCAGGCGCTGGGGGGTCCAGCCCAGGTCGACCGTGACCAGGTCGCAGACGGCTAAAGGATCGGTGTGTAAGGCGTTAGACCGTTCGAGGACGGTGACACGATCGTCCTGGCGGAGTTTCCAAGCCAGCTCGCCGTAGGCGGTGTCGACGGCATAGACGTGCCGGGCGCCGTGCTGGAGCAGGCAGTCGGTGAACCCCCCGGTCGAGCAGCCCAGGTCGGCGCAGGTCAGGCCCGTGATATCCAGGCCAAAGGCTTGAATCGCTGCTTGCAGCTTCAGGCCGGCCCGGGAGGCGTAGGGAGAGGCTTGCTGGCTCATCCGGTCATTGTCCACTTGGCAGATGGAGGATCAAAAGATCATCTCGCCGGATTTAACCATGTGAAAAATAGGGGATTATCAACTTTTGGCACGGTTTTTCCTTGAAGTTTTCCGAGGCATTTTATACCATGTAGGTTCAGTTTGTTCCGGGAAGGAGACTGTACGTGCCGACAGCGGGATTGGGATCATCGTGATCTCCGAATCGGTGACGCAGTGTCTTAATTGTCGGTGTTGAGCCGGCGCATACCATCGGTTTTTGCCATCCTACGGAGGGATGCTTGAACGCTGAAACGGCCCGCCCTGTCAGGGGCGGGTCGTATTTTTTTGCGCGTGTGCATTCACGCGGTCCGGATGCCAACGACATCGGCACGGGCCATGAAAAAACCCACGCTCATCGAACGTGGGTTTGGGGGTCGTTTGAACGGTCCGCGTCTCGCTCAGGCGGTGAAGCTGCTGCCGCAGCCGCAGCTGGACGTGGCGTTTGGGTTGTTGAAGACGAAGCCTCGGCCCATGACCTCATCCTTGAAGTCGATCGTCGTGCCGTTGAGGTAGAGGTAGCTCTTGGGGTCGCAGACGACCTTGATATTGTGCTCCTCGAACATCTCATCGGTGTCGCGCTGTTGCTCGGTGAGGTCCAGCAGGTAGCTGAATCCCGAGCAGCCCCCGCCCTTGACGCCGACGCGCAGCCGGACGTTCTCGGCATCGAGCTCCTGCTGCTGGATGATGGTCTTAATCTCGCGGGCGGCGGTCTCGGTGAGGGTCAGTGCCATATCGTGTTACTCCGGTGTGTCGCGGCCGGGTTGGGGTTCGCCGGCGGCATGTGGGTAGTCAGGTATTGTAGACAATCAGGCCTTGGTGTGTTCTGTTTCGTCGGCGTGGTCGTGTGCCAGGCCGTTCTTCTCCTGGTAATCGTGGATCGCGCTCTTGATCGCGTCCTCGGCCAGGACCGAGCAGTGGATCTTCACCGGCGGCAGGCTCAATTCCTGCACGATCTCCGTATTTTTGATCGCCATCGCCTCGTCGAGGGTCCGGCCCTTGATCCACTCGGTGGCGAGGCTCGAACTGGCGATCGCCGAGCCGCAGCCGAAGGTCTTGAACTTGGCGTCGACGATCTTGCCGGAGTCGTCGACCTGGATCTGCAGTTTCATCACGTCGCCGCACTCGGGCGCGCCGACGATGCCCGTGCCAACGTTCTTGGCGTCCTTGTCCAGGCTGCCGACGTTGCGAGGGGTTTCGTAATGGCTTAGAACTTTTTCACTGTATGCCATGATCTGTACTCCCGATTCTTGTGTTTATCGCGGTTATTTTGTCTGTGTCATTCAAGCCCATGTTTTGAAAACGTGGGCTTCGATGGCGATTTTATCTAGTGCGCGCCCCATTCGATGGCGTTGATGTCGATGCCTTCGAGGACCATCTCGTAAAGCGGGCTGAGCTCCAGCAGCTTCTTGACCGCGGTGACGACCTTGTCGATGGTGTAATCGACCTCTTCCTCGGTGGTGAATCGACCCAGCCCAAAGCGTATCGAGCTGTGCGCGATCTCATCGCCCAGGCCAAGTGCTTTCAGGACGTAGCTGGGTTCGAGCGATGCGCTGGTGCAGGCCGAGCCGGAGCTGACGGCGATTTCCTTGATGGCCATCATCATGCTCTCGCCCTCGACGTAGGGGAAGCTGATGTTGGTCGTCTGCGGGATCCGGCGGTCGGGGTGGCCGTTGATCACCGCGTGCTCGAGCTGGCTGGTGATGCCTTGGTCGAGCTTGTCTCGCAGCTTCGATAAGCGTGCGGATTCCTCAGCCATTTCAAGGCGGCACAGTTCGCAGGCTTTGCCTAATCCGATGATCCCGGTGACGTTGAGCGTGCCGGAGCGCATACCGCGTTCGTGCCCGCCGCCGTCGATGATCGGGGTCAGCCGGACACGTGGTTTGCGTCGGCGTACGTAGAGGAAGCCGGCACCCTTAGGCCCGTAGATCTTGTGGGCCGAGCCCGACAGCAGGTCGACCCCGGCGCTATTGACATCGACCGGGATCTTCCCGACCGCCTGGGTCGCGTCGGTGTGCAGCAGCACGCCCTTTTCCTTGCAGACCTTGCCGATCTCGGGCAGTTCGTTGATCGTGCCCAGTTCGTTGTTGGCCCACATGATCGTGACGAGGATCGTGTCCTCGCGTATCGCTTCGGCGACCTGGTCGGCGTAGATCAGGCCGTCTTCCCGGGGCTCAAGCCAGGTGATGTCGTAGCCCATCTTCGCCAGCCGCTTGCACGGGTCCAGCGTCGCCTTGTGCTCGTGGATGGCGGTGATGATGTGCCGGCCCTTGTCCTTGTACATGTCGGCGACGCCCTTGATCGCCAGGTTGTTCGACTCCGTCGAGCCGGACGTCCAGATGACTTCCTTGGGGTCCGCGCCGATCAGATCGCCGACCTGCTTGCGCGCGAGCTTGACCCCGTCCTCCGCCTCCCAGCCAAACGGGTGGTTGCGGCTGGCGGCGTTGCCAAACTTCTCGGTGAAGTAAGGCAGCATCGCTTCCAACACGCGCGGGTCGACCGGGGTCGTGGCGTTATGGTCCATGTAGATCGGCAGCTTCAGCGCCATCGGTTCGTGCTCCTTAGGTGAATCAAACCCCCACCGGCTCGTGCGCCTGCGGGTTGTTGCTTTCTTTTTCACTGCGACAGGCGCCGCCGGGCGCGTCGCCTGCAATGTCTGTGGGACCGGTCGGCTCCAAACGGCCCGGATACAGATCCCCCAGCGTCAGCTCCTCCAGGAACCGGGTAATCCGATGGTGAAGCGAGCGGATCGGGCCCTGGATCGGGCAGTCCTCGGAAAGGTTACAGCCCTGGCCGACGATCGGCAGGCCGTCGGCACATTGCGTCAGGCGGATCGGGCCCTCCATCGCCGTCACGACCTCCAGCAGCGTCACCCGCCCGGGATCGATCGCCAGTTCGTACCCGCCGCGGGCCCCACGGGTGGACGCCAGGACCTTTGCCTGGACCAGCTCCTTGAGGATATTCATCAATAGCGGCAGCGGCAGACCGAACGTCCCGGCGATCTGCTTGGCGCTGACGGGCTCACACCCCCGCGCCCGTCGATCAGCCAGGAAAGCCAGCGCCACCAGGGCGTAGTCGGTTTTTCGTGTCAGATTCAACATAATGCCACGCGGGTCTACCCGTCACCGCCTCTACAAAGCCAATTGATCCTGATTATCAATAACGTCCAACTCGGCACATCATATTAGTACTTCATCAGTACGCTTTCAAATCAGCTTAGAATCATTCCACAAAAACCGCATCACCGGACGCCGGCAAAGCCAGGGAAAATTCCATAAAGCATTACCCTGAATGATGTTGAGATCTATCCGGGCTTGGCGATTGAGGATCATGGGTTTAGCCGGGGGATTTCAGATCCAGGCCAATGAGGCTCGCATGCCTGCCCGGCTGCACCCGTGTATCACACAGCTCCTGGCCCCGATGGGCATACGATGCGGCCGATCCCGTTTTCCACTATAAAACCCGTCTCGATCGGCAGCCGAAAGACGCGCCCCCGTCGGGGGTCGGCGAACGGGTCGGCGGCAAGATGTAACTGTCATTCAGTGGGAAACACGCCATGCATCGTTACAAGTCCATCCTCCTCTTCGGCGCCCCAGGGGCCGGCAAAGGCACCCAGGGCCAGGTCCTCGGCCGGATCCCCGGCTTCTACCACTGCGCCTGCGGCGATGTCTTCCGCAACCTGGACATCACAAGCGAACTGGGCAAGGCCTTCTTCGACTTTAGCTCCAAGGGCCAACTCGTCCCCGATGAAATCACCGTCAAGATGTGGGCGGAAAACATCCACGCACACACGGTCATCGGCGACTACAAGCCCACAAAAGACCTGCTCATCCTCGACGGGATCCCACGCACCATCGAGCAGGCCAAGATCATGGATGGCTACATCGATGTCCTCAACGTCATCCACCTGATGTGTAACGACGAGAACGAGATGTTTCAGCGCCTCAAGCGCCGGGCGCTGAAGTCCAACCGCCACGACGACGCGGACGAAAAAGTCATCCGCAATCGCTGGCAGGTCTACGAACGCGAAACCGCACCCGTCCTCCAGCACTACCCAAGCGACATCGTCCACGACATCGACTCGATCGGCTCCCCCGCGCACGTCATGCACGACATCCTCGACGTCGTCGTCCCCGTCCAGGACAAGCACTTCGCCGCGTTTATCGACGACTGATACGGATCCGATTTGCCCTCGTGCGTTCACACAAAAACAAAGCTCTTGTTCGTTGAACCTGGGCGGCGGTGATGCCTGAGGTTATTGCGGGATGCGTATGACACGCCTTCACTGGCGTATCGCTCGAATCTTGGCACTGATGTTACACGACGGGTCGCATACCCGCGTGTTGTCCCAAAGCGCAAGGATTGGCGATTCAGGATCGCCCGCTAAACAGAACAGCACGACTTAGGATCACACCCTAGAATCATGCGTCATGGACACGGTCTATCTGGACAACAACGCGACCACGAAGCCGGCCGATGAGGTCGTCGAGGCGGTGCGTCAGGTCCAGGCCGAGCTCTGGGCCAACCCGTCCAGCGTCCACAGGTTCGGACAGTTAGCCAGGCACAAGCTCGAGTTGGCCCGGGCGTCGGTCGCCGCTTTGATCGGCGCTCAGCCCCGTCAAATCGTCTTCACCTCCGGGGGGACCGAGTCGAATAACCTCGCGATCCAAGACGTGCTCGGAAGTGGTGGCCAAGACGCATCCGATGGCGTGCTGATCACCAGCCGGGTCGAACATTCAGCGGTGCGCGAACCGGCGGAAGAATTCGGGAAGGTCGGCACGACCGTTTGGCTGCCAGTCGGCGCCGGGGGTGTGATCGATCCTCAGGCTGTGGCGGATGCGCTGGAGCAACACGCCGACGCGCCCGGCCCGATCCTGGTCAGCGTGCAATGGGCGAACAACGAGACCGGCGTGATCCAACAGGTCCGGCAGATCGCCCAAGCGATAGATGATGCCCGTCAGCGCAGCGCCGATCGCAGACCCGGCCGGGCGAGGGTGACCCTGCACGTGGACGCCTGCCAAGCGGTGGGCAAGCTGCCGGTGGATGTTCTGGCCGCGGGCGTCGACCTGTTGACGTTGTCCAGCCACAAGCTGCACGGGCCCAAGGGGGTGGGGGCCTTGTATGTCCGCGGGGGCCTTCGTATCCGTCGTCAGATGCACGGCGGGCCGCAGGAACTTCAGCGTCGAGGCGGCACGGAGAACACCGCCGGGATCATCGGGCTGGGCGTCGCGGCTGAGCTGGCCCAAGAGTTCCTGGCGGACCGTGCGAGGATCGAGAGGTTGACGGCGCTGCGCGACCATTTCGAACAGTCGGTGCTTCAGGCCGTCCCGGGCTCGTTGGTCAACGCCCCACCGGGGCCTGGGGCTGGCGGCGAGCGGCTATGGAACACCAGCAATGTTGCTTTCCCGGGCCTGGAGTCCGAAGCGATCCTGATGGGGCTCAGCGAAAACCGCGTGTGCGCCTCGGCGGGGGCGGCCTGCTCCAGCGGGTCGCTGGACCCCTCGCCGGTGCTGCTGGCGATGGGCGTGCCCGAGCCCGCGGCGCACGGGTCGGTGCGGTTTTCATTGAGCCGGCTCACCCAAGCCGATGAGATCGACCGGGCGGTTGAGGTGATCCCCCTGGTGGTGCGTCGGCTTGAGCGGGTGATGCCGAACCCCTAGCCACACACCGGGCTTTACCTTGGGCCGATCATGCCGCACAATAGCGGTTTGTCTGTGTGGTTAATGGTGGTCACTTCATGCAATCGATGACGTGGACGATGTCCCGGCTCGGCAGCCGTTTCAACCTGCTGTTCGAGCCGTACAAGAACCGGGTGATGCACTCGGCGGTCGGGCGGTTCCTGGATCAACCCCTTGACTTGATGGTCGGGCTGATCGAGCCCGACGGCACGCACCGTGTCTTGCCATTCACCACCGAAGGCACGCCCCTGGCCAACCCCGAGCAGTTCGAGCGGATGAACTCGGTCACGTTCCGTGGCTACAGTGAAAAACACAACCTGCGATTCGAGTTCAACGTCCACGCGGTGTTCTACCCACAGGACGAGCGGCTGTGCATCATGCCGGCATTTTATTTGGAGATGCGGGTTAATCCCGTGCACCGTATCCGCTGGCACAGCGTGACCAAGCCGCCTCAAAAAGTGAAGCTGTTCATCCGCCTGGGCCGATCGGACACCACCGTCACAGCCTCCCCCGACGCCGACGACACACCCGGCTCGATCGATCTGGCCTATACCAATTCACTGACGCCTCAAAACGATCAATTCACCATGCCTGACGGTGTGGGCGACGGGCCGCAGCGCCGCGTGAACGTCCGCGAAAGGATTGTGAGCCTGAACAAGGGGTGTGAGGTCACCGAATGCGGACAAGGGCTGATCTACGAACTGCCCGTCACGGAATCGGGCAGCGGGACCAAGTGGCGTCTTGTCTGGGGCGCACACGTCGCCGACCCCGTCTTGAAAGTTAAGCACCGTGGCGGGATACACGACGCCGCGTTCCGATACAACAACGCCTGGGCCGACCTCGACCAGGTCATTCACGAGGCGATCGAAACCCGAGACCAGCGTCTGGCGCTGTCCAGGCGTTTTGAAAAGCTGCTCGAACAAGCCCCGCTGGATACCGCGCAGTCGCACCTGCTCGCTCAGAGCTTCCAGGGTTGGCTAAGCAACACCTTCTGGTGCGACATCCAGGAAGAGGACGGAGGCCGCGCCGAGTGGTTTAGTGTTTGGGAAGGCTCGTGTGCTTACCTGGGCACGCTCGATGTCGAGTACAACATCGCGCTTCTGTACCTGACACTCTGGCCGAAGTTACTGGGTGTTCAGTTCGCGCAGTGGGCCGAGCAGGTGAAGCCACACGAGGCGTCCGGTGGCAGCTACCTCAGCCACGACCTGGGCGCGGGCGTCGACGCCACCGGGCAGGCCTACCCCCACGACATGGAGGTCGAGGAGAACTGCAACTTCCTGCTGCTCTTGCAGGCGTACACCCACTGGACCGGCCGGACCCGCGTCGCCAAGGCTCAGGCCGACCTCGTCGCCCGATTAGCCAAGTACCTGATCTGGAGCGACCGTGACCAGACGGGTTTCCCCTCAGAGGGCGTAGCCAACACGATCGACGACGCCAGCCCCGCTATCCAATCCGCACGCAAGCAGACCTACCTGGCGGTCAAACGCCTCGCCGCCCTCAAGGCCGCCGCGGGCCTGCTGGGCCTCGTCGACCGGCACGAGCTTTCCCAACAGTGTGACGAGCTGGCCGACGCCGACCTGAGAAAAGTCGAGCAGGCCGCCTGGCTGGACGACCACTACGGCGTGTGCGTCGATAAGTCCACCGTCGGCGTCATCGACGTGTGGACCGGCAAGCCCCTGCCCTACGACACCCTCCCGGGCTGGGACGCCTACTCGATCTACACCGGCAACGGCCTGCTGCTGCCGCACATGGTCGGCCGGCCCGACCTGCTCAACCGCAAACGACTGCGAAGCGACCTCGCCAGCGCACAACGCGAAAACGCTTCACGCTACGGCTGCGGACACACCTCCGCCGAAACAGACAACGTTTGGATCAGCCAGAACCTCTGGCGCGACACCCTCGCGCAGTACATCGGCCTGCGCCCCTTGTCCCCGCAGTACTACTGGGACATGCAGGTCATGAGCAACACCGGCCCCAACTCCATGGGCTTCACCGATACCTACATCAACAACTATCTTTGCTTCAACCCGCGCGGCATCGCCGTCATCGGACACCTCCTCGCCGCGCCGCGGCTGATCATCGACCGCCTGGCGCCCGGCGGGGCCTACATCACCGTCGACCCCGATCGACACAAGCCACAGCGCTGGCCGCTATTGCCCCTGGCCGACTGGAAGGCCGGCAAGATCCCCGTCTGCGTCATCGATCACAAGGGACGGGTCACCATCGAGGGACAGATCGACCCCGTCATCGTCCACGGCAACCAGCCCGACCCCGACCCCACCCCCAGCGGCACGCGACTGATCGGATGACCGAGGGCCGAGCAAATCGCGAGAAAAAATACCTCCCTGGTACTATCCGTCCAGTGCCGCGGTCTATACTTCACAGCCGAGTTGATGCGCCAGGCCGCGCAGGTACCCAAAACGAATCGTATTAAAGGAATACCCCGTGACGAACACCCCCTCAAAGAGCCTAACCTTCGCCGTCATGACTGTCACCGCCCTGGCCCTGGGCGGCTGCCAGCACAACGCAGGGCACGAAGCAAACACGGACGATCCGAACCAACGAGCCCAGTCGGCGATGCAGCGTTACATCGATCAGCACACTATCAACGGCGTCACACACTACTACGACTCGGTCGAGGGCCGGATGCTCCGGCTCACATTCGACTATCTCCATGACGGCGTGAAAGAAAAAGGGCCCTACCGAGTCAGCTGCGCCGACTTCAAGGACCAGTTTGGCCGAACACTCGACTTCGATTACCTCGTGATCGAGGCGGACGGGTCATACCGGGTGACTCAGGCCCTGCTGCATAAAGTCAACGGCAAAAAACGCGACTACGACCCAACCAAAGAGTAGTCTCTCGGCGTCAACTCACGGCCACAACCGCCGTGACGTGGGGCTACCCATCGATCCCCATGCCCGACTTCGTCAGCAGGCTGTCGAACTCATACCCCGCCGATACGATGTTCTCGCGCGCGCCTTCCTGGCGGTCGATCACGGCGATGATCTTGACGACCGTGGCGCCCATCTCGCTAAGCGTCTGCGCCGCTTCGAGCACCTGGCCGCCGGTCGTGGCGATGTCTTCGAGGATCACCACGCGGTCGCCTCGGTTGATCAGGCCCTCGACCTGCTTGGCGGTGCCGTAGTCCTTTTTCTGGTTGCGGATCAGCACGAAAGGCTTATCTGCCGCGATCCCCGTGGCGCTGACCAGCGGGACCCCGCCCAGCTCCGCGCCCGCCAGCCGATCGACCCCGCCGGGGATATCGGCGATCTTTTCGGCGAAGCGCTGAGCCAGGGCCTTGAGGATGTCCGGCTGGGTCTGGAACAGGTACTTGTCCAGGTAGAACGAGCTGATCCGTCCGGAACGCAGCCGAAACGAACCGCGCAGCAGGGCCGCGTCCTTGATCCGCTGGGTCAGTTGTTCGTCGGTCATGCCGGGAGTGTAGGGCGTGTCGGCGTCATCGGAAAGCCCCGGCCGAGCGCCGGCCAGTCTCAGAGCGCATCGCGCAACTCACACAGCCGATTTCAACAACGCGCGGATGAACGCCAACGCGCGGATCTGTGATCCGCCGCTAAAACGGCAAGCCTGCGCGCCGAGGATCTGATTGATCGGTGTTGCGGACGTGGGCGTTGGTGATGCAGGAGGGTTTTGCAGGATGCGGGTCAATCCATCCCGATGACGCGGTCGACTTCTTCGATCGAGGTTTCGCCGCGGATGACCATGTCGTAGCCGCCTTCCTTGAGGCTGGTGAACATGGTCAGGTCGATGGCCTTTTTGATCGCGGCGATGTCCGGGTTGTTCATGACGACGTCGCGAAGGGCGTCGTTGGTGGTCAGCAGCTCGTAGATGCCTTTTCGCCCGGCGTACCCTGTGCCGAAGCACTTGGGGCAGCCGACGGGCATGTAGATCTTGTCGATCCCGGTGACGCTGCGTCCCATCCGCAGGACCTGCTCGGGGGTGGGCCGTTTGGGGGCCTTGCAGTGTTCGCAGAGCTGGCGGGCGAGCCTCTGGGCGAGGACCAGGTTGAGCGTGGACGCGACGAGGTAGGGCTCAACACCCAGGTCCAGCAGGCGGAAGATGGTCCCGATCGAGTCCTTGGCGTGGACGGTGGACAGGACCAGGTGCCCGGTGCTGGCGGCCTGCATCGCGGTGGTGGCGGTGTCCTTGTCACGGATCTCGCCCAGGACGATCACATCCGGGTCCTGCCGCAGGCACGACCGCAGCAGCATGTGGAAGCTGTGGCCCTGGTCTTCCGCGACGGGGATCTGGGTCACCCCGGCGACCTCGTATTCGATCGGGTCCTCGATGGTGATGACGTTGCGCATGTTCACGTCGATCTGACGCAGGGCCGCGTACAGGGTCGTCGTCTTGCCGGACCCGGTCGGCCCGCAGTTGAGGATCATCCCGGTGTTTTGCTTGGTGATGTCCCGGATCCGTGTGTACATCCAGTCGGGCATCCACAGGTCGGCGAGCTTCTGCGGCGCGTTGTGCGGGTCGAGCACGCGGATGACAAGCTTCTGGCCGAACATCGAGGGGGTAAAGCTGATGCGGTAGTCGACCCGCCGGTCCGGGACCCGCACGGAGAAGTGGCCTTCCTGGACGATCGCTTTTTTGGAGATGTCGATGTCGCCGAGGATCTTGATCAGGCTGGCGAGCCGGCGGTACATCTCGGTATCGACCTTGGAGACCTCGACCATCGCGCCGTCGATCCGCAGGCGGACCAGCCCGCCCTCGCGCTTAGGCTCCATGTGGATGTCCGAGGCGCCCGAGCGGATACACCCGAGCATCAGCAGGCGTACGACGTCGATGGCCTCGGCGGTCGCGTCCTTGGAGCGTGCCGCGCCCCCGGCGGCGCCGTGGACGGTCTTGCCGCGTGCGTTGATCAGGGCGACCTCCGCCAGCCCGTAGGGCACGTCCCGCCCGACCTTCAATAACGCGGTAAACGATCCGATCCCGTACCTGCCCCCGCCGACGACAGGGTCGACCTCGTCCTCATCGAGGATGATCGGCGCCGCGTCTTCGATATCGATCCCCTCGTCCCCGGAGAGGGTGTCGGAGGACCGGCTGCCGGCCTGCCGAGGGTCCCTGCCCGGGAGCTGGCCTGGCGCGACCGCGACGGTCTGCCCGTCGTCGATGAACTTGACCGGGGTGCCGCCGACCAGGAACAGGACGCCCGATCGCAGCACGACCGAGACGATGTCCAGCCCGTCCATCTTCGTGCCGTTACGCGAATCCAGGTCGCGCAGGACATACCCGCTGGGGGTGCTCTCGATCTGGCAGTGGTGCCGGCTGATGAGCTTGTCGTCGTCGATGGTGACGGAATTGCTTGCGTGTCGGCCTATGGTGACCTTGCTCTTGGCGAGGTTGCACCGTTTGATGCCCGAGCGAGAGTGTACTTCCAGGTGCGCCATAGCCGTGTGCATTGTACGGGCGGACAGGCCGTTACGACAATCTCGGCCGATCAGGTTTCTTGCGGGCGATTAACGGGAAGCTGATGCATAGGGGACACATCTTGGCCGTTTACCCCCCGCCGACCACGGCAGGCCACGGGACTTGATCTACCCGACCACACAGGGGGGCTCACTACGCTGCACGGTCAGTTATATGGCCTTGGGCTGGCGTTCCTGCTCGACCAGGTCGTCATAGGTCTCGCGCCGGCGGATGGCCGTGGCCTTGCCGCCGTCGACCAGGATCTCGGCGGGGCGGGGCACGGCGTTGTAGTTGCTGGCCATCACCATGCCGTAGGCCCCGGCGGTGAAGAAACACAAACCGTCGCCGCGCTTCAAAGGCGGGAGCCTGCGTCCGGCGGCGAGTGTGTCGCTGGTCTCGCAGATCGGGCCGACCACGTCATAGGTCTCAAGCCCGGGCAGGTCCATCTCCTGGGCGCGCTTGGCCGGGACGTGCTCGGGCCCGACCGCGGTAGGCCAGGCGAAGTGGAAGCCCTCGTAGAAGGACGGTCGGATCAGGTGGTGCATCCCCGTATCCACAATCGCGAACGTCTTGCTCCCGCCGACCTTGATGTACTGCACCTTGCAGGCCAGCACGCCCGCGTTGCCGGAGATCGTCCGCCCGGGCTCGATGATCAACCGAAGATTCTTGCCGCGCAGCAGCGGGACGATCTGGTCGGCGTAGGTCTGGTAGGACGGGCTCTTGCCCGATTCGTAATCCGCGGCGTACCCCCCGCCGATGTCCAGCGTGTCGATGGTGAAGCCGTCGGCGCGCAGGGCGTCGATCATCGCAAGCGCCTTGCTGATCGCCTTGACATAGGGCTCGGGTGAGTAGATCGGCGAGCCGATGTGCAGGTGGATCGCGCTGAGCCGGCAGTGCTCGTTTTGGCCGTAGGACTCGAAGAACCGCATAGCCCGTTCGATGTCCACGCC
>JAJDCU010000044.1 GCA_029260655.1 Phycisphaeraceae bacterium
CGCCTTTTGAGCGTGGCTTTTTGTGGGGGCAGCCCGCGAGTCCAGGTCCTTTTAATCTTTGGATGCTCAGGGGAGTCGGTTAACCGCCATCGTGAGGTTGTCGGCAGACGCGATTCAAAAAGTCACGCCTCCACTAAGGGACGGAAAGTCGCGTTTGCGCGCACAGACCTGTCGCGTGGGGGTGCTTCAATCGTACGTAAGTGGTGGTGCTGAATCGAAATGAAAATTTTTGATCGACGTCAACGATTTCGAGTCCGACAGTACCGATCCGTGCGCACGGATCCGGTTTACGATGAACCGCGAAGGCGCGAAGAGCGCGAAGCTGGATCGGTGGTGGCGGCGTCAAAGTAGATCCTCACGAAGCGCCGCGACTTGTCGCGGCATCCCGCCCGAGGGATAGGGCGAGGCAACCGCCAAGACGCGGAGGGCGCCAGGCAAGCCGGGGGGCGGGGGGGGGAGATCACGGAGGCGCGGAGGAGTTGAGGTACAGACCCGGTCTCTTACTCTTCCCCGATCCCTTATCCTTCCCAAGTTCCCACGCACACGGAAACGGCCGGTTTTCCAGGGGCTCAAAGAGGTTTTCTAAACGTCATAACCGATACCGTATTTCCCCGCGTATCTGCCTCGCCGCAAAAATCCTTGACATTAGTCCGCGAGCGTGGATAATCATAAGAGGTTGAAATCCGCTTTGGTCTACTGAAATGACCGACGCGGACTCTGTTTATTCGTTTTGGTGGGGAGGCCGTTTTTGAGAAGCTTCATATCACACTGTATCACACTCGCCGCGGCAATCGGGGTGTGCGTACTCTTGACAGCACCGACCGCTAAGGCGGTTCCGGTCTCCTTCGCCGAGGGTTTCAGCGGTGCGGGGAGTTTGCCCAGTCCGTTCCTCGAGCAGTCGACCGGCGGGACCGCGGCGACCTTCAACGGCGTCAACGCGGCGTTCCCCGGGGCCGGCTCCGGTGGCCGAAGCTATCTGCGGACCGTCGCCGATGATTACAATACGGCCTCTTTCGTCGCCGACATCACGGTCACGCTATTATCCAATGGTGGTAACGGCGTCGCGTTCTTCGGCATGGGTACCGGTGAGCCGTTCCCCAGTTTCTTCAACGAACCTCGCATCGGACCGCACATCTACATGCGGCCCGGGCCCGACAATTTTCTTGGTGGGGCGATCAATTTTACAGACCAGGCCGTGGAGATTCCGTTTGGCGGCGACCTGGCCGGGACGGGCACGCACCGCTTGCGGATGGTGTGGGACGCAGTGCTCCAACAGATGACCTTCGCCATCGATCAGGATTACACCGGCGGTGCGTTTAGCGCCACCAGCACCTTCGGCACGTTTGACGGGTCCAACAACGGATTCGGCATCACCAATTCCCGCATCTTCTTCGGCGGCACCAGCGGCACAACCTTCGACGATCTGGTTGTCTCGGTTGTTCCCGAGCCGGCTTCACTGACGATGATGACGCTCGGCAGCCTGCTGTTACGTCGGGCCCGACGCGCCGGGTAGGGCATAGGCCAAGATCGACTCCCGACCCCTTAGATCTTCCCGACCCCTTAGATCTTCCCAGAAATTGGAGCTGTCCACTGGATCATGCGGATAATCAGGCAACCATAGACATACACGGGGCAATCTGCTAGAATGGTTACGCTTTCGCAGAATGTTGCTTTCTGGCCTAATGATGGCCTCATGTTTTTTGTAACCGTTCAGTGTGTCTCTTTAATAACTTCGTGACACAAGAATTGGAACTCGAGGATGGGAAGAAAATCAAGCATTGGAGCAGTTGTTTTATTTCTGATAGGGGTTCCATGCGGCGCTCAAGCTGCTGTGGTTACTTGGGACGCAACCTCCGGGTTGAAGCCGGACCAAATCGCCTCGCCGTACACGCTGTTCGATTCGGCAAGTCCAGAAGATCCGGTTTTGGCGTCAAATATTCTGACGCTGACAACCGACGCGGACACCGAGCTGATGACGTATCAGATGGTCGGCGCCGCCCTCGATATGCCAGCTGCGCCGCTTATCGAATTTACCATGCAAGTGGTTTCACAGTCGACCTCTTTTCCATCGCTTCGAACGGGTGCCGCGGTGAGTATCACAACTCAAAACAGCGTTGGCAATATCGTTTATATTGGCACAGACGAAGTGTTTTTTCTAACGGCCGGAGGAAATCGCGGCCCTGAAAACCTAACCATAGACACCGATACAACTTCTCATGCTTACCGAATCGAAGTTGCGGGATTGGGCGCAGGAAGCACGATTACCTTATTTCAGGACAACATTTCGGTACTCAACCATGTGCTCATCAACAATGCGCCGAATTTTGGTTCCGAAGCACGAATCTTTTTTGGAAACAACACAACGCTCGCACATGGTGTTTCTCAATGGTCCTTTTTCCAACACAACGCCGGCGCTATACCTGAACCAACGACAGGCGCGATGCTATGCTTTCTGCTATGGGCGACCGGACGAAGGAAAAGCTAAAAATCTAAGAAGGGGGAATGAAAAGGGGTCGGGAGTGAACGCCACGAACTTAAGCCGTAAGTCCGCGCCACGGCGCGCGTAACGTCGGGCTGGCGCGAATTAAAACCTCCTGCGATGATGGTGGTGTTGGTGCCAGGAACCTATATCACGGGGTTAGCGTGTCAGGCGACTAGCTCAGTACCGTAACCTGATTCAATATACCAAATCGAACCCCGCAGATCGTCGATTGCCGCTTCCGCTTAACTCATCCCAACTGTCACCGGAACGGGCTGGGGTTTGACGGTGTGTGTCGGTTGGATGGCGATGTTCAGGGGTCGGCGTTTGCCGTCGGGGCCTTTGGGGGGGATGCCGTCTTGATCGATGATGCGCTGGATGGCCATGACGGCTTCGATGAGTGTTTCGGGGCGCGGGGGGCAGCCGGGGACGTAGACGTCTACGGGGACGAACTGGTCGACGCCCTGGACGACGGCGTAGGTGTCGAAGACCCCGCCGGTACTGGCGCAGGCGCCCATGGAGACGACCCATTTGGGTTCGGTCATCTGCTGGTAGATGCGCTGCAGGACGGGGAGCATTTTCACGCTGACCCGGCCGGCGACGATCATGAGGTCTGCCTGTCGGGGGCTGAAGCGCATGACTTCGGCGCCGAAGCGTGCGAGGTCGTAGCGGCTGGATGCGGTGGCCATGAGTTCGATGCCGCAGCAGGCGGTGGCGAAGGGCATGGGCCAGATGGCGGAGCGTCTTGACCAGTTGATCAGTTTGGTGATCTGCGTGGTGAGGATGTTGTCGGTGGGGAGCGCGGTTTCGATGCCCATGTCTTGATCCTGGGTCTGGGGTCTAGGGGCTTGGGTCTGGGGATTATCGGCAAGGCCGAGCTTCCCTATCCAAGCCTGTGGGTGAATCTTAGGCGAAAGGTGGGATGGCGTAAACGGACCTTACCCCGGGGAAGGCCGATCAGTTCAGCGGGGAGCGGGGTCTTGCCGATATCCAAGGCGATGACCCCCGACGTATCCTCAACGCCCGCAAAAGCCCAGCAGCCTGCCCGCCTGGTCGTTTTTTCCGACGACTTCGGCCGGCACCCATCCAGTTGCCAGCACCTGGTCCGTGAGGTGTTGGCGATGAACCGGATGTGCTGCGGGGGCGTGTGTTGCAGTTGTCCGGCGAATCGGGTGCTCTGGGTCAACACGATCGGCACACGCACGCCGGAGCTATCACTTGCGGACCTGTCCCGGGCTGGGGGGAAGCTGCGGAGCTGGGCGGGCAGACTGGGGGCTGACGTAGGGCCGGGCCTGGCAGACTACCTGACGGTCATCAGCCCGACGATGTGGCCTGGCTTTAGGCGAAACTGGCAGCGAAAGTTCAACGCCCGCTCGGTCACACAGGCCGTACACCATGCCCTTGGGCCGCGTGTCCCGGGCGAAGAGCGTATCGCCATCACGACCCTGCCGATCACGGCCGACCTGGTGGGTAAGCTGGATGTCGACCGTTGGGTGTACTACTGCGTCGACGACTTTTCCGTCTGGCCGGGGCTCGATAGCTCGGTCATGCAGACGATGGAGCGGGAACTGGTCGGGCAGGTTGACGATCTAATCGCGGTGTCGCAGACGCTGCGCGAGCGCCTTGCCGGCATGGGTCGGGGGGCGTCGCTATTGACGCACGGGATCGATGTGGATCACTGGATGTCGGCGGCGGAGCGTGGTGAGAACGAAAAGCCCCGGGGTTGGCCGGCCATTGATGGGCCGGTGGTGTTGTTCTGGGGCCTGATCGATCGACGGCTTGATATCCACTGGTGCCGGGCGTTGTCCGAGGGGCTGACCCGGCGGGGGGGGACGCTGGTGCTTGCCGGCCCACAGCAGTCGCCGGACCCTGCGATTCATCAGCTTGCTAACACGGTCTTGCCCGGACCGGTTTCGTACGACGACCTGCCTAGGTGGGCGGCGATGGCGGATGTGCTGGTGATGCCCTATGCCGATGCCCCGGTGACGCGGGCGATGCAGCCATTGAAGCTCAAGGAATACCTGGCGACGGGCAGGCCGGTGGTGGTTCGTGATCTCCCATCGACCCGGCCCTGGTACGAGGCCGCCGATGTGGTCGACAACGCGGAGGCCTTCGTGGGTGCGGTGATGGCCCGTATCGAGACCGGGACCCCGGCCGGTCATACGCAGGCCCGCAGACGGCTGGCATCTGAAACCTGGTCCGAGAAGGCCCGGCAATTCGCGTCGATATGGATTGACACGCCGGATCACCCGATGAAACACGCCGCATGACGAAACTCAGCACACCATCGCGATCGATCTCCAGCCCGGCCGTACCTCGCCGGACGCGCACCTTCATGAAGACGATGGGGCGGACGGCGGGATTCGTTTTGGCTTTGCCGAGCCTGTTGGCCTACACGGCGGGTTCGGCGCTGCTTGGCCGGGAGCGCGCGTTTGCCTGCGCCAGCGAACGCCTGGCGATCCGTGGGGGACAGCTCGGCGTCTACACGAGGCAGGCGTTCTACCGCTACACCACCGGCGGGATCGGCCGAGATGTGTGCTTCGGCTTTATGAGCGTCTTCAGCAAGCCCGAGGTGCGGATCGGTCAAAGGGTGTACATCGGCCGGTTCTGCACGGTCGGCTGGGCGGATATCGAAGACGATGTGATGCTGGCCGACGGTGTGCAGGTCTTGTCAGGCCGGCATCAGCACGGCTCAGACTCGCGGCAGGGCAAGCCCCTGATCGACAACCCACAGGTCATCAGCAAGGTCACGATCGGCCGGGGCGCGTGGATCGGCGCCGGCGCGGTGGTGATGGCGGATGTCGGTGAATGCGCGGTGGTCGCCGCCGGGGCGGTGGTCGTCAGGCCCGTGGCGGATGGCGCCCGGGTCGGCGGCGTGCCCGCCAAACCGCTTACCCTTCAAGATGCCCAGGAGGCCCACGCCTCCCTTGTTGCTTCCTTCGCCGCCTGACACCCCATCGTCGCACGTCCGATAGCCGGCGGGGATAGGGGGAGAATCTCCAAGTCCTGCTGTATTCTCCGATAACGACTCTACGCCCCGTTGCGCGGTGATGGCTGAAACGATCACCAAAAGCAACCGGCGTGAGAAGCGGGTCTGTATGGTCCATGTCCAGGTCATCTACGCGATCGACGAAGCGCTTGCAGGGGAAGTCCGTCGTTTCCTCGCGGATGCGCCGCCTGAAACCGGCGCCTGCCACGAGCACGACCCGGGCTGGCTGACCATCCTCAGCGAATCGATGGGGCACCTGACGATGGCGGTCGTCGCCCGCGAAGGCGGTGCGACCGGCAAGGGCGGGAAGATCGTCGGGTACCTTCCGCTGGCGCTGGTCAAGAGCCATTTGTTTGGGCGCTTCCTGGTCAGCCTGCCGTACCTCAACCGCGCAGGGATCGTCGCCGCCGATGCCACGGTTGGCCGGCTGCTGCTGGAATCCGCGGCGGGCCTTGCCGACCGGTTCGCCGTGCAGTACCTGGAGCTACGGCACCACAGCCGCGCGATCGACCACGCCAGCATCTCACACAACCGCGGCGAAAAGGCGCGGATGGTGCTTGACCTGCCTGACGATGAGCAAGCGCTTTGGGATTCCTTGAACGCGAAGGTCCGCAACCAGGTCCGCAAGGGCGACAAGGCCGGCCTGTCGATCCGTTTCGGCAAGGCGGCGCTGCTCGATGATTTTTACAGCGTGTTCTCGACGAACATGCGCGACCTGGGCACGCCGGTATACCCGCGCAAGCTGTTCGGGTCGATCCTTTCAGCGTTTGACAGCGGCGCGGAGTTGGCGGTGGTCAGCCATGGGGGCCGGGCCGTGGCGGGGGCGTTGCTGGTCCACGGGCGGGCCGGGGGCTCGATCCAAACACAGGTCCCCTCCGCCAGCAGCCTGCGCAGCGCCAAGCACACCAACGCCAACATGTGGATGTACCACCGGTTGCTGCTGCGGGCGATACAGCGGAGTTCGGGATCGTTTGATTTTGGCCGGTCCAGCCCGGATTCGGGGACCTATCGTTTCAAGAAGCAGTGGGGGGCCCAAGCCCACCCGACGACTTGGCAGTACTATTTGCGGTACGGTGATGTCGGTGTGGTCAGGCCGGACAACCCACGGTACCAACGCCGCATCGCCGCGTGGCAGAAGTTGCCGGTCTGGGTGACCCGGCTGGTCGGCCCGAAAATCGTAAGAGGGATCCCTTGAGCGACGAACCCAAACCCAACACGCAAGCCTCGGTCGCGGCCGAAAGCGGGTTGCCGACACTCAGCCCGCGTCTGTGGCTGGGCGTGTTGTTGTCCGCCGGGCTGATGGCGCTGGCGTGGTACGGTACGTTCTCACGGATCTGGATGCAGTGGTTCCCCGCGTGGTGGCAGCGCGACACGCCGCTGCTGGATCGGTTGACCGGGGGGGACTCGTACTACACCCACGGCCCGCTGGTCCCGGCGGTTTCGTTTGCGCTTGCGCTATTCATCTATACGCAGCTCGGCGCTCCGTCTGAACGGACACGCCGGTCAAGCACGCTGGGCTGGGCGGTCTTCGGCTTCTTTCTGCTCACGCACCTGCTGTTCACTTTCGCCAGCGTGACCTTCGCCTCGGGTTTCGCGCTGATCGGGGTGATGGTGGGGATCGTGCTGATCTGGGGCGGCTGGCCGCTTGCGCGTGCGTACGCCCTGCCGATCGCGCTGCTGCTGTTCATGGTGCCCCTGCCGCTTGCGTGGATCGACGGGATCAACTTCGAGTTGAAGCTGCTGGCCAGCAAGGCGGCGCTGTGGCTGGCCACCCACGCCTTCGGCGTCCCGGCGGTGGTCGATGGCAGCTACGTCCTATTAAGCCCCGACAGCGACGGGCTGCCCAAGACACTGGTAATCGAAAACGTCTGCGGTGGCCTGCGCAGCATCATCGCGCTGACTTACTTCGCCGCCCTGTTCGCGGCCCTATGCCGGGTGACGGGGCTTTGGCGTTGGCTGTTGCTGGTCTTGGCGCTGCCGGTGGCGATCGCCTGCAACATCGCGCGGATCACCGGGTTGATCGTCGCGGCGCATCACCTGGGGATCCAGGCCGCCGGGGAGCACGGCTGGTTCCACGACCTGTCGGGGATCCTGGTCTTCGCGCTGGCGCTGGCGATGATGTTCGCCCTGGAAGCGGCGATCCTTCTGCTGGGCCGGCTACTTGAGCGCAGCTGGTCAGACGCCCGGCTGCTTGGTTACCTCAAGGGGATCCGATCCGAACCCGGGGCCCGACCGCGGACGCTGTCCCCGGCCACGGTTTGCTGCCTGGTCGTCGCGGCGGGGCTTAGCGCCTACTGGGTCAACCGCCCCGAACCCAAACCCGTCAGCGCGCTGGCCCAGCAGGCGATCCCACAGACCGTCCAGATCGCAGACACCCACTACGACAGCGCCGAGCTGAACCTGCAGGACAAGGTGCTGGCGATCCTCGAGACCGACGATTACATCTACCGCAGGTTCACCGCCGACCGCGGTGGGGCCGGTTTCGATCTGCTGATCGTGTTCAGCAAGAACAACCGCCGCGGCACGCACTCGCCGGAGCTTTGCATCCAGGGCAACGGCGAAAAGATCGTTTCCAAGGGGCAGGTCACGGTTGACGCCGCGCGGGAAACCCCGCTGGCGATGCGCGAAGTGGTCAGCCAGGCCGGCCGGCGGACGGTGTACTACCTCTATGTCTTCAAGTGCGGCGACACCTACACGACCAACTATACACTTCAGCAGGCGACGATACTGCTCAACGGGTTGCTCCACCGGGACGCCGGCGGGGCGCTGATACGCTTCACGGTCAACGTGCCCGGGCAGAACGTGGACGCGGCCCGGGAATTGGCGCAGCAGGCCGCCGCCAGGCTGATGCCCGTGATCGATCAGAAGCTGCCATGAATCGCAGGACGATGCTAGCCGTGACCGGGCAGACCCCGGCACTTGTGGGAGACGATGATGACGACCGCGGATGTTAAAACCGATCGACGCCGAACCCGGTGGCTGCGCACCCTGTCAAGCGCGCTGGCTTTATGTCTGCTGCTGGCCGTCGGCTGTGGGGAGAGCCCTGAACTACGGATCGAGAAAGCGCAGATCGCGCTAGCCAACGGCAAGCCCAGCACCGCGCAGAGTATCATCGACACGGTCCTCGCCGAGGAGCCGGACAACCGTCAGGCCCTGCTGATCCAGGCGACGGCGCAGGTCGATCTGGGCCGTCTGAGACCGGCCAAGCTCACCCTCGACAGGCTTCAGAAAGACCAGCCCGATGATCTGAGCATCGCCAGGGCCTTGCTTTCCTGGGCGCATCAGACCGTCGGGCTGACCCTGAACGACCCGACGTTCGCCGTCGACGCCCAGGCCCAGGAGCGATTCTCCCTGGCCCGGTCGGTCGCGGTGGCGCAGTTGAAGATACTCAAACAGCAACCGGACACCCACGTCGAGAGCCTCTTCGGCCGGGCCCTGCTGCATCAAAGCGATTCGCAACGGCTGCGCCTGCTTATCCAGCAGACCCGGCGATCGATCCAGGAACTCGGCCCGGACTCAGCCGCCGCCGGGCTTGAGCAGGACCCGCAGGAAGAGCCGGCCGACCCGCCGACCTACGCCCAACTGCTTGAGCAGCAACAGGACGCCTTGAACACAGGCCGGGAGAACCTTCTGACAGACCTGGAATCCGTGCTCGCAGAGGACCCCCGGCACACCGACGCGGCGCTGCTTTTTCTACGCACCGCCAAGGACGAACAGGCATGGGACCGGTTGATCGCGCAGGCCCGGGAGCTAAGCGGCGTCACCGACCTGCCGCTGGTCACCGCCCACCGAACCATCAGCGCACTGCTTGGGATGCCCGAGGATGCCGCGGCGATTGATGAGCGCGTGCAACTGGGCTGGGACCTGTTGCGTGCGATCCCCGCCGACGAAAGCGAATCACCTGTCAAGCGGATCGCCAGCGCACGGCTACTGCTGGTCGAGGGAAAGATCGATCAGGCCCTGCCGATCCTCGAGACGCTCCGGGGGGACGGGTCGCTTAATTTTGACGCCCACTTCCTGCTGGCTCAGGCGCTGTTTTCCAGGGGCGACTACGAGCGCTGCCGCGAGGTGATGAGTCCGATGTTTCCCACGATGGCGTCGGTGGCACGGGTGCAGGCGCTGTATGGGCTGACGCTGTGGAATCTTGGCGAGCTGGACCAGGCGCGCCTGGCGCTACGGACCGCCTGCGAGTTGGACCCGCAAGACCCCATGGCGCGGGACGCGTTTACGACGATGATGACCCAGGAGGGCTTCATCGGCGCAAGCGGTGAAGACATCGAGGCGTACTACCGGTTGGACCCGACCAACCCCCGGGCGCTGCTGTTCAAGCTCCAACGTGCGATGGCCAGCGGCGACACCGACCAGGTGGCCCGGCTGCTGGACGGGATCGAGGCCGGCTCGGACCTGACCGACGACCAGGTCCGTATGCTGTTTTTCGGTTATGACTTTCTCGGCCGGACGAATGCCGCGCGCAAGTGGGCCGGGGAATGGGTCGGCAGGCAACCGGGGCAACTGGACGTGTGGATGAGACTGGCGACTGTCCTGCTCAAGCAGGGCGACGAGGCCGGGCTCGAAAACGTTTTGGCGCAGATCGCCAAGCGGTTCCCCGACGCGCCTGGGCCCGAGCAACTCACCGGGGAGTTGTACTACAAGTCCAAACAGTACGAGCGCGCCGCCGCGGCCCTGGGGATGGCCGTTGAGAAGGCGCCTGACAACCACAGCGCTCGGTTGGCCCTGTCACGCTCGCTCGCGGCGATGGGCCGGTTCAAATCCGCGACCCAGCAGGTCCAGACCGTCCTGCAAGCCATGCCCAACGACATCGACGCGCTGGCGCTGGGCGCAAGGATCGCCAACGCCGCCGACCAGCCGGAGCAGGCGGATGAATACCTGTCCCGGATCGACGCGGATCAGGTCGATCCGGAAGTGGACCCGGCGCTGGCGGCCCGGCTGAAGCTGCGCGCCGGTGACCTGGACGCCGCGGCCGACATCTGCACCCAAGCCATCGCCTCTGGAAACCTCTCGCCGATGCTCCGACTGGTCCTGGCCGGGATCTATCAGGAGCAAGACCAGCCTAAGCGCGCCGAGGAACACCTCCTGGCGCTGGTCCGGTTGTACCCCAACAGCGCCGAGCCGTTCTCCTGGCTCAGCCAGTTCTATATCAGACAGGATCTGACCGACCAGGGGGTTAAACAACTCGAGGAGATGGAGGTCTACAACGAGGTGTTTGCGCGCCTGTCACAGGCCACGCTTCTGCGGGCGGCCGATCGAGGCGACGAGGCGGTCGCAGCGCTGAACCCGCTGCTGGATAAGTTGATCCGTCAGCGGGACCCGTCCGCGCCGATGGTCGCCGACGCAATCGCAAAACTGCACACGCTTCTCGGCGACGAGGACGCGGCCACGGATGTGTTCGACCGGCTGTACAACAACCAGTCGCAGGGCTCGGCGTCCCTGATCACACAGTTGCTGTCGAGTTGGGATCAGGACTCGCTAGAGAAACGCCTGGCAAACCTGGACGCCGCGTCTGCGCGCGTCTCGGCCGGTGATACCGCTTCAGTGACCGAATTGAGCCGGCGTTACGCCATGCTCGGCAGACCGGACCAGGCGCTGTCGGTGGTCCAGCGAGGCCTGACCCAGTCCCCCAAGAGCACGGCGCTGCTGGGGATCAAAGCCGGTCTGCTGGTGATGCTCGGGCGGACCGAGGAAGCGGTAGACGTTTACCGGTCGGTGATCGAACTGGTCCCGCAAGACCGGGCTGTCCGCGTCCGTTACGCCAGGGCGCTGTCCGCCGACGGGCGTTACCCTCAGGCCGAGGAGGCGCTCTTAGACCTGATCCGCACCGCCGATTCCGATGACCAGTTGGCGCGTACGGCGCAGCTTGAGATCTATCAGACCCTTGGCCTTGAGCAGCGGGCCGCTTCGGTGGTCGATGCGGTACAGGATAAGACCCCCCCGGGGCAGGACGTCGGCCTGGATCATGCGATCGGACGGACACTGCTGACCATGGACCGATACGACGAGGCCTTGCACCGGCTCGCTGCGATCGGGCCTGGGTCGCCTTATTACGCTTCGGCGCAGGTGCTGTCGGCGAAGGGCGAGGTGGCCGCCGGGGATATGCAAGCCGCCGGCTCGCGGATCGGCTCTCTGTACAGCGACCCGACAATCGCGCGTCAGGTTACCGCCCAGATGTTGAAACTAAGCCAGGGATCGGATCGGGATGCGGTTTTGCTTAGCTGGGCTGATAGCTCAATCGACCTGGATTCCCTGCCGCGCGAGTTAAGCGAGCCCTGGTTAGGTTTACGTCTGAAGCTGGCGGACCGGCAGGGCGACTGGGCCTTGGCGGGCGACACACTGGATAGACTTTCTGGGCTGGGGGCAGCGGATGACGGGCCGATCACCGCTTTACGGATCGTGTTGCTATATCAGGGCGGACAGCACGAGCAGGCTCGGCAGTTCCTGGCGGACGCCCCGCGTCTGGCGGGCACGGCGACCGGCTCGCTGTTGGCGTACGGCTTAGGGGTCGACCCGCCTTCGGCCGGTCGGCGACACCCGATGACGCAGATCGTCGAGGCGCTGGCGCAAGGCGACCGGGCCGGTGTCGATGAAGCGGCGCGGGGTTACCAGGCCGTGCGTACGCTGTTCCCTGACGATCTGATTCCGGCGCTCGACCACGAAGGCAAGCCGGTGGTTAATGACCAGCCCCAGCAGGCCGGCTGTGATCTGGTGATGGCCACCGCTGCGCTGGAAGCCGGGATGTCGGGTCTGTCGTCAGAGCTGAGCGGATCAGCAATCAACCGGGCGCCGGGATACGTACCGGGATACGCATTGCTCGCCGCCGTGACGATCGGCTCAGGAAATGAAGTAACCGGGTTGTTGCAGCAAACGCAAAAGGTTGCCCCCGACAGTTCGCTTGTCCTGCTGTTGACAGCGGTCAATCGGCGGTCGGCCGGCGACCACAGAGGCGCGGTCGAGCCGCTTAGAGAGCTGAGCGCACGCCACGGCGACGACCCGCATCTGGCCTATCAACTCGCGCAGCAACTCAACGAGGCGGCGATGCACCCGCAAGCCATCGAAGCGCTCAAGGCGATGGTGGCCGGTGACGGCCCTTACCGGCTGGTGGCGGCGAATGACCTGGCGTACCTGCTCGCCGAGCAGGGCCCCGAGCATTACGACGAAGCCGCCCGGCTTGCCCGGTCGGTGCTCGAAGCGATACCCGCCAGCCCCGCCGTATTGGATACCGCCGGCTGGATCGAACACCGCCGGGGACATGACCAAGCCGCGCTGAAGCTGTTGAGCCATGCGATCCCCATGCTCAGCCAGATCCACGAAGCGCACTACCACATCGGCGCGGTCTACCAGGCACTGGGCCAGGACCGTTGGGCGCGTTACCACCTCGAACATGCCGCGTCCGGCCCGGACGACGCCGGGGGGGTGGCGCAAGCCAGGGATCTGCTCAAGCAGATGGGCGACGCCACAGACTGGCCGTGATGTGCGTTTGATTCAACAGCGGCCACGCAGCACATGGCGGGCTCCCGTCGGCTGTTAGCGCGCTCTTAATCCACACAGCGACCATCGGTGTTACAGCCGGCGAGTCCGATATCTAAAAAAGAGGGCGGTGATCGAGGAGATTGGCTGAACCCAAAGGCGCCCGCCTGCTGGCATCACGGCTGTTAAACTGGGCAAGATGCTTGGTAGGCGTATCGAATTAATTACAAAATATGCTTGACGCGGTGTAGGATGCGATGTAATCTTGCTTTGCCTTTCTATGGCTGGGAATAGTTCCCCGGGGGGAGCGAGAGTTTTGCGGGGGCTCTGCAAAACTAGTCCGAGCACTCTGTTATTGAAAAGAGGAACCTATGTCCGGGAAGCTGTTGAGGTTTTGCGCTGTCGGTATCGCTGTCACGGGGCTAACAACTTGGACCTCTATCGACGCTCATGCGGCGGTTACATACAGAACGGTCGCCATGACCGGCCAGCAAGCGCCGGGTGCGGAACCGGGGGTGACATACCGCCTGTTTTTCAGTACTCAAATAGCGATGAATAATGCCGGAGAAGTCGCGTTCGGGGCCGCGCTGGGAGGCCCGGGCGTAGAAGTCAGTACGAACGGGATGGGCTTGTGGTGGGAGGGTTCGGGGTCATTGGGCTTGATTGCCCGTGCGGGTCAAGATGCGCCGGGCGCAGGGCCGGGGGTGGTGTACACCAGTCTAAGTGCCCCCCTCCTGAATAATACAGGCCAGTTCGCGTTTGTAGGCGGTCTCTCAGGTCCGGGTGTAGACAGCACGAATAGTGACGGTCTCTGGCGGGGGACTGCTGGTTCAAAAGAACTGGTCGTCCGCAATGGTGATCCTGCCCCGGGCGATCCGGGCGATCCAAGTATCTTCCCGCAGCGAGGTACGATCAGGGGACTTAGCTTCACTACTTTCAATGATACCGGGCAGATTGTGTTCGGTGACATTGTTCGCCTTCCAGCCAATTTAGGTGGTACGACTATTGATAGCCGGATCTGGTTGGAAGAATCAGGATCGTTCCAGTTGGTAGCTCAGCAAGGTGACCCCGTACCGGGGATGGGTCCGGGTGTTACCTTTCGCGGCGTGGGAGTCACGGCGATCAACGGGGCTGGGCAGGTCTTATTGTCGAGCGGTTTCGCAACCCCTGAAGGTCACGTCTTCCAAGGTATCTGGACGGGAGTGCCCGGTTCGCTGAACCTTGTAGCCCAGACTGGGGCACAAGCGGCTGGGGCCGCACCGGGGGTGGATTTTGATGTCCTCAACAGTCCCATATTTAACAATGCCGGGCAGACTGCCTTTTGGGCTAGACTCGTCGGACCTGGTGTGGACGACACGAATGACGAAGGCCTCTGGTCGGAGGGTTCAGGATCATTGGGCCTCGTGGCTCGGGAGGGCGACCAAGCACCGGGCACTGGGCCTGGGGTGGTGTTCGGTGAAAAGTTCAGCTCCATCACTTTCTTCGGCCCCAGAATCAACACGGCGGGTCGGATCGCATTTATGGGGCTTCTCTCCGGCCCTAGCGTAGAACTAACGAACAACCTGGGCCTCTGGTCGGACGGCTCGGGATCACTGAGACTGGTGGCGCGAGAGGGAGACCCCGCGCCGGGCGCGGCGGTGGGTGAAGTGTTCGCTAGTGTGGATTTCCCATCTATGAACGCCACCGGTCAGGTTGCCTTCAGGGGCCGGGTTTCCGGCCCGGGAGTGGACCACACAAATGAAGATGGGATATGGGCCACCGAACTCGATGGCACCCTCAGACTCATTGCCAGGGTGGGCGAAATGTTCGATGTCAATGACGATCCGTTGATCGACGATTTTCGCATGATCCAGTGGGTTGGCTTTCAAAACTTATCCGGTGGCGAGGATGGTTGGCGCAGAGGCTTTAACGACGCCGGCCAACTCGTATTCCAACTAAGCTTCACCGATGGCAGCGAAGGCATTTTCGTCGCGACGGTTCCTGAGCCGGGGACGGTGGCGGTGTTGGGGGTTGGGGTGGTGTGGGTCTTGCGCCGGCGCAGGTAGGTCCCACGGCCTGGAGGCCGTGGGCTTTGGGTGCAGGGTGACGTGAGTTGGGTGTTATCGAGGTGTGCGGGGGTTGCTGCTGGCGGCGACGTCGGGCATCAGGGGGGTGGTTTCTTCGGAAAGTGACAGCGGGATCGTCAGGCTGAAGGTTGCGCCTTTGCCGGGGGTGCTGTCCAGTTCGATCACGCCTTGTAACAGCTCCGCCAGTTCCAGGCTGATGGTCAGGCCCAGGCCGGTTCCGCCGTGCTCCTTGGTGACGCCGGGGTCGAGCTGAACGAACTTCTCGAAGATACGTTTCTGGTCGTCATCGTGGATGCCCGGGCCGGTGTCGCTGACGCTGATGCGTATGCGCTCTGCGCCGCCTTGCGCTTCGGCGGGGATCAACTCGGCGCGGGCGTTGACCTCACCCTCGGGCGGGGTGAACTTGACCGCGTTGGCCAGGAAGTTGAACAGCACCTGCTGGAGCTTGCCCGCGTCGGTCTGGACCGTGGGGAGGTTGGGCTCTAGCTTCTGGTTGACCGTGATGTTGTGCTTCTCGGCCAGGGGCTTGATCAGGTTCAGCAGGCCCTCGACGGTGTCGGCGATGCTGACCGGGCCTACGCGCATCTCCATCCGCCCGGCCTCGATCTTGGCAAGGTCCAAAAGGTCGTTGATCAGGTCCAGCAGACGCCGGCTTGAGGTGACGATGTTGGCCGCGTACCGCCGACGTTTCTCGTCCTGGGGGTCGTCCCGGCCGGTCAGCGTCTCACCGAGGACCTCGGCGAACCCGGTGATCGAGTTCAACGGCGTCCTCAGTTCGTGCGAGACGTTGGCCAGGAACTCACCCTTGATCTTGTTCGCTTCATACAGGGCGACGTTGGACTCGGCCAACTCGCCGAGCTTCAGGTCCAGGCTCTTGTTGATCGAGCGGAGCTGGTCCTCGTTGCTCTTGAGGTTTCCGAGCATGGTGTTGAACATGTCCGAGAGGTTCTGGAACTCGTCGCCGGTGTTGATATCCGAGCGGATGTTCATGTCGCCCTGCGAGACCTTGGCGGCGTATCCGTGCAGGAGGCGCACCGGCGAGAGGATGATCCGCGTGGTGATGAACCAGAACGTGCCGATCGCCAGCAGGCCCGAGACGAGCCCGGCGGTGACCAGGTAGATCCGGTTGAGCATCAGTTGCTTGGGCGCGTCCTCGTCCCGCAGGTGGATCAGCAGCACCATCTGAAGGGGGTCCGCCAAGGCCGCTGATCCGACGGAGGGGCTGAACCCCCCGACCGCGCCGCCGCGGACCCGTTCGAGGTCTGACTTACGGATCGCGCGGGCATACCGGTAGTAGGTCTGGTCCTGGGCGTCAGTAGCCGAGGCAAACAGCTCCCAGCTCGCCGGGCGTGTTTGAAACAACTCGACCGCTTCTGCCAGGAAAGGGTCGGCCTCGGCCTGGCGCTCGAGCTGATCGCCGGGGATAAGCGACACCGCCTTGGAGACCTCCGGCGGCAGCCCGTGTGCGTTGCGCTGGATCGGATTAAGTTCGCCGCCGAAGCGGATCTCGTCCGCCAGCCACCACTGGGCCAAGTCCTGCGCCCGCTGATGGGGGCCGCGCTGGACCAGGGCCTGCATCCGAAGCGCCACGACCGCCAGCGCCGCGGTGAGGATCAGCACGACCGCCGCGCCGAACAGCAGTTGGCACTTGTTCGCCAGACTGATGCGTAAGCGCTTGGGCATGGGCTTATTCTATCGTGGGCTACTAAAGAAACACGCCCCGGCCGCTTCGATCGACGCGCCGCAAAGGGAGGGGCCCATCCTTGTGAGCGGGGCGATCCAGACCGGGTCAGATATCGGCTGATCTGATGGGTCAGCCCGGGGGCAGGTCGGCATCGTCGATCTGTGACTTGCGCGCGGACCCGGAGCCGGCGGCCTGGCCTCCGCGGCTGAGCGCTTGACGGCGGCCGGCAGGGGTGGCGTTGCCTCGGGGCATCGCGATCACACCCGTCCGCGCCAACTCCACGATCCCGTAGGGCTTGGCCAACTCGATGAACGCCTCGATCTTGTCCTCCGTGCCGGACAGCTCGACCATCAACTGGTCCTCGCTGACATCCACCACCCTTGCGCGGAAGACATTCGCCAACTCGATCAGCTCGTTGCGGTGGTGCCGGCTGCCGGGCGTCTTGCCTGCCGTCGTCACCTGCAGGAGCATCAGGTCACGTTCGACGAAATCGACGCTCGAGTAGTCCACGACCTTGACGACCGGGACGAGCTTCTGCAACTGCTTGCGGATCTGCTCCAGCACGGCATAGTCGCCGTTGACGACGATGGTCATCCGCGACAACTCGGGGTTTTCGGTCCGGCCGACGACCAGCGAGTCGATGTTGAACCCGCGTGCGGCGAACATCCCGGCGACCTGTGCCAGCACGCCCGGCTCGTTGGTGACCAGGGCGGCGATGACGTTACGCATGATGGCGTTGTCTTGACTCATAAGCGGACATCATAGAGCCGGTTGCCCCATAGCCCAAATCCAATGGGCGTCTCCGCTTAGCAACCGGTTTGACGGACGCCCGAGCCAGGGCACCAAGATCGTTGTTTGTGGAAAACGTGTGGGTTATAGCGATTTGGGGCTCACCCGGATCACGGACCCGATTCTCGAAAATGAGCTATGTTGGGTTAATCAGGCTAATTGGTGGCATCCAAATGCACTGTTAATACCAAGTTGGCAGTTGTTTAAGTAGCCCCGAGAGGTTAGGAGAAATATATGGAATGCCGCCTTCAGCGGGTCTGTTTCATGCGTGTAAATGGCAGTGTCTCGAAATGTGGAAAACCACTCACGAGAGCTTTAACTCTTAACAAACGTGGGCTTAAAGTTCAATCCGATTTCAGTGAATGAAACGCATATCCGCGAAGTTGGGGATGATGCCCCCGGCGTTCTTGTCCCAGGGGAACGGGGCGGGGAAGTAGACAAAGAAGGCTCGGCCCATCATCAGTTTGCCCGGGACGATCCCGTCGCGCGTAGCGTCATCCAAGGCGCGGTCGAAGTAGCGCTGGCGGACCCACAGGGCGTGGGAGTTGATGTCCTTGTAGTTCAGGCCCGGGCTCCAGAAACGGCCGTCATCGCTGAGCGGGCTGTTGTCACCGATGCAAAAGAACTCGTTGTCCTGGATGTCCATGGGCTGGACTCGATCACTGGTCAGCTCGATTTCGCCGTTGGTCTGGCGAAACAGCCCGCCCCGGGCGTAGTAATACGCAGATGGATGGGTGCTCCTGCTGGCGTAGTAGAGGTCGCGATCCAACTCGACCTGGTGGAACACCGCGGGGCCGCCGGAGACTTCGATCGTGATGGTGGGGGTCATCTGCGGCGGGGGCCGGTTGATGAGTTGCTCGAAGCTCAATTCGCTGGCGTAGACATAACGCAGAGCACGCTTGCCATCTACCCAGACACAGATCTCCTGGTCGACGGCCCAGAGTTCGATTGAGGTGGTTCGGTCCTGGGCAAGCGGCTGGATTCGACCGGCCATCAACTCTTGCGTTTCACCGGTTTGTGGATCGGTGGCGGTCAGGTGGATCGCCCCGTCGGGTTCGATCGTCGCGGTGACGGTTTGTGTATGGCCATCGCCGTCCAGGCGTGTCTGTGTGGACAGGCCGACCTTACACCCCGGGCCCTGCGGCTGGACCGTTGTGGCCAGGCGGATGTCTTCAATCTTGTCCCAGTAGCGGCTTGGGTTGTACTGGTTGTAGGGGTAGACCCCCTCGGGCCTGAGATGGCCGCCGAGGTGAAAGTCAAAACCGATCCGGCCGACGCCCTGGCCGTCGAAACGGTAGCTGCGGGTGTGCTCAAGGTCCCACTGGCCCTGCTGGGCAACCCACGGGACTTTCCAGCGATTGCCGGGGGTGCGGGTGCCCGGGCCCATCAGTGCGCCGCCGTCGCGAGGGATGTACTGGCTGTAGTAAATCGGCTGCCAGACGGCCCGCTGGACCTTGGGTCGATCGCTCTTGCGCGCGATCCGCCAGGTGTCCTGGCCTTTGGGCTGGGTGTAGACGTTCCCGTCCAGCAGGTGGATCGATTCGTTAGGCAGGCCGACCAGCCGCTTGATGAAGTTGGTGTTGGGGTCGTGCGGGGCCTTGAAGACGACCACATCCCACCGCCTGGGCTCGCTGATGCTGAAGACGTATTTGTGGACGAGGATCCGGTCGCCGGGCAGGGGACGCACGATCTGCGGCATGGAGATGTTGTACCGGCACATCGTGCAGATGGCGTCGCCGCGGGCGTTGCCCGGGCTGTTGATGGTGAACCCGTAGCCGCACTGCGGGCAATGGACGCTGTAGTGGGCGCCCAGCAGGGTCGGGGCCATCGACCCGGTGGGGATCACGAAGGCCTCGACGACATAGGCCCGGAAAACGAACGCGAGGATGAAGGCGATGACGATCGACTCGAACGTCTCCTTGATCGTCTCGTCGGGCGGCCGTTCGTGGGTCTGGTCGTTGGTTTGCTTCACGGGTGGGCTGGCCCTACTCTTTTAAGCTTCTGCCGGGGTGTCCGGGGTTGACCGGGGGTCGGCGGATTGTAGCGGCATCCGCCGGGCGTTGCCGACGATGGGGCAGGCGGACACCGGCCCCGATGTGTTGACACCTACGAGCAGAAGCAGACACATGTTCACCGCACAGTTCTTCGTCAGCCTGATCATCATCCTCGTGCTCACCCACATGATCCTGGGCGCTTGCGCTTACCTTATCTTCCTGGAGCGGAAGGTTGCGGCGTGGACCCAGGACCGGATCGGGCCCAACCGCACCAACTTCTCCTTCGGCATCCTGCCTTTCAAGGGTTTCCATTTTGGTCTTGGCCAGGCTTTGGCCGACGGGCTGAAGCTGCTGGTCAAGGAGGACTACACCCCGCCGCACGTGGACCGGATGTTGTTCTGCCTGGCGCCGGTGATGGTCGTGGTCCCGGCGATGATCGGCTGGGCGGTCGTCCCCTGGGGCGGGCTCTACGACTTCCCTGGGCTGACGCTGCCGAACTTCCTGCCTTTCATCGGCGGGATGCTGCTCGCCGAGCCCGGCCGGGTCATGGTCGCGGTCGCTCCGATCAGTATCGGGGTCATCTTCATGCTCGCGGTATCTTCCCTTGGTGTGTACGGCGTGGTGGTCGGGGCGTATGCCTCGAACAACAAGTACGCCTTCCTCGGCGGGCTCCGCGCGACGGCGCAGATGATCAGCTACGAGATCCCGATGGGCGTGTGCGTGTTAGTCGCGATCCTTTGCTTTAAGACCAGCGACGCCGGGCTGATGGTCAACCTCCAAGCCGGGGGCGTGTGGGGCATCCTGATGCACCCGCTGCTGGCGGTGATCTTCTTCACCTGCACACTGGCCGAGACCAACCGCGCACCGTTCGACCTGGCCGAGGCGGAGCAGGAACTGGTCGGCGGGTTCCACACCGAATACAGCTCGATGAAGTGGGCGCTGTTCTTCCTGGCCGAGTACATGCACATGATCGCCGGGTCGGCGTTCTTCTGCATCCTGTTCCTTGGCGGCTGGGACATCGCACCGCTGGTCACGACCATGACAGGCCTGCACATCCTCCCGGAAATCGCGGGCGGCGCCTGGTGGATGGGGCTGGGCGTCGTGCTGCTGAAGTTCAGCGTCTTCGCCGGGAAGATCACGCTGCTGCTGCTGATAATGATGTGGATCCGCTGGACGTTGCCGAGGTTCCGCTTCGACCAACTGATGAAGCTCGCCTGGCGGGGGCTGATCCCGATCACGATCGTGGTGCTGCTGACCAGCGGCGTGCTGGTGTATCTGAAGGTCGAGCCGATCCGGTACTGGTGGGTCTACACCCTGGCGAACGTCCTGATCGCGGTGGGCAGTGCAGCGATCGCGCCGCTGCTGCCGGGCCCGTCGGGCAACAAACGCATCCCCCTGTCCGGCTCACGCTTCAACCCGCCCCAGGCCGCCTGATCAGGGTCTGGCCGGTATCGGCTTAGGGTCCGACACCTTCAGGCGGCGACCGGCTGTATACAGATACCGACCCTTGAGGCGACCGCTCCCTTGACGGGCGACCCTCCACGGGGACAATGTCTCACGCTTCACTTCTTTTTTTCAGGTCGGTGGCGCTACAGGCCGATCGGCCATCGAACGGGCGGATCTTTTTCAGCGGGAACCAATTCAAGGGGCACTACGATGCGTAACGAACTGTCAGGCACTGTCATCAGGCACCCCCGTCACGCGGGGATGGCCGGGTTGGAGCTGATCGCCGGGTTGGCCGCGGCCGTGGTCGGCGGTGTGATCTGGGCGGCGATCGTTTTCTACACCGGCTACGAAGTCGGGTACGTGGCGATCGGTGTCGGGCTGCTTGTCGGCGGGGCGGTCGCCGCGGTGGTCAAGAACCCCAACGTGGGCCACGGCGTCTCCGCCGCGGGTCTGGTTGTCATCGGGCTGTTGCTGGGCAAGTTCCTGATCGTCCAGTGGGGCACCCAGGACTTCGCGATCAAAGACCCGGAGATCATGCTGGAGGCCTCGTGGTACGACATGATCGTCAATGACCTGGTCGACGAAGAAGCCAAGGCGTGGTACCTCGACGACACGGCCACATTCGAAGACGCCTCCAATGATTTAACGATCAAGATCGAAGACACCACCGAGGCCGCCGAGCAGGCGCTGGTGGGTATGGACGAAGATCAGAAAAAAGCGATCGCCAAACAGTATGTGGATTACAGGATGGGAGACGTGAGTCTGACCGACCGGATCAAGGAGGGGTTGTCGCCCTGGGATCTGTTATGGTTCGGCATCGCGATCTACTTTGCGTTCCAGGTCGCCTCGGGTAAAGGCCAAGCCGCCGAGGAGTAAACGGGCTTGCCCAAGTACTGAGGAACACCCCGGCCCGGCTGCCTGATCGGTAGTCGGTTCGCCTGATCGGCTTGCCTATTCGCCTTCGTTCTTGTCCTGGCGGTACAGGTCCAGGTAGAACTCCAGCAGGTCTTTGCCGTGCATGCTGCGTGTCCGGGTGTGCTGGAAGCCAACGCTGTCGAACAGCCCGACCGCGGCGTCACGCTCGAAGCGGGTGTCCAGCCGGACCTTGAGGTACCCGTGGTGCTTGCAGTGGGAGATCGCCGTCTCCAGCAGCATCCCCGCAACGTCGGTCTGCTGGTACGCCTGCTCGACGCGGAGCCGGCGTATCTCGGCGGTGTGGGTCTCGTCGCTGGCTACCCCGATCATCGCGATCACCCGGCCGGCTAGCTCGGCGATCCAGAAGTGGTGGCGGTCGCTGTCGAAGTACGCTTCCCGCATGTTGTCGATGTCCGCGCCCGAGTCGTTGGGCGCGATCTGACCGGCCAGCAGGCCTTCGTTGTACAGCCGCGACACCGCCTGCTGGTCGTCCGGCTCGAACGACCGCAGGGTTAACCCCTGCAGTGTCTCATTTCCCTGCTCTTCGGTCATCGGTTGAGTCTCGTACATGCTGTCAGCCATACATCTACCTATCACGATACCCATCTTAACATCTCACGCCGCTCAGCGTGGCCCCACGGGTAGGAATGTCAATCCGTCCGATCCCGTGTCCAGGACAGCGACCGTGTAGCGTTGCGTCCGGCACAGGGCGCCGGGGTTGATGATCCGGGTCGGGCCTTGGCGAGTGTCCGAGGCCAGGTGGGTGTGGCCGTGGCAGAGATACCGCACCCCGCGGGCCAGCGCCTCACGAAGTACCCGGGACTGGTGTCCGTGACAGAATACCAGCTCTCCCTCGTCCAGCCCGATCCGACCCGCGGGATGGTCGACGGCGATACCCAGGCCCCGGGCGTAGTCCCCCAGCGGGCCGGTGTCCCAGTCACTATTGCCAAAGACCAGCCGGGCGGGGATCGTCTGGTCGGTCCCGGGCTGCACAACGACCAGCTCGTCGATGACCTGGATAGACTCGAGGTCGCCTAAGTGGATCAGCATGTCCACGCCGGCACCGACCAGGGCCGTAACAGCTTGCCGGGTCAGCTCGACGCGGCCGTGTGAGTCAGACAGCAGGCCTATCCGTGGCAAATCGCGTTCCTTGATCGGTGAACGGTTCACAGGCTCTAAAGGGGAGTGTACCGCTGCGCCGCCGCCTGCGTAATCGTGGGCGGGAGATCCGGGCAGGCGATCCGGGGAGGTGATCCGGGGGGTGTTTCGGGGGAGGTGGCAGGCCGCGTTTTCACTTCGCCTATCAGCGGCTATGCTTTGACCACAATCAAGCGTCAGAAACATCCCCAACCCCTAACCCCCAACTCCCAACCCCTAACGCCCCCGAGACCGATCCATGCCGGACGTGCTGGCCCAAATCGTGGCGGACAAGAAGCAGCAAGTCGCCCAGTCCATAAGCCAGGTCCCCCTGGACACGCTCAAGGACCGCGCCAGCCAGGCCCAGCCGCCGCGCAACTTCTTCACCGCGGTGACCCGGCCCAACGGGCAACTACGTGTGATCGCCGAGGTCAAGAAGGCCAGCCCCTCTGCCGGGGTCATCCGCGAAGACTTCGACCCCGTCGCCATCGCCAAGGCTTACCACGAAGCCGGCGCCGCGGCGATCAGTTGCCTGACCGATGAGAAGTATTTCCAGGGTTCGCTTGATTACATCGGGCTGATCAAGGATGCCGTCCCGCTGCCCGTGCTCCGCAAGGACTTCATCATCGACCCGTACCAGGTGTACGAATCCCGCGCCGCCGGGGCAGATGCGATCCTCCTGATCGCCGAGTGCCTGGGCGAACCGCAACTGATCGACCTGTTGATCCTGGCAACCGAGTTGAAGATGACCGTGCTGCTGGAGGTTCACGACTACGAGAGCCTGATCCAGGTCAAGTCCCACGTCGGTTTCCCCCACCCCGGCTACCAGCTCCTGGGCATCAACAACCGCGACCTCAAGACGATGACGACCGATCTTGGCCACACGCTGAAACTTCTCAAAGACGTGCCCGACCTGGGCATCCTCGTCAGCGAATCAGGCATCAAGACCCCAGAAGATGTGAAACGCTTAGAGCAGGCCGGCGTCCACCGCATCCTCGTCGGCGAACACCTGATGCGGCAGGCGGATGTTGGCACCGCGCTGCGCGAGTTGATTGGGACGGATTGACTACACCCTCAATCTTCAATCAATCAGATAGACTCCCATCGCTCTTCAGACATTCCAATAACACCATTTGGGTCTATACCACGCTGCTTAATGACATCGTGCCAATACTCAGGATCGGTATGATAATCACTTACGTATGTAGTCATCATATCCAATCGCCTGTATAACATTATTACCGCTTGTTCTCTGATTAGGACGGGATACTGAAGGCAATTAATTAAATCATTCCAAGTAGCATCAGGATGTTTTATCATGTTGCAGAAGGCCATTACTCTCGAAGCATCACTCTGTTTCAGGCAGATATTCGCTCGTAGTGTTGTAATTGTTTCCATGCAGCTCACCAATAATGTGTTTATCTTCTTCTCTTACTACTCCCTGACCTCCACCACCAACCCGTCATAAGATAGATGCACGCCCTTGGGCAACTTCGGCTCAAGCTCCGCGTATTTGACGTCGTGCGCCAGGTGCGTCAGGTACGCTTTGCCCGGCTTGATCTGCTCGATCTGTTCGAGCGCCTGATCAATGGTCAGGTGCGTGGGGTGATGCCGGTACCGCAGGCCGTCGATCACCAGCACGTCCAGGTTTTGCAGCAGGGGGTAGCTTTCCGGGGGGAACGCCGAGACGTCCGTGCAGTACGCCAGCGACTTACCGCCGTAGTCCACCCGGAAGCCCAGGATCGGTAGCCGCCCGTGCATCAGGCGGATCGGGGTCCACACCGCGCCGAACAGGTCCAGCGTCCTGCCCGGCTCAAGCTCGTGCGCGATCAGTGTCGGCACGAACGACGGGTTGACATTCTTCTCCGGCGTGAACACGTAGGGGAACATCTTCCTAAGCGACGCGAGCACCCTCGGCTCGGCGTGGATGTCCACGGCGGATTTCATCACCGCGTTGAACCGGCGCAGGTCATCGAGGCCGAAGATGTGGTCGGCGTGGCCGTGGGTGTACAGGACGCCGTCGATCCGCTTGATCCCGTGCCGGATCGCCTGTTGCCGCATCTCCGGGGCGGTGTCGATCAGGAACTGCCTGACCGGCTCAGGGTCCTGGCCGTCGTGATACCGCACCAGCGCGCTGGGCCTGTCACGGCGGTCGCGCGGGTCGTCGGACGTGCAGACCTCGCAGTCGCACCCGATCATCGGCACCCCGGCGCTCGTGCCGGTGCCCAGAAAGATAAGCTCAAACACCATGGGCTGATGATAGCATCCGTGCTCGACACGTTCTTGTGTCGGGGGCTGATACAGATGAGGCTGGCAACATCACACCGACCCCGACGCGACGGCTGGGAGGTCCAGGTCGGCGAAGTCTTTGGCCTGGTAGTGGGTGTGCGCCAGGCCGGCGATCATGGCGGCGTTGTCCAGGCAGTACGCAAATGCCGGGATGCGGACGGCGATGTGCAGCCGCTCGCCAAGTTCGGCTACACGGGTGCGCAGCAGGGAGTTGGCGCTGACGCCGCCGCCGATGACCAGCGATCTGGGCGCATCACCTTGTTCGGTCATGTGTTTAACCGCCCGTTCGAGCTTCTTGATGACCGCGTCGACGGCGGCGGCCTGGAACGAGGCGGCGATGTCGGCCTGCTGCTTCTCCGTCAGGTCCTCGATGCTGCGCTCAAACCGCGCGTCGCTGCCCCGGCCCTTGGGGTGGCCTCGCACGGCGTAGAGCACGGCGGTCTTGAGCCCGCTGAATGAGAAGTCCAGGCTGTCTTTGCCGAGCATCGAGCGCGGCAGATCGTAGGCGGTGGGATCGCCTTGCTGGGCGAGTTTGTCGACCTTGGGCCCGCCTGGGTACCCGGCCTTGAGGATGACGGCGACCTTGTCGTAGGCCTCGCCGACCGCATCGTCGATCGTCTGGCCGATGGGGGTAAGGTCGGCGGGGGAGGTCATGCGGTACAAACTTGTGTGCCCGCCGGAGACGACCAACCCCAGCGCGGGAAACTCAAGTGGCCCGGGGTCGTCCTGGTCATGTCTGTTAGCAGCATCGACCAACGCCGCGGCGTGGAGGTGGGCGCGGACGTGGTCGATCCCGATCAGCGGTTTGCCGGCCGCCCACGAAAGGGTCTTGGCGGCGCTGACCCCGACCAGCAGCGACCCGATCAGCCCGGGGCGGTGCCCGACGGCGATGGCGTCGATTTTCTCCAGCGAGGTCCCGGCCTGCTCGAGCGCCTCCTGCACGACGGGGTTGATGCTTTGAAGGTGCGCCCGGCTGGCGATCTCGGGGACCACGCCGTGGTAGCGCTCGTGCAGTTCGTGCTGAGAGGCGACGACGTTGGACATCACAAACCGCCCGTCACACACGACGGCCGCGGCGGTCTCGTCACAACTGGTCTCGAGGCCGAGGATCAAAGTCACGGCTGGGCTGCCGGCTCGGGCTGGGTTGCCGGTTCCTCAATGGGGTCCGCTTCAATATCAGGCACCAACTCCGGCTGGGATTCAGGAGTCGGCTGCTCACCCGGAGCATTTGTTTCCTCAGGCACTATTTCCGGGATTGCAAGCTGGTGTCCAGGCCCCTGGTCGGGGTCAAGCGAAGGCTCCCGCACGGCCGGCAACCGTATAGTTCCAGGTGCCGTAGCTTCGGCTTCGCTCTCGTCGCCGTCGGCGAGCTTGGCCTCGACTTTATGAAGCTCCTCCAGCAACAGGCTGCGGCGTCGTTCGAGCAGCTCGTGCTCACGCTGCTTGACCAGTTCCTGTGCGTTGGACTGCCCGACGGTCGGCCAATCGCCGGTGTCGAGCTTGCCCAGCACGGCCGTCAACGCCGCGGCGAGCTGGGGGTCTTTGAGTTGATCGTTGATCCAGTCAGGCGTCACCGCCGCGCCTTCGTTGTGCCCGTTCTCCGGACGGATCGTGTCGCTGTTGCGGCGGACCTGGATCATCTGATCGTACTGCTTATACGTCATCGGGACGTACGCGCCTTCGTCGGGGTCGACGCCCCAGACCTCGGCGTCCGGTTTGCGGTGGATGTTCCGCCCGTTGGGCAGGTAGTAGTAGGCCCCGGTGAACTTAAGCGCGCCCGGGCCGGTGTCCAGCCCGCGGACCTGCTGGACGCTTCCCTTGCCGAACGTGCGTGTCCCGACGAACAGGGCCCGGCCGTTGTCCGACAGCGCGCCGGTCACGACCTCCGACGCCGAAGCGCTGCCCTCGTTGGCAAGCACGACCATCGGGATGTCCGGCATCAGGGTCTGGTCGGTCGCGTCAAACACCTGCTCGGGCCAGGCCCGGCCCTTGGTCGAGACGATCCGTTGGCCGTCTTCAAGGAACATGTCGCTGATCTGCACAGCCGATTCCAGCAGCCCGCCGGGATCGAAACGCAGGTCCAGGATAAAACCCCTTGCGCCCTGCTCGTTGAGCTGCTCCAGGGCAGAGCGCAGCTCGCCGGCCGTGGGCTCGGTGAATTGCGTTACCCTCGCGTAGCCGATCTTGTTGACCGGATCGAGCATGTAGTCAAAGCTCTGATCGACCCGTCGCCGCGCGCCCCGGACGGTGTGCACGGTGATCTGCGCCCGGGTGATGGTGATATCCAACTCCTCGCCTGTCTCTCGTCGGACGGTGAGGGTGACATCCGTGCCGGCCTCGCCCTTGATCCGTTTGATGACCTGCATCAGGCTTTCATCGAGTGTGGTCTGGCCGTCGACCTTGAGGATCAGGTCCCCTGCCATGATCCCGGCCTTCCAGGCGGGCGAGCTTTCCAGGGGCGTGACGATCCGAGGCCGGCCATCCTGCACGTCGATCTCCGCCCCGATCCCCGTGAACGAGCCGGTCAGGCGGTCCTCGAACTGCTCGAGCTGCTCGGCGGGGACATACACCGTGTACGGGTCGCGCAGCGCATCGACCATCCCCTGCACCGCAGACTCGATCATCTTCGTCTGGTCCGGCTCATCGACATAGGCCTCGACCAGCTCGTGGCGCACCTCGGCCAGCAGGTCCATCTGGCTTAGCGCATCGGCCTGCCTGGCGGCCCAGACGTCGGTCAGGACCAACAACCCCGCGGTAAGGATTACGATCAGGGGCAGCCGCCACAGGGTGTGTTTGCTCATCATTCGGGCTCGTGTGGGAGTTAGCGTTCTTGGTTTTTCCTAGCGTAGGCTGGGGATTGTAGGCGTGCCGTGGTAGCGCATCAAAGCGGAAGCGGGCGGGGGGCAGGTCGGTTGTGAGGTGGTTTGGGTTCATCCCGCCGGCTGAAGCCGGCTCGCAGGGGCTGGTCTGGACGCCGGGAAGGGCGTATCCTTCGGCCTATGGCGAGAATCAGGGCCCAGTTCATCTGCAACAGTTGCGGCGCGATCCACCCCAAGTGGATGGGCAAGTGCCAGGATTGCGGCGGCTGGGACACGCTTGAGCAGCATCAGGCCATCGGTGCGTCGGCCCAGATGGACCCGCATCGCGGTGCGGCATCGGCGCAGTCGCCGGTGGCGGCGCCGATCCAATCCATCGACCCCAGCGAATCAGGCATCGCCCGGCTGGCGACGGGGATCACTGAACTGGACCGGGTCCTGGGCGGCACGGTCAACGGCAACGGGTCGGCCAAACCGCAGGACTGCGGGTTCGTCCCCGGCAGTGTCGTCCTGATCGGCGGCGACCCGGGGATCGGTAAGTCCACGCTCATGCTCCAGGCGGCACACAAACTGGCGCTAAGCGGCAAGCGTGTTCTATACGTCTCAAGTGAAGAATCGGCACAGCAGCTTCGACTGCGTGCAAAAAGACTCGGCGCGGATGGTGACGGGTCGGATGAGCTGCTCGTCCTGGCCGACACCAACCTCGCGCGGATCGTCGAGCAGATACGCAAGACCGACCCGGCGGTGGTGGTCGTCGACTCGGTGCAGATGATCTACAAGGGCGACCTCCCCGCCGCGCCCGGCAGCGTCACGCAACTGCGCGCCTGCTGCCAGGAACTGGTCTACCTGGCCAAATCGATCGGGGTGGCGATGGCGCTGGTTGGGCATGTCACCAAGCAGGGCCAGATCGCCGGGCCCAGACTCTTAGAACACATGGTCGACGCGGTGCTCTACTTCGAGGGCGATCGCTACCACAGCCACCGGGTGATCCGCGCGATCAAGAACCGTTTCGGCACGACCCTGGAGGTCGGGCTGTTCGAGATGACCGACCGGGGACTAAACCCCGTGACCAACGGCGCGGGCCTGCTTGCCAAGGAATATCAGCGCCGCCCCGGGAGCGTGGTCTGCCCGGTCCTTCAGGGCTCACGTTGCCTGCTGGTGGAGGTCCAGGCGCTCACGGCCACGGGTTTCCTGGGCTCGGCCAAGCGGAAGGTCAGCGGGGTCGATTCCAATCGGCTTGCGATGCTGATCGCGGTGCTTGAGAAGCGGGGGGGCTTGAGGCTGGCGGACCAGGATGTCTTTGTCAGCAGCGTCGGGGGCGTGAAGGTCGCCGAGCCCGCCGTGGATCTGGCGCTGGCGGTGGCGATCGCGGGCGCCCACTACAACCGGCAGACCGATGCCGGCACCTGCGCGGTCGGGGAGATCGGCCTGGGCGGGGAGGTCCGCCATGTCCAGCAGCTGGAACAGCGCATCACCGAGGCTGCCCGGCTTGGGTTTGGACGGATCATCTGCCCCCGCTCCGATGTCAAGCCGCCAAGCGGCGCTGAGTTGCTGCAGGTCAAGACGCTGGACGAAGCGGTCGGGTTGCTGAGTTAGCAAGTCATGAAAGGCGGACAGGTGCTGCGATCAAGGATGATGCTTTCGGTGTGGTGTGTGTTAGCCGTGTGCTGCTCGGTCGGGGCCTGGGCGCAGATGCTCACCGGGCCTTGGGTCGAGCAGTCCCAGCAGCGCATCGACGAGGTGCGTAAGACCAGTCTGCGTGTGATCGTGATGGGCCGGGACGGCAAACCAGTTCCCGGCGCTAAGGTGCATATCCAGCAGACCCGGCATGTATTTGACGTGGGGTTTGTCCTGCCGCAAGCCGGCTGGCCAGACGCCGAATCGGATGAAGTGTTTTGGCGGTGTTTTAACGCGGTGTCGATCCAGCGTCTGACATCCTGGCCGGCGTTACAGCCTGACCGGGACGCGCCGCTAAACGGCGAACAGGCCAGGCGGGTTGGGCAGGCGTTGTCGGTCGCCGATTCGCTGGATTTCACGGTCCGGTGGGGGGATCTGGTGTCGGCGGACCCGGGTCGGCTGCCGGATTGGGCGGTGGGGCTGGCCGGGCCTGAGTTGGCTAACGCCGTGCTGGGTTACCAGCGGGAAGTCCTGTCGCGCTTTGGCCGATCGGTGGATCAATTCGACGCGTACACGCAGACGTTGGCACACGATCACGTGGATCGGCTGGCCGGGCTGGCTGTGGTCCGTCGGCTGTACGAGAGCATTCCGGCTGCGGCGGCGGATGCGGTGGCCTGCGCGCGCTTCGACGACGGGCTGACAATCGGCCGGGTCCAGAAGGTGCAGCGACGACTGACCACGATGCGCGAGGCGTTTATCCCGGTGGGTCTTGTCGCGATTGATCAGCGTTTTTCCGGGCCGCTGGAGCGACCGGCTCTGGAGCGAACGATCGGCCGGATCGATCAATTCAATCGTCCCGTGGTCATCAGCGGGCTGGAGGTCGGCGGAGACAGCCCCGTCAGCGCAGCGATCAACCTTGAAATGGTCCTGCGCACCTTGATGGAGCGCCCGAATCTACAAGGCATCTGGTTCACCGGTCTGACCGCCGAAGAGTTAAGCGAGCCCGGCGCTGCGCTGCTGGATGACGATGGGCAACCCACCGCCGCCGGACTGATGGTAGACAGCCTGTTCCACGGCCTGTGGTGGACCGACCTGGATACACAAACCGACGAACTTGGCAACGTCCGTGTCAGGGCATTCCCCGGGGCGTTTCATCTGTCGGCGACGCTGCATGACGGCACCGTGCTGCGGACCGAGATATGGCTCGTTAAATCCGACGACCCCCGCGTGGTACTGCTCGAACCGGTCAAGCAGGCAGGCAAGGTCGGTGGGCAAGACTGACACGTAAGTATGCAACGTCAGGCGCGAGCCGGCCGCCGCTTAGTCTTCCGCCTTCAACACTTCGACCAGGTGTTTGGCTTGTACCCCGCATCCGTCCTTGACTTGGTGTCGGCAACTGAAACCGCAGGCAACCACGTCGGTTTCGTCTGGCTTATCTCGCATGGCGGGGAACAGCCGCTGCTCGCCGATCTTCATCGAAAGGTCGTGGTGCTCGTACCCAAACGACCCGGCCATCCCGCAGCAGCCCGCGTCCAGCTCCTGAACATTCACACCCGCTTGCTCAAGCAGTCGCTTGGTTGAATCTGTGCCGTACAGCGCTTTCTGGTGGCAATGGCCGTGCAATAAGACATCCTTGCTGCTGCTGATTAGTTTGCCCTGTAGCCGGCCGGCATCCAGTTCATCGGCGAGGAACGCATCGATCAGTTTGACCTGTCCGGCGACACGCCCGCCCATCGCCGCGTCGTCGGCCAGGTCCGGCAGGTCATCGGTCAGGGCCGAGGCGCAGCTTGGTTCCAGCGCAATAATCGGCAGGCCCTGTTTCGCGAAGACATCGAGTTTCTTGAGTGTTTCCGTGCCGAAACGTTTGGCATCCTTCACCAGCCCCTTGGAGAGCCGGGGCCGCTGACAGCAGCCGGCGTTGGCGAGGGTCACCCGGTAGCCCAGGGATTCTAGTAACCGGACTGCCGAAAGGCCGATGTGCGGCTCGTAGTAGTTGGCGTAGGTATCGTTGAACAACACGACATGTCGATCGCCCGCGGAGGCGTCTTTCGCCTTGCCGGTGGAGACCCCGCGCGATTTCAAGAGGTCCGCCAGTGTCTTGCTTGCGAGCCTGGGTAACGGCCGACGCCGATCGATCCCCGTCAATTTCTCAAACACGACCTTGAATACCCCCAGCGACTGCGCCCAGTTAACCAATGGCGCAATCGCCCCGGCTAATCGGCGCGCCATGTCGGGTGAACCGCCGATCAGTCTTGCTCCGATCGGCGTGCCGCACAGGTCGTGGCGCATCTGCAGGGCGTCGCTCTTGAGCTTGGCCATGTCCACGGCGTTGGGGCATTCGCTCTTGCAGGCCTTGCAGGACAGGCATAGTTCGAGCACCTCATGCACACGGTCCCCGGCCAGCGCCTCGGGCCCGAGTTGACCGCTCATCGCCAGGCGCAGGGCGTTGGCCCGGCCACGCGTGGTGTCCTGCTCGTCGCGCGTCGCCATGTAGCTCGGGCACATCGTCCCGGCCCCGGCCTTTCGGCAGGCGCCCAGGCCGTTGCACTGCTCGACCGCCATCGCGAACCCGTCCTGGCTTCGGTAATGGTAATTCGCCTTGACCTCAGCGATCCGCTGAGCGTAACCCGGCGAGCCGTAGCGCAGGTTCTCGGTCATCGGCGGGACGTCGATGATCTTCCCTGGGTTCAACAGGTTGTCGGGGTCGAATAGCGTCTTGACCTGCCGAAATGCGCTGTACAACTGATCGCCGAAGAAACGTTTGATAAACGCGCCGCGCACCAGCCCGTCGCCGTGCTCGCCGCACCAGGACCCGCCGTATTCTTTGACCATCTGAAAGGCGGCCTCGGCGATCGCGTGCATCTTCTGAACATCCCCGGGCTTGTGCAGGTCCAGCAGGGGCTTTGGGTGCAGCACGCCGACGGAGGCGTGTGCGCAGATCGAGACCGGGACATCGTGCTGTTTGCAGACGCCGATCAGTCTTTCGATGTATGTCGCGAGGTGCTGGACCGGGATCGCGGCGTCGTCGACAAAATCCATCGGCTTGGCGGCCCCCTTGATGTTCGACGCCAGCCCGACCCCGAGTTTGCGCAGCTCCCAGATATGGCCGATCATGACCGGGTCTGTTCGGACCACCTGCGCGTAACCGATGCCCTTGGCCTGCATGTCCTGGGCGAAAGCCCGGACGCGGTCCTCGGCTTGCCGAGATGACTCGCCCATGAATTCGACGATCTGTACCGCCTTGGGTTCGCCTTCGAAGAAACTTGCAAAGTGGGCGGATGAGGGATTTCTCCTTGCCTCGACGATGATCGTGTCGTCCAGCAGTTCGACGGTCGAAGGCTTGTGCTCGAGCATCGCCGGCACGTGACGCAGCGACTCGATCAGATCGTCGAAGTGGACAACGCAGACCGCGGCGGCCTTGGGATTGGGCACGAGCTTGACCGTGGCTTCCAGCAAAATCGCCAGCGTGCCCTCACTCCCGACGACCAGGTGGCTTAGGTTCCAAGGCTCACCGCCTTTATGTGGCCCGCTTGATTCACCGCCGGCAAAGGCGTCGAGGTTGTAGCCCCCAACCCGGCGCATCACCTTGGGGAAGCGTTTGTCGATCTGGTTGCGGTTGGCGCGGATGACCTCGCCGACGCCGCGGTATAGCTGCGCCTCACGCCCGGAGCCGGCGCTTAGGTCCGACCAGCGTTCGGCGTCACAAGGCTCAAGCGACATCACCGTGCCGTCGGAAAGCAGGACTTTCAGCGCGATGACGTTGTCGAGGGTCTTGCCGTAGATGATCGAGCGTGTGCCTGAGCTGTTGTTGCCGATCATCCCCCCAACGGTCGCCCGGCTCGAGGTCGCCGGATCGGGCGCAAAGTGCAGGCCATGCGGCAACAGCTTTGCGTTGAGTTGATCCCGCACGACCCCCGGCTGGACACGCGCCCAGCGATGGTCGGGATTGACCTCCAGCACCTGGTCCATGTATTTCGAGCAGTCCAGGATCATCCCCGGCCCAAAGGTCTGCCCCGCCAGGCTGGTCCCTCCGCCGCGCAGGGTGATCGGCATCCGGTGTTGGCTGGCTATCCGGACGGCGGCGACCACATCGGTTTCATCTTTGGGCACGACCACACAGGCCGGCATCATTTGATAATGGCTTGCGTCGGTCGCGTGGATGCCGCAAGAGACCTTGTCGGCGTGGACTTCGCCTCGGATCTGCTCACGCAGTTGCCGGACCACGTCGGCCGCATCGGTCGTAGTCTGCACGCGGGTCATAGGCCGATGATTCTAGCCGACCTGAGAATCGAGATGTGATGGCGGTATGAGCCGACCGATCGCGTCAGCGGACGATCTGACGGTGCTCGCTGCGGTAGGTCGTGCTGTTGAACTGATCGTGGACCCGGCCGTTGCTGTGGTACTGACGGTCACGGGTGTAGGTGACGCTGCTTTCGACGGTCGGCAGACGGTATCCGCCGTCGGCGACGGGCGTATGGTCGTTGCGGTCGGCGTACCAGGGCAGGCCATGGGCGGGATCTTGCCGGACCACCAGGTAGTTCAGCAGGGCCGAATCCATCGCGACGGAGCGCGGGTTGCCCGCCGTATCCAGTTGCGGCCCCAGGTCGACCGCCCGGGGGACTTCCTGGCAACCTACGACGGCCATCATCACGGCCACGCCGGCTGACCATAAGACAACTTGAACCGATTGGGCTTGCATCGCCCTGATAGCTGCTAATGGGATACCACAGACGCCGATATCACTCACAAGAGGCGTTCTAAGGTTGTAAAACATTCCTATGGCAATAGTTACAATATTGACCCATCACGGAGTGCCGGCTAATGAAATAGATGGGGTTCAGCCAGTTGTGGACTTGGGGAAACACCGGGTGTCTGACCTGCCCCTCAGCGCCTGATGCCATCGCTTAGACATTGACCCCCGAACCGGTCGTGGCTAGCTTGGGCCCGCCCATCGGGTCCCATGACCCAGCCCGGCACATGAGCGCCTGATCAGAGGCCTACCCAAAAGCAACAAGACCAAGGAGCCGACCGTGAACGCAACCCTACGCAGCTACCTCGCAGAACTCATCGGTACATTCACCCTCGTATTCGTTGGCACATCGGTTGCGACGCTGCAAGGGTTCATGAACCAGGGCCCCGCGGGCTGGCTGGGGATCAGCTTCGCTTTCGGGTTTACGCTCATGGTCCTCGTGCTGGTCATCGGCCCGGTCTCCGGCTGCCATGTCAACCCGGCGGTGACGATCCCGATGGCGGTCGCGGGCAAGCTGCCCTGGTCGCGCGTGCCGGGATACGTGATCGCCCAGTGCATCGGGGCTTTCGCAGCCAGCGCCCTGCTGCTGGCGCTGATGCGTGAGATGCCCGGCTACGTCCTGGCAGATCACGGCCTGGGCGCAAACGGCAACCCGACCGACATGGGCATCGCCGGCCTCTTGGGCTGGGAGCTGGTGATGACCGCCTTGTTCCTGCTCACCATCTTCAGCGCCACCCGCGCAGACGCGCCTCCGATCGCCGCGCCTCTGGCTATAGGCGGGTTCCTCTTCGTCGCTCACCTGATCGGTGCACCGCTTGGCGATTCGTCGCTGAACCCGGCGCGGAGCCTGGGCCCGGCCCTGCTGGTCAAGGGTGATGCGCTAAACGTCCTGTGGGTCTTCATCGCCGCGCCGATCGCCGGCGGGCTGATCGGCCTGGTGCTGTACCGGCTGGTGCATGCCGAGAAGACAAGCTAAGCGGGCTTCGTCTGGCGGGCCGATTCCTGCTAGAATAAGGGGCTCACCACAAGGATCTATTGATTATGAGCCCTACTGACACCGCCGGACCGGACCCCTTCAAGGCACGCAAGACAATCACCACCCCGCTGGGTGAGCGGACGATCTATCAGCTCGACGCCCTGCGCGGGATCGGCGAAGTCGCCAACTTGCCGTACTCGATCAAGGTCCTGCTCGAAGCCTGCCTGCGACACCACGACGGGTACGTCGTCACCGATGAGCACGTCAAAGCATTGGCATCCTACGACGCGAAAAACGTCGGCGAGCAGGAGATCCCCTTCAACCCCGGGCGGGTCGTGCTGCAGGACTTCACCGGTGTCCCGGCCGTGGTCGATCTCGCCGCCATGCGCGCGGGGATCGTCCGGATGACCGGCGACGACGCCAACGCGACGAAGGTCAACCCGCTGGTCCCCTGCGACCTGGTCATCGACCACTCCGTGCAGGTCGACGCCTTCGCCTCCGGGACCGCGCTGACAATCAACAGTGAAAAAGAGTTTGAACGCAACAACGAGCGCTACCAGTTCCTCAAGTGGGGCCAGCAGGCGTTTGATAACTTCCGCGTCGTTCCACCGGCGACGGGAATAGTCCACCAGGTCAACCTCGAATATCTCGCCAAGGGTGTGTGGGACAACGGCGAGGCGCTGTACCCCGACTCGCTGGTCGGGACCGACTCGCACACGACGATGATCAACGGCTTAGGTGTCGTCGGCTGGGGCGTGGGCGGGATCGAGGCCGAGGCCGTGATGCTCGGGCAGCCGATCTACATGCTCATCCCCGAAGTCGTGGGCTTTAAGCTCACCGGCAAGCTGGCCGAGGGCTGCACCGCGACCGATCTGGTCTTGCGCGTCACCGAGTTGCTGCGGGCGCACGGCGTGGTCGGCCGGTTCGTCGAGTTCTTCGGCGATGGGCTCGATCACATGCCGCTGGCTAACCGCGCGACGATCGCCAACATGGCCCCCGAGTACGGCGCGACCATGGGCTTTTTCCCGGTCGACGAGCAGACCCTTGAGTACATGCGGCTGACCGGCCGCGATGAAAAGCTGATCGCCACCGTCGAGCAGTACTGCAAGGCGCAGGGGCTTTGGCGGGACGACTCGCGCGACATCGTCTACACCGACGTGTTGGAGCTTGATATGTCGACGGTCGAGCCGGCGCTTGCCGGGCCCAAACGGCCGCAGGACCGGATCAACCTCGGCGATATGAAAGAACAATGGGCCAAGACCCACAGCGGATTCCAGCACGCCGCCACGACCGGGGCAGGCGGGACCAAGACGGAAACCCTCCCCGCAGCCGTCGTCAAAGAGCAGCAGGTGACGCTGGACGGCCAGACGTTCGCCCTCAAGGACGGCGCCGTCGTCATCGCCGCCATCACAAGCTGCACCAACACCAGTAACCCCGAGGTGATGATCGCCGCCGGCCTGCTCGCACGCAAAGCGCGGGCCAAGGGCCTGAGCCGTAAGCCCTGGGTCAAGACCTCGCTCGCCCCCGGCTCCAAGGTCGTCACCGAGTATTACAACAAGGCCAACCTCACCGAAGACCTCGAAGCGCTGGGTTTCCACACTGTGGGCTACGGCTGCACGACCTGCATCGGCAACTCCGGCCCGCTCCCTGATGCCGTAAGTAAGGCTATCAACGAAGCCGACCTCGTCGCGACTTCCGTGCTGTCGGGCAACCGCAACTTCGAAGGCCGCATCAGCCCGGACGTCAAGGCCAACTACCTCGCAAGCCCGGCGCTGGTCGTCGCCTACGCGATCGCCGGCACGGTCGACGTCGACCTCGTGGCTGATCCACTGGGGCAGGACGCCGACGGCAAGGATGTCTATCTCAAAGACATCTGGCCGACGCAAAAAGAGGTCGCGGACACCGTCGCCACATGCGTCACCCGCGAGCAATTCACCAGTCAATACGCCGACGTCTTCAAGGGCTCGCAGGAATGGCAGGATGTGCAGTCTTCCACCGGCGCGCTGTATGAGTGGGATGAGAAGTCCACCTATGTGCAGGAGCCGCCGTTCTTCGTCGGGCTTAACGACCAGGTCAAGCCGATCGAACCGATCACCGGCGCGCGTTGCCTGGCCAAGCTCGGCGACTCGGTGACGACCGACCACATCAGCCCCGCCGGCGTGATCAAGGCCGACGCGCCCGCAGGGAAATACCTCACCGACAACAACGTCCCGCGCAGCCTGTTCAACAGCTACGGCTCACGCCGCGGCAACGACCGGGTCATGACCCGCGGCACCTTCGCCAATATCCGCGTGAAGAACCAGCTCGCCCCCGGCACCGAGGGCGGGTTCACCACCGACTTCACCACCGGCGAGGTCAGCACCATCTACGACACCAGCCTGAACTACAAGCAGGCCGGCACGTCACTGATCGTCCTCGCCGGCAACGACTACGGCATGGGCTCTAGCCGCGACTGGGCCGCCAAGGGCACGTTCCTCCTGGGCGTCAAGGCCGTCATCGCCGCCAGCTACGAACGCATCCACCGATCCAACCTCGTCGGCATGGGCGTCCTCCCCCTGCAATTCAAAGACGGCGACACCCACGAGACGCTGGGCCTCACCGGCGAAGAGACCTTCGACATTAAGGTCGACGACAACGTCCAGCCCCGCCAGACCCTCAAGGTCACCGCCATCAAGCCCGACGGCACGACGGTTGAGTTCGACACCACCTGCAGGATCGATACCCCCGTCGAAGTCGACTACTACCGCAACGGCGGGATACTGCATACGGTGCTGCGGAAGATGGCTTCAGATTGATAAGGTAACATGGATTCGGACGCGCTTATCTCGTCGCTCGATCGATTTGGGCGCATCCTCCCGACGCTCCTCCGCGATGTCTCAGACAGCGACGCAAGGTGGAAGCCCGATGATGGGGCATGGTCGATCCTCGAGATCGTCACGCACTTGGCGGATGAGGAGGTTGAGGACTTCCGCCGGAGGCTCGGACTCACACTGACCGACCCGGATGCGGACTGGCCGCCAATCGACCCGGTAGGCTGGGCGGTCGAACGACGATACAACGAGGGGGGCCTGGCCAAGACGGTCGGTCTGTTTGTAAGCAGGCGTCAGGAATCTGTCGTTTGGCTGCGTGGGCTGGACTCACCTGACTGGTCGATCACGAAGGTCCACCCGAAATTCGGGCCGCTCTTAGCCGGCGACCTGCTCACGGCCTGGGCCGCGCACGATATGCTCCACCTGAGACAGATATCCAAGCGAATGTACGAGGTCAACTGCGTCGCGGGCGACAAGTACTCCTCTCGGTATGCCGGTGAGTGGTAGGATCCAGTCGCATACTTTCAATCATACGATGTATGATTTCAACTTTAAGATCGCACCCCATGGGTAAAAAACTCTGCCCCAAGATCATCCTCGAAGGCACGCGACTCACTTGGAAGACGGAGATCGCGTTTGCGCTCAATGAACACCCGCGGGTCGTGGGGGCTCGCAAGTATCGGTATCACTCGCCGGTGATCTCCGGGGAGTGGTGCGGGTTTACGAATACGCCTTGGGGCAGGGGGCTGATCAACTTTAATCCGGACGAAGAGGCTCAAGCGATCGAGACGTATGAGACATGGGCACGGATGTTCGAACTGCAGCGGTACTACTCCTGGATCGTCGATCGGTTCCACCTGTCGACCCGGGCGTACCAGCAGCGCGAACGGGGCACGGACTACGACTTCACATGGCTGGAGGATCGGCTTATCCCGTTGGGGTTCAGCCTGATCTTCTGCACACGCAGCGAAGACTCGTTCAAGGCGGCGCGGAAACGTCGGCTGAAGATCTCGGGCAACCCCGGGCAGTACGACGACCTTGGCCTGTTCGTCAAGGAGCAGAAGCAGATGCGCCGGCTGGTCAGCGAATCGAATCTGCCGACGCTGGAACTGGACGTTTCCGACGACGATGTGTCGGCCGCCACCGACCGGATCGCGGACTGGCTCGAAGAGACCGGCTGTCTCTATGCGCCGGTGGATGGAAAGCGCAAGCCGGGGGATGATTAATCCGGGGGCGTCAGTTCGGCCAGATTGGTGTGATGTTCGATACGCACATCCCCGCGCGGGTCGATGATCTGCATGGCGATGGCGGGGGGGCTTGACTCCCAATCGACGGTGATCAGGCCGAAGTTGGTCAGGTGGTAGCGGTTGCCGACGCGGTGGCGGTTGGGCTCGTCTTTTTCAAGCCCCGACTTGTTCAGGCCGCTGGAGGTCAGGTCGTAGATCGGGTAGGGGGCGTCATCATCAAGCCGTGAGAATTCGGCGTGGTGGCGGTCGCCTGAGAGGAAGACGACGCCGTTGGCTTGGGTCTCTTGGATCAACTCGATCAACCGGGTGCGTTCGGCGGGGAACATCGCCCAGGTTTCCCAGCCGTGGTCCTCGGCGATGAACTGGATGCTCGAAACGATCAACCGCAGGTCGGCGGGCTTTGTGAGTTGCTCGCTTAGCCAAGCCCACTGCGCCTCGCCCAGCACCGTGACGGCCGGATCGGGGTTGGGCAGGTAACGGCCGGCGTAGCGTGAGCTGTCCCGCTCGGGCCTGCGCGTCAGGGGGCTTCGGTGGTAGCGTGTGTCCAGCAGGATGACCTGCACACGTCGGCCTTCCGGGCCGAAGACCTGGGCGCCGTAGACGCCTTCACGCGTACGGCGGGGCGAGTCCTGGGGCACTTGCCAGAAGTCCATGAACGCGCGCTGCGAGCCGGCTTTGCCCGGGTGCTCGGCCCCGGAGTCGTTCAGGCCGTAGTCGTGATCGTCCCAGGTCGCCAGGATCGGGCACACGCTCTGGAGTCTGCGGAACGCGGGGTGCTTGCCGAGCACCTTGTATGTCCGGCGGATGCGGCGCTCCTTGACGGTGTCGGCGTAGACGTTGTCGCCGACGAAAATCATCAGGTCCGGCTTGTGGCGGATGATCGTGTCGAAGACAGGCAGCGGCTTGCGTGGGTCGGCGCAAGAGCCGAAAGCGATGCGCTGTAGCGCGGGTTCGGCGTCGGCGGGCTGTGTGTCGGGCTGTGCGTGTGCAAGGTGCGCGCCGGGCAAGAGGCACATCGCGATGATCCAAACGGTAATCCGTGTTCTACTCATACACACAGTATATCAGTGGCCTTGGAAGCAGCCGCGCGCATGAAAAAGCGGACCGTTGCCGATCCGCTTCACTGATTACTGATTACATATCAAGGCAGGGAGTACCAGCCCATATGCTGGTCGATTAAGCGGCTTTGGCGGCCGCTGCGGGGGCGGCGGCTTGGTTGTCAGGCCAGGTCTCCTGGAGGATCAGCCCGATGACCGCCGGGACGAAGACCAGCAGGGGGATGACCAACTGGCTGGCGGTCAGGCCGGACTTGATCGTTTCCGCCCAGGGGTCAAAACTCAGGAGAAGCGCCAGCCCGCCGAGCACGGCGATGGTTGCGCCGCTGACCGAAGTAAACAGCACGACCGACAGCTTGAAGAGGATAAACGCCAGCATCCCGAACAGCATCAGCCCGACCAGTGCGCCGACCCAGAAGGCGTCGACGGGGATGGTGGTGTCGGCTGCCCTATTCAGCGCGGAGGCGAACCCGGCCCAGAGGTTGGCGCCGACGAACGCGCCGCTGAGCCCGCCGAAGATCGCCACCGCGAACTTCATCAGGGGAAAAGCGATCGCTCCCAGCAGCAGCCCCAGACACCCGGCAACGACCATCGGGGCCTGGATCTGCTGGCCCAGCCAGTACCCGGCGAACAGGCCGATCATCAAGGCGATCGCGACCGTGGCCGTGCGATAGAACCGGTACCCGTTGAGCAGGCACAGCAACCCGACGATCAGGAAGACCACCGCCCAGACCACGCTCAGCGCCTGGAGGTGCTCGACCAGCGATTCGGGCTGGGCCAGCGCATCGGGCCGGGAGAACATCGCCGTAACGGTCTCAAACAGGTTTTGCAGGGGCGTCTGCCCATCGACAGCAAGGACTGACAACATCGCGGAACTCCTTACCTGGTGTAACACGGCTGGTCACGGCGTACATGCCGCGGACCGTACCGCCTCCAAGGCGTCGGCTTAATTATCGGTTTTCCGCCCGAAAAACGTCCACTGAAGGACCATCCCCAGGACGGTTATCAGACCCAGGCAGACCAGCACCCCCCGTGGCGTTGCGGGGAGCCAGCTAAGGTGATCGGGCATCAGTTGTGCGAGCAGGGAGAACGCGGAGAAGAGCATCAGAACCGATCCGGTCACCGCCGACTGGACCGACGCGGCCGTGTACGGGCCGATCAACCCCAGGAGCAGCCCGACGACCGCCGCGGCGAGCCCGACGATCCAGACCGCTCCCTTGGCGCCAGTCCCGGCCGAATCCCACCAGGCGCTAAACTGCTGGCGGTAATACCCCGCCAGGCTGCGCAGGGCCTGGACGATCACCGAGCCGACTTCTGCCGCCACCTCGCGGTCAATCGCCAGGCGGTTGCCGGGTGCGGTGTCTGCGTTGTCTGTGGAGGTGGCGGCTTGGCCGATCGTTTCGCCGAGGTGATCAGTCGCCGCCGCGGTGAGGTCCTCGATTGCGCCGGCGATGACCTTGTCGGGGATCGTCATCCCGCTGGCGGGTTCCGCCGCCGCCCGTTCGCCCGCATCCTCGGCTTGCGTGCTTTGCAGGGCTGGGGGTGCGTCGCCCGGCATAAACTCATCAGCAGGCGCTTCCTGCCACAGCAAAACCGCCGCGGAGGCCGCCAATCCGAAGATCACCGCGCCGCTGATCGCCATCCAGACCCGAAACAGCAGCGCTGCAAGCAGGGCCCCGCCGATCGCCCCGCCGATGACCAGCGCCAGCATGAACCCGCCCTGGTCCACCATCGCCTCGCCGAGCACCAGACCGCCTACGCCCCCAAGCACCAGTCCGCTGAGAGCACACGCGGGCCTGGCCAGTTTCCTGCCCAACAGCCAGAGCAACAGCCCCGCCGCCAGCGTCACGGCCGGCATCATCACCCCGACCGATCCCAACTCCGATAGCATCTGTTGAAGTTGATCGTGCCCCATAATGGATCGTTCCTGTTCTCTGATGCAACCCAGGGGCCACCCGGTCAATAAGCTCTGAGCAAGCCCCGGCGGGCCGTACCCCATCGTATCGCCCAAAGGGCCCCGACGCCGTTACAATGCCTGATCATATGAACCCCAAGAACCCCGACAAGCTACTGGCCCCCCTGCGGGAGCAGATCGACGCCCTGGACCAGCAGATCATCAAGCTGCTGAACGAGCGGGCAAAGGTCGTCGTCGAGGTCGGCAAGGTCAAGCAGGCCGGGGACAACCCGATCTATGTGCCGGAGCGCGAACGCCAGGTGCTCGACCAGGTCCGTGCCTACAACCAGGGCCCGTTGCCCGACGCCTGCCTGGAAGCGATCTGGCGCGAGTTGCTGTCCGCAAGTTTCGCGCTGGAGCGGTCGCTTCGGGTCGGGTACCTCGGCCCGCAGGGGTCGTTCAGCCACCTCGCGGCGCGGCGCAAGTTCGGCGCGTCGATTGAGTACGACGACCTGGACGATATCGCCGCGGTCTTCGAGGCTATCCACCGCGGGCATATCGACCTGGGCCTGGTCCCGATCGAGAACTCGTCGGTCGGCGGGATCGGCGAGACGCTGGACTGTTTCCTCGGGGCCGACGCCAGGGTCTGCGCCGAGGTCCTGATCAACATCCACCACAACCTCCTGGCTAACGACCCGCCCGAGAAGATCACGAAGATCTACTCCAAGCCCGTCGCGCTGGCACAGTGCAAGAAGTGGCTCGCCGGGCAGTTGTCGCATGCGGGGAAGGTCCCGACCGCCTCGACGTCCAAGGCCGCGGAGATCGCCGCAAGCGAACCCGGCGCCGCCGCCATCGGGTCCACGCTCGCCGGGGAGGTCTACGGCTTGAAGGTCCAGTTCGAGAACATCGAAGACAACCCCCAGAACACCACACGCTTCTTCGTCATCGGCAAGCACGCGCCCAAGCCCAGCGGCGACGACAAGACCAGCATCATGTTCACCACCGAGCACAAGGCCGGCGCACTGACCGAGGTCCTGGATATCTTCCGTGACTACGGGCTGAACCTCACCCACATCGACAAGCGCCCAAGCCAGCGCGCCAACTGGGAGTACATCTTCTTCGTCGACGTGGTCGGGCATATCAACGACAAGAATGTCGCCGAAGCGATCGACAAGGCCAAGAGCCACTGCCTGCAGATGACCGTCCTGGGCTCGTACCCGAGGGCGGCCGAGGTGTTGTGATTCGGCGGTGAAGGGGCTCTTATATGTGTGGATTGAGCAGGGTTAATTCTCGAACCCGGCTTGCCGTTGTAATCTAAACTTTCAACAACACACGGGAGGTTTCTGATGATAAATCCTTTACTGTTCGGACACGCCGTATCATCCGGGGTCGGGTCGAGTACTAGCGCTGGTGACGCCGCACGTGCCAGTTCCACCGCAGGGTCTGCCAAACGCGACGTCACCCACCTCGAGGACCGGGTTGAGCGCCT
>JAJDCU010000045.1 GCA_029260655.1 Phycisphaeraceae bacterium
AAGGTCACTGTGACAAACGGGGGATTCCTCGATGTGCTGGGGGATGTCGAACTCAATGCAGGCCTAGCTGTCGGCGCTAGCAGCCTGTTGGAAATTGATGGGGGCAATGGGGGGATCTCGGGCAATCTGGCGATCAACAGGGACAGTGCGCTTGCACTGAAGTCCGGCAATACCTTGGTGAGCGGCAATGTGACCGTGGGCAGCTTCATCGACATAGGCGGCGCGTTTAGGATTAGCAATGCAGTCGGCAGCGCCGCGACGCTTGATGTAGTCGGCGACGTCACGATCGACGCACGATCGCTGGGTCTTATCAACCGCATCGAAGTCGGCGGTGTGCTCAAGGCAACGACGGTTGACTTCAACACCGGCCTGCTGGTCGGGCGCGGCCGGATCGAGGCGGATGATGTGTTTAATGGTGCGAACCTCTACATCGGCTCATCCGAAGATGCGACCAAAGATACGCTGGATATCGTCGGCGACTACACACAGGAGCTGGACGGCGATCTGCACCTGGTGCTGTCGGGCACCAGCTTTTCAACGACCGATCAACTAACAGTCAATACTTTTATCGGTTCGCCGACGGGGACGGCCACGCTTGCCGGTGACCTGATCCTGCACGTCGACAGCAGTCTGAGTGTGCTGGCGGGTGACTTCGTTGATCTGTTACTTTCAAAGGGAACACTTGCCGGCACATTCAATCAGGTCCTGTTCCAGGAGACCGGTGGCTTCCCGGGGGGGCTGCCCACTACCAGCCTCGGCAGGCCGTTTGAGATTCAGTACATCCGCAATGACCCCGGGAGCCTTCAGCGTGTGCGGCTGAAGATCGTCCCCGAGCCCGGTTCCTTGTTGGTGCTGACAGCGACGTTGGGCATGATGTGCCCGCGCAGAACCCATCGCTGTTGAGCAGGGCCAGGGAGTGGGGGGCGGCTTATGGCCGGGGGGTAGTTGGCCGACTATAATGGGGGCAGCTCTTTGACAATTGGGGCCGACTGGTATTGACCGGACAGGGAAGGCTTGCGGTGGCACGTCGAGGTGTACGTTTGGTCCTCGTTAAACCACGTACAAAAACTTAAATGCCAACGATAATATCGCTGGTCGCATCGGGTTCGCCCCGGCGCGCATGGCTGCCTAATAGTGGCCGAGTCCGACAACAGAGTGTCTGCGGCTGTTGTCGGGCTTACAATCAGCAGACTCGTCCAAAGGGGACGCCTTAGCCCCGGCGGATTAAACCTTTCTAGGGCTGGGGTCCTGGCAGGGTGCTCATGATCGTCCAGGACCTGAGATTAAAGCTTGAGCTAAGCGTGTAGAGGCCGTTTGCTGACTGTCACGGGACGGGGGTTCGACTCCCCCCGGCTCCATTTATTTTCTTGCGCTGAGCGTCTGGGCGCTGCGGGAGATCTGCGGGCGGACCGTCCGTAGACGCGCCGGCATTTCTTCAATATGCCGCTGTGTTCAATCTGCCTGCCGGGCACGCGGCGATGGCGTTCCGGGCGGTGATACGCATGCGGCGGGGCTAGCGGGAGCGTGCCCAGGGGGTGTCTGCCTTGCCTCGCAGGACGGTCTGCGTCAGCTTCTCCGCCAGCGGCAGGGGCTTGTGGCCGTTGTCCCGGTCGAACAGGCGGGCGTAGGCGAACCCGGCGAAGCCGTCGGTCTTGAGATCAAGGGTGATCGCGACCTGGTCCCGGATAATCTTTACATCGTTGCCGAGGCTCATCCCTGCCACGACCCAGCCCTTTTCGGGGCGGCGCTCCAGCAGCGCCCGGCAGCGGGTGGTGAACTTGGCGTTGTCGCCGGTGTAGTTCATCGTGATCGCCGCGTCGAGGTAGCCAAGCTCCATCCAGGTCACATAGTCCTGCATCTTGGTCTGGTAGGCGTCTTCCGGGTCGGCCATCACGGAGGCGGTGATGACGATGTCGGGGTTGTGTTTACGGACACGCTCGCTGACCTTCCGGGCGGTCTCGGTGATCTGCTCCGCCCGCCATTTAACCCAGGCTTCGGGGTCGAGGTCGGGCGCGGCGATGCCGGTCTCCTTGCTGAACCGCGCCAGGCTCACCGGGTCGTACGACCAGTTGCCCAGCCTCTTGGCGCGGTCTTCGTAGCCTTTGGCGACCTCCCTGATCTCGCGGGGGTAACGGATGTAATCGTAGTGAAGCCCGTCGATGTCGTAGTTCTTCACGAGTTCCTCGAAGAGGTCGACGAGGTAGTCCTGCGCCTCGGGGACGCCCGGGCTGATGAAGCTGTACCAGTCGCGCGAGACCTTAGGATCGGCCTCTGCGTCGCGTGGGATCATCCGGTTGCCCGCTGCGTCGCACATGAACCAGTCGGGGTGCTCCCACCAGAGTTGACCGCTGGTGCGCGGCGGGAACTTCTGCGAGCGCCAGGCTGGGAAGACGTTGACGTAGGCGTGCAGCTCCAGGCCTCGCTTGTGCGCTTCCTTGATCGCGACCGCAAGCGGGTCCCAGCCCGGGTCTTCCCCGGTTGTCTTGGGGTCTTCGCTTGTCAGCTCCCACGCCCAGGGCTCGATCTTGGACGGGTAGAACACCGTTCCGTTGCCGCGGACCTGGAACAGCACAACGTTGAACCGCATCGCGGCGCAGTTCTTCATGATCATGCGCACGTCGGCCGGGGTCTTGTAGTCCCAGCGCGTGACCCACAAGGCGCGGACCTGCTTGTCGTTGTCCCGCTTCGCGGCCTGTGCGGGGATCGCAGAGAGCAGGCCCAGGGTCAGGATGAATGCGATATGCCAGCGAAGTTTCATTGTTTATCTCCTGTCGTCTTCAAGTACTCGCGGCGCTGCGGTTGGCACGCCGGGCGGGATCGGTTGGCCGAAGTCCGGGTTGTTAAGGATATCCCATTTGAAAGGTTGCAGTCGAATGTCACGGGCCCAGCCCGAGCCTTTAGACTTCGCGGCGTGGTAGATGATCCAGTTTGCCGGGCCATCGGCGTTACCCAGGTGTATAAAACTGGCATGCCCGGGGCCGAAGACCTGATCGGATTTCGCGAACACGGGCTGGGGGTGTTTGGTCCATGCGCCCGGGGCAAGCGGGTCGTCGCCGGTGAGCGTCAGCCGGCCCAGGCAGTAATCATCGGTCCAACCCCCGGCGGCGGAGAAGATCACGTGGACCTTGCCGCCGTGGCGGAGCACCTGCGGGCCCTCGTTTATGGCGAGATCACCTGTGCGCTCCCACGGCAGCGTTGGCTCACTGATAAGCACGCGCGGGCCGGCGATGGTCAACGGGTCGGACATCGGCGCGATGTACAGGTTCTGCTGCCCGTTATTATCGCCGGGCCAACCCGACCAGATAAAGTACAGGTTGCCGTCTGAGCTCTGGTAGCACGTGCCGTCGATGGCCCAGAGGTCGGTCTCGTCGTTGACCGGGCCGACGAGTTCGTAGGGCCCAGGGGGGTCGTCCCCTTCGCTGCGCAGCACGTACATCCGGTGATGTCGGTTGTCACCGTCGTCTGCGGCGAAGTAGATATACCAACGCCCATCGATCCGGTGCATCTCCGGCGCCCAGATATTCTGCGAGAAGGGGCCCAACTTAGGCGTGGTCCACACGACCGTCGGCTCGCCCTCAGTGATCAGGTGCAGGCGAGCGGATCGCTTGATACGGATGCTGTTGCTTTTCGCGTAGCAGTAGTAAAACGATCGCTGGTGAAGGGTCACCCACGGGTCCTGGCCTTGTTCTGCGATCGGGTTGGTGAATGTGTTCGCCGGGTCATGCGGGGGCTGCGCCGCCGTGATGCCGGTGGCTGTCAACAGCGCCAAGGCGAAGGCCCCCAGGCTCGTGGCGGTGCGTAAGGCCATAGCTCTATCGTACCTCGTCGGGCTCGGCAAGTACGTTCGGGGGAGTTGTCCCAGACGGGGCGGGCCCATTCGGGTAAAATGAATTGGCAAGGGTCGGATGAGAGGGGCCAGCACACACCAGGAGAAAACGGGCATGAGCGGAAAGCGGACACGCCGAGAATATGCGTCGACATCGCAGGCCGGGCACGCGGCGGGGCAGGAAGTGGGGGCGGATTCTGAAGACGAGTCCGACACGGCCGCTACATTCTTAATCTCGCTTGCGCAGTGGTCGCTGCACAGGGCGTTTAACAGCGGCAAACTCGACAACCTGGACTTCGCAGCCACCGCGAAGGGCGAGTTTGGTATCGAGGCGGTCGAGTACGTCAACCAGTTCTTCATAGACAAGGCCACAGACACCGACTACCTCGGCCAGATGAAGAAGCGGGCCGACGACCTGGGCGTCAAATGCCTGTTGATCATGTGTGACGGCGAAGGGCGATTGGGTGACCCGGACGCCGCCGCGCGTTTGCAGGCAGTCCAGAACCACTACAAGTGGATCGAGGCGGCGAAGTTTCTTGGCTGTCATTCGATCCGCGTTAACGCCGCGAGTGAGGGCGAATACGACGAGCAGCAGAAGCTCGCCGCCGATGGTTTAAGAAAGCTCTGTGAATTCGCCGACACGCACGGGCTGGACGTCCTGGTCGAAAACCACGGGGGGCTGTCGTCCAACGGCCAGTGGCTCTCTGGCGTGATGAGGCTCGTTGATCACAGCCGTATCGGGACGCTGCCGGACTTCGGCAACTTCCGTCTGAAGGACGATCAGTGGTACGACCGCTATCAGGGCGTCGAGGAATTGATGCCCTACGCCAAGGCCGTCTCCGCCAAGTCGAATGTCTTCGACGACGCCGGCAACGAGGCCGAGACCGATTACCTGCGGATGATGAAGATCGTCCTGGATGCGGGATATCACGGCTATGTCGGGATCGAATACGAAGGCAGCGAGCTCGGCGAGGCGGAAGGTATCGCTGCAACCAAGGCGCTGCTGGAGCGGGTACGCGGCGAACTGGCCTAACCTGGTTACTGCCTTTGACCCTTCGGCTCTCTTAACCGGCTCATGCCGCGTAAGTATCGTGCCAATCCAAAGGCCAAGCCCGTGTATCTATGCTAGCGCTTGCGAAGGAACCAGAAAGCTGCGAAGCAGGTCAACGCGAGTGTCCCCGGTTCAGGGACCGCGCTGGATGCCTGGGTCGGCGGCGGTGTTCCGGCGTTCCAGTTGCCAAGCACGACGTTGAGGTCTTCGATCCCGACAAAGCCGTCGGCTGTCGGGTCACCGGCGGTGAAGAAGCCGGGCAGGACAGTCTGGTTCCAGTTACCCAGGACGGCGTTTAGGTCTTCGATCCCGACGAATCCGTCTGCGTTGAGGTCGCCGGTGATCACGGGTCGGTCGGGATCACCTGTCGCGACAACGTCCACCCCGATGCCGAGGTTCGTGCCGGCGGAAATCGTGTCAGGTGCGTCGAGCCATTCGAGCCAGACGCTCAATGAATCGTCGTTGGGGCTGGTCGTGCCGGCGAGGAATCCCTGCACGCCGAGTCGCATCCCATTCGTATTCGTAAGGTCGATGCGGATGGTCGGGCTGTCGGCGGACCAGGTGGAGCCTGGGCTCTTGATCAGTTCGATCCACGAGCCGAGTTCATCGGGCGCGGGCAGGAGGTGTGCGTTGCGTGCTGTGGTGCTAGTTAGTTGGAGGGTCTGAATATCGCCGTTGGCGTCTTCATAACGGAGGATGTCGGCGTCGTAGACGGTAGAGGTGGAGAACATGCTCGATACCGTCATCATGCGGAGGCGGTCGTTGCCGGTGAACACACCGCCGGTGGCGAGGTTGATGTTCTGGTCGGCAGTGAAGTCAACGGTGAGGCCGACGGTGGTCTTACCGATGGGGGGGTCGGGGAACGATCGTGTGGTGGTGAGGCTTGCCTGTGAGCCGAAGTTGCCGACGATCTGGCTGAAGTAGCGTCCGAAGGCTCCGGTAGTATTGACGTCGCCTCTTGTGGTGGTGGGGATGAACTGTAGGCCGGCGGTCGTGCGGAAGGACGCGGACCCGACGACGCTGGTCCCAAGCTCCGCGCCGCCACCGCCGGGCTTCTGGTACACGGCTCGGAGGAAGGTGTTGGCGTGCATGTCAACGAAGGTGAGCGGGAAGCTGCCTGACCCGGGGACGTTGTCGAACGCCTCGACGATCTTGTGGTTGTGTCCGCCAACCAGTGTGCCGTTGTGAAAGATCGGGACCGCTGATTCCAACACGCCGCCGTCGGCTGCGCGTAGCGCGAATTGGCCGTTGTCGAAAAAGTGCTGGTCGCTGGCGTGCGTCGTCATCACCGCCAAGGACAACATAAACAACCCGGCACAAATCATCGCCGCGGTGGAGTAAAAATCTTTCCGGGTGCTATTCACTGCGTTTCTCCCATACATCATTATTCCTCATGTCCGGCAGGCTTCAAGCATTTTTCACCCACCGAGTGCACTATTTCATCACCACCTTGACCGTGTGCTCCGCTAAGGCCCCCGTCGGAGGCGGCAGGGTGTTGCCCGGGAGTAATTGCCCATCGAGCGTCACGCTGGAAATCGACAGGCCGGCGGGCGTGAGGCGGGAGACCTCTATATGGTAGACGTGCCCGCGGTAGCGGCGCGTCATCTTAAAGCCCGGCCAGTGTGACGGGATACACGGATCGATCAGCAGGCCCTCCCAGGTCGGGCGGACACCCATGATCGACTCCATCAATACACGGTAAACCCACGCGGACGAGCCTGTGTACCAGGTCCATCCGCCCCGGCCGTACAGCGGCGAGTCGGGGCCATCGACGTTGGCGGCGGTGACGTAGGGCTCGCACTGATAGAGCTTGGGGTCCATGCCGCGCTGAGGTGGGGACATCTTGCGGAACAGGTTCCACGCCTTGTCGGCTCGCTTGAGCTGGCACTCCATCTGGATGGCCCAGGCGGCGGCGTGCGCGTAGAGCCCGCCGTTTTCGCGTGTGCCGGCGGCGTAGCGTGTGAGATACCCGATGCGTGGATCAGGGGTTGTGTAAGCCGGTTGCAGCAGCACCGCGCCGTAGTCCCGGTAGAGGTGCTTCTCTAATGATTCAAGCACAGCGTCGCGGCGATCGTCCGGGACGATCCCGCTGAGGATCGACCAGGTCTGGGGGTTGAGGTGGATCTTGCCTTCGCTGGCGGTGTGGCTGCCGACGAGGGCGCCGTCGTCGCAGCTCGCTGCCCAGTACCACTTGCCGTCCCAGCCGTGGGTATTGACAGCCTGCTTAAGGTTTTGCGCCTCGGCGCGGTAGCGATCGATGCGCTGCTGCTCATCTTTGGGCAGTGTGCCCAGTTCGATAGCTCGCTCGGCGGCCTCACAGAACCCGCCCAGGATCATAAACAGGAACTGCCCTACCCAGACGCTCTCGCCTTTGCCGTCCCAGCCGGTGACGGAAAACCCGTCGTTCCAGTCCCCGGTCCCGATCAGGGGCAGGCCGCGCTCGCTGCGCTTTGATAGCGATCGCTCGATCGCTCGGGCGCAGTGCTCGTACAGCGTGCCGGTGCAGGTGTCATCGGGCGACGGGTCGAGGTAGGGCGCGGTCTCCTTGAAGATCCCGAAGTCCGCGGTCTCCTTGAGGTAATTAACGGTGACGAAGGGCAGCCAGAGCAGGTCGTCGGAGAACTGCGACTCGATCCCCTCTTCGGTGATCGGGTGCCACCAGTGCTGGACGTGGCCTGCGGCGAACTGGTGCGCCGCGTGGAGCATGATCTGCGCCTTGGTGCGCGTGGGGTCCAGGTGCAGGAACAACAGGCTGTCTTGCAGCTGGTCGCGGTAGCCAAAGGCCCCGCCTGTCTGGTAGTAGGCCGTCCGTCCCCAGATACGTGAGGACAGCGACTGATACTTCAGCCAGCAGTTGGCCATCAGGTCCACACCCGCGTCGGGGGTCTTGACCTGTGACCGGTCCATCCAGTCGGACCAGAAGCGATTGACTTTTTGCAGGGCGTCGTCGGCCGCGTCTGGCTGCTGGTAACGTGCGACCTGCTCCTGGGCTTGCTCCTGTGTCTTTGCCACACCGAGCGTGAAAGTGACCTGCTCGGACGCGCCGGGCTCCAACTCGATCGGTACGGACAGGCTTGCCACCGAATCATCCCAACGCCCAGTCGTCTTGGCGACGTACCCGCCTTCACGCAGGGCCATCGGCGACGCAGACGAGCCGTACTGCCCGATGAACGCCTCCTTGCTCCCCGAGCACATCGACGCGGACTGGTCCACGCCGTGGAACGCCACCATGTCCCAGTCCCGGTTCCAGTGCTGGCCCTGGTCGTTCTTGATGTCCCACATCCGCTTGGTCGCGTAGACCGCCCGGTGGTCGTCGGCGAGCTTCGTCTCCAGGAACGTCTTATGAAACTCGCGGTGCGTGTCCGGCGCTGTGCCAAGGCACCATTCAAGATAGGACCACAACGACAGCCTCCGCCGGCGCTTGCCCGTATTCGTGATCGTGATCCGCCACAGCTCCACGGATTCGTCCGGTGGGACCGTCAGGGTTAACTCCGTACGGACGCCGTCGTGCTCGCTGATGATCACCGAGTACCCGATCCCGTGTCGGCATTCGTACCGGTCCATCGCGTGGCAGGTAGGCTTCCACGAGGGCGACCAGAAGGCCCCCGAGTCTTCGTCGCGCACGTACAAATACTTGCCGCAGGAATCACTGACCAGGTCCTGTTCCCAGCGTGTGATCCGGTTGAGCCCGGCATGCGTCTGCCAGGAATACCCACCGCCGACCTGCGAGACGACCAAGCCGTATTCGCCGGGGCAGATTACGTTGACCCAGGGCTTGGGCGTGTCCGGCCGGGTAATGACGTACTCGCTGCCGTCCGCCGTAAAGTAGCCGTAGCCGTTGTCGAAAAGATGATCCGACGGGACATCGACTTTGACGGGCATGAATGCGGGTTTAGTCACTCGTGTCACAGCATACTCCAAAGAAAACAACGAACGAACTCTGGCTGTCGGGGCGCATCACCCCTTGAGGCCGGTCATGGAAATCCCCTCGATGAATGTTCTCTGGGCCAGGAAGAACAAAACGACAATAGGCAGCACGACCAGCGAGCTGGCGGCCATCAGGAAGTGCCACTGCGTCCCGCCGGTTTGGCTCTTGTAGGCTTGCAAGCCAAGGGCCAGGGTGAAGTCCTTTTCATCGGTCAGATAAATCAGCGGGCCCAGGAAGTCGTTCCAGGTGCCCATGAACTGGAACAGCGCCACGACGGCGATCGCGGGTTTGGCAAGCGGGAGGATGATCTGCCAGAAGATACGCAACTCGCTGCACCCGTCGATCCGCGCCGACTCGGACAGGTCTTTGGGGATCGTACGGAAGAACTGCCGCAGCAGGAAGACGTTGAACGCCCCGGCGAAAAAGGTCGGGACCCAAAGCGGCTTGAGCGTGCCGATCCAACCGAATTCTTTGAACATTGTGAACAGAGGCACCATCACCACTGGGAACGGGACCATCATGGTCGCCATTACGACCAGGAAGACCTTATCGCGCCCGGGCCAGTCGATCCGGCTGAACCCGTAGGCCACCAGCGTGCTGGAGATGACCGTGCCGATCACGGTCAACACGCAGAGGATTACGGTGTTCTTCAGGTATGACGGGAACCTCTTCATGGCATAGATCGCCTTGCCGAAGTTGCCCCAGCGAAAGGCGGTGTGCTTGGACAGCGCCCCTGGCTCGACCTGGCGGCGCTCGACCTGCACGTGCGCCAGTTCCGATCGGTCGTCCCAGCCGATGACGGTCTTGATGAGCGATTCGCGGGGCACAGCCAACGTCCGCGACTGGGCAAACGAGGCGCTTAGGTCATCGGTGGTCTGGTCATATACCCGGCGGACATCCGCGGTATCGACCGAAACACGCGTGGTGTAGCCTCCGTCGTCAATAATCACCACGTCTATCGAGCCATCGGAGTCAAGCGTCCCGTCCGGGTCGGACACCTGGGCCGAGTACCAGTCGCCGTCAATGTTGGCCTGGAAGTGAAAGTTCACCGTGACGTCGACGTTCTCGCCGTGAAGCACATCGGCTGACGGCATAACCGGCACGCGCTGCCCGTCGATCTCCATCAGCCACTGGTAGGCGACCTGAACGGGGACCGATGTGTTTGGGGCCACGTCACCGGATATCTCCTCTACACCAACCGTCGTTTCCCGGCCGTCCTCGGTCAGCACCCACTGGTACGGCAGCCATTTCGGGGGCGAACTCATCGCCTGATCGATCGGCTTGACCGCTGTGGACAGCATCCACAACAACGGGACCGAGAAGATCGCGGCGCCCACGAGCAGCGCGGCATACACCATCAGTTTGCGGAAGCGTCGTGCCATCAGCCGTCACCCCCGTAGTGCACATGCTTGCGGGACAGGGCGGTCACCCCCCAGGTCAGCAGTACGATCACGACGAACAGCACCCAGGCCATCGCGCATGCGTAGCCCATGTTCAGGTACCGAAAGGCGTTGTCGTAGAGGTTGATCGCGTAGAACAGGGCCGAGCGGTTCGGGCCCGGGCCGTCGAGCATGACGTACGGCCGTACGAACTCCTGCAGCGCGCCGATAATGCCTATCACGAGATTGAAGTAGATCGCCGGGGAGATCATCGGGACGGTGATGTGCAGCAACTGCACCCGTGGCGAGGCCCCGTCGATGTCGGCCGATTCGTAGAGCGATCGCGGCACGTCCTGCAGCGCGGCGAGGAAGATAACGATGGTCCCGCCGACCTGCCAGACACCCGAGAGCACCAGCGTGGGCTTGACCCACTGCTCATCTGTCAGCCAGCCTGGGCCCTTCAGGCCCAGCAGCGAGATCGCGTGGTTGATCAGGCCCAGGTCGCCGTTGAAGATCCACAGCCAGATCATTGAGACCCCAACCAGTGGGACGATCGACGGCAGGAAGTACACGGTGCGGAACACCGAGCGTCCCATCACCTTCTGGTTCAACAGCACCGCGATCAGCAGGGCCAGGATCAATCCCAGCGGGATCGAGAAGACAGCGAAGTAGACGGTGTTGTAGACCGAGATCCAGAAAACCGAGTCGCCGACCATCTCCCGATAGTTCAGCGTGCCGACCAAGGCGGGCTCGTTGAGGATGTCGTAGTCGCAAAAGGAATAGTAAAGCGACGCCGCTAGTGGGTAGATGCCGAAGATGGCGAAGCCGATGATCCACGGGCTGATGAACCCGACGCCCTTGAGCAGGTTGTGCCGTTCGCCTCGCGTCATCGGCTACTCCATTCGGCGAGTCGCTGGTCACTGACAAGGTTCCACCGGTTTAGCACGCGGTCGAGCCGGATCTGCATGCGCCGCTGGGCGTTGTCAAGGGCGTCCTTGGCGGTGGCATCGCCGGCGTAGACACGGTCGGTAGCGACCTGGACCTCGACGGTGTACTCGGCCCAGATCGGCGTGCGCGGTACCCAGAAAGCGTTGGGGCTGGCTGCCAGTTCCATGAAGACCTCGATCGCCGGGTTCGGGTGCCGATCCACGAAGTCATCGCTGACCTGTGCGAGGGGGCTGAACTTGCGTTGCCCAAGCGTCAGCTTCTCCATCGCCGACTGACTGTTGACATAGCGGATAAACTCAAACGCCTCATTGGGGTGGCGTGCTCCGCGCGGGATCACCAGGACGTCGGCCTCGATCAGCGCTACCGGGCCGTCGGCGTGTTCGACCGACGCCGGGAAAGCCGCGGCACCCCAACGCATACTCGGGGTGAACTGATCAATGAAGTTGTGCATCCACACGCCCTGTTGAACCATCGCGACTTGGCCTGAGAGGAACGGGTCCTGCGGCGAGGCGAAGTTGCCGAACGACTGCCCGAAGCGGTCGAGGTTCCGCCGGCCAAACTTCCGGGCGTAACTACCGAACCACTGGTAGGCCGCGATGTTGGCGGGAGAAGCAGTGGTCACCTGTGACTCACCATCCCACAACTCGCCGTCGAACCAGTAACCGAACAGCGGCATGTACCACCCGGGGATCTTCGGCGAAAAACCCAGTTGGACGATGTCGAAGTCCTTGGCTTCTCGCTCTTGCTTGGTCAGTTCAGGGAAACGTACGCGGAACTGTTCGCCGTCTCGCTCGATCTGGACGATTGTCAGTTGCTCGGCCATGGCATCGAGTTCCGCGATGGTGCGCGGTGGTTGGTCGGGGTCGAGCCCGGCCTGCTCGAACATCCGCTTGTTCCAGAACAGACCGATCGACCCCGGGGTCGACGGCAAGGCCCACAGGAATCCGCGGTACCGGCACAACTCCCAGAACGCAGGGATGTAGTCCGCCTGGCTCAGACCCGCGTCACGGGCGTACCCATCCAACGGCGTCAATGCACCCTTCTCGGCAAACACGTTGATCGTGTGCGTCCACAGCCCCGCCACGTCCGGCGGATTCCCGCCCGCGGTCGACAGCAGAAGCTTCTGATCAACCCCGCTGACCGATAGCATCTTCACGAAGATGCGGTCTTGCGAGGCGTTGAAGTCGTCCACCACCGCACGCATCGCCTCGGCCTCGAAGCCGGTCCACTTCTCCCAATAGCGCACAATCACACGCCCGTCCGGCGTATGACTTGGCTGATCATCACCGCAGCCCTGCAAACCAACGAGTAGCCCCGCCAGCAGCGTGCTCAAACACAGGCGCAGGGCCCACGCCGCGCCGCCGTGTCTCCCAACAGCGCCGTTAAGGCTTGAAGTCTTGTTCAACGTAACGCCTGCCAATGGCTACTCCAACATCAGATCGCCTAGACGGATACGCCCCGCCTGCTCCTTGAATCGCCAGTTCAGCTTGACCGATGAATCGCCCCGAGCGTTTACGCTCGTCACCGCGATCGATGATTGCATCTTTAAGCCCGCCTCGGGGGTAACGCCCAATACGCGCCAGGGGATCGCCGCACGGACTTCGTAGCCGCTGTCGGTCTGTTTGACGGTCTGCGTGATCTCGCCGTGACGGTTGCCGAACCACTCCCAGGCCTTGTCTGTTATGGAAAAGCCGAACTGAAAATCATCATCACTCCCCCAAACCAGTCCATCGTCTTGCGGATCAAGATAAAGCTCGACACAGTCCTGCTCATGCAAGCTTTCGGCATCAGAAACATTCACAACCTGACCATCGACGACGTGGATGACGACGTATAGCGCCTGCTTGTCCCAAGCGAGCGCGAACCGGGCCGAGACTTGGTTGTCTTTGCGGGGTTGGCCTTTTTCCAGGCAGTCCTCGGCGGTCACGGCGTGCCAGTCGGCCTGCTCCCAGCCATACGACACGGGCCGAACACGCGCGGTGCGGTTGCCCTTGTTCCAACTTGCGCTCAATAACTCGGAAGGGATCGACTCCAACCCGTACACCGAGCTGTCCGGATCCTCAACCTCGGGCTCGGGGCGGAACCCGGCCAAGCCCATCGCACGCTGGACCTCTGGGTTGGCCATGAAGTGTTTCCACACGAGGCCGCTTCGGTGGTTTTCGATCATCATCAGCGACACCCCGACGTCGATTCCGATCACGTGGTCCGCGGTGTAGCCGGTCTGGGGGTTGAAGGCGTCGACGAATCCGTAGCGTTTCCAGACCCGCTCGCCGTAGGTCTCTTTCATGTAGCGGAGCGTGCGGATGCACTCGTCCGGGAGGAAGGGCACAGACCCTGCGGCGGCGCAGGGTACGACGGTGCCGTCGATGTTCCCCGTGGCGGGCGGGCCGCCCCATGCGGTATATCCCCCGGCGTAGTCCGACGCGGTGATGCCCCAGAGGTCTTCGCCGAAATGGGGAAATCGTTTGGCGAGCTTGATACACATCTGCCGGTGGGCGCGTGTGGCGAGCACGGAGTTTCGGTAGTAATTGGCGACGTCGTCTCGCTTACCGCGGTAATCGATGAAGGCGTGTGAGAACTGATGGGTGAATAGCGGCGGGCAGGCCATGAACGTGAGCCCGTCGTAGGTGATGACCGGCTCTCGCTTCCAGGTCTTCCATGCCTGGGGGGGCAGCGGGTGCGTCCCCGAGCCCAGGCCCATCAGGTAGATCATCGTGTGTTCGCTGTACCCGTCCCAGGTCGCATTCAGAAACCCGCTCTCGGGTGACCAACCCATGGTCAGAGTCCTGCCCTTGCCTAGCATCCAGGGCCAGTCCACGCGCTCATAGATCTTTGTCGCCAGTTCCTCGACCTCCGAGCCCTTGTAATACTGCCGTGCGGTCAGCACGCCGGCCAAGAGCAGCCCGGTGTCGATCGACGACAGCTCACAGTTCCACGCACGCTCGCCTGTCTTGTTGTCGACAAAGTGGTAGTAGAACCCGTGCTCATGGGGCATCTTCTCCCATATAAATCGCAGGGTGGTCAGGACCCGTTGATAGGCCTGGTCGTGCTCGATCCACCCGCGCTCATCGGCGATGCACAAGGCCGCGAGGCCGTAACCGGTCGAGGCGATGCTGGCGACGTTGAACTTCTCACTGCCATCGGCCGGTGCGCGGTCGGCGACCAGGCCGGTGCTGGGTTCGGCCTGTTCAAGGAAAAAAAGGAAACAGCGTCTTTGAAGCTCGCCTAGAAACGCATCGTCCACTTCGTGCCCGGGTTTGGCCGTGTCTTGAACCGGCTCGGGGGCCGATGCGCACGCCTGGAAACCCAGAAAGAAGAGGATGCACCCCACAGCGATGGCACTTGTCGTTCTTATGACCGCTGCTCCTTCCGCATTTCGTCGGTTCAGACGATGGGTATAGGTTTTCAGGCATCCGCCGCTTAGGCCGCTAAGTCAAGCCCAATTTACGTGTGAGATTCGTCCCCGGGCTCCCACAGACTTAACGGCGGCGCGTAAGACCGGGCCGCGTCTGCTTGGAACGATCCGGGCAGCGAACTTGTCACACCCAACGATGTGAAGGCCGATCTGCTCCCGCGTTGCCAGGCGGCGAGAGCCGAGCGCTGCGATGTGCTCATCGAACTATCGGCCGGATCGGACACGGTTGATTTGCTATCGGTACCCGCTACCGAGGCGGTAACCGGTTCGGCGGTCACAGCCGTAGTCTCCATTGTGGTGGCGCTTAGCTCTGAGGTGACGGTGGGGGGGGTGCCGGCGTTCCAATTGCCCAGCACCATGTTCAGGTCTTCGATCCCGACAAACCCGTCGCCCGTCGGGTCCCCGGCGAAGAAGTCGCCCGGTGCGACGTTCTGGTTCCAGTTACCCAGCGACAGGTTCAGGTCTTCGATCCCGACGAACCCGTCCTTGTTCAAGTCGCCATCGAGGATGTCATTGGGGAAGACAAGGTCCAGCGCCGCGTCGACTTCGGGCAGGTCACTTAGGAAGTGGCTGTCGTCGTAGAGGTAGTCCATATACGACATGGTCGCCAGGGAGGTGTTCCACAGGTCGTTGTTGGCCGGGTGGCTGATGGGTTCGGCGGCCCCGGTCGCCCAGATCGCCGAATCGCTTAAGCCAAACGGGCCGTGCAGGTTGTGCTGCAGGCTGTTGCGTAGCGCCGCTTCTGCAAACTGCGGCTCACCCAGGAAGCTAAACGCCACCGACCAGGGCATAAAGACGTCGGGCTCGCCGTGATTGTTGTAAGCGCTGAACTGCTGATACTGCGTTCCGCTGGCCCCGGCATCCGGCTGAAGGAACAGGCCCCGACCGAGCTGCTCGAACCGGTCGTGCACGTCCTTCTGGTACTTCACCGCGTTGTCGAATGGGTTGGTGTTCTGGCTCGGGTTGGGGTAATTATCATTGCCGCGGTCGTTGGTGTCGACGTAAAGGTCGAACAGCCACTGCACGAACGGCGGGCGGAACTGGGTCATCGAGTGGTTGAACTGTGCGTTTGCGGGATCGACCAGGAAACTCTCTGCCCGAACTGTGCCGGAGTGGAAGTTCGTGGTGATATCGACGTGGTTGACCTGCGCCAGGTGCGCCGCCAAGGAGATTGACCATATCTCCCCGCCGTAGCCGTCGTATCCGGCGTTGATGAAACCGTTGGTGTTGTGATTGTAGGCGAACGACCAGCCGCCGCCGGGCAACTGGAACGAGGCGAAGTCGAACCGGTCCAGCAGGGCTTCGATACTGGTTTTCAACCCTGCGTCGATCCCGGCCTGCGACTTGTAGCCGTACAGCGCCAGGAACATAAACGCGCCGTCGATGACGGATTCTTCGGGGTTCGTCGGGGTGAAGGTCACGCGGTCCATGTAGCGGGCTGGGAGGTAGCCCCCGCCCATCGCGGTTTGGTTATCCATCCCGGTGTTCATGGTCACGACCATCTGCGTGAGCATGGCGTCGGCCTGGGCCCGTGTGACCCAGCCGCGTTCGATCGCGCCGGGGAGCAGCTTGATCAGGGACGACGTCGTATTCATCGCCATGACCCGGCCGTTCTGGGCGTTGGTTTCCAGCGCGCCGGTATCGGGGTCGGTTGCTCCCCAAAGGCTCCTGAACTGGCGCTCGGCCAGCCGTCCGATGAGGTCGTTGATCGGCGCCGTCGCCGGGTCCAGCGCGCCGCCGGGCTCGACGAAGACCATGTCGTCGATGATGACCTGGCCGTTGACCGCCGAACCCTGGTTGGCCTCGACCAAAAGGGCGAACTGCCTGGCCCGTGTTAAGTCCGGGCTGCCCGCGATCACCCAGCCGGGGGCCGCCAGGTCTAAGGGGACCACGACCTCGGTCCACACATCGGCCGCGCCGATCGTGTAGTTCTGGCTCGCCCGGTGCGAATTGCTGTCACGGTAGTCCTTGACCTCGAAGCGTAAGGTGAAGTTCGAGCCGGTCTGGTTGCGCACAAAGAAGCGGACCTCGTCGAACGCCGTGAGGTCGCGCGTGTCGGTGTAGAGCGCGTTGGGCTCGACGCCGCCCAGCGCGGTGATGACGAACCCGAACGAGTTTTGTGCCACGCCGACATTCATCTTGATCGCGCCGTTGCCGGTGCGGATCAGCGCCGGGTCGGTCGTGTGCGATACGGCCACGTTGAATGCGAGGCTGGTGTTACCGCCGAAGCGGTTCATCAGGTTGTTCCCGCCGGAGACGGTCTCACCGTCCAGCAGCGGGACGTGGGAGATGTCTGTTGATTGTGTTGTCAGAGCCGAGGCCATCTGATCGGGGGGCTGCGAAACGGATGCCGGGGATACAACCGACCCGCTTAACAACAGACGCGGCTCGAGCGGCTCAAGCCCGGGCCATATGCCATGGTGAGCATCCGGTTTAGGCCTTTCCCCCTCCTGAGTTGTCACGCACTTCCTCTGTAACATGCGGTGTCCGGTATCGGTTACTACTAAAACAACTACTACACTGTGGGGCCATACTATGATACACCCCGGCTCGGGTCAGAACCCCGGCGTCGTGGTCGTGCCGCCCTTATTGGGGTTGCCCCACGCGAACCAGACGTCGTTGCCGTACGGGTCTTTCTTTGCGGTAGTACTGCCCGGGGCCCGATACTCGTCGGCGCTCATGTGCTCGCTGTGCCCGTCGAGGAAGCTGAGGTTGCCACCGTCGCCGTGGCGCTCGATCCGCTTTTGGCCTGCGGGCGGCTCGTAAACATTGCCGTCGATCACCTGAGGCCAGTCCAGGTCAATCGCAACCACGACCCAGGTCGTCGCCGGCAGCGAATTGATCATGCGGTCGACGATCCCGTCGGCGTTGTTGAGGTTGTCTGGCAAGCCGAAGGTGCCCGCATTGTCGTTGAGCTTGTAATCGGTGTGGAATGAGATCGGGTCTCCTCCCGGGTCTGTGCCCCAGACCCTTTTGCCCGCCACGAGTGGCGACTGCCCGCTGAACTTCGACTCGTAGATCCCATTACCCAGGAAGCTCGCATTCCTGACCGGGGGGTCCCAGAGCTCACCGGCGGTATCGGTGTCCAACGCGGTGGGGCAGATGAAAACATCCTTGTTGCCGCCGAGGTACTCGTCGAGCATCTCGATCTGCTCGCCCTGTCGCCCGAAACCCGGTATCAACGGCAGGCGGTCGTCCCATTCGCCGGTGTAGTTGATGATCCCGGTCGCGAGCTGCCGCAGTTGGGTGAGGCACTGCGCCCGCATCGCGGTCTTGCGCGCCGCGCCCAGCGCCGGCAGGAGGATCCCGACCAGCAGCGCGATGATGGAGATGACGACCAGCAGCTCGATCAGGGTGAAACCCATTGATCCGGCCTTCTTCCCTGTAGGCTTGGGGGGATGGGTAAGTTTGCTTGGCATGGCTGTGGACTCCTCAACCCAGCGGATCAGGGGTTGATCGGTATTTGGATTCGCTTATTCATTCAATGCCGACGATCGCGTCGGCTGGTAAGCGGAGGGGCCCGAGTTAACGGCCCCCTCCGGGAGAGACAAGAAACGACCGATCAACCCTGCCGACGCCGCAGCACGGCCAGGCCGCCCAGGCCCATCAGCGCGAGGCTGGCGGGTTCGGGGGTCACCACGACGTTGTTGAACGTGGTGGTCACAGCGCTGGTGGTTAGCGGGGCGGTTGGGATGTTCTGGGTATACACGCCCGCGTTGTGGTTTAGCGGGCCACCTTCGATGTTGTCCCAGTTCAACAGGCCGCTGGACTCCAGCCCGGCGCCGCGATCGATGATGTACTCGATCGTGCCGGCCACGTTAAGGAAGCCGCTAGAGGTGTACACCATCTTCATGAAGATGCTTGTGCCTTGGACATACCCGTTAGGGGCTCCGGCTCCGGCGAAGCTGAAGAACGGCGCCCCGCCGCCGAACGCGGCGATCTCACCGTTGTCCTTGATGATGAACTGCACGTCGCCGGTCACCGGTGCGACGGCGCGCAGGCCGGCCTCGGAACCGGCGTCGGTGGCGGACAGGGTCACGTCCGCTTCGATCGAAAAATCATCGAGGAAGGTGAAGATGTGGTCCGACACACCGCCGTTACTACTCACGGACGCGTCGTGCCGGTTGGCCCAGCCGCCGGTCCCATACGCGCTCTCGGCGAACTGTACCGAGTCGATCCCGTTCGACGTCGTGACAAGCGTGCTGCCGGGGAAGTCGTTGAACACGCGCTCGTTGATGACGTTCAGGTCGAACGCCGCCGACGCCGTTTGAACAACACTCAGTCCCAATACCGCTACGCCAGCCAATTTCAAAACACTCATGCCTTTCATTTCTCCATCTCCTGTATTAGAAAACGATTTGACCAATCACACAAAAAAACATTGCCCGTTAACATCAATCAGTATGGTGACGGCTCACAACTCGGTTCGGGCGGGTCCGAGCCGTGTGCCGATGCAACTCATATCACGCCCTTCGTCTGAGCATCGCCAACCCGCCCAGGGACAATACGGCGAGGCCGGCGGGTTCGGGAACCACCGAGCCCGGCGGCGGTGGTGTGCCGGCGTTCCAGTTGCCCAGGATCAGGTTCAGGTCTTCGATCCCGACGAAATTATCGTTGCTCGGATCGGCGCGGATGTCGTCGATCACCGAAACTTCGGGCACCTGGGCCTGGTTCCAATTACTTAAGACGATATTCAGGTCTTCGATCCCGACGAAGCCATCGGCGTTGAGGTCGCCATCGAGCAGGGTGGCGATGCTGACATTGGTAAAGGCGGCGGTGACCGCCTCGGTGGCGGCGTCCACGAACGGGACGTCGCTTTGCAGGTACAGACCCAGGCGCGTGCCGTCATCGATCCCGTTTTCAAGGTTGCCCAGCGCAATAACCCCCGAGGTGATGCCATCGACGATGAACTCGAGGCTGGCGGGCTTGACCAGATCTGCGGTGGCGTCGGAGCCCACGCCGGGACGGTAGACCATCTTGATGTTGACGTTCGTGCCGGGTGTGTAGGGCACGGCTCCGTACTCGAGGGCGCCATCGTCAATCACGTTGCTTGTGAAGGGGAAGTACGAGCTGAAGGTGGCGATTTCGCCGTCGGGGACCCCGGGGACCTGGGGGACCGCGTTGTTGTTGGTCGAGACTATGAAGAAGCCCGACCCGGTCAGGATTGATGAGGTGAAGATCCCTGCTTCCTTACGCGGGGAGTCATTGACCGCGTCGAGATTCAGGTCGAAGCTCACGGAGAACCCTTCCTGGTTGACGAAGTCGTGCGGGGTCGTACCGCCGTTCGACGAGAAGAAGGCGTTGTGGCGGTTGAACCCGTTTGGTGCGCCGGCGTCAGGGATCCCGAAGTTGGTCTCGTCGAAGATAACCGTTCCGGTCGAGGCAAAGTTATCCGTCAGCACCAGGTTGCTGCTGGGATAGGCGTTAAAAGGGGCTCGCAGCAACGGGAAGAGGCCGTTGATATCCGAGACCGCCGCGCTTGCCGACGTGGCAGCGGACATAACCCCCACCGCGATGAGGCTCCCGGCCAAAAGTGTTCTACTGATCATCATTATCCCTATCCTCCAGTTAGTGATCACCGATCTGAATCGGTACGAATGATTAATAAGCCCAATCTCATCTATCCAAGGCCGCGACACATACCGTGTCAACGGTGTAAGCCCTTACATACATGCCAACCATGCGACGGGCCCTTGCTCACCTTCAAAACCAATCGCCGATGCGACTCGCACCCGCGTGTAAACCGTTAAGACTCCCTCTCCACGCCGCATGAACGCCGGATCACAAGCTCGGTTGGGAGAACTCTTTCCAGCCGTGTACGACCACCGGTCACCAGGCTGATCGCCGCTTCGGAAGCGGCCCGGCCCATCTCACGCATCGGTGAGTGCACGGTCGTCAGCCCCAGGTGTCGGGCTGCCTGGACATCGTCAAAGCCAACCAAAGCCATGTCCTTGGGGACGCTCAGGCCCCGCTCGCGCATCGCCTCCATCACGCCCATCGCCATCGGGTCGTTCAGCGCGAACATCGCCTCGGGGAGCGTCTTGCCCGAATCGAGCCAGTGTTTCATTAACTCGTAGCCGCTTTCCCAGAAGAAAGTGCCCGGCCAGACCAGGTCCTTGTTGAGCGTGACCCCCGCACGCTTGGCGGCACGTTGGCAGCCCTGGAAACGTTGCTCGGCGTCAATGGTCCCGTCCGGACCGTTCAAGATCGCGATGCGCTCGTAGCCCAACGCAAGCAGGTGCGACATCGCCGCGTCGGCGCCGGAGATGTTGTCGATCATGACAGACGCGACACGGGCATCCTTCACCGGCCGGTCGATCAGGACGATCGGCAACTCCCGCTGAGAGGCCTGGCGTATGAACTGATCGGACATCCCCAGGTTCATCAGGATCAACGCGTCGACCCGGCCGGCCTGGAGGTACTCGGCGACCCGGTCGTGCTCATCTGGCAAGCCTTGGGAAAACGCGACCATCAGGTGATAATCCCGGCTGACGGCGTACTCGTTGATGCCCTTGAGCACCTCGCTGAAGAAACCCGAATCGATCCCCGGGAACACCACGCCGATTGTGTCGGTGCGCTGCCGGGCCAAGGCGCGTGCGGAATGGTTGCGCATGTAACCCAATTCCCTGATGGCCTTGAGCACACGGACCCGCGTCGCCGGGCGGACCTTCGGAGACTGATTGATAACCCTGGACACCGTCGCCGTAGAAACACCGCTTTGGCGCGAAACGTCCTGCACGGTGACCGGGCGCCCGTTATCGCCGGCAACATCCCGAAGAATGGTACCGCTTACATCCTGTATGTAATCGTTTACATCCACGGGCATATCCTACAGCATCTCATAGGAGTGTCAAGCATATTCTTAGCGCCTGAAAAAAAATTTGGATCTCGCCTGGCATCAGCCACTGAAAACTGTAATCAGCTTTTCAAGACCGACGCAACCGTAACTCATTTTTAAGCATGTCATTACGACTCGTGCAAAGCCGCTGCCACGCGAACTACGACTGTCACAGACCGCGTCGTGGCCGGCATCGCAGACATAACACAGCCGCCGAGCCTAATAAGATCAACCCGGCGGGCTCCGGAATCACGCTCGGCGGTTGGCCTGTCAGTGGCAAGCCGGCGTTCCAATTTCCCAGAACCTCGTTGAGGTCTTCGATTCCGACAAAACCGTCGCCCGAAGGATCGCCCAGTTGGTGCAGGCCGGACACCACCGACTGATTCCAGTTGCCCAGAACGATGTTGAGGTCCTCGATGCCGACGAAGCCGTCACCGTTCAGATCGCCGGGGAGATAGGTTTCCTGCGCTAGCAAGACCTGGTTGGGCGCGACATCGAAAAACTGCTGGACGATCCCGCTGGGCCAATTGATTGTGATGTTGTCGATGTTTCCGGCGAATGCACCTAGTCCGAAGTGCGCAGTCATCTGGTTCTGGCTGAGGTAGTTGGTGCCGCCATCGATCTCGCGAAGTTGCTCGTCGCCGATAACGGTGTTGTCGGGGTCGATGATGATCCGGGCGCCGATCCCGTCGCGGTTGGACTCGGCGCCGACGGTCTTCACACGCAGCCAGGCGTTGCCGTTGGCGGAGTCGTTGCGGTAGAAGACGGGCGCGCCGCCGTGGTTGATGACGAGTGTGTCCAGGTCGCCATCGTTGTCGTAGTCGAGCGTGAGCAGGCCGCGTCCCTGTGCGGTGTCTGTGATGCCCTCGGTGGTGGTAACGTCGGTGAAGGTCCCGTCGCCGTTGTTGTGCCAGAGCGTGGTCGGGTCGGCGTCGAAAACGCCGGGGAAGCCGTTGGTGGCCATCAGGTCCAAGTGCCCGTCGTTGTCATAATCGAGCCATGTCGCGGCCCACCACCAGCCCTCGGGGCGTACGCCTGCGGCGTCGGTCTGCTCGGAGAAGACGCGGTTGCCCTCGTTTCGGTAAAGCCGGTTGCCGAACTCGGGCGCCGCGGCGGGGTCGCCGTTGACGATGGCGGTGACATACCAGTCCAGGTCGCCGTCGCCGTCGTAGTCACCGATGGTCGATCCCATGCCGGCCCGGTCGGTCCCGACGTTGGCGGCGGTTGTGCCATCGATGAACGTGCCGTCGCCGTTGTTCCAGAAAAGTTGACTGGTCAGGAAGTCGGCGGCGATCGCAATATCGGGGTTGCCGTCGCCGTCCATGTCGGAGAACCGTGGGGCGAAGCGGTAGGCGGTGGTCTTTGGGTAGACGTTGAGCCCGGCGGCGGCGGTGACGTCGTCGAAGTGGCCGGGGTTGGCGGTGCCCTGGTTGCGCAGGAGCCTGGATGACGACTGCGAGGCGAGGACTTCCCAATCACTGGTCATCGCATCGAGGTAGCCGTCACGGTTGTAATCGCCCAGTGCGATCCCCATCCCGCTAGTGGGGATGGTGGTGGTGATGTCCGCGCCGCGAGCGACGGCGTCTTCGGAGAACGTGCCGTCTCCGTTGTTGATGTAGAGGTAGTACCGGTTGCCTGGCGCGGAGATGGGGACGACGGCGGAGACATAAAGGTCCAGGTCGCCGTCGTTATCGATGTCGCCGAATACCGGGCCGTTGGTCGGGAGGTTTGCGGTGAACCCGGCGCTCAAGGAGACGTCCTGAAACGAGCCGTTGCCCAGGTTCTTATAGAGGACGTCGGCACCGTCGATGCGGGTGAAGAACAGGTCGACCAGACCGTCGCCGTCGAAGTCGCCCGCGGTAGCGCCACCTGTCATCGACGCCGAACCCGACTGGATGCCAGCCGCCTGGACGTGGGTGATCCCTGAATCGATGGCCGAAACCGCGGTAAACGCACCCCAAGCCGGTGACGACCACGCGAACAGCACCCCGACACACGGGGCAGCCCACCAAACTTGGCCCATCCTCGGCATCCTCATCAACCCTCCGTACAACAAACGACGTACTCCTCCGTCCGATAACTCCAAATGTAATCGCTTACAAACCAGGGTAATATACCACAGTTTGGGATCAATACCATCAAAATCAACCCGGTTTAGCCTTAATGCAACGACTACACGGGGCTTGGAGATGATGCGATATCCCTCACGTCCCCCGTCGTGTTCTTAATGCGGCGGCGTAATTTCTATCTGCCAGAGACTGGAGCCCATGCCTGCTTGGCGCAAGCTATCTCCAAGCGATGCCAGTCGTGATGAAAGTTGCAATCTATGCAGTGCGTCGCAGCATGGCCGTCGTCCCGACAACCAGCATCAGCACAGTCCCCGGCTCCGGGACCGTACCCGAGGCCTCGGGCGGCGGCGGTGTGCCGGCGTTCCAGTTGCCAAGCACAAGGTTGAGGTCTTCGATCCCGACAAAGCCATCTCCGGATGGGTCGGCCAGGGGGTTGCTGGGCGGGACGGTCTGGTTCCAGTTACCCAATACGAAGTTCAGATCTTCGATCCCGACAAACCCGTCGCCGTCGAGGTCGCCTTCGATCATGGCAGCGACCGCGATCGTAATGCCCAGATCGTGTCGTCCGGTCGCCGGGTCCCACAGCCCGGGGTTGGCCAGTTGGATCGCGTACTCAGGTCGGTCGGCGAGAGTCGCCTCCGGGTCGGGCAGCGACAGCAACAGTTGGTAGTTACCCGCCGCCGCCTCGGCCGGGACATCGATCAGTGCGGATAAGGTGATCGTCCCGCCCGGCAACCATGTGCGCGGGTCGTCGGGCAGTGGTATGTCGTACTCGGTCAAGCCATCTTCCGATACAAGGGTGAGCACGACATCGCGCGGGTTGAACGGTGCGGCCCAGCCGGAGTTGACCAGGTCGATCGTCACCGGCAGTTGACCGCCGGCCAGCGCGCTTGGATCGTAGCCGATCGATTCCAAAGTGAACCGGTAACCCAGATTCCGCTTGACTTCATCCATGAACCCGTCTGCCTCCCAGCCGGCGAGCACATCCGGGTGGTAACCGCTGTTGAGGTAGCTGTAGTGAAGCTGCTGCATCTCGACACGCGCGGTCGCGCTGCCGGAGCGCGAGCTGAGACTACATGTCTCCCCGCCCATGGGCACGTATTGCGTGTCGGTGTTGAGCCAAGCCTTTTCCGCGACCGGGTTGGCGTAAGTCCCGAAGTCGGTCTCGCTGGCAAGGAAGCAGTCGTTATGGTGGCCGATGCGCGACTTGTCGGAGCCGGTAAACGCCTCGCCGGGGGTCAGCGCGTCGGTGTCCTGAACGATCATCCACTTCTGACTGGGCGTGCGGAGCTGGATGGTCCGATCGGCGGGGAGGATCTGCATCCACTTGTCGGTGATCTGGCGAGCGTTGACCGGGTCCATGAGGTTGTTAGTGGACGAATGCCATTCCCCCCACGCGCCGATGAAGCCCGCTTGCGCGGTTGCGATGACGTCGGAGTTGGCGTCGATGATCGGCGCGAGTTGATCCATGTGGTTCAGGACCACGCTCAGCGGCGCGTCCGGCTCACCATTCCCCTCGCTGTAGGCGAACCGCAGCACACTCTTGACTCCTCCCTGACGCATCATCGCGAAGTCGCTGCTGATCATGTCCAACTGCGTCTGGCTCAGCGGCTGGTCCCGGAACGATTTGAGATAGTACAGGCGCAGCATCAGCGTCATGTTGTTGTCCTGCATGTGCTGGGTCATCCACGGCTGCACGGGGTTCTGTTCGGACTGGGAGCCGACGTGGAAGTACAGGCCGCGCTCCGGATTCGCGATCACCCTGAGGTCGTCGGCGAGGAAGGATTGTGTAGCGGACAGGGCACCGGACGCAGCAAGGACGAGGGTCAGCGAGAATGCGGCGGTCAGGATGGCGGTGTGAGACGGTCGCACGCGGGTGTCGGCTCCAATGCCAGCAACTCTACTGCCGTCGTAGCATGGCCAGGCCACTAATGCCAAGCAGCGCCAGGGTGGTCGGTTCGGGGATCACCGCAGCCGGTGGCGGGGGGGTGCCGGCGTTCCAGTTGCCCAGCACGGTGTTCAGGTCTTCGATGCCGACAAACCCGTCGCCTGAAGGGTCGCCCGCCGGAAGGTCGCCGGCCGTGACGCTTAGGTTCCAGGCGCCCAGGACGATATTCAGGTCGGTGATTCCGACAAAGCCATCGCCGTCGAGGTCGCCGACGAGCGGGCCGTTGACCAGATAGCGAAGCAGGTCGCCTCCCGCGCCGGCGCTGCCGGTGTTGGGGTAGTAGTCCTGCTCGGCGGTGTTGTCACCGAAAAGAACGAAGTCGAACCCGTCGGGGTTGCCGATCAGTGAGCGTGGGATCATCGTCTCGACGTCGGTGGTGGGGAAGGCGTCGAAGGGCTGGCTGCCCAGGAATCCCCAGTTCCAGGTGGTGGGGGTTGCACCGGCGAAGGAAAAGACGCTCGAGCCCTGGAGCAGGAACTCGGCGCCGATCGAGAGTTGGTCGCCGCTGCCACGGAACCCGGTGGTGCGGTCGTGGTCGATGTCGATGAAGACGTTGTTCCGGAACCCGAAGAAGTCGGAGGCATCGAGCTGGAACCGGAAGTAGAAGTTGTCATCGTCGTGTGCGACCTGGGCCTGCTGGTAATCGACCTCGGGCCCGGCGGAATCCGCGCCGTCGGGATCGTAAGCGGGGATAGCCAGCCAATCGGTGCGGTCGTTGCCGGTGACGACGATCGAGCCGTTGACCACCGGGTTGCTCATCGTCGGGGGCCCCGGCGGCGGCGGCGCGTTATTGATCTCCTCGATCCGCGTGACCTGCGCATCCCAGAACGACGGCAGCGTGTCCCAGGGGTTGTTCATCACGTCGTCGGTGACGTAGATCTGCCCGGCGTTGCGCTGCACGGCCAGGTCCAGGTAGTTGAGCATGTCCGCCTCGCTGGCGGTGGTGTGCACGAGGTGCCCGATCTTGCTGGGGTCGTGGTTGTTGTTCCACGGCGAGGGCGTGTACCCGGGGTAGTTGGTGGCGAAACTCTCGAAGACCAGCAGGCTGTCGGCCACGGGCCGGGTCAGGTAGGACTCGGTCGTCGTTGAGCCCGGGTTGCCCATGACCTCCCAGGCCGGGTTGATGGCCTTGACGTAGTCGTAGAGGTCCTGGTAGTGGTTGAGCGTCGAGGCCGAGCCGGTGTTGGTCATCTCGTCGAAGAAGATGCCGTCGACGTTGTACCAGTTGACGTACTTGTCGACGTCGGCCTTGACGGCCGAGGAGGACCTTGCCCCCCAGGAGGTGGAGACGTAGCCGATGACCTTGCCGCCGGCGCTGCGGAGGTTGTTAACGACGTTGACGTAGTTGGTGTCCAGGAAGTTTCCCGGGCCGCTGCCGGGGTTCATGATGGCGGTGACAGGGATGCGTGCGGCGGCTGTGTTGAGGTCGTTCCAGGGGCTGCCCGGCACGGGGTAGAAGTAGGCCGGGACGATCGCTGTCAGCGCGGCGTGGGCGCTGGTCGCGGTGAGCAGGACAGCCACGGCGAGGGCGGCTGTCAGATGAACGGCGATGTTTATCCGCACGCGGGACTCCTTGGTCGAACGTTCGTGGGTATTAGTATCCTTGGCGCGTGTATCGCTATAAACAACCCCGGACAAAAGCGGTCGTCCGCCGCTAAGCGGGCGCCCGCTGGAAAGTATCGCTGTGGGGTTCAGCGGTCTATGCGTGTCTCCTGAGCAAGGCTACGCCGCCCAGGCCAAGCAGCGCCAGGGTGGTCGGCTCGGGCACGACCGAACCGGGCGGGGGCGGGGTGCCCGCGTTCCAGTTGCCCAGGACGATGTTCAGGTCCTCGATGCCGATGAACCCGGGGTTCAGCGGGTCGTCGAAGCCGTCGCCTTGCAGCAGGTTGCCGGGTGTGACGATCAGGTTCCAGTTGCCCAGGACCAGGTTCAGGTCTTCGATGCCGACGAACCCGTCACCGTTGTAGTCGCCATCGAGGGAGGCTAAGACGGTGCTGTAGGTGAAGTAGTCGCCGGCCGCGCCGGCGTTACCCAGGTCGGGGTAGTAGTCTTCCAGAGCGGAGTTCGAGCCGTTGAGGACGAAGTCGAAGGCGGTGGGGTTGCCAATAGATGAAGCCGGAATCAAGGTCTCGACGTCGTTGGTGGGGAAGTCGTCGTAGGCGATGTTGCCGCCCGGTAAGCGTTGATCAATCAGGTTCCAACTCCAGAGCTCCTGATTCGCGCCGCCGGTGAACGCCCAGAGTTCGGGCCCTTGAAACATGAACTCAGCGCCGATGGCCAGGAAGCCGTCCGCGGCCAGAGGATTGCCGTCGTCTCCGATGAACCCGGTGGTTCGGTCTTGGTCGACGTCGATGAACATATTGTGACGGGACCCGAAGAACTGAGGCAAGGCCTGGGGTGCAAGCAGTTGGTGGATATAAAAGTTGTTGGCATCGTGCGCGATCTCAATGCCGGTGTAGTCCAGTTCGGGCGATGCGTCGCCGGTGGGGTCGGCCAGGTAGGTTGGGATCGGCAGCCAGTCGCTGCGGTCGTTGATGTCGAACGGGTCGAACGGGCCGATCAGGATGTCGCCGGGATTCACCGGGTTGCTCTGTGTCTCCAGTGAGCCCGCGAATGCGCCCGGTCCGGCAAGGCCGATCGCCAGCACGAGTGAGGCCGTGAGGTGTGAGGGGGTTAACATGCTAGAGATTCCTTTTGTACGGTTTAATCGAAGGCGCATTGTTCTCTTAATTAAAAGCCGACAAGTCATTTTCAGTAGTAACAACCATCGCGCAAGGCCTTAAAGACCTGTATGAATCGGTCGACTGTCCTTCGGCGGAGCCCCTTGGCCCCGCCTGCACCCCGGAGGTTTGGTCAACGCCTGCGTCGGGCGATCCCGAATACACCCATGCTCAGCAGAGCGATGCTGGCCGGTTCCGGCACGATCGTGTAGCGGAAGAAATCGCCAGCAGCACCACCGGTCGCTCCGTCGGGGTAGTACTCTTCAATAGGAGCCGTCGCCGCGTTGAGGATCAGGTCGAACGCGTCGGGGCTTCCTATCGCGGCACGCGGGATTTTCAATTCGATGTCGGTGGTCGGGAAGTCGTCCCACGCAAGGCCACCGAGCCAGTTCCATCCCCATGTCTCCTGGGTTGCGCCCACAAAGCTGTGGTTGCTGGTGCCCTGGATCAGGAAGTCCGCCCCGATGGACATGAATCCGCCTCCGCCGATGAACCCGGTACCGCGGTTCAGGTCGGTGTCCAGAAACAGGTTGTGCATGAACCCGAAGAACATCGGCGACGCCTGCGGCGCGAACAGGAAGTGCATGTACACGTTGGTGTCGTCGTGGGCGATCTGGACCTGCTCGTAGTCGATCGCTGCGGCGTCACCGGTCGGGTCGGCCTGATAGAACGGGATGCCGTTCCAATCGGACCGATCGTTGTTGCCGGGCGCGACCGTCATTACGCCGTTGGCGACCGGGTTGCTCTGGTTTTCCAGGAGCCCGGCGTTCACGGGCGCCGCCACGGCCATGACCGCTCCCATGAGTGCGAATCCTAAAACCTTTCTCATCGTGATTCCCTCCATTGTTTCTCCCCTTCCTCAATAGTTATGCCCCCCCGGCTTAAGTAGCTCCGGGGGGCGTATCAACGCTTCACAAGCGTCGGCTGTAAACAAATCTGCATATTCATCTGAACCGAGTTGTTGCCCGGCTTCAGGACCAGTGCGGCATTGACCACGGCCTGCTCACCGAGTTGGCTAAAGGGCATCGCCACGGCCGAAAGAGGCGGATCGGACCGATCCGCCAGGGTGTTATCGATACTGACAAAGCGGATGTCCCCTGGGATCGACAGCCCGGCTTCCTGGGCAGCGGCGATCGCGCCCATAGCCTTGGCGTCACTAGCGCCGACCACGCCGTCGGGTATGACGCCCGCATCCAGCAGGTCACGGAACATGGCCCGCCCGGCCTCGCTGTCGATTGCGTGAAGACCGTTTCGGATCAGGGCCTGGTCCACCTCCAGCCCGGCCTCCTCGATCGCACGCAGGTAGCCCTGCTGACGCGCCTCGAAGCCCCAGTAGGTGTTTAAGGGGCCGTTAAGAATCGCCACCCGGCGGCAACCCTCATCAAGCAGGTGCTTGGTCGCAAGGTACCCCGCCGCGTCCTGATCGATGAAAACGCTGTTGCAGCCTGGGCACGGCTCATTCAGTGCCCAAGTGTTCCAGCCCCGGTCCTGGAGCTCGCGGACCAGCGCGGGGTTGAACGATGGCTCGATCACCAGGGCCATACCCGGCTGTGTCTGATCGAGGAACCACTTCGTGCCCTGGTCGATCTGATCCGGCTGGGCCTGACGCACCGCCATCGCGGGACGACCCTGGCCAAGCGCCGACTGGATGCCGTTAATAATCCGTAGTTGCACCTCGCGTGCGTCACCGCTGAGCTTCGCGACCTCGTTGGAGATGAACACGGCAACGGTCTCGCTGCGTGTCTTCTTACTCAGGTCGGCGACAAACGTGCCCCGGCCCTGCTCGCGATACAGGTACCCGTCGCGCACCAATTCCTGCAGCGATCGGATCAGCGTCGGTCGGCTGACCTTGTAACGCTGAAGTAACTGGCTTTCGGATGGGAACGCGCTGCCCGGGGACCACCGCCCGGTATGGATCTCCTTGACCAGACTGCGTTTGACTTGTTCATACTTGGGGACGTCTGTCACTGACATGCTCTCCAATCTAGCGGCCCAGCTTGTATTGTCAACTACTATTTTCACGAAAATCGAAAAAAAGGCTTTATTTCCATGTTAAGACAGGTTAAGATGCCAAGTCGTATTGACAAGTCGGCGTGTTTTATGGGTAGCGACGGCGTGGTTGGCAATGTCATAAACAAGCCTAGGATAGAACCATGATGCGCAGACGGGTCAAAAATCAAGCCTTCACACTCATCGAGCTGCTGGTGGTGATCTCGATCATCGCCCTGCTGGTGGGGATCCTCCTGCCGGCCCTGGGGGCGGCCCGGCGAACCGCCCAAAGGATCAGTTGCGCCTCCAACCAGCGGCAACTGGGGCTGGCGCTGCACATGTACGCCCAGCAGAACAAGGACTATTTCCCCTATTCCTTCTTCCGGGACCCCAGCACCAACGAGGTTACTTACTGGTGGGACCGGATGATGATGGAAGGTATGGCGGTCGGCTCAAGTGAACAGGGTGGAAACAGCAACCTGGTCTGCCCTGCGGATGATGATCCCTACGATGCCGGCGATGCCGCCGATCCTAACAACAACCCATTGAGTAGTTACGGCGTCAACTTCTACACCGCCATCACAGATGGATTTGCAGGTAGCCCAGACGAGATAGATGACTTTCATGGCTTCGCCTGGATGAAAACGGGTGATAGTGTAGCTCCCACAGAGTTGGTGCATCTGACCGAGATATGGCACGGGCACACGATCGAGTCTGATAATTTTAACGACATCCCCAATCCAATAGTCTGGACGTTTCCCAATCCGATGAATCTCCTTTGGAATTGGGTTGAGTGGCCCAGGCACGGTTCAGGAGGCAATGGGTCTGACGCGCCGATCAATGTCTTGTTCGCGGATGGACATGTAGAGGCCGTGACTCGAAACAGTGGGATTGCGAATTTCAAGTCGCCGTACGACGACGAGGTCAAGCGATCATGGTTACCCAAGCATGAGCTGCCATAGGGGGCCAATTCAAATTCGACCCCATGCGGGCCTCGCCCTTGATTGGGTGGTATGGGTCCATGCCGGTATAGTGCTCAGCGTGCCACACGCAATCACCTTTTAAGCCGGTGACACCCTTGGATAAGTCATGATCCGTTTAGCAGTTATAGGTTCTGGGTTCCGTGCCGCTTCGCTGGTGAAGCTGGCGATGGAGATGGACCCTCAGGTCCGCCTCGCGGCTGTGGCCGACCCGGACGGCGACAACGCCAAGACCCAACTGCGCAACGGGGGTGTGGCGTTCGAGGGTACGCGGTTCTTCGATTCCGCCGACGAACTGATCGAGCATGCCGACGGGTTCGACGCCCTGATGCTCGGCACCCGCTGCGACCTGCACACACCGATCGCGGTCAAACTCGCGCCGCTTGGGTTGCCGCTGTTCCTGGAGAAGCCGGTTTCAATCACATACGATCAGCTTTCGGACCTGGCGACTGCGTTTGAAGGACGAGACGGCAAGGTCGTCGTGTCGTTCCCCATGCGCATGAGCCCGCTGTGCCGGCGGGTCAACGAGATCGTACAGTCCGGCCGGCTGGGCAAGATCAACCAGGTCGTCGCGTTCAACGATGTGCCCTACGGCGGGGTTTATTTCGGGCAGTGGTACCGCGATCACAAGACCACCGGCGGGCTGTGGCTCCAGAAGGCGACCCACGACTTTGACTACATCAACCACCTGCTGGACGCGGTGCCCCTGACAATCGTCGCCACCAGCACCCGCAAGGTCTTCGGCGGCAACGAGCCGGCAGACCTGCGCTGTTCAACGTGCCCCAAGACCGAGCTGTGCCCGGAGAGCCCGACGAACATCCTCAAGCGAGGCGACGACGGCGGGATGGGCAAGGAAGACCACGCCTGCGCGTTCTCAAGCTCGATCCAGAACCAGGATGCAGGCGCCGCGATGGTGATGTATGACGACGCCACACAGTTGAGCTATACACAGAACTTCGTCACGCGCAGAAGCGCCGCCCGGCGCGGGGCGCGGATTACCGGGTATTACGCCACGCTCGACTTCGACTGGTTCACCGAGAAGATCCGCGTCACCGAGCACCACGGCCAGGCCGTCGACAACATCCACGTCCCGGTTGTGGAAGACCATCACGGCGGCGACAGCGTGCTGATCAAAAACTTCATCCATGTCATCCGTGGTCAGGCCGGGTCCAGGTCCACGCTCGACGACGGGCTGATCAGCGCGGCGATGTGTCTGGCCGCCCGCGAATCCGCGGCGACCGGCTCGTTCCAACGGGTCACCGTCCCCGGTCGGGCCGTCGGGCAGCCGCAGACCTCAAGCTAATAAGATTGTGTTTGAATAGCGTAGACCAGCCGCCCGCCTTCCTGGGCCGGTTGTGACTGCCTCATCGCTGCGGACCCGGAGCGAGATGCGCGGCTACCTGCTTTGAATGTGAATCGTCACGCCCAGGTCATGCCGGCCGGTTGCCGCGTCCCAGAGCCCGGGGTTGGCAAGGCGGATCGCGTACTCGGGTCGGTCCGCCAGACGCGGTTGGGGGTCGGGCAGGGCGAGAAATAGCTGGTATTTCCCAGGAGTCATGGTGCTGTGTGGTGGGAAGGATGTGTGAAGCGTGATCGTCTCACCGGGCAGCCAGGTGCGGGGGTTGTCGGGGAGCGTCACCATGAGCTCGGCCGAGCCGTCCTCGGCGGCGAGGATGAGCACGACGAGCCGGGGGTTGAAAGGGGCAGCAAAGCCCGTGTTCGATAGCGTAAGGGATAACGTCAACTCATCGCCCACGTAGACGGACGGGTCGTACCTGATCGACTCAAGAGACAGGCGGTAGCCCAACCGCCGCTTGACTTCGTCGAGGAAGCCCTCGCTGCGCCACAGTTCCAGCACGTCCGGGTGATACCCCAGGTTCAGGTAGCTAAAGTGCAGGTTCTCCATCTCGGCGCGTGCGTTGTCGCTGGCGGCGAATGGGGTGACCGCGCACGTCTCCCCGCCCATCGGGACGCAGCACGTATCGAGCCCGAGGTACTTCTTCTCGGCCGCTGGGTCCTGGTACGTCCCCACATCCGTGTCGCTGGAGATGAAGCAGTCGTTGTGGTGTCCGATGCGCGCGATGGGCGAATCGGTGAAAGCCTCCTCGGGCATGAGAGGGGTCTTGCTCTCAAGGACCATCCACTTCTTTCGTGGTGTGCGTAACTGGACGGTTCTTTGAGGCGGTAGGACGTCGAGCCATTTGTTGACGATCAGTCGGGTGTTTTCAGGCTCGGCGAGGTTGTTTGTTGAGGCGTGCCCTTCCCCCCAGGCACCGACAAATCCCATCTGTGCGGTGGCGATGACGTCGGCGTTGTCGCCGAGGATCGGGCCAAGCTGATCCATGTGTCCGAGTACAACGTCGATCGGTGCATCGGGTTCGCCGATGCCCTGGCTGTAGGCGAAGCGCAGGACGCACTTGACGCCGGCCTGCCGCATAACGCCGAAATCTTTGCGGATCATCTCGAGTTGCTTTTCGCTGAGCGGCCGATCGCGGAAGGTCTTGAGGTAATACATCCGCAGCATGAGGCTGATGTTCTCATCGCGCAGCGCCTTAACGGCGGACAGATCAAGCGGATCAACTTCGGCCTGGCTGGTGAACTGACGGTACAGGCCGCGCTCGGGGTTGGGAAAGTCCAGTTGGTTGTCCTGGGCAAAGGTCTTGTCGGCCGAGTACGTGGCGCCCGCGCCCATGTGCAGCGCCAGGGCGAGCGTCAGCGCGGCGCAGAGGGTGGTCGATCGACGGATGCATTCGATGTGTGTCATGTCGGGCTCCGTTGAAGTGAGCGGCAGCCGTTGAATCCCCATGATCATGGGTCATCGTGCCGTCACAAACTTGTCAATACAACTAAAACAGGCTACCAGAAATCCATCGCAGCTGTCAAGGCTATTCTTTACGAAGATTCCAGCGGTCTTTGGATCTTTGGGAATTAACTTGACAATACAAATTGATCCAGTAGTTTGGGTCAGTAGATGCCCTGTGGACACAGGTCGCAAGGTGGGCGCCGGCCGTTTGACGCATGCCGGTGCCGCGGCGGGGTATCTTTGTTCCCATCCGCCGCGTCGATCTCGTTGCCCATCGCTTCGCTGACAGGACCCCCCCATGGCCACTATTGACTGGCTCATCGTCGCCTTGTACGTCCTGACCGCGCTGGTGATCGGTTTTATTTTCGTCAGAAAGGCGTCGCACAACACGGCGGACTTCTTTGTAGCCGGGCGTTCGCTGCCGTGGTGGATCGCGGGCACGTCGCTGGTGGCGACGACGTTCTCGACGGACACGCCGTTGTTCGTTGCGGGGCTTGCGCGTAAAGAGGGGATCCACGGCAACTGGTTCTGGTGGGCGGCGGCGATCGGGCAGACCGCGACGATCTTCTTCTTTGCCAAACTCTGGCGGCGCACGAAGGTGCTGACCGATGTCGAGCTCATCCAGTGCCGGTATGACGACTCGCCCCAGCGGTCGTTGCTGCGTGTGTTCAAGGTCTACTTCGACGGCGTGTTTGTGAACTGCGTGGTGATGGCGTCGGTGACGATCGCGGCGACGAAGGTCGTGCAGGCGGTGATGGGGCTGGGTTCTGACCCGATTTTCTCGCTTGTCATTTCACAGGACGCTGCGCCGCTGTTCACGATCACCGAAACCGGCGCGGTGCTGCTGGTGCTGGGCTTCTGTGCGATGGTGTACTCGATGGCGTCGGGTTTGTACGGCGTGGTGTACACGGACCTTGTGCAGTTCGGCCTGGCGATGGTGGGGACGATCTGGCTGGCGGTGGTGTCGTTTAACAAGGTCACGGAGAACGGCGGATTCGCGGAGCAGATCGAGGCGAGTACGGCGTACAACCCGGACAAGAACATCCTCGGTTTTTTCCCCGATATGTCGTCGTTTGACCTGGTTGTCTTCACTTTCCTGACCTATATATTTGTCGTGTCCTGGCAGTCCTCCCCGGGCTCGGGGTACATGGTGCAGCGGATGCTAGCGACGAGGTCGGAGAAGGACTCGCTGCTGGCGTTCCTCTGGTACAACATCTGCCACTATGTGCTGCGGCCCTGGCCGTGGATCGTGGTCGGGTTGGCGTCGATGGTGCTCCTGCCGGAGTTGGCAGAGCCCGGCGCGGATGCGGAGAACGCTTTCCCGATGATGATCGACCTGATGCTTGGGCCGGGCATCAAGGGCGTGATCGTCGCGGCGATGCTGGCGGCGTACATGAGCACGCTGGACACGCACCTGAACTGGGGCGCGTCGTACCTGGTGAACGACCTGTATCAGCCTTTTCTCAGGCCAGGTGCGAAGCCCAAGGAACAGGTCCTGGTCTCACGGATGACGATGGTGATGCTGACGATTATGGCGTTGGAAGTATCGACGATGCTGACAGGCATCATCGACGCCTACAAGTACCTTGGTGTGATCATTGGCGGGGTGGGGACGGTTCTGATCCTGCGCTGGTACTGGTGGCGTGTCACGGCGTGGTCGGAGATCACGGCGATTATTGGTGCGCTATTGATCGGTAACGCGTGCGAGCTTTGGCTGACAAACCCGCTGGATGCGAACGGTGACGCGCTGCTTGACGCTGTCGGCCGGCCGATCGACTACTTCGCGTACCGGATGATCATCACAACGTTCGGCACGGCGGTCATCTGGGTTGCCGTGACACTGCTGACCTCACGCAGGCCCTCCGCCAGCGCGATCAAGTTCTGTCGTGATGTCCGCCCGTCCGGGCCCGGTTGGCGGTTCGTGCGTGAGCAGGAAGGCATCCCGAAGGAGCGCGGGGAGTTCGTGCGCAGCACCGTCGGATGGCTGGCGTCGATTGCGCTCATCTACTCGATGCTGCTGGGGATCGGCTCGGCGATCTTCTCGCGGTGGACCGGCATGGCCATCTGCCTTGTCATCGCGGTGGTGTCGGCGTTCGTATTGCGCTGGATACTGAAGCGGTCGATCTTCGGCGACACACTGGGCCCGGGGGGTTCCTCGGAAACCGCAGAGGCCATCGAGGGGTCTTGATATGGCAGAGTCTGATGCGGTCGCGACGGCGGCTCCGGGGGTGGGGGGGCGGCTGATTTCTCTGGACGTGTACCGCGGCCTGGTGATGACGCTTCTGATCGCGGAAGGCGCAGGTGTCTACGGGGCACTGCACGCGCTGGATGTGCCCTGGGTCAAGTCGATCGCTGAGCAGTTCATGCACCCGCCCTGGGAGGGGCTTCGATTCTGGGACCTGGTCCAGCCGGCGTTCATGTTCATTGTGGGTGTGGCGATGGTGTTTTCGATGCGGAAGCGCGCCGGGCGCGGCGAAAGCTGGGCCAAGCGATCCGGCCACATCCTCCGCCGGTGTGCCATCCTGTTCCTGCTAGGCACGGGCCTGCACTGCCTCTTCGCCGACAGACTGGTCTTCGAGCTGTGGAACGTATTGACACAGTTGTCGGTGACGATCCTGATCGCGTTCCTCATCATGGAACTCCCGTTGGCGGCGCAGTTGTTGATTTCGCTGTCGCTGATCGGCGCAACGGACCTGGCGTACCGGTTCATCCACATAGCGCCCTATGACCAGACGTTCGCCCCCGGCGCAAATTTCGGCTCGTATGTGGACACGCTCCTGATGGGCAAGCTCAGCAGCGACAACTGGGTAGCGATCAACTGCATCCCGACGGCGGCGCACACGATCTGGGGCGTGATGGCCGGGCGTGTGCTGATCGGCCCAGGCGGCGCGGGCCGCAAGGCAGCCGCTATTGCGCTATGGGGCGTGGCGGGGATGGTGATCGGTTACGGCCTGGACTTTGTGGGGTACGCACCCATCATCAAGCGGATCTGCACCAGCCCATTCGTGATCGTCACCGGGGGTTGGTGTCTGCTTGCGCTGGCCGCCTTCTACTGGTTCATGGATATCATGGGCTGGCGGTGGGGGAGCACGGTCTTCATCATCGTGGGAACAAACTCGATCTTCATCTACATGGTAAGTGAGGCGCTGGCGTTCAATTGGTTGAACCCCAAGACCTATATCTTTGTGGGCGGCGCTCTGGAGATATTCGGCATCACGGGGCCTTGCTCCCATGTGGTTAACGCGCTGACGGTATGGGCGATCCTCTGGTTTATGTGCTACTGGCTTTACAGAAACAAGGTGTTTATCCGCATCTGATCAAGGCGGTCGCCAGGGTGTGTACGAGAATATGATTGGGTCTGCATAAGTAATGTCGTTGAGATGAATCCTATTTGAGCAATCGCAGGGAGCTACCATGTCACATGATGAAACAAGAAGAGAGTTCCTAAGAGACATCGCGGGCCTGTGTTCTGCCGGCATAGGTGTAGGTCTGTCGGGCTGCGCAACAAGTGCAGCACGACCCGGCGGACAGGACCCAAAGGCGAACCTCGCCGCGGCGGCCCCGCTGCAAACTGAAGCGATCGACCGGGTCAGATTTGGGCTGATCGGCACGGGTGACCGGGGCACCCAGCATGCTCGGCTGTTGTGCATGCTCGATCATGTTCAGATCAAGGCGATCGCCGACCCACACGCACCCGCTGCAGCGCAAGCCCAGAAGATATGCCAGGAATCCGGGCACGCTCCGCCGCTGCTATACAAGGATGGCGATCACGATTACCGAAGGATGCTCGAGCGCGATGACATCGACGCCGTCATCATTTCAACGCCCTGGAAGTGGCATTGCCCCCAGGCGGTTGAAGCGATGCGAGCCGGCAAGCACGTCTTTGTCGAGGTGCCGATGGCTACGACACTTGACGAACTCTGGCGGATGGTTGAAACATCCGAATCGACACGAAGACACTGCATGATGATGGAGAACGTCAACTACGGCCGAGATGAGATGATGGCGCTGAACATGTGCCGCCAGGGGCTGCTGGGTGAGTTGCTGCACGGGGAGGCCGCCTATATCCACGACCTGCGCTATCAGATGAAGGATATCGACCACGGCACCGGCTCGTGGCGCACGGCGTACCACGAAAATCACAACGGGAATCTTTACCCCACCCACGGCCTGGGCCCGGTCGCCCAGTACATGAATATCGACAGGACCGAGGACCGCTTCTCTACCCTGACCTCTGTCAGTTCCCCGGCGCGCGGCCGTGATGAATACGCAAGAAAGAACTTTGCTCCAGAACACCTCAGACGCCAGGTAAAGTACAACTGCGGCGACATCAACACGAGCATCATCCGGACCGAGCTGGGAAGAACTATCATGGTTCAGTGGGATACCACTACGCCCCGGCCGTACACCCGCCATAACTTGATCCAGGGAACAAACGGTGTGTTCGCCGGCTTCCCCACCCGGCTGGCGGTTGAGGGCAGAGGGAGCTATCACGAATGGACGCAAGGCCCCGCCATGGAGGAGGTCTACCAAGAGTTTGAGCACCCCCTGTGGAAGCGTCTTCATAGCAAGGCAGTCGAAGCGGGGGGCCACGGCGGGATGGACTATGTCATGCTGTACCGGATCGTTGAGTGTCTACGAACCGGCCAACCGCTCGATCAGAATGTGTACGAAGGCGCGAGTTGGTCCGCTGTCCGCCCCTTAAGCGAAGCGTCAGTGAGTGCGTCAGGAAGCCCGGTCCGATTCCCCGATTTCACCAAAGGCCGATGGCGCCAAACCGCACCGCTGCCGATTATCCTGTGAGTGCGGTATGTTCTCTGCCGTGCAGGCGAACGGTCAATCAGATCGCCGGGGTTATCTTGCTTTCGTGAGGGAATGACAGTCAATAGATCGTGGTGTCGGGTGATTTTGCTACCCCGTGGCTGGCAGGCCGCCTTTTTGTCCGCGTAACCATCTTTCCACACGGATTTTACCCCACTTGACAGGCCCGATGAGCTGGGTACAATCCTTCTCTTGGCTCGGAAACACCGCGAAAGGTTTCAGTGACAGCGACTTACCCGAAGAATCCGTAGACCCCGACGGGCCAAGCCGACCCGTCCAGGGTCGGAAACAGGGGTGCTTGACAAGCACAACCACGACAGTACAGTACTCGGCTCGCTGCCAGTGGCGGCGTCCCTCTTGAGGGGCATCACCACCCGCAGCAAGCGGGGGTTCGAGAACTCGGCGAAGGCCGGTCGATCGGATCTTGCTCTTTGACAAGTGGAAAGGTCTTGGTGTTGCACGCAATGTTTAGTGTGATACCGAGTTGAAATCTAGCGCGTAATGAGGTGCTTGCTCATCGCCGTTGGGCCGTCTGTATGGAGGTCTTGCGTTGGTGGGTCGCTGTGAAATCGTCACAGCGGATTGGCTCGGCTTGGCCCGGCGTTTACGTCGGTCGCAGGTCGGGGTGATTAAGCTATTAAGAGTGTGTGGCGGATGACTTGGCGTCAAGAGGCGATGAAAGACGTTGGAGCCTGCGATAAGCCCAGGGGAGTTGGCAACCAAGCGTTGATCCTGGGATCTCTGAATGGGGAAACCCGGCCCGCAAGGGTCATCCATGTCTGAATGTATAGGGCATGGAAGCGAACGCAGCGAACTGAAACATCTAAGTAGCTGTAGGAAAATAAAGAAACCTCGATTCCGTCAGTAGCGGCGAGCGAAATCGGAACAGCCCAAACCGTCCTTCGGGGCGGGGTTGTGGGCGCCACTGTGGTATCTCGACGAGTGCTGCGAACGGCCTGGAAAGGTCGGCCAGAGCAGGTGACAGCCCTGTAGCAGTGCGAGACGAGGGCCTAGGCGTTCCAGAGTAGCATGGAGCTCGTGAAACTCCGTGTGAAACTGGGGGGTCCACCCCCCAAGGCTAAATACTCCTTGACGACCGATAGCGAATCAGTAGAGTGATTGAATGTTGAAAAGTTCCCCGACAAGGGGAGTGAAAAGTTCCTGAAACCACACACTTACAAGCGGTCGGAGCCTGCCTTCGGGCGGGTGACGGCGTGCCTTTTGCATAATGAGCCGGCGAGTTAGTCTCTGTGGCAAGCTTAAGCGGTACCCCCGTGTAGGCGAAGCGAAAGCGAGTCTTA
>JAJDCU010000046.1 GCA_029260655.1 Phycisphaeraceae bacterium
CCGCTGCCCGATCGCCAACGCGGTCAGCGCCACCTTCCGTGGTGACTTGCTGGTGGTGCTCATGCAATAGATGTACGATGATTCGGCCGATCGCGCAAGCTAACATGCGCCTAACATCAGAGGTTTTCTACAGAGCATGTCTGACCCCTTTTCTTCCCCTTTTCTTCCCTTTTTCCCCCGGGTCAAATCGACTCCCGCCCCCCTTCCTATCCGACGGCCTCTAATGAGGCTCAACTCAGTCGTTTGGGCGATAGATCGTGTGTTTCGGTCGATCGGAGAGGATTTCCGCCTTGCCCCATGACGTGACCTCTTTGAAGGCGGCGCTGCGGATGAACTCGACGAATCGGTCCTGCTCTGACCACTCACTGACTATCAGGTAGGCGGTGTCATCGGCCACATCTTTGAACAGCTTGGATGTCACGTGCCCGGTTGCCGAACGGATGGCAACCAATACCGCGTCAAACTTCTGCTCGAATTCCTGCTGCTTCCCCGGCTTCACGTTGTAGTTCATACCAACCGTAATCATCGTGGGCTCCTACTTTGTTTAAAGTTCGAATGAGGTGTCACGCACCCGACCCGTGGGTCTCGAAGTTGTTTATGGTTCCTGGCACCTTATTCGACACGGTAGCTATTCCGCGCCCTTTTCCTCGCCATGAAAAAAAAGATGGCTATCCATTTTTACTCGCTCGTACCGCTCATTCAGTCGTTTGTAATCGTCTGGCGCAATCCAATGGATTGGATCTAGAATTCTCCCGTCATTGTCACGGCCGTGAGTCAATGCAGTGCGTCGGTCAGTCAACAACGCAACGCTGTTTTGGATGTCCTCCTGTAGTAATCGTGTGCTGTCCTCGTATACTAAGCGGATCTCTTTGCTGAACTCCTTGTAGCGAGCAATGAGCGAAACAATTTCTTCGCTGTCTAGCAACTCATGCGAACGCAAGAGAAATATATACTCAATCGTGAGTTTGCCAGAAGCTACGGCGTTACGCAGACCATCGTAGAGTCCTGAAAGGGTGAAACGTGCAGATGCTCCTTCGGCCTCGAACGACGTAAGTCTAATAAAGGCTTTTGTAAATTCGGGTTTAGGATGATTTTCAACTAGCGAAAGGAAGTATTTAAAATAACTCGCATCGCCGCCAGTAATCGGGAGTTGTCCTTTCCGGATATCACGAAGTAATCTCAAACAATCATTGATAGTTTGGGTATTCGCTTTGCGCTGACCTTGAGTTCCAGACCGCGTTGCGAGTTCAAGGATCTCTGTCGTTGCAATGTTGATGGGATCAGTTGTGACCCAGTGAATAAACTTGTGATTGAGTTCCTCTAGCTGGACAATCAATGATTGCTCGAAAAATTCAGTGATAATATTAGCATCTCTAAGTTTGATGTAACCCCGACCCCTGACTACTGGATTTGGATCAAGCATGCCAATAACGACCCGAGAAACCTTGCGATTAATTATCCATTCTACACAAGGTAGCTTTGGGGGGTTACGTATGGTACATGGCTCAAGCGTCGTATAAATGGTGGCACCAGCTAGCGACTCGTCGGGCAACTTCATCTCAAGCAAAGTGTATTCGGCATGTTGACCAGATTCAATTTCTCCCCTGTGCGCGACTTCAAGCAGGCTGCCACTCTTGCTTACTGCAACTGCCCCTACAAACAATGGTGGATGCTGATCTTCCACATTGCTTTGACGCGCCTGAGTAACTGCAAGTTTCATGAAGTCAAGGTCATCAACATTCATTGCAAGTATCCTTTAGATGGCGCACTATCAATGCTATGGGCCGGATGAAGGGGACATGCTACTTTATGACAAAAAGTAGCATGTCACCTTATCCGCCTCCTATAGGCAACGGCTTTCATCTTCGGTCTCCGGTTGGGTCAAGAAAGGGGGCAAGAACGGGGTCTGGCCCCGTTTCTTTTCCGTTTCTTTTCTTGCTATAGCAAGAACATTGTGATGATATGCCAGATAATGAACATTACTGATCCGGCACTCAGAAAGATGAAATGTGCATTGCCTAACCAGCTCCCCTTGTTTGAATTACTCTCGCAAGCCTGTCGGAGACCTTCAGACGCAGCAGAAATGTAGGCGGGGCGATTCCCGACTTCTGGATCTTCACCAGATTGAATGAACAGCATTCTTGCATTTGCGTAAAGCGTGGATTGGAAGTAATCCCGATTGCGTAACCCACAAAGGATGCTAAGGGCCCAAAAAAGGACAGCGGCCGCTAAAGGGATCATGTTCCAGGCAGGCGGAACACCGGTTGTTCTTTTGATGCAGAGGGCAATGCAGGACCCGGCAAATACAATTAGGAAATAGGTATACTTCCCTTGAGATTCATGCAGTTGTTGTATGACATTCGGTAAGCGGTCATTCATGATGTCACCTCGGAAGCATAGGAATCAGACACGAGTCAGAAACGGGGCTAGCCCCCGGGTCGCCTGCCGTTTTATCTTCCAGCATTCACACTGTAATATTATAGCCGGCGGCCTTGAGTTCGCGAATAATCGGATAAGCTTGTTCTTCAATTGACTGGTCGATTTCCTTGTAAACCAGACCATCAAGATCGCTTGGAAAGACAACGCCTTTTTTATGAAGGCAACATACTTTGTCTCTTCCTAGTTTTCCGACAAAAAAACCGAATTCGAAGATAACATTTGGCCGTGCACGTGATTCGGTTCTTCTCATATGCTCGTCAATATTTATCTGGTCTGCAGTATAAGCAATCTCGTCTGGTGTAAGAAGTATAAAGGCGTAACCTACGTCACTGTTCTTCTCGAATTTTTCGATTATAGTTGCGCCCTCATCCGGCTGTCGATGTAAAACAACTGGTTCGAGGCCGAGTTCCCGGATAAAGCGTTCGGCATCTATCTTTAAGCCGGAATCATGACCGTGAACAATGAAAATCCGATTGGACAAATTCGGAGACGAACTTTCGCTTTCTGGCTTGTGCAATTCACCATACACATCATCAACTAAAGCAGCTTTAGCTGTCTCGAGCGCTTTTAAGAAGAGTGATTTTGCTTTCTTGAATTCAGGCGGGCCATTGCCTTCGGTTATAACGGTAAATGCTATAGCGACCAGCTTGTGCGACGGAGAATCTTTGCTTGCAAGTTTGCGGACTGTATTGCGCACTCTCGTCTTCCATGTCAACCATTCTGGCGTGTCACTGCCGGCGTAACTACGTGGAGCGTCACTTTGAGTGCAGAAATTGCTATATAAAAACATGCGTCCTTCTGACAGTAGCTGGTCTATCATACTAATCTTACTGTCCATTGATTATTCTCTTTAGCAAACAAATCTGATGGTGATATGACTCTTTCGTCAAAATATGTTGCCATGAACTCAGGAAGCTAACCTTCCCCCAACTCCCCGATCTTCCTGAGCCGTTCGTAGCGCTTATTCACGAGGTTTTCGACCTTGAAGCGTTTTAGTTCGCGTAGGGTTTGGATGAGGTATTTTTCCAGGTAGTCTGCTGCGGCGGTGGGGTTTCGGTGGGCTCCGCCGAGGGGTTCTTCGATCATGTTGTCGATGGTGCCGAGCTTTAGGTTGTCGTTGGCGGTGAGTTTGAGGTTTTCTGCGGCGGCGGCGTTGGTTTCTGGGTTGGCGGTCTTCCAGAGGATGGCTGCGCAGCCTTCGGGGGAGATGACACTGAACCAGGCGTATTGGAGCATAGCCAATCGGTCGGCGACGCCGATGCCCAGTGCGCCGCCGGAGCCGCCTTCGCCGATGACGACGGAGACGATGGGGGTTTTAAGCCGGGACATCTCGCGGAGGTTGACGGCGATGGCTTCGGCCTGGCCGCGCTCTTCGGCGGCGATGCCGGGATACGCGCCGGGGGTGTCGATCAGGGTGACGACCGGTAAGTTGTATTTCTCAGCGAGCTTCATGGTGCGCATGGCTTTGCGGTAACCCTCGGGGTGTGCGCAGCCGAAGTTCGCGGCGATTTTTTCCTTGGTGTCCTTGCCCTTGTGGTGGCCGACGACCAGGCACTTGTGCGGGCCGATGCGTCCGAAGCCGGTGATGATGGCCTGGTCGTCGCCCTGGTGCCGGTCGCCGTGTAGTTCGGCGAAGTCTTTGACGATTGCGCGGATGTAGTCGATGGTCTGGGGCCTGCCTGGGTGCCTGCCGACCATGACGGTGTTCCAAGGGGAGAGCTTGGCGTAGATCTTCTTGAGCATCGCGGTGTGGGACTGTCGGAGGCTGCGGATATCGGAGCGGAAGTCGACGCCGGAAACGCCCCCGCCATTGGTGATGCCGACCCCGGATGCGCCCCCGGCCCCGGAGTTTGCGGCGGGGCCTCCCAGGTGCTGGTGCTCCAGGTCGGCGATCTGTCGTTCCAGGGCAATCAACGGGCGCTCAAACTCGAGCTCGTAGTTGCCGGCGTAGGCGTTGAGTATGGTCATGGTTTCTCCTGGCGTGCCGCCGGGTCCGTGTGCGGTCCCACCTGCTGGAGCGGTGGGCTTGGGAGCGGGCGGGCTTGGGGGCGTCTAACCTGCTATCTTACCCGGCGTTGAACGTGAGGAAAAACCGCGATGCTCAAGGTAAAACAGGTCACGATCATCGGCACGGGCCTGCTGGGCGCGAGCCTGGCGCTGGCGCTGCGTGCCAAGGGGTACCGGGGCAGGCTCGTGGGCGTGGGCCGGCGTGAGCAGACGCTTGAGCAGGCGCGGGGGCTTGGGTGTTTTGACGGGTTGACGACGAGCATCGCCGAGGCGCTGGACGGGGCGCGTGATTTGCCGAGTGATCAGGAGCACCTAGCGGTGCTGGCCGCGCCGCTAGGGCATTTTAAGGAGATATTCGAGAAGATCGCTGAGCGTGATGATGATCAGTTGATCGTGACCGATGTGGGCTCGACCAAGGCGTCGGTGTGTAAGTTGGCGAAGGCGTTGTTGCCGGACGCTTCGAGGTTTATCGGATCGCACCCGATGGCGGGCAGCGAGCAGCACGGGCCGATGGCGGCGGACGCGGGTTTGTTCGAGGGCAAGCCCTGCGTCGTGACGCCCCAGGCCGGGACCGATGCGCAGGCGGTTAAGCTGGTCAAGTCGATGTGGTCGTGTGTGGGGATGCGTCTTGTGAGGATGAGCCCGGCTGAGCACGACAAGGCGGTAGCGGTGGTGAGCCATCTGCCGCACGCGGTGGCGGTGCTGTTGGTGATTCTGGCGAAGGGGGCCGGGGGATCCGGGGGGGGCGAGGCGCTTGGCATCGCATCGACCGGTTTCGCGGACACGACGCGGATCGCGGCGGGTGATCCGGGGCTATGGGAGGATATCTTCGAGAACAATAAGGACGCGGTGGCGGGTTCGGTAGACCAGATGATTGAGGCGCTGCAGCGGTTCCGCTGGACGTTGCAGGACGAGGACGGGCCTGGGATGCTCAAGCTGTTGGAAGAGGCGAGGCGGACGCGCGACGGTTGGGCGGTAGCAAGTAAGGGACGATGACGATGTCGGAAAAGTATGCACTGGGCTTTGTCGGCGCGGGGAACATGGCCGAGGCGATCGCGCGCGGTGCGATCGACAAGGGCGTGCTGTCGGCCGATTCGATGATCGCGTCGGACCCGTCGGCCGCGCGCAAGGCGCTGTTCGAGGGGCTTGGGATCAAGGTTGTCGACAGCAACGCCGAGGTGATCGCGCAAAGCGGGCAGGTGATGCTGGCGATCAAGCCGCAGGTGTTGCCGGAGCTTGCCGGTGAGCTGGCGGAGCACGGGCGGGACGATCAGGTATTGATCTCGATCATGGCGGGGATCGGCACGGGGAAGCTGGCTAAAGTGATTGGCCGATCGGCGCGGATCATCCGCGTGATGCCGAACACACCGATGATGGTGGGTCTTGGCATGTCGGGGCTGGCGGTCGGGGAGCACGCGAAAGACGGCGACGAGGTGTTGGCGCTGGATCTGTTTGGCGCGGCGGGCGAGGTGGCGCGTGTTGATGAGAAATTGATGGATGCGGTGACAGCCGTATCGGGTTCGGGCCCGGCGTACATCTACTACCTGGCCGAGGCGATGGAGAAGGCGGCGTCGGAGCTTGGCCTGGGCGCGGACGCGAGGCTGTTCGTGTCGCAGACGATCCTGGGCGCGGCGCGGATGCTCGCCGACTCACCCGATACCGCGGCGGAACTTCGTCGGAAGGTGACAAGCCCGGGCGGGACGACAGCGGCGGCGCTTGGGCACATGGATGCGAACAAGGTGGTGGGCGTGATCGTGGACGCGGTCAAGGCGGCGGAGGCGCGCGGTCGGGAGTTGGGCAAGTGAACGGCTGGTGTTCTCTGACATGCTCTGGCCGGGAAGTTGTGGGGCCCCGCTAAGCCGCAAGCGTCAGTTCTGGTCGGGTTCGTGTGGCGGGGGATTGCATGTGGTGGTTGACGGCTGATGAAAGGGCTGATTATGTCTGAGGGCATCACACGGCGTGGCGTGATCAAGGCGGCGGCGGGCGCTACGGCGGGGGCGGCGCTGTGGTCGGGGGTGGGGATGGCCCAGGTGCGTGGTCAGGCGGATACGGTGAAACCCCGTCGGCGTGTGCTGCGGTTTGCGCACCTGACGGACATCCACGTCAAGCCGGAGAGGGGTGCTGGCGATGGGATGGTCGCGGCGCTGCATCATGCACAGTCGCTGGATGACCCGCCCGAGCTGATCTTTAACGGCGGCGACGGGATCATGGATGCGCTTGGGGCAACTAAGTCGCGTACGCAACTTCAGTGGGACCTCTGGCACAGCATCCTCAAGAACGAGTGCTCGCTGCCGGTCGAGCACTGCATCGGCAACCACGACATCTGGGGCTGGTACCAGGACAAGAGCGAGACCACCGGGGACGAGCCGATGTGGGGCAAGGCGTGGGCGCTGGAGGGTTACGGGCTTGATAAGCCGTACCGCAGCTTCGACCGGGCGGGGTGGCATTTCATCGTGCTGGACAGCGTGCAGCTACGAGAAGGCGGGGGTGCGTACACCGCGAAGCTCGACGATGAGCAGTTCGAGTGGTTGGCGGAGGACTTGCAGAAGGTCGACGCCGCGACGCCGATCATTGTGATTTCACACATCCCGATCGTGTCGGTTACGCCGGCGTTTTTCAGGGACTACTTCAAGGACAACAAGACCCAGGTCCCCGGGGCGCTTTTGCACACGGACATGCACCGGATCAAGGATCTGTTCTACCGGCACAAGAACGTCAGGTTATGCCTGAGCGGGCATATCCACCTGGTGGACCGTGTTGAATACCTGGGCGTGACCTACATCTGCGGCGGCGCGGTCAGCGGGGCGTGGTGGGGCGGTAACTGGCACGAGTGCGATGAAGGCTACGGCGTGATCGACCTGTATGATGACGGCGGCTTTGGGTATCAGTATGTGCCGTATGGCTGGACGCCTGTTGAAAAAGAGACAGAATAGGGATCACCGACTTGGCGCATAGCAACCTTCAGGGCTTCATTGAGGCATTAGACAAGGCCGGCGAGCTGCACCGGGTTTCGGCGGAAGTCTCGCCGATGCTTGAGGTGACGGAGATCGCCGACCGTGTCAGCAAGTCACCAGCGGCGCATGTGAGCGAGCACGCCAAGACGTTTGACCCGCATCATCACGGGCTCGGCGGTAAGGCGCTGCTGTTCGAAAACGTCGAGGGCTCGAAGATCCCGCTGTTGATCAATGCGTTTGGCAGTTACCGGCGGATGGAGATGGCGCTGGATTGTGAGTCGGGCGGGTTCGAGGCGTTGGCGGGGAAGGTCGAATCGCTGGTCAAGCCCGAGCCGCCGACGGGTCTCATCAACAAGATGAAGAAGGGGCTGGAGCTTGCGAAGATCGCGTCGTTTGCGCCGAAGGTGGTGAAGAGCGGGGCGTGTCAGGAGGTCGTGAAGACAGGGGATGAGGTGGACCTGTTTGAGTTGCCGATCATCAAGTGTTGGCCGGACGACGGGGATCCGCGAAGGTGTGGGTACGATGTTTCACCTAAGCAGGCGGGGACGGCGGAGGGGCAGGGGCGGTTTATTACGTTTGCCGGGATGTACACGATCCACCCCGACGACGCGGACAAGCCTGACGGGGAGCCGCGTACGTCGCGGAATGTCGGGATGTACCGGGCGCAGTTGATCGACAAGAACCACACCGCGATGCACTGGCACATGCATCACGACGGGGCGCGGCATTGGCGGGCTTGGAATGAAACGCAGGAAATAGGACAGGGGATGCCTTGCGCGATCGTGTTGGGGGGGGAGGCGGTGCTGCCTTATGCGGCGACCTCGCCGTTGCCGCCGGGGATCAGTGAGCTGTTGTTCGCCGGGTTCTTAAATGGCGGGGCGATCCCGCTGGTGAAGTGCAAGACGATCGACATGCACGTTCCGGCGAACGCGGAGATCGTGATCGAGGGCTATGTGTCTACCCAGGCGGGGAGGCCGGGGTATCACCCAAGCGAATCCGGTGGGGGGCATGCGTCGGATCTGAATCACCAGCACGAAGTGTTCGAGGGCCCGTTCGGTGACCATACCGGGTTCTACTCGTTGCCCGACCGCTACCCGGTTTTCACGGTGACCGCGATCACGCATCGCAAGAGCCCTGTCTACCCGACGACCGTTGTCGGCCGGCCGCCGCAGGAGGATTACTACCTGGGTAAGGCGACCGAGCGGCTGTTCTTACCGCTACTGAAGACATTGATCCCGGACATCATCGATTATGACCTGCCGATGTTCGGGGCGTTCCATAATTGTGTATTCATCAAGATCAAAAAGGAATACCCGTTGCAGGCCCGGCGGGTGATGCACGCGGTCTGGGGGGCCGGGCAGATGGCGTGGACGAAGATGATCTTCGTCGTCGATCACGACGTCGATGTCCACGACCACGAGCAGGTGCTGTTCCACCTGTGCGCCAACTGCGACCCGGGGCGGGATATTGAGATCGTCAACGGGCCTTTAGATATCCTCGACCACGCCGCGCCGCGTCTGGGCGCCGGGCACAAGATTGGGTTCGACGCTACCCGTAAGATCAAGGGTGAAGAGGTCAACGGCCAGCCGGTGCGTGATTGGCCGGCGCTTTTGAAGATGGAGCCGGGGATCAAGGAACTGGTCGACCGACGGTGGGGGGAATACGGGCTGTAACCGTTTCAGGAGCCGTGGCCAAACGATGTCTGTCAGTAGTATGAGCGGGATATTGCTCTGGTGGCTTCTTATCGTGATCGCGGTGGCGATCGTGATGGCGCTGATCCGGTACGTCAGACGCCGGGCCTTGATCAAAGACCGGTTAAGCGAGGCGCGCCGGTGCGATGGGTGCGGCTACAACCTCACCGGCATCACGGTCCCGCGGTGCCCGGAGTGCGGGGTGGTGATCGGCTTTACCAAGACATTCGAGCAACTCGGGATCGATGAGGCGCAGGTTCGCCGACATGTGCAGGCCCGTCGTGAGGATGCCGCTACCGACAGCCGGACGGACGGGGACGATTGTTAAGTGGGTATAGGTAAGACCGCCTCACCCTGCTACAACCACTTCAACAACTGCGGCGCGAAGTAGGTCACGATTTGGTCGGCGCCGGCTCGGCGGATGGCGTAGGTCGTCTCCAGCGCCGCTTGCTTGAGGTCCAGGTAACCCTTCTCTGCGGCGGCGTGGAGCATCGCGTACTCCCCGGAGACATGGTAGGCCGCGACCGGGACGTCGCAGCTTTCACGCACGCCCTTGATGATGTCCAGGTACGCCGCGGCGGGCTTGACCATCACCATGTCCGCGCCTTGTTCGAGGTCGGCCAGCAGTTCGGACCGCCATTCCCGGCTTCGGCGGAAGTCCATCTGATAGCCCTTGCGGTCGCCGAAGCTCATGCCGCCTTCCCCGGCGTCGCGGAACGGGCCGTAGAAGTTCGACGCGTACTTGACGGCGTAGCTGAGGACCGCGGTCTGGTGATGCCCGGCTTCATCCAAGGCGCTGCGGATCGCCTGGACCATCCCGTCCATCATCCCCGACGGGGCGACGACATCCGCGCCGGCGTTGGCTTGGGCGACGGCGGTCTTGCCCAGGTTTTGTAGGGTTCGATCGTTATCCACCACGGCCCCGGTTCCCCCGGCCCCCCCGGAAGCCGCCCCGTCGAGCAGCACGCCGCAGTGGCCGTGGTCGGTGTATTCACAAAAACACAGGTCCGCGTGCATCACCACATCCAGCCCGGCGTCACGGACCGCCTGGAGGACACGGTTGACCGGCGCGTCGGGGTCTCCGGCGTAGCTGCCGGTGGCGTCCTTTTTTGCCGGGGGTGTGATCCCGAAGAGGATGAACTGCTTGAGCCCATCGCCGGCCAGGTCGCGGATGGTCTGGATCGCCTCGGCGACGGGCAACTGACTGACCCCCGGCATCGAGGCGACCGGGTTGGGGGCCGGCATTTCGCCGGTGAAAATCGGATAAATTAAGCTGGAAACAGGGATTGTGACATCCCGAACCGTCTCTCGCATCGCGTTCGTACGCCGTAATCGCCTAAGACGCTGGATAAGTGGGGGATCTGATGGCATGGGGATATGATATCAGCCGACAGGGGGGTGTGCTGTCACGGGACGGCGGGATAGCTGTCACAGGAAAACGCTTGACAGGGAAGGCGGGCGGGGCGTATTATTATGCTAATTATAGTCTGGGGATGTGGCCTGGAGCCTGCTGATCGAGACAGATCGCCGCTTGGGCTCACACAGGCGATTGGATGTGCTACAATAGATTACGGCGGTCGCGGCTGGTTCCCGGCTCAGCGACCCCCTCAACAAGAGAAGCAAGCAGATATATGATCGGGGTGAATGGTTCACCCCGCGGAAAAGCATCGGTGTGATTTATCTGAAAAATATCGGGTCGGCCTAACACGCCATTATCTACGTCTATCCTTGCCGCGGACCAGAGTATGGCCCGCGGGACCGAGCAGGCCCCCCCCGATTTTCAAGATCACCGTTACCGATGCCTTTCAAGATGGTTTCGATGGTGAGTTTGTACACACAACAATTAGGAGCGATTGATATGAAACGATCGAAAGGCTTTACACTGATCGAACTGCTCGTGGTGATTTCGATCATCGCGTTGCTGATCGGTATCCTTCTGCCGGCTTTGGGCGCTGCGCGCCGCACCGCCAGGCAGATGGCCAGCACCACGCAGGTCCGCGGCATCATCCAGGCGATGGCCGCCTTTGCCGGCAGCAACAACGAAAACTTCCCCGCCGTCGGCAGCAAGGGCGGCATCCTCGAGGATGATGCACAGAAGCGAAACACCGGCGGCTCCGGGCACGGCGCTACCGTCGAGGCTCGGTTCTGGATCATGCTTGACAACAACATGTTCGGCAGCAAGTACATCATCAGCCCCTCGGAGACCAAGACCGAGTGGACGACCAAGGAAGTGGATTCGTCCATGTATTCCTACGCCCTGCTGACCCTCCACAGTTCAGACACGATCACGCTGAACTCCAAGGGCCGGGGCCCGCGTCCCGATCAGACCGGCCGGTTTAAGGAGTGGGGCGTGAAGCTGTTGGGGTCCCAGGCCATCCTGATCTCCGACCGCGCCAAGGCGGCCACCCCCAGCGACTACGAGAAGATCTACAGCGTCAACACGACCGAGGACTCCGAGAACTGGAAGGGCAGCGTTGGCTGGTCCGACGCCCGGTCCGGCTTCGAGTCGGAAGACACGCTCAATACCAAGTACGGCAGTGGCTCGCGGGTCGAGGCCGACCGGCTGTTCGACGATGTCCAGGATACCGCCAATAGCAAGGTCGACCTGATCGATACCTCAGCGACCTGGGACGACGAGGCCAACGCCTTGCTGGGCTACGAAGGCGTCGGTTTTACTGACGCGGACGTGATCACCAAGTAAAACTCGGGTTCGCCGGCCGACCCTCGGCCTGACGTGAGCTTGACCAGATACACCAGACACCGGCCGTCCTTCGGGGCGGCCGGTTTTCGTTTCACGACCGCGCCACCGCGGGTCGGGGCTTTGACTTCGCGAGGCCCGGCCATCACCGGCTAATCAACCCGGCATCCCAGGGTGGATCGACCCACCCCGTCTTGACGCCGATGCCCGAGATGGGTATCAGTGGCCTATGGAAGACAAAATCATCTGTGACGGCATCACCTTCGACGACGTCCTGCTGACCCCCGCCCGCAGCGACGTTGTCCCCGCTTTGGCGGACACCTCCACACAACTCACCGCCAACGTCCGGCTGAATATCCCGCTGCTCTCGGCGCCGATGGATACCGTCACCGAGTCCGCCCTGGCTATCGCATTAGCCCAGGAAGGGGGGCTGGGCTTTATCCACAAGAACCTCTCGGTGGACAGCCAGGTCCGCGAGGTTACCAAGGTCAAGCGGTCGGCCAACGGCGTGATCACCGACCCGGTTACCCTCCCCCCGGACGCGCCCTCCAGCCGGGCCCGTCAGCTCATGGCCGAGCAGAACATCTCCGGCGTGCCGATCACC
>JAJDCU010000047.1 GCA_029260655.1 Phycisphaeraceae bacterium
GGGGTATGTGGGTTTGACCCCGGCTAAGGCCCTGTGGGCCATAACCGGGCTTGAAGGTTGGGGTTTGGGGGGTGATGGAGGGGGATGCGTGGGGTTGACGGGGCGGGGGGCATTTATTATCATCAAGAGAAATAAATCAGGAAAAGGTCTGTCAGGCCCCCGATGATGCTGTTTGAACCCCGACAACGCGATATTTTGCGGATGGTCTACCGTTACGGTCAGATCAGCCGGTCGGAGTTGCATGAACAGACGGGGGTTCGGCTGAACACGGTGGGGGCGGAGACGGCGGCACTGCTTGAGCGGGGGGTGCTGCGTGAGTGCGTTGTGCAGGTTCAGGGCCGGGGTCGGCCGAGGGTCCCGATCGAGATCGATCCGCAGTCCATGCACGTGCTGGGCCTGGCGATGAGCCGGGGGGGCGTTGAAGTCGGGCGGGTGAGTCTGACCGGCGAATTAATGGGGCAGCCGATCACGCAGACGACCCGTGGCGGGGCGGCGACACTTAAAACCGCGGTCGCGCTGCTGCGTGAGCACTTGGATGAGAATACACTCGCGGTGGGTCTGACGGCCCCGGGGTTTATCGATCTATCGACGCATCAGATGTTATTTAGCCCGACGGTTACGACGGGCCGGTCGGTGAGCTTGAAGCCGATCTACGACGCGGCCGGCCGTGTGCCCATCGCGTTGGAGAACGACTCGGTGGCGCTGGCGGCGCGTTGGGCGCTGACACACCGCGCGGACGCGGAGACCGGCGGGGATGTGTTGATCGTCCGTCTGGATGACGGCCGGCTGGGCTCGACGCTCCTGATCAACGGCCGGCCGAACCGGGGCAGCGTGACCGGCGCCAACGAATTGGGCCACACCCGTTTGCCCGTTGAGGCGCCCAAGTGCTTCTGCGGTCAGGTCGGTTGCCTGGAGCGTATCTGCTCGACCGAGTTCCTCGCGATGCGCGACGGGGACGGGGCGACACTGGCGCAGCGGGCGGATTCATTTGACGGCACGGATCCGGCGGTGAACCAGATGCTGGACCTGCTGGCGACGGGCCTGTCTAACGCGGTGAACTTCACCCGCGTCAGCCGGCTGGTGCTTGCCAGTGAGCTGACGACCTGCCAGGCGTTTACCCGGGCGCTGACCGACCGTGTCCGGGCTTTGACGCTTGGTCAGTTGGAGCGGCGTTTGCGGATCGACCTGTGGGACCGGACCGAGGCGCAGCCGGCGCGTATCGCGGCGAGCCTGGTGCTTGCGCACATGTACACCAGCCGGTGGGCGTCCCTACTGGCGGTCGGCGGGGAGGTCCACGACACGGAATCTGTTTTCGAGGGCAACGGCCTTCACTTGATCGGTTGATTTTTTTCGTATCACAGAGGAACCATTCAGAGATGACAACGATTAGTAACGACCCGTCACGATGCACCTATGAGCGGATCCCCACGCGGGTGTTCCAGGGCTCATCGCAGGTCAGCCAAGAGGTGGCCGCGCAGATAGCGGAACTGATCCGCCAGCGCGCCGCCGAGGGCAAGACCGCCGTGCTGGGGCTGGCGACCGGGTCCACACCGACCGAGGTGTATGACGAGTTGATCCGGCTGCACAGGGAAGACGGGCTGTCGTTCAAAAACGTCGTCACGTTCAACCTCGACGAGTACTTCCCGATGCAGCCCAACGAGCTGCAGAGCTACGTTCGGTTCATGGAAGAGCACTTGTTCGATCACATCGACATCGACCCGGCAAACGTACACATCCCCGACGGCACGCTGTCGATCGAGGAGGTTCCGCATTACTGCAAGGCGTATGAGAAGGCGATCGAGGATGCTGGCGGGATCGACATTCAGCTCCTGGGCATCGGTCGCACCGGGCACATCGGATTCAACGAGCCGGGCTCGGGCAAGGCAAGCCCGACGCGGCTGATCTGGCTGGACCAGTTGACCCGGCAGGACGCTGCGAGCGATTTCTTTGGTGCCGAGCACGTGCCACACAAGGCGATCACGATGGGGGTGGGCACGATCCTTCACGCCGAGCGCGTGTTGATGCTGGCGTTTGGTGAGGGCAAGGCCCCGATCGTCCGCGAGGCGGTCGAAGGCGAGATCACCGATCACGTCGCCGCCAGTTTCTTGCAGGAACACCCCAATGCGCACCTCTACCTCGACGTCGCCGCCGCGGCGAAGCTGACCCGGGTGGAAACGCCCTGGAACTGCGGCCATGTCGACTGGACGCCGAAGCTGATCCGCAACGCGGTGATCTGGCTTGCGCGTAAGACCGACAAGGCCATCCTCAAGCTGACCGACGAGGATTACAACGAAAACCACCTGCAGGACCTGATCGCGGAGCACGGCCCGTCATATGACATCAACCTGACGGTGTTCCGGTCGATGCAGGTGACGGTCACCGGCTGGCCCGGCGGTAAGCCCGCCGGCGCGCCGCTGCAGGCCGCCGGTCCGCGTAACGTCGACGACGACGTGTTCCCCAAACGTGTGCTGGTCTTCTCGCCGCACCCGGACGACGATGTGATCTCGATGGGCGGGACGTTCATCCGCCTGGCGGACCAGGGCCACGAGGTCCATGTGGCGTATCAGGTTTCCGGGAGTATCGCGGTGTTCGACGAGGACGCGATTAGGTTCGCCGACTTCGCTTCTGACTTTAATCACCTGTTCAACATCGACATCAAACAGACGGAGAAGATCGAGCAGCACCTGGACGAGTTCCTCAAGCATAAGCATCCGGGGCAGGTCGATTCGGACACCGTGCAGAAGGTCAAAGCGACGATCCGCCGGGGCGAGGCCCGTGCCGCGGCGCGGTACTGCGGTGTGCCCAGCGAGCGGGCGCACTTCATGGACATGCCGTTCTACGAGACCGGGACCGTGCGCAAGAAGCCCATCGGCGAAGATGACATCCGGATCACGGTTGATCTATTGGAGAAGATCAAGCCGCACCAGGTGTACGCGGCGGGTGACCTGTCAGACCCGCACGGGACGCACCGGGTGTGTCTGGCGGCGATCTTCGAGGCGATGCGTCGTGTGAAGGATCGCGACTGGGCCCGGGGCTGCGAGGTCTGGTTGTACCGCGGCGCATGGCAGGAGTGGGAGCCGCAGCAGATCGAGATGGCGGTGCCGTTGTCTCCGGAGGAGATGGACCGCAAGCGTCACGCGATTTTCAAGCACGAGTCGCAGAAGGACAGCGCGCTGTTCCCGGGGTTCGACTCGCGCGAGTTCTGGGAGCGTGCCGAGCAGCGTAACCGTGAGACGGCGAAGATCTACGACAAACTGGGCCTGGCCGAGTACGAGGCGATCGAAGCCTTTGTGCTTTGGGACGGGCTCAACGAAGAACCCAGCGGATCGGATAGTGCGCAACAGACCGAGGCGGCGCCCGCGACGGCCGGGGCCTGACAACATCCATCCGCCCTTCGGGGCTTTAATACGTATCGCAAACCAATAACCACCAGTATCTACCAGAAAGCAGGAGTGAATACCCATGGAAGTCATCATCAAACCCGGCTACGACCAGCTCAGCGCCGCTGCGGCGCAGCAGATCGCCGAGGTGCTCAACCGCAAGCCCAACGCTGTGCTGGGTCTGGCGACCGGATCGACACCGTTGGGTGTTTACAAAGAGCTGGTCCGCATGCACCGTGAGGAGAGCCTGGATTTCTCGCGTTGCACCACGTTCAACCTCGACGAGTACGTCGGGCTGCCCGTGACGCACGACCAGAGCTACCACTACTTCATGCACGAGAACTTCTTCAAGCACGTCAACGTCCCCGAGCAGAATATCCACGTCCCCTCGGGAACGACCAGCAACTTCCCGGCGTTCTGTGACTGGTACGAGCAGCGGATCGAGGAGTGCGGCGGGATCGACGTCCAGATCCTTGGGATCGGGTCCGACGGCCACATCGCGTTCAACGAGCCGACCAGCTCGCTGAGCTCGCGCACCCGGCTTAAGACACTGGCCAAGGTGACGATCGATGACAACGCCCGGTTCTTTGATAAGGCCGAGGACGTCCCGATCTACGCGATCACGATGGGCGTGGGTACGATCCTCGAGGCGGACGAGATCATCCTGTTGGCCAACGGCAAGGGCAAGGCCGACGCCATCGCCCAGGCGGTTGAGGGCCCGGTGTCGAGCATGATCACCGCCAGCGCATTGCAGATGCACCCGTACACCAAGTTCTACATCGATCAGGACGCGGCGAGTAACCTGAAGATGCGCGAATACTACGAATGGATCCAGATGAAGAAACCCGGTGCGCCCGAGGCGTAATCCGGGGGTTGCCGGCCGAGCTGGACGCGCTAGTATCTTGAACCCTCTCGCACCCGGCAATTGTCGGCGGGCGGAAAGGACATGAGAAGCGATGGGCATCGTTGACAAGTTCGTTGAACTGGCCAAGGCCAAGACCGGCTCGGTCGTGCTGCCCGAAGGCGGCGACGAGCGGATCGTTAAGGCCGCGCGTCAGATCAAGGACGATGGGATCGCCGACCCGATCCTGCTGGGCTCGGCCGAGCAGATCCAGGCCGCGGCGGACAAGGCGGGTGTTTCGTTAAGCGGTATCCAGACGCTCGACCCGGCCACCAGCGACAAGCTCGACGCCTACACCGACGCCTACGCGAAGAGCCGGGATATGAACCCGAAAGTCGCCAGGCGGATGGTCAAGCGTGCGCCCTTTTTCGGCGGGATGATGGTCGCGCAGGGCGACGCCGACACCATGGTTGCCGGCATCGCGCACGCCACCGCGACGGTCATCCAGGCCGGGGCGTTGACGGTCGGTTACGCCCCGGGGATCCAGACGGCGTCGAGTTTCTTCCTGATGGTGATCCCCGATTTCCAAGGGCAATTGGATAAGCCGTTTATTTATGCAGACTGCGCCGTCAACATCGCGCCTACGCCTGCGCAGTTGGCGGACATCGCGTTGGCGTCGCATGCCAGCGGGGAGAAACTGCTGGGCGAGCCGGCCAAGACCGCGATGCTCTCATTCTCGACTAAGGGCAGCGCCGCGCACGACGACATCGACAAGGTTACCCAGGCGCTTTCGATCATCAAGGAGCGTGCCGGGGATCTGATAATCGACGGCGAGTTCCAGGCCGATACCGCGATCATCCCGGCGGTCGCAGCGAAGAAAGTGAAGGAGCCCAGCGAGGTCGCCGGGCAGGCGAATGTGTTGATCTTCCCCGACCTGGATGCCGGGAACATGGCCTATAAGCTGACTCAATACATGGCCAACGCCCTGGCGATCGGGCCTTTCCTCCAGGGTTTTGCCAAGCCGATCAGCGACCTGTCGCGCGGCGCCAGCGTGCAAGACGTCGTCGCCACGACCGCCATCTGCATGGCTATGATTGAAAACCGGTCGCCCGCGGGGCGGGGGAGGGTCGCCACGGTATGAAGGTTCTCGTGATCAATTGTGGAAGCTCGTCGATCAAGTATCAGCTCTTTGATATGCCCGACAAGCGTGTGATTGCCAAGGGGCTTGTCGAGCGGATCGGGGATCAGGGATCGGCGCTGGTGTTCGAGCACGACGGAGAGAAAAACCGGGTCGAGCAGCCGATCTCCGACCACGACGCTGGGGTCGCGCTGATCCTCAAGGCCCTGGTCGATCCCAAGGACGGGGTGATCGGCGACATCAAGGAGATCGTTGCGTGCGGGCACCGTGTCGTTCACGGCGGCGAGGCTTTCACCGGATCGGTCGTGATCAACGACAAGGTGATCGCGACGATCGAGAAGGTGGCGGACCTGGCGCCCTTGCACAACCCGCCGAACCTCACCGGTATCCGCGCAGCGCAGCACGCGCTGCCCGATGTGCCTCAGATCGCCTGCTTCGATACCGCGTTCCACACGTCGATCCCGGAGGTCGCCTACATGTACGCCCTGCCGTACGAGCTGTATGAGAAGTACGGCATCCGGCGGTACGGGTTCCACGGCACGAGCCATCGCTACGTCGCCCGGCGCGCCGCCAAGATCCTCGGCCGGCACAAGTACAACATCAACTGCATCACCTGCCACATGGGCAACGGCAGCTCGATCACGGCGATGCGCGACGGCAAGAGCGTGGATACCTCGATGGGGCTGACCCCGCTGGAGGGCGTGGCCATGGGCACACGCTGTGGCGACATCGACCCGGCGCTCTTGTTTTATCTCGCCGACAAGGGCTACGACATCGACGCCCTGAACAAGCTCTGCAACAAGCAGAGCGGCGTGCTGGGCCTGTCGGGGGTGTCCAACGACGTGCGCACCGTCAGCGAGAAGGCCCAGCAGGGGGACGAACGATGCCAGTTGGCGATCGACGTGTTCTGCTACAAGATCAAGAAATACATCGGGGCCTACACCGCCGTGCTCGGCCGGATCGATGCGGTGATCTTCACCGGCGGCATCGGGGAAAACGCGCCCGACATCCGCGCCGCCATCTGCGATGAGCTTTATCAGATCGGCATCGTCATGGACACGGATCGCAACGAACAAGTCGTCGGCGTCGAAGGCGAGGTGACCCGGTCGGGAAGCCCTGTGAAGGTCCTGGTCATCCCCACCGACGAGGAGATCGCGATCGCGGGCGACACCTACGATATGGCCCTTGAACTGGCCGGGGGATCGACGACGGACGCGCCGCGGGCCGACGCAGCGGTGGATGACTTGGGCGCCGCTAAGGCCCGTTAGGAGATTGACTCAGTGCTGTGCCACAACTATAAATCAGGTCGGTTGAGCGTGTACGAGAGGGGACACAGCAAACCAGTTATTGCCGGCAGGGATGCTGTCTGTCGGGCCCGATTTCTTTTGGCCCGTGCCGGGGCTGTCGCCGCGAATACGCCCAGCCATGACCCGTCTGTGCCTTCCCGTTTCGTTTTCAAATAACCCTTCATCACCAGGAGACACACATATGGCAACCGTAGAAGAGCGCGTTAAGCAAGTCACCGGTCGGCTTCTGAAGATCGACCCCGCCTCGATCAAGACCGGGGACAACTTCGGCGCCGACCTCGGCGCCGAAAGCATCCAGTCCGTCGAGCTGGTCGCCAGTTTCGAGGAGGAGTTCGGGATCGAGATGGATGAGGACGCGGCGTTGGCCGTCACGACCGTCGGTTCCGCCGTCGAATTCATTACCCAGGTATGTAACGAACAGGGCGTTCAAATCTGAACCCGCTCACATCAATGAGCAAAGGAGCTAGTTTTGTCATCTCAAATAAAAAAACACCCACTGATCGACACCACCGAGCCGAACCACATTGAGGACACGTTCGACTACGACCTGCCGCCTCTGATTAAGTTTGAGGACCACCCGGTCACGGAATACATCGACGGCAAGCCCGTCGAGTTTGACTTCAATTCCGTCAAGGAACGCGACATCGTGGTGACCGACACCACGTTCCGCGACGGCCAGCAGGCGCGCCCGCCGTATGAAATCGACCAGATGGTCAAGATCTACGACATGATGGCCCGGTTGGGCGGCCCCAACGGGGTGATCCGTCAGACCGAGTTCTTCCTGTACACCAAGAACGACCGGGAGACCCTGGATAAGTGCCGGGAGCTTGGGCACAAGTACCCCGAGTGCACCGGCTGGATCCGCGCGGTCAAGGCCGACTTCCGCCTGGTCAAGGAGGCCGGGCTGAAAGAAACCGGGATGCTCACCAGCAGCAGCGATTATCACATCTTCGACAAGCTCAAGTTCAAGAGCCGTAAGGAGTGCATGGATAGCTATTGCGAGGTGGTCGATGCCGCGTTCGAGGCCGGGGTCCGTCCGCGCTGCCACCTGGAAGACCTGACCCGCGCCGATATCGACGGGTTCGTGCTGCCATTCGTGGATCGGTTGATGGAGATGAGCCGGCAGGTCCCCGAGGAATTGGCGGTGAAGGTCCGGCTGTGCGACACGATGGGCTTTGGCATCGGCAGCCCCAACGCCGAGCTGCCCCGGAGCATCCCCAAGCTGATCTACAAGCTCAACAAGGAGTGCGGTGTGCCCAGCGATCGGCTGGAGTGGCACGGGCACAACGATTTCCACAAGGTCCACACCAACGCCACCACCGCGTGGCTCTACGGCTGCGACGCCGCCAACGGCACGCTGTTCGGCATCGGCGAACGCACCGGCAACCCGCCGGTCGAAGGCTCGATCATGGAGTACATCGCGCTGAAGGGCGGGCTCTGCGGGATCGACACCACCGTCATCACCGAGATGGCGGAATACATGCGGTCTATTGACCTGCCCATCCCCGAGAACTACCCGTTCGTCGGCAAGCACTTCAACACCACCCGCGCAGGCATCCACGCGGGCGGGCTGCGTCAGAACGAACGCATCTACAACATCTTTGACACCACGAAGCTGCTGGGCCGGCCGCCCAAGGTCGCCATCACCGACAAGACCGGTGCCGACGGGATCGCACTGTGGGTCAACGAGTTCTTCGGGCTCACGGGCGACGACCGCATCAGCAAGATCAAGATCCACAAGCTGGCACGATGGGTCTTGGATCAATACGAGGTCGAGAGCCGGCTCACCTCGATCAGTGACCAGGAACTGGAGACCCAGACGCGCGAGTTGATGCCCGACCTCTGGGCGAAGTACAAGAGCCCGGCGACCGCCAACGCATGATTTGAAACCATGCCCAGCCATCACAACCCCCTCCGCCCCAACAGGCGGGGGGGTGTTTTTAGACCTGTTTTCAAAGCGTCGTGACGGGCCGCCCGGCGAAGCGACGCGATTAGTTAACCAGTATGAAGCGGCGCGACTTGTCGCGTCACTCCCAAGCCACGACACGCCCTACGAGGATGAGGAGCCCACACGGTGTCTCAAGAAAACACGCATCGAGCGCTCAGCGCTGAAGAAGTCCAGGCACTGACCGCACAAGGCTGCACCGCCGACGATTGGTCAGCCGTTCATGTCGCCGACCCCTTCGAGACTTCTCGCGTGCGAGATGTACGCTTCGAAGGAAGCGTCCGTGTCGGCTCGCTTGCCGGGACCGTCACCAGCGCGTCCGGGCTGGATCGGCCGTGTGGGATTGAAGAAGCCACTTTGATCAACTGCACGATCGGCGACGGCGTGCGGATCGCCAACGTCGGCTCGCACATCGCCAACTACGCTATCGGTAACAGCGCGTGCATCGAGGACGTCGGCGTGATTCAGACGAATGCCGGGTCGATGTTCGGTAATGGCGTTGAGGTCGAGGTCCTCAACGAGGGCGGCGGGCGTGAGGTCTCGCTGTTCAACGAGATATCCTCGCAATTCGCACACCTCTTATGCATGCATCGCTACCGGCCGAAGTTTATCGCGAAGCTGGAAGCGATCGCAAAGCAGGCCATCGACAGCGCCAAGTCCGACACCGGTACGATCGGCGCGGGGGCTAAGATCGCCGGGGTGCCGCGCATCATAGATGTGAACATCGGTGAGGCGGCCACCGTCTGGGGCGCGTCGGCTCTGGTTAACGGGACCATCTTGTCCAGCGCTGATGCACCAACCCTCATCGGCGACGCCGTGCAGGCGCACGACTTCATCATCGGCGAAGCATCCAAGGTCACACAGGGCGCGATCGTCGCCAAGAGTTTCGTCGGGCAGGGCTGTCAGGTCGGCAAGCAGTTCTCGGCCGAGGGGTCGCTCTTTTTCGCTAACTGTGAGGCATTCCACGGCGAGGCGTGCAGCATCTTCGCCGGCCCCTATACCGTGACGCATCACAAGTCGACGCTGCTGATCGCGGGACTTTTCAGCTTCTACAACGCGGGCAGCGGCACGAACCAGTCCAACCACATGTACAAGCTCGGGCCCGTCCACGAGGGCAAGATGGAGCGCGGCTGCAAGACCGGCAGCTTCAGCTACATGATGTGGCCATGCCGGGTCGGGCCGTTCTCGGTCGTGCTGGGTAAGCACACGCGCACGTTCGACCTTTCGGACTTCCCGTTCAGCCACATCGAGGCGGCGCACGACGGGCGGTGCATGGTCGTACCGGGCCTGAACCTGTCGACCGTCGGCACCGTCCGAGATGGAGCGAAGTGGCCGACCCGCGACCGGCGCAAGGGCAGCGTCAAGCGAGACCGCCTCTCGTTCGACGTCTTCAGCCCGCTGACCGTCGGACGGATGATCAACGGGTCGGGCCGGCTCAAAGACCTGATGGACAACACCGACAAGTCGGTCGACACCGTCACGATCAGCGGCGCTCAGGTCAAGCGTGTGCTGCTGCGCGGCGGGATCAAGTACTACCGCTCGGGCATCCACACCTACCTGCTGGAAAAAGTCGTCTCCCGGATCGAGCAGGCCGCCGAGCAAGGCGCTGGCGGTCTGAGCAAGGCGCTGGCCGCTTCCTCGGATGCCGTTTACAGCGAACAGTGGGTGGACATCGGTGGGCAGATGATGCCGCGACAGCGGCTGGAAGACCTCTACGCCGCCGTTGAGTCGGGGAAGATCGGGGATCTTACAGCCTTCGAGTCGGCGCTCGATTCGATCCACGCCGCGTATACCGAAGATGAGTGGGTGTGGGTCCGCCATGCGTACAAGAATGTCTTCGGCGCCGATCTGGACGCGATCCAGACTGCGGATGCCGCATCGATCGCGGACCAGCTGCTCGCAGACCAGAGCAAGTTCCTGAATCTGATACTGATCGATGCCGGCAAGGAGTTCAGCGAGGCCACCCAGACCGGGTTCGGCCAGGACGGGTCAGATGCCGACCGAGTTGCCGATTTCCTGGCCGTCCGAGGTGCGTTCGACGGCAACAAGTTCATCAAGCAGATGAAGCAAGCGATCGAAGACCTGAACACCCGGATCGAAAAGCTCAAGCAGACGTTGGCCGTCTGCACATGATCACCGGCCCGACATACTTCCGCCTCGACTTGACCGGCGCGGCGTTTGCGTAGACCGTGTTGCGGTCTCTTATGCCCTACGACCAGATCAACCCCAACCAGATCCACGTCCTGCCGCTGGCAAAGCGCAAGAGCTTTATCCAGATCGAGCAGGCGATGATCGACCCGTCCGGGCCCGCGCCCGACCCCGGGGCGATGGCCGGTCAGATCGACCGGCTGGCGCAGCGGATCACCGAGGCACGTCAGCGCGGCGCTTCGGTCATGCTGGTCTACGGGGCACACGTCATCAAGAACGGCTGCGGCCCGCTGGTCAACGCGCTGATAGAGTCGGGGCATGTGACCCACCTGGCGACTCAGGGCGCGGGGATCATTCACGACTGGGAGTTCGCTTACCTTGGTCGATCCAGCGAGTCGGTGCGGGACAACACCCCCGGTGGCCGGTTCGGGACCTGGGATGAGACCGGGCGCTGGCTGAATCTCGCAGCCCTGGTCGGCGCGGCCGAGGGGATCGGCTGGGGCGAGTCGGTGGGGCGGATGGTCGTCGAAGACGGCGTAAATCTGCCGGACCCGGATGCTTTAGCGAAACAAATCTCGGACGACCCGGCACACGAGCTTGCCGGAGCGCGGGCCGACCTGCTCAATGCGGTGCGCCGTTTCGATCTCAAGCCCGGTGTGCATGAGGTCAAGCACCCGTACAAGAAACACACCGTGCTGGATGCGTCTTACCGTAACCGCGTGCCGTTGACGGTCCACCCGGGGATCGGCTACGACATTATCACCAACCACCCGATGTTCCACGGCGGCGCCATCGGCCGGACCAGCGCGACCGACACACGCATCTTCGCTCAGGGTGTCAAGAATTTGTCCGGCGGTGTCTACCTGACCGTCGGATCCGCGATCATGAGCCCGCAGGTCTTCGAGAAGGCGCTGAGTGTCGCCAACAATCTGCTACTGCCCGACGGCCAGCGCGTCGAGGGCCATCACATGGCGGTTGTTGACCTCCAGGACGGCGGGGGCTGGGACTGGACCCGCGGAGAGCCACCCAAGGAAAGCCCGGCGTATTACCTGCGGTTCTGCAAGACCTTCGCACGCATGGGCGGCACACTGGACTATATTTGTGGCGATAACCGGGTCGTGCTGGCCAATCTCGCTAAGCGCCTGGCCGCGGTCCCGCCATCGCCTGAAGGGACTAAAATAGACACATGACGCTTGACGACGCCAACAACATCCTAAATGCCAACATCACCGACGCCGTTCGGACGTTTACCAACCTTACCGCGCACGGCCCGGCGCTGGATCGGGCAGCCCGACTTGTCGCCGATTGTCTGTTGGGCGGGCACAAGCTGTTGGTCTGTGGCAACGGCGGCAGCTCGGCCGACGCGACGCACATCGTCACCGAGATCGTCGGCCGGTTCGTCCAGGAGCGCAAAGGCTATCCGGCGATCGCGCTGAGCGATTCGGTCGGGGTGCTCACCGCGGTGAGTAATGACTACGGGTTCGATAATGTGTACGCACGCCAGGTCGAGGCGTTCGGTCAGGCGGGGGACGTCCTGCTTGTGATCACCACCAGCGGCAACTCGCCGAACATCCTGCGCGCCCTGGAGGTCGCAGGTGACTTAGACATCGCCAGCGTAGCCCTGCTCGGCCGAGACGGCGGCAAGGCCAAGGGGCAAGCCACGATCGAGTTGATCGTCGATGAACTGGTTACCGCACGGATCCAGGAAGCCCACCAATTGCTCTATCACAGCCTCTGCCAGACGCTGGACAGCGTGCTTTGCCGGGATTGATACCCCTCTTCATCGTTTACACAGACGAGCCTTTCAGAATTTCCGTCCCCAAGCCCGCAGATGTACCGTCTGCCGTGCTTCTGCGGGTTATCCGGTAGGGTTTTCGAAGAGCTTAGACCGGTAAAACTGTTTAACATCACAGATCCATCGGCCTCGAGCACGGGCTCGGTGCTGTGTGGGCCGTATCTGCCGGGTCCGATCATGCGCCATTACTCCAACGGCAGGACGTCTGAGCCCTACGGTCGATGAATGTCACGGTTATTGGACGGGCCATCTCCCCCGTCTGGGCGAGGCTACCTCAGGTACCCCCCTCGCTTGCCGATATCCCATAGGAAGTAGTGATTGATATGACTAGCCCAGGAGTGGAGTATGACCGAGTCGGTCGATAAGACCATGGCCGCCCGCCGCAGGTGGCTAAGCCCAACCGAGGCCGCGATCGGTCCGATCATTGTGGCGCTGTTCGCCGCCGTGATGGTGGCGCTGCTGGTGATGGGCTGGTGGTCTGTTCGGACAGAGCGTACGACGACGGTCGCGGCGAGTACCGCGCGCGTGGTATCGACCGGGCAATTGCTGGCCGACGGTGTACACACGATGCTGGCATCGGACGATGTGGCTGCGGTGCGCCGCATGGTTGTCGAGGCCGGGAGGCAGGCCCAGTTACGAAGCTGCCGGGTCTTGCTGCCCGACGGTTCGGTGTTGGCCGACCAGGAGCCCAGCAGGATCAGCCTCGACACCCTGCCGAAGACTTGGGCCGACGGCACGGGCTCGTCTGCGGAGGCCACACAACAAATCAACGATGGCGTGTTGTCGCTGAGTTACCCGATCCAAGTGCCCGGCCGGGGTATGGTGACGCTACAACTCAGCGCCGCGACGGGCGACCAAGGTATGGGTGCGGGCCAGACGATGGTGGTCGTGACCGCGGTCGCCGGGGTGACACTGATCGTTCTGGTCTTGCTTTACCGCCCGGCAAGGTCGCGTGTGGCGCCTTTTGCGTTGATCCGTGAGGCGCTACAGGCGGTCGAGCGAGGCGAGGCGGACCCGCAGGCGTTGAAGGTCAGCGACGGGCTGGGCCCCGAGGCGCAGACTTGGAACCGGCTCATCGATCGACGTGGGGAATCCGACCGCCGATCACTGCTGCGCCGTGCTGCGGATACCGCGGTCAGCGGGCAGGGCGGGGCAGGGTCGTTCGATTTGATCGGTGACGCCTTATGGCAGGGGATTGTCCTGGTCGGCCCGGACATGGGTATCAGCTATGCGAACGGCGCTGCGGCGGTTTTGCTCAAGTCGTCGCGTGAGGACCTGATCGGGGCAGATGCCGGTGAATTTCTGGGAGACGATGAAGTTGTATCGGCGGTGCGTGAGGTCGCCGCTGGCTCGGACCGCCGCCGGCGCACGGTGGAGGTTGAGCAGGTCGGGCATAGCCAGGGCGGGGTGCTGCGATTCAGCGTGAGGCCGGCCGGGCAGGGTTCGGCCAAGACCGCGCTGGTCGTGATCGAGGACATCACCCAGCAGCGTGTCGCGGAGGAGGCCAGGCGGAACTTCGTCGCGCAGGTAGCCCACGAGCTTCGGACGCCCTTGACGAATATCAGCCTCAACGTCGAAGCGGCGATCGACGACGGCGAGGATGACCCCGAGATGCGAGGCCGGTGCCTGAACGTGATCAATCAGGAGACCCAGCGCCTGGGCCAACTGGTCAACGACATGCTCTCGGTCTCGGAGATCGAGGCCGGTTCGATGGCGCTGCACCACGATGATGTCAGGCTGGACGAGTTCTTCGAGGAGTTAAAGGCCGACTTTACCCGGCAGGCCGAAGAGAAGCAGGTCCACCTGCTGTTCGATTTACCGCCGAAGCTCCCGGTGATCCATGGCGACCGAGACAAGCTGGCCGTCTCTATGCACAACCTCCTGGGCAACGCGGTCAAGTATTCCACGCCCGGCGGGGAGGTGACCGTGAGGGTGGAGGTCGACAATGCCTCGCTCCGGGTCGTGTTCAAAGACAAGGGCATCGGGATCGAGCGCGAAGAATTGGAAATGGTCTTCGACCGCTTCTACCGGGCCAAGGACAGCCGGGTGTCACAGATCACGGGGACGGGCCTGGGTCTGCCGATCGCGCGAGAGATCGTCCGCAGGCACGGCGGAGATATCGAGGCGTCCTCAACGCTGAACCAGGGCAGCACGTTCACCATCAACCTGCCAATCAAGGCTGAGGCGGCCTGACGCAAGATGCAGATCAAAGAACAGACCCATGGAGCGGTGATGGTGCTTGAGCCGGACGGCGCGTTGATTCAGGACGACGCCGACCAGTTTATGTCACGCCTTAAGGATGCGGTGTCAGAGAGCGCCGGCCGTGTGGTGGTGGACCTCTCCTTGGTGCCGTTCGTCGACAGCCGTGGCCTGGAGATTCTGGTCGAGGCCAACGATGCGCTATCCAGCGGTGGTCGGGCGCTGAAGATCTGCTGTGTGAACGAGACGATCCGCGAGGTGCTGGACCTGACCGGTTTAGCGGTACGGTTCGATCACTTCGACGATACGAATTCGGCATTGAGGAGCTTTCATTGACCTCTCGGCCTCAAAGGCCACGCCTGGGCGAGGCGTTGATCGAGCAAGGCGCGCTGTCTCAAGAGCAGCTCGCCAGGGCGCTCGCTGCGCAGAAGAGCACCGGGGCGATGCTTGGCGAGGTCCTTGTCGAGCAGGGTGTGGTCAACGGCGCGACCCTGATCAACGCCCTTGGCCGGTGCCAGGGGATCCCCGGCTGCGTGCTCCGGCACGGGCTGATCGACCCGGCGCTACTGAAAGAGCTAGGCGATGACGAGGCACGCCGACTGAAAATCATCCCGATGTTCCGCGTGCACGACACGATGACCGTCGCGATGGCCGAGCCCCAGTCCCTGCCGACGATCGACCGGCTTGGCAGGCTGACCCAGTGCAAGATCCGCCCGGTACTGGCGCTTGAATCGAACATCCTTGAGTTCATCAAGAAGTATGCCGGCGGGGACGTGGATGTAGACGCCTTCCTGACGTCGCTTGTCGAGTCGGACGTCGAGGTGATCGAACGCGAGACCGTCGACGAGGGCCCGGCGACGGACCTGGACCAGATGGTCGAGGGAAGCCCGATCATCAACCTTGTTAATGTGGCGCTGCTGACGGCGATCCGTGACAAGGCCAGCGATATCCACATCGAGCCGGACAAGAAGGGCACACGGATCCGCTACCGGATCGACGGGCTGTTGCGTGACCTGATGAAGCCCCCGCCCGGGATGCACGCGGCGGTGGTGTCGCGCGTGAAGGTGATCGGGAAGATGGACATCGCCGAGAAGCGTCTGCCACAGGAAGGCCGGGTCCGCCTGGTCGCCGAGGGACGGGAGATCGACCTGCGCGTGTCGAGCATGCCGACGCTCCTGGGCGAGAAGCTGGTCGTGCGTATCCTGGACAAGGACAACCTCCACGTCCAGATGGAGGACCTGGGCATCCGCCACGACGGGCTGGAAGCGTTCAAGCGGATGCTTCGTCAGCCCCACGGGTTGGTCCTGGTCACCGGGCCGACCGGCAGCGGCAAGACCACCACGCTCTACTCGGCGCTAGACCTTTTGCGCAGCCCCGAAAGCAACATCGTCACCGTCGAGGACCCGGTCGAATACCAGATGGACCTGATCAATCAGATCCATGTGCAGGAGTCGATCGGGCTGACGTTCGCCACGGCACTACGGAGCATCCTGCGGCAGGACCCGGACATCATCATGATCGGTGAGATCCGAGATGAGGTGACGGCCCGAGTCGCTGTGCAGGCGGCGTTGACCGGGCACCTGGTGCTGGCGACGCTGCACACCAACGACGCCCCCGGCGCTGTGGCGCGGTTGCTGGACATGAACGTCGAGCCGTACCTGCTATCCAGCGCGATCAACGGCGTGATCGCCCAGAGGCTGTGCCGGACGATCTGTTCGGGCTGCCAGACCAAGTATTATCCGGCTGAGCATGTCCTGATCGACGCCAACATCGAGCAATTCGCCGGCCGGGCCTTCCAGAAGGGCGGCGGGTGTCAGCGGTGCCACAACAGCGGCTTCGCCGGGCGGGTCGGCATCTACGAGGTGATGGAAGTCAGCCCCGAGCTGCGCCGGATGGTCCACAGAGCCGCACCCACGCACGAGTTGCGGGACAAGGTTCGAGATCATGGCGGTTTGTCGCTGCGTGAAGAGGGCGTTGCGATTGCACTACAGGGCAAGAGCTCGTTGGAGGAGGTCTTACGGGTGACGCAAAACGACCAGGAGGTCGTCGCACAGGACGTGGCCGACGCCGCGTAACAGGGTTCAGGGTTTAGCATGCGTTGGGTGATCTGATGAAGCTGGCATACCAGGGATACGACAGCAACGGGCAGGTGGTGAAGGACACCATCGATGCCCCAAGCGCCGGGGAGGCGACGTCGACGCTGCGCGGTCAGGGCCTGTTTGTGACCTCGATAGCCGCCGCCTCGGGTGGCGTCAGCCCGAGGAAAAGGCGTAAGGGCTTGCCCCGTTCGCGTGGGAGCGGCGGGATCAAGGGCCTGACCCTGTTCACACGTCAGCTCCAGGTCATGCTCACCACCGGCACGCCGATCATGCAGGCGCTCTCGGCACTGGAACGACAGGCCGACAACCCGGTGTGGCGCGACACGATCCACCACATGACCCAGCGGCTGGAGGAGGGCGTGTCCCTGTCCGAGGCGATGAAGGACCACCCCCAGCGGTTCGATCCGATCTACCGGAACCTGGTTGCCGCGGGAGAGACGTCGGGCAAGCTGCCGACCATGCTTCAGCGGTTGACGGACTTGACACGCAAGCAGCTACAGACCCGAAACACCATCGTCGGGGCGCTGGTCTACCCCAGCCTGCTGGTCGTCGTGGCTGTGTCCGTGCTGTGCCTGATGCTGACGATCGTGCTGCCGCGGTTCACCGACCTGTTCCACACACTGGACCTGCCCCTGCCACCGACAACCAAGGCGCTGATGTTCTTAAGCAGCGTGTTGACCAGCTACTGGTGGTTGATGCTCCTGCTGCTTGTGGGGACGGGCGTGGGCCTGAAATACTGGCTGGGCACCCCCCAAGGCAGGCAGTCGGTTTTCACCGCGATGCTTCAGTTGCCGATGCTCAGCAAGGTCACCCGCAGCTTCGCCACCGCGCGGATCGCCAGACTGCTGGGCGTGTTGATGGACAGCCACCTGCCGCTGCTGGACGTGCTGGACCTGATCCGTCAAGGGACCGTCAATACACACTACGCCCGGCTGCTCGATCAAGCCAAGGACGCGGTGACCCGCGGCGAGCCGGTCAGCTCCGCGTTCGCCGAGTCGGACCTGATTACCCCGTCGGTCAGCGAGGCGATGCGCAGCGGTGAGGCTACCGGGAGGGTCGCGCCATCGCTTCTGACAATGTCGGATATGCTCGACGAGGAGAACGAGGTGCTGATCAAGTCGCTGACCGGCATCCTCGAGCCGATGATCCTGCTGGTGATGGGCGTGTTGGTTGGTTTCATGGCGTTGAGTATTTTCCTGCCGCTATTCGACCTGACAGCGATGTCCGCGGGGGGCCCCCAATGAGCATCTTCTCCCTGTCAGGCCGTTCGCCGATCGGGCTGGATATCGGTCGGCGCTGGATCAAGGCCGTGCAGCTTGGCCGGTCTCACGGCAAGCGCGCGGTTACGGCCGCGGCGAGCATCGCGCGGAGCCAGCCGGACACCCCGGTCGATCGGTCCGAACTGGATAGACTCGCACGGGTGCTGTCCCAGCAGGGGTTCCTCGGCCGTAAGGTTGTGTTGTCTGCCCCGGCCGATCATGTGATGTCCGGGGTGCTGGACATGCCGCCGCGTGAGTCGGGCGCACCCTATGACCTGATCGCCGCTCAAGAGTTTGCGAGGATGCACCGCCAAGAGCCCGGGGGGTTTGAGTCCAACTGGTGGGAGATCCCCCGCTCGGCGCGAGCCTCGACGGTGGGGGTGATGGCGGTCGGCTGTGCACACGTGGACACGCAGGCGATGTTGGAAGTTTTTGAGTCGTGTGGCTACGACGTGGCGGCGATGGACTTCGGTCTCTGCGCCGCTATCCGGGCATGCCGAGGCCAGATAGATCCATCGCAGTCGATCTCCGCCGTACTGGATATGGGCTGGGGCACCGCGAGGCTGGCGATGGTCCATCAGGGGACGATCGTGTTTGACCGCACCCTCTCACGCTCGGGGCTTGGCGTGCTGCATCAGCATGTATGCGACGGATTGGGTGTCGATCCGACAGAGGCGGACTGCCTCTTGCAGCGCGTGGGGCTCCACAGCAACGACGGTAGTGTCTCAACGATCGACCCCGAATTCAAAGACGTGGCGTCCCTGCTTCGGCCACTGATCGTCGGGCATCTGGATGAGGTCGTACACGAATTAGAGGCGTCGTTTGAGTATGCGTCACACCAATACCCCGATGCGCATGCGCACCGGCTGATCCTGGTCGGCGGCGGCGGGGCGGTCCCGGGTCTGGCCCAGAGGTTGGACGCTTCGCTGGATCCGCAGACCCTACGTGCAGAAGACGCCGACTTATTGGGACTCGAAGGACTCGGCGGCATGCCTTTAATGGCGGTTGCCTTGGGCTTGGCGGCATACGATCAGGATGAAGGCTAAGGATATGGATCGGATCAACCTCATCCCGGCATCCCGTCAGCGGGCCAGGCACAAGCGGATACGCCGCCGCGCGTGGCTGATTATCTGCCTTGGTTACTCGGGCCTGCTCCTGATAGCGTGCCTCTCGCACCGGAGCATGGGCTATATGAACGTCCATGAGCATGAGGATGAGATCACCCAGTTGCAGGGCGAATTGGCTGAGCTGCAAGCATCCCACGGAGCCCTTAGCCCGAAACTCGTCGAACGCCGACTGGTGTTGTCTGCCAGCAGGTCGATCGCTGATCAGCCCGATTGGAGCATCCTGCTGGCGTTCCTCGCCAATGAGTTGCTTGACGAGCAGGTTGTTCTAAGCAGTTGCGCACTGGGCCCCGAACGGGGCGCGTCAGGAGTGGGCGATTTGCAGGACAGATCACTTGCCCTGGCGCTTTCGGGATACGCCAAGACGACCCCGGCCGTATCCAGGTTCATCCTGCGTTTGGAGCAGGCGGGTCTGTTTGACAGCGTGTCACTGACCCGGACCAACCGTGAACCTTACCTGGACGGGCAGGCGATCGCGTTCGATATACTTTGTCTTATCGACGGTGGGGGGGAGGCCGACATTGAATAGCAGGCTATCCTCCTTTTCCCTTGGTTGGCGGATCGACGCGGTGGGCGTGTTGGTGTGTGTGGCTCTGACGTTTGCGGCGTATTTCGTTTTCGTCCGCCCAACGTATGAGGGCAAGGCCGAGCACGACCTCCTGCGGGCGCAATTCATAGAGCAGACCCAGTTGGTGCAGCATGCCCGGGTCTCGCTGTCGGCCTTGAAGCAGCAGTTGAGCGAGGCAGACTCCGCCTTGCGAGACCAGCCCCTGCGGTTGGAGCCGGCGACGCTTGTGAACCATCGGCTGGCGAAGCTCGCGGACCTTGCCGAGACGTGCGGACTTGAGCTTCATCAGATGAAACCCGACACCCCCCGTTCGGGCAAGCGGTACGACCTCGTCCCGATTGTCCTGACCGGGTCGGGCGATTACCGGCGTGTGACCTTGTTCATTCGGCGCGTCCACGAGAGCTTCGCCGACATCGGGGTGACCCGGTTCGGCCTGAAGGCATCCAATGCGGGCAGCCACCAGGCACAGTTCAACCTGAGCCTGGCCTGGTACGCGATGCCCGCCATGGGTTTTGTTCAAGAATAATCGTGTTTGCGCTTGACCGGGCCGGCGTTATATCGTTGGCTTGAGTTATGAAGATTTCCAGGGAACGTCTCATCTTGGCGGGGGTGCTGGGCCTGGCGGGTGTGGCGCTGCTCGCGGACCGTCTGGTTATCGGATCGGACGTGACCGGGCCCGCCGAATCATCCGCCAGTGTTCTGGATGCGGCGCCAACGCAAGCCAGCCTCCCGGGCGCCGGCACGGCCCCGACGGGGACCGATCTCCCAGCCGATCCTCAGGCCCAAGCCGTGACGCTCTCCCAGCGTCTGCGCGATCTGGGCAACCAGTCACCGTCTACCGATATGCCGCCGCTCCGCGACGCCTTCGCCCCGGACGCGGCCTGGACCGCTGACCCACACGACCCGGCTGGCTCGGCCGATAACAAAGCCAAACAGCGAGCAGCCGAGCTGTTCCAGAATCAGCACCAGCTCGACGCGGTGATGGTCTCCGTTGACAGCCGTTTCGCCGTGGTTGGTGGGCAGATGATCTATATCGGCCAGACGCTGGACGATTACCGCCTGGTGGAGGTCCACGAGCGATCCGCCGTGTTCCAGTCCGCCGGCCTGCGCGTCGAGCTGGGGCTCAAGTCCGCCGGCCAGTCCCCCTGACCGGAACAGGCGATCCATATTCCATATTTGTTCTAACGCCGGCGCTTAGGCCGGTTGTTTTCTGTGCCGATGAGGTGGAGGTGACAACAGGCCGGACCCGTGCGTCGGCAGAACGGTTTTCTCTCCAGGAGTCTCTTCTAATGGACATGTTACGCAAAACAAGTAAGCCTATCCCCCGCGGCTTCAGCCTGATCGAATTGGTGATCGTGGTGGTGATTATCGGGATCATCGGGGCGATCGCGGTCCCGCGGATGAGCCGTGGAGCCAAGGGCGCATCCGATTCGGCGGTGACCGCCAACCTGGCCGTGCTCCGCAGCGCGCTGGACCTTTACGCCACCGAGCACGGCGGGGCCTACCCGACCATCGCGAACATGCCCAACGCACTGCTGCAATATACCGACAATACCGCGGCCGCCACACCGGTCGCCACCAAGGCCGCGCCCGATATCTACGGACCTTACGTCCGCGCGATCCCCACACTCCCGGTAGGTGCAGCAAAGGGCAAGACCGGTTTTATTGGGACCGGCATTATTGGTGCAGACGCCACGAAAGGGTGGTACTACACCGCTGGAACCGGGCAGGTCCGTGCGAACACGGCCGACGCCGAGAAAGACGACGCCGGTATTGCATACAACACCTATTGATACGGGGCGGAGGGGGTCCCGGGGCAGCCGTTGTTGCTCGTGGGGTTGGAGATAGGGCGATTCATGAATGGACTCAATGGCAGATATTCCGCCGCCCGGGGAGGCGGCTTCAGCCTGATCGAGTTGGTGATCGTCGTGGTCATCATCGGGATCATCGGGGCGATCGCGGTCCCGCGGATGAGCCGGGGCGCCAAGGGCGCTTCCGATTCGGCGCTGCGCGGCGACCTTCGGGTGCTTCGCGATGCGTTTGAGTTCTTCGCCACCGAGCACGGGGGGGATTACCCAGACGGCGCGGACCTGCCGAATGCCCTGACAGCCTACTCCAGCGCGCGCTTCGATGACCTAAGCGCCACCAAGACTACGACCCATATATACGGCCCGTACCTCCGGGCGGTCCCCAAGCTCCCGGTCGGGGCGAACAAAGGCAAGAATACGTTCGCCAGTTCGGCCCCTGGCGCTTCGGTCGTATCGGCGGGCTGGTACTACAACCCGGCGAACGGTGAGGTCCGGGCAAACTGCGCGGACAGCGAAAAAGATGACGCCGGCGTGGCCTATAACACCTACTGATCGGGTACGGGAGGCGTATGCCAACACGCCTGACAAGATGGTTTACGACGACCCGCTCGGTCACCCGGATCACGGGTCACGCCGAGCGGTTTGTCCATTTGATGAGAAACCTATGACGGATCGTAGACTCAACCGGATCGTAATCGGTCACCCCGATTCAGGGTCCCCGCGGGGCCGGGCCTTCAGCCTGATCGAGCTGGTGATCGTCGTGGTCATCATCGGGATCATCGGGGCGATCGCGGTCCCGCGGATGAGCCGGGGCGCGGAGGGCGCGTCGATCTCGGCGCTGGCAGGCGACGTCGTCGCGCTCAACAGGGCGGTCGACCTCTACGCCGCGGAGCACAACGGCGACTTCCCACGCGCAGCGAACATCAACGAGCAGCTCACAGCCAAGACCAATCTCAACGGGGCCGTACCGACCGGCGCCCCCGGTGAAATCGCGTTCGGCCCGTACATCCGTGTGATCCCACCGTTGCCGATTGGGAAGAAAAAGGGCAACACCCTGATCGCCGCTGCCGACGGCGCGGGGGTCGGATGGATCTACTACCCGGTAAGGGGGATCATCCGTCCCAATCTCACCAAGGCAGGGGGGACCGTCGACGAGCCGCTGGTGACGATTGTGATCAACGGCAGCACCCTCATTCGGGACGACTTGGTCGGGCCGTAACCATGCATGCAACTCCACCCATCACGCTTGGGGAACTCGGCCGGCCCGCCAGACGGGGTTTTAGCCTGCTGGAGCTGATGATGGTGCTGACGATCATCTCGGTCCTCGCCGCGATCGGTGTGCCGAGGTACGCCAATTCCTTGGCGCGCTACCGCGCCGACGCCGCGGCGCGAAGGGTCGTCGTCGATCTCGACTACGCCAGGCAACGCGCACGGTCGTCCAGCGCCGAAGTGTCCGTGCATTTTATGTTCATCAGTAACATCGTGCATCTACAGGGGGTGCCGAGCCAGGACGACCCGGCGGTCGATTGGATGACACAACTCGGGGTCGAGCCGTACCACGCGGACCTGGTGTCGGCTAATTTCGCCGGGAGGAGTAAAGTGGTATTCAACGGCTACGGCGACCCGGACTCGGGCGGATCGGCCGTGTTGACCGTCGGTTCGGAGACCCGGACCATCGTGCTGGATCCGGACACCGGTAAGGCGGTGGTGCAGTGACGACGATGACACCTCATCGGCTTAGGTACGGCCGACGCGCCAAGGCCCGACGTGGATTCACGCTCATCGAGATGGTCGTAAGCCTGTCGATCCTGTCGATCGTGTTCCTGGCGATGGGCTCGGTCATGCTGTTGTCAACCAAGGCGATCCCCGATCCCGATGCCCCGGCGAACCTGAATCTTGACGCCGCCGACGCACTGCAGCAGATGGCCTCGGAGTTGGAAACCGCCAACTCGGTCATTTTTACTTTCGGCAATAATGGGATCGCCTTCACCGTCCCCGACCGAAACGGAGACGATGTCGATGAATCGATCGTCTACCGCTGGAACGGCGTGCCGGGCAGCCCGCTGTTACGACGGTACAACGGCGGTACATGGGTCATGGTCCTGCCCAGCGTCTACGAGTTCAATCTGACGTACGACCTCAAGTCAGTCCCCCAGCCGGATGCACTGGTCGAGAGTGCCGAAGTCGAGCTGAGCAGCCATATCGATGTGGGCAATTTCAACGATTACTCTGTAAAGCAGAACGATTGGATCGGACAGTATTTCGTGCCGTCTAATCTGCCAGCAGATGCCGTCGGGTGGAGCGTAACCCGGGTGCTGTTTGAAGCCAAGAACGTAGGGGCTATCAAAGGTCAGACGCTGGTCCAACTCCGCCCGGCACTGGCGGGAAACCTGCCCGACGTTACTGTGTTGGAAGAGCATGTGATGCTTGAATCCGCTTTAAGTAGTGGATACACGTGGCAGCCGTTCACGTTCTCATCGATCCGTGACCGGGCCCCCAATGAGGGACTGTGTCTGGTTTTGCAGTGGGTTACAGACGCCGACGCGGCTGAGATCCGTGTCGATAGCATTGCCGGATCTGGGTTTCTTACCACTAATGACAGTGGCACGACGTGGTCATATGACCCAGCACAATCGATGAATTTCTATGTCTACGGCACATACTCCACCTCTGTACCCCAGCCACCGATCAGTCTGTTGCGGTCCGTGACGATCACGCTTAACCCAGGCCAAGACCCGGCGTCTCGGGTGCGCACCGCTGTCATCACACTCAACCAACCTCAGATGCCATGAACATGAAGCGACACATGGGAAACAGTCGAAAGATCGCCGAACCCGCTTTGCGGAGGTCTGTCCTCGGCGGTGCATGTTGTGGCGTTCGCGATGGCCGCGGCCTCAGGGGCTTCACGCTGATCGAGGCGGTGATGTCGATGCTGATCGTCGGGCTGATGCTGGTCGCGGCGCTGAACACGATCGGGGCTTCGAAACTTGCACAGAGCCGCAACGCCGAGCAGGCCGTTGGGCCGATGCTTGCCGAGGACCTGATGACTGAGATCCTTAGCCAGCATTACCAGGAGCCGGTCGACACACCCGGGTTTGGCCGGGAGAGCGAGCCGGGCGGCAACCGGGCCGACTGGGACGACGTCGACGACTACGACGGCTGGTCCGCCAGCCCGCCACAAGCAAAGGACGGGACCGACTTGCCCGATCTCGAAGGCTGGGGCCGGGCGGTGACGGTGTATTGGGTCAAGCCAACCAAGCTCAACGAGGTCGGCGCCAACACCGGCGTCAAGCGGATCATTATCACGATGACACACCAGGGCCGCGTGGTGACGGAGCTATTTTCGGTGCGGACCATGGGTTGGCCGGAGCCCTAAGTTGAACCGATGAGGCAGGGATCATGATGCTTACGAACGACACAATAAGAGCGGGGGACATCCGACAGCGGGGCTCGGTCTACGTGCTGGTGCTGGGCGCGTCGATCCTGGTGGCGGTGATCGGGGTGTCGGCGTTGATGGCGGCGCGGGTCCAGCACGGGGCCATCAGCCGCTCCGCCGATGCCGCCCAGACCCGGCTGCTCGCCCGCTCGGCGATCGACCTGGGCCTGTGCTCCATTCGGCAGAATCCCACGTGGCGCACGCTGTTCGCCGCCGGCACCCTGCCGACCGGCTTGGAACTGGGGTCCGGCACGCTCACACTCACCGCCACAGATCCCGTCGACGGCAACCTGACAAACAACAACACCGACCCCGTTGTCCTGATCGGGATCGGCAACGTCGGGCAGGCGACCTACAGGCTCGAAGTCACGCTCAACGGTGACGGGATGATCGAATCCGGTTCATGGAGGCGGGTAGTCAACTGATCATTTCTCTTGTTGACTGTTGCGTGGTGGCAGTGTGCCGATCAGACCGCCTCACGCCGCGAAGCCGCTGAGCGCCTGGTGCTCTTGGACCATCTGGTCGTACCCGTCGAAGTTCAAAGTAACAAACAGCGGCGCCAACCTCGGGTCGAACTGCGTCCCGGCACAGCGGGTGATCTCATCCAGCACCGCCTGATGCGGCAGCGCCGGGCGGTACGACCGTGTCGAACTCATCGCATCAAACGTATCCGCACACGCCAGGATACGCCCGATCAACGGGATGCCTTCGCCCTTGAGTTTTTCGGGATAGCCGTTGCCGTCCCACCGTTCGTGGTGGTACAACACGCCCGGCAGCATCGGCTTCATCGCCGGGATGCCCTTGAGTATCTCGTACCCGATCCCGGGGTGGCGCTTGATCTGGCCGAACTCCTCGTCGGTCAGCCGGCCCGTCTTGCGGAGCACATCCTCGGGGATGCCGATCTTGCCCACGTCGTGAACCAGACCCGCGGTGTGGACCTGCTCAACGATCTGCGCGTCTAGCCCCAAAGCCTGGGCCAGCCTCGCGCCTAAATATGCGACCCGCTCGGAGTGGCCGCGCGTGTACTCGTCCTTCGCGTCGATCGAAGACGTCAATGCTCGAACCGTCCCGGTGAACAGCTCCCGCTGCTCGGTGAATCGCGCGATATTCTCATGGAACACGCCCATCAGGTTCGATGTCGCCTCCAGGAACAGCATCTCCCCGCTGGAGACGTCGCTCTCCATCGGTGAATTCCCGACCTTGTTCCCCGCCAGCAGCACGCCCACCACCTCATCGTCATGGATGATCTGATCGACAACGACCTCCGACCCGACCAGCTCCGGTACGCCGCCCGATGACGGGTCCAGCAGACGAGTCCAATCCTGTTGACGCCGTCCACCGAACTGCTCAGTCACAGCCCCGTGGAATGTCTCGGTTGTGCAGGGAAGATCGCCCGCGACCACCAGCCGGTTGGTCAGGCCTTTCAGATCCCGGGCGTTGTCCCAGAACTTCACCGCGATCCATTTAAACGGCAGCACCGGGAGCATCTGGTTGCAGCAGGTCGGGATCAGGTCCTCCGGATTATCAAGCCCATTCATCGCACGAGCCAGGCGGAACAACAGGTTCGTCTGCTCGTAGCTGTCAAGCAACTGCTCACTGAATTGATCGATCGCCACGGCATCCAGGTCGGTCTGGGCGTGGTCTCGTTCGATTTGGCGCAGCGCCGCCGACAGCAGAGGCACGTCCGCTTTGCCCGGGCCTGTGTAAGTCGCCAAACCGCTGCGGGCAGAAGCCGGATCAACCCCCGCCTCCCGGCAGGACGCGCCGAACCAGGGCTGATCAAACGCCGAAGCCTCCAGTGTCACACCCACGATCACCGCGGTCACGCGACGGTTGCGGAGCGCCAGCGCCGGGAATGCCCAGCAGCCCGGCTGGATCTGACAAGGCTTGGGCTGGGCCTCGCTCAGCCAACCCTTGGCATGATGCTCGATCTGATCTCTTTGGCTCGCCGACCGAAGCCACTGACCCCCGGGCCCGACGTCCGCCGGCTCGATCACACCGCTGGTCTGTGCATCTACATACCAAAGCGCCAGCCGTAGCTCGCGGCAGTCGTCGGCCATGGCCGGGAAGTGGCCGGCCCCGGGTTGTTCAGTGTGTGCCTGGTTCACGCTGCCGATAGGCCTCCACCCGGCTCGTCTGGTTCCACCTCACGTAGCAACTCGCCCACCACCTCCAATAGCTCACGGGCGCTGAACGGCTTGCACATCAACTGACGGATGTTCGTCTTCGACATCTCGCTCGGAGATAACTTGTGTCCGCGGGCGGTCACCATCACCACCGGGATATTGGACGTCTCCCCGGACTCGCTGAGCTTCACACACATATCGAAACCCGAGAGCACCGGCATCTGAAAGTCCGTCACGATCAGGTCAGGCCGAAGCTCACCCGCCAGCTCAAACGCTTCCTGCCCGTCCCCGGCTGTCTCCACTTCATAACCCGCACGCTCCAGCTTGTACCGGATAATGTGCACGATATGCGCCTCGTCATCGACGATCAAGATGGTCTTCTTACGTTCAGACAAGCTCCGCCTCCTCGATAGCCCCACAGTACCGCCCCCGCATCCCAGCCAGGACACAGGCCATATTATTTCATCGGCGAATAAACAGCCCCCCTCCATACCCCTCCGGGACAGGCTTCAACGCCCCTCATGAACCGCCGTGACCTCCCCCACGAAGCCCCGATAACCCCCAACCCCTAATCCCCGCTATCCAACATCAGCGTCACCGGCCCCTCGTTACAGATCTCAACCCGCATAGCCGCGCCAAATCGCCCAGTCGTTACAACCGCTACACCCAGACCCCTAAGCCTCTGAGCAAAATAATCACACAACGGCTCCGCGACCTCCGGCCCAGCCGCCCGAACAAAGCTCGGCCGACGCCCCTTGCGTGCATCCCCATACAACGTGAACTGCGACACCACCAGCGCCCCGCCCTGAACATCCAGCAACGACCGATCAAACTTCCCCGCCTCATCCGGGAACAGCCGAAGGCCCACCACCTTCTTGGCCATCTTGTCCGCTTCGGATTCTGTGTCCCCCTCGCCCACCCCCACTAGCAGCACATACCCAACCCCCACCTCGCCGACGACTTCGTTGTCGACAGTGACCGATCCTTTGCTGACACGCTGAAGGAGTATGCGCATAAGCACAAGATAGACGATCCGCCCACGCGCGTGTAATCAAGCGACCCATCGAGATGTGTCTGTCCCATGTTTAGCCAGGCCGCTTGCGGCCGGTCACCATGCCCAAGCGATCAGACCTCACGCCACGGTTCTCTTTCGCCTGTGTGAGCCAACGATCAACCCGATCAGCAGCACCGTCATACTCGCCGGCTCCGGCACCACAACCGGCGGCGGTGTGCCCAGGTTCCAGTTGCCCAGCACCGCGTTGAGATCTTCGATGCCTACGAACCCATCGCCGGTCACATCGCCAGCAGATAGATTCCCGGGCGTGACATTTTGATTCCACGCCGGCAGGAGGATGTTCAGATCTGCGATCCCGACAAAGCCGTCGCCGTTGAGGTCGCCCAGCAACCCGACATTCAGTGTGATTGTGTTTGATCCGTAGCTGACGCTCAGCCCAATGCCGGGCAGGTCGGGCAACCGGATTTCGCGGAACCAGCCTGCATACCCGCCGCTAAGTGTCATGATGTCGAATTCGTCACCGATGACGGGGGAGAACCCGTCTGCGAGCTGTAAATCAAGGATGCCATTAAGTGTCGCGAGCCCGGTTGTTTCTACATGGTCGTAATCGGTGCCGGGCACACCACTTCCCCGCAATGTGATAGAGAGCGTGGCGTCGGCGTGTTGGGTGTAGCTACCATGGATGGTCAACTCGCTGTTACTGTAGCCCGGCACGAGTGTGCCGCCGATCTGGTCCAGTGATCCCCAGTAGTCGTCCGTCTTGAGCGTTCCGCTGAAGAACTCGATGGACGTGTTATGAGGTTTGATTTGTTTGGCGAACAACTCGCCACCGTCCAGGACGAGTCGCCCATACCGGTAGAGATGCAATTCATTTCCGACATCAACCCGGCCGCCATCGGACAGCGCAAGCAGGGCGGTCCCCTCAGCGGAAAAAACAAGACCACTTAAGTGCAAGTCGCTGTCGATTATCCATTCCGAACCGGGGCCGGTGACGTATACTTCACCGATAGTGTTTCTGGCACCGGCCACGGTCGCGGATGAACTTTGTACGGTGCCGCCGGACTCAACATAGAGCGTCGCGACATTAGTGCCACCAATGGATAGCCGTCCCGTATTGATCCACTGTGAATCCGTACCCCTTACCGTCGCCGATGCGGAATCGGCGTACAAGTCCCCAAGCCCCGCACCAAAACTCCTGTTAATTACTGTTCCACCATTCTCGACGATAAGGTTGCTGGATCCACCACTGCCGATAGTTTGAGTACTACTTCCCCGATTGCCTATAACGAGGCTACCGGTTCCCTCTAATAGATCGATCGTCCACAATGACCCCGGTCCGGACACGACGACGGTTCCGGATGATCCCGCTTTGACGCCGATGTGGCTGGTATGACTCGCCACATGCGCACCGGCCTCGATTCGGAGTGTGCCCGTTCCTGCGTCCCCCACGAGCAATTCCTCGGTCATGGTCCACGAGGATCCGGCACCGGTCACCACGACATCACCTATTGCGTCCACTTCGATCCCGATGTGGCCGTAAGTGTTTGAAACGGTGCCGCCGTTCTCGATCCTCAGTGTGCCGGCGCCCTTATCTCCGACTTTTAAACCAGAAGCGTTTGTCCAAATGGAATTGCTTCCGGTCACGGTGACGATGCCGGAACTCGTATTATCGTATCCGATCGCGCTTCCCCCGCTTGACACCGTGCCACCCGCTTCGATCCGTAACTGCCCATACTGGGTAAACCCAACTCTAAGCCCACCCGTGTTCCATGATGAATCCTGTCCCGTTACCGTCACACGTGTATCATGTGTCGGTCCATTGATATCAGCGCCCGAACTGGAAACTGTCCCGCCATACTCGATCAGTAAACTCGCCTGATTATAGCTCCCGCCTATCCACAAACCGTCCGTGATGTCCCATGTCGATCCACTACCGCTGACGGTTACCGAGTTGGATCCATTGGAATAGCGGCCGATGCCGGCAGATGAACAGGTTACCTGGCCGCCGTCTTCGATGGTCAGTTCGCCGGTACCAAAGTTGCCGACTTGAAGGGTGTAGGTGCTGATCCATCGCGACCCCGCGCCAGTCACAATGGCGGTGCCATGTGACCCCTCGTGGTAGCCGAGATAGCCATAATGCCCTGACACAGTCTCACCGTCCGCAATCCTGAGGCTTCCCTGCCCCCTCAAGCCCGCTCCCGTTATATGGTGGGCGGAGGCAAGCGGGATCGACTGTCCCAGATTGATCGTGATGTTCTGCCCGGGAAGTCCATTGAGCACTATCTGCTGTTGTGGGCCATGTGTTGCATCAAAGACGATATCAAGGTCCGTCAGAATCGAATAGGTGTCGATGGTGCCGGTGCCAAGTAGATCGTTAGGAGTAGCGACAAGTGAGCTGGTCTGCAGTGAGCCACCGTCAAACACGATCGCGCCATCACCCGCATCGGTTGTGACCCATGTCCGGCCCTTGACAAGCACATGGCCGCTGTCCTGCAGGTGTAAAACACCGGTCCCGTTGTCGCCGACGGTCAGGTCTCCGTTGATGGTCCACAGCGTCCCGGCGTCCTTAACGGTGGCTGTGCCCGAGGAGCCTATGAGCGATCCGAATGTCCCGCCGCGTGAATACACCGTTAGGCCGTCTGCAATGGTCAAGGAGCCCGTAGCGTGGTGCCCCACCCCTAAAGTGCCGTAACCTGTCGGATCGGTTGCATCGATATTGATGGTGACATTCTGTCCGGGCAGATTGCTGAGGACGATCTGCTGCTGCGGGCCGGTTGCCGCATCCATGACAATGTCAATATCGCTGAAGATGGTGTTGGTGTTGATGGTCCCTGTGCCGTGAAGCGTGTTGGGTGACGCTACTAATCCGCCGGTCTCGAGTGTTCCGTTGTCAAAGTGGATGGACCCGTTGCCCGCGCCCAGCGTTCCCACTTGCGTTTCTTCGCCGACGGAAACGACACCCTCATCATCGATATCCAGCCGACCCGTTCCGTCTATGCCGATCAGCAAGTCGCGCGTGGTCGTCCAGATCGAACCGACGCCGGTGACCGTGGCTTCGCCACTCGAACCAAACGTAGAGCCGAGGTACCCCTTTGCATTTGATACCGATCCACCGGCCTCAACCATCAGGGTGCCGTGGCCGCTGTATCCGATGTCCAGCGTGGCATCGAACCATCCACTATGGTTCACCCAGACCGAGCCGGGTCCGCTGACCACAACGACGCCATCGTCATGGTAGCCGACGTAACCTTTGTTACTTTCTACGAGACTCCCGTTGTCAATCGTGAGAGCACCCGGAATATCGTCGCCCACGTATAAACCGTTGCCGGCGTCCCACGGATCGTCAGTGCTGTTGTACGCGGGGCTGACATCCCCGGTGGGGGTGATAGCCCCGTACACATTGCCTGCTACGGACGTTGTCCAAACGTACACTATCAGCATTGTGATACGACGACCCGCTTTAACGGAATATGACATGGCGTGATCCCTGGAGGAAGAGCCCATTGAGTCCCCAGATTACCACGGGTCAATGAAAAATCAATACCTATTTAACTTTTGATGTTGGCCCGCGACGCTCAAGCGTTCCTACACTGCGCCCGTTGCCGGAGCATGTGGTCGGCGAGGGTGATGGCGGTCATGGCTTCGGCCATGGGGATGAAGCGGGGGAGCAGGCAGGGGTCGTGTCGGCCTTGGGTGGCGATGGTGGTGGGCTCGCCTTTAGTCGTGACGGTTTGCTGGTCCTGCGGGAGGCTGCTGGTGGGTTTGATGGCGCAGCGGAGGGTGATGGGCAGGCCCGAGGAGATGCCGCCGAGCATGCCGCCGTGGCGATTCGTTGTGGTGGTGACCTTGCCGGCGTCGTCGGTGGTGAAGAGGTCGTTGTTTTCGGTGCCGCGCAGGGTGCCGACAGCGAAGCCGCAGCCGTATTCGACGCCGAGGACGGCGGGGAGGCTGAACAGCGCTTTGCCGAGGTCCGCTTTGAGCTTGTCGAAGACGGGTTCGCCCAGGCCGGGGGGGACGTTGGTGGCGACGACTTGTGCAACGCCGCCGATCGAGTCGCGTTCGGAGCGGACCTTTTCGATGAGGTCGATCATCTTCATGGCGGCGCCCTGGTCTGGGCAGCGGACGATGTTCGCCTCGACCTCAGCGAGCGTGACCTTTTCCGGATGGGGGATGTCGGCATGAACGTCACCCACTTGTGTGACAAACCCAACGATCTGGATGCCGTGGGCTTGCGACAACAGTTTCTTGGCGACGGCGCCGGCGGCGACGCGGACTGTGGTCTCGCGGGCGCTGGATCGTCCGCCGCCACGGTAGTCTCGCCTGCCGTACTTGGCGTCGAAGGTGTAGTCGGCGTGGCCGGGTCGGTACTTGTGCTGGATGTCGCCGTAGTCCCGTGAGCGCTGGTCCTGGTTCTCGATGAGGATGGCGATGGACGTGCCGGTGGTTTTGCCCTCGAACACGCCGGAGAGGATCTGCGGGTGGTCGGGCTCGTCACGTTGGGTCGTGATCTTGGACTGGCCCGGGCGGCGTCGTGCGAGGTCCGGTGTGAGGTCGTCCTCGGAGAGTTCGATGCCGGGCGGGACGCCGTCGATGATGCAGACGTTCGCTGGGCCGTGGCTCTCGCCGGCGGTGGTGACGCGGAAGAGTTGTCCGAAGCTGTTGCCTGGCATGGTGAGATTGTATCAGGAAGGGGGAGGGTGGATTGCGGATGGGGGATAGCGGAAGGCGGGGGGAAACGAGGGCGCGTGAGCCGGCGCTTAATGGCAAGCGGGACGTGGGATTATTCGATCCCCTGCGTCTGTGGTTACAGCGGTCTTGAGGTGGTTGCGATGATCACCCGATCACGGATTGGCGGGCTGGGCTTGATCGGCTTGGGCCATCTGGAAATGAGGCGACGCCAGGCGCGTCTTGAGCACCAGCAAAGCGGTTTCCAGTTGAGAGTCCAGGCCCAGGTCCAGCAGCCATTGGGGCTTGGGCGGCTGGATCTCCACGACCACCCGCTCCGTGCCGTCGCGGTTGTGGCCTTCGACCCGTGTCTCGCCGCCGGGGATGCGGAAGCGTTGGTCGGCCCAGGGCTTGGTCTGATCGGCGACAACCGGCTCGTCGTCGTCGCGGAGGATGTCGACGGCCTGGCGGAGTTCCAACGCTTCGGCGACCTGCTTGTTGGTCATCCGCACGGGGAGGTCGGGCTCGATGCCCCATTCGGTTGCGCCGGGCTGGCGGTGGATGATGCGTTTGAGCGGTAGCATGTAGTACTGCGTGGTGAGCTTGAGGTAGGCGGCGCCACTGGACAGCGGGAACAGGTCCTGCACGGAGCCCTTGCCGAAGCTGCGCGTGCCGATGATCACGGCCCTGTGGTAGTCCTGCAGTGCGCCGGAGACGATTTCCGAAGCGCTGGCGGAACCCTGGTTGATGAGCACGGCCATGGGGAAGTTGGAGTAGGTCCGCAGGCGGTGGGCCTTGTTCGGGGGCGCGTATTTACCTTCGCCGTCCACGGTCGAGACGATCGGCCCCTCGATAATGAAGCGGTCGCAGATGTCGATCGCGGAGCTGAGCAGCCCGCCTGGGTTAAACCGCAGGTCGAGGATCAGGCCGTTGATCTCGCCGTCCTCCTGCATCTGGCTGATGGCGGCATCCATGTCCTTGGCGGTCTGGGGGATGAACTGGGAGAGGCGGATGTACCCGATGCGGTTGTCCTTGTCGATCCAGTAGTCCCAGCCGCCCTGGGGCTTGTGCGTCCATCCGCGGATCGATTCGATCTCGATCTTGTCACGGGTGATGACGTGCTCGAGCATCTCCGGCTCACCCGGGCGTTCGATCCCGATCGTGACCTGCGTACCCCTTGGGCCGGTGATCTCCTGGACCGCGCGGTTGAGGCTCCAGGTGTCGGTGCTTCGGCCGTCGACCTGCGCGATGATGTCGCCCGCCTTGAGCCCGGCGCGCATCGCGGGCGTGTTTTCCAGCGGGCTGACCACCATCAGCCGGCCGTCACGGCGCGAGATCTGCACGCCGATGCCCGTGAAGTTGCCTTGTGTGCTGCGGCTGAACGAGTCGAGCTCCTTGGGCCAGATCACCGACGAGAAGTCGTCCAGCGACCCGGTGAGTCCCTCGGTCATCTCGTAGATGATCACCTCGTCCGGGAGGTTAACCGTCTGTTTGTTGGTATTCATCACCCGCTCGATGATGGTGCCGGCCTCGATGATGTTGATCTGCTTGCCAGGCTCCTTGAGCGAGGCGCTGCGCCTGGCGAGGTAGTCGCGGAACTGCTTGACATTGTCCTGGTCCTGGAAAGACGGGAAAGATTCTTCCAGGCCATTGGTTTCGAGCAGGACGATCAGCGCATCGATCGCGCCGCGGATAAGCGGGGTGTAGTTCTGCCTGCCGACGTGCTTACGTTTGGCGTGGCTGAGTGTCTGCCGGAGCATGGACGGCTTCACGCCCTTGAGCCGAGATTGCCAGTCTTCGGTTTCAAGCTCAACGGTGTCGTCCTCGGGCTGATCGGGGTCTGCGTTACGCTGGGCGCGCAGCTTGTAGAGCTGCTCAAGCTTCTTGGGCGCATAGAGCTGCAAGACGCGCACGTGCCGACCGGCTTGGTCGACGCGGTCCTGGTAGGTGTTCTTGGCTTCGAACAGCAGGTCCAGTGCCCGAAATAACGCCAGGGTTTCGAGCCAGTCATCCTGCTGCTGGGCCTGCTGCGCCTTGGTGAGGGTGTCGTTGACGAGTTGAACGATCAGCGGGTCGCCCAGCATGGTGTCGGGGTCATCGGCCAGCCCGTGTGACTTGACCGCCGCGATCAGGGCCTTTTCCAGCTCGCCCTTCTCGGCATGCTCTTTGAGCTGGTCGATCGTTTCATCGAAGGCCTCGCGCCTCTGGCTGGTCCGCTGCGCGTCGTTTCTTTCGAACCGCTCGAGGTCGCTGATCAGGCTTTGGACGGTGTTGTGCGGGGTGCTGGGATAGGAGGTCCGCAGCAGGGTGAGCAGTTGCTCGAACCGTCCGGCCTCGGCGAGCCCATCGAGGTCGGTTGTGGTGGCGCGGGCGTGGGCGGGCGGCTGAGCGGGGGCCAGGAAAATCCCAGCGGTCGCAACCAATCCCACGAGCAGCAGGCCTAAGCGGATTGAGGATGTGCGGTTCATACGGCTTGGTATCCCCTGTCGGGCCGAGGTATTGGTTTATGAGATCGCGGCGTACCACCGCCGAGGCTTGGCACAAATGCGGTGCCTTGGGTTGGGTCCAACGCCTGAGCCCTGCGCGGTGAAAAGGATATGCCCGCCGGATCGGCTCAGGCCGATTCCTTCTGGGGGACCCGCATCTCCGCCAACCGCTTGTGGCCATCTACCGCAGCCGCATCTAATACGTACTTCGCGCCGTCGTTGTTCAGGTCCGGCAGCTCGTACATCAACTCGATCATCATCTCTTCCATCACGCTCCGCAGGGCGCGTGCCCCGGTCTTGCGGGCGATCGCCTTCTCCGCGATCCGTTCCAGGGCCGAGTCGGTGAACTCCAACTCCGCGTTCTCCATCGAGAAGAAGAACTGGTACTGACGGACCATCGCGTTCTTCGGCTCGGTGAGGATCTGCACCAGGGCACTGACGTCTAGCGGCATCAGCGGCGTGAGCACCGGGAGCCGGCCGATCAGTTCGGGGATCATCCCGTACTCCAGGACGTCCTCGGCGGTGACCTGCGCCAGCAACGCGGATTTGTCATGGTCCTCATTATCTGCCGATTGCTCGGAGGCGAACCCGATCGCCTTGCTGCCCAGACGCTTGCGTATGGAGTCTTCCAGACCCACGAACGTGCCGGCGCAGATGAACAGGATATTGCTGGTGTCGATCTGGATGTACTGTTGCTCGGGGTGCTTGCGTCCGCCCTGCGGCGGGACGTTGGCGACCGTGCCCTCGAGCATTTTCAGCAGCGCCTGCTGCACGCCCTCGCCCGAGACGTCACGGGTAATCGAGACGTTCTGGCTGGTCTTGCCGATCTTGTCGATCTCGTCGATGTAGATGATCCCGCGCTGCGCCGCTTCGAGGTCGTACTCGGCGGTCTGCAGGAGCTTAAGCAGCAGGTTCTCGACGTCCTCGCCGACGTACCCGGCCTCGGTGAGCGTGGTGGCGTCGCCGATGGCGAACGGGACGTTCAGCGTCCGCGCCAGTGTCCGCGCCAGCAGCGTCTTGCCCGACCCGGTCGGGCCGATCAGCAGGACGTTGGATTTATCGATCTCGACGGGGGTTTCTTTTTCGCTGGCGGTCAGCCGCTTGTAGTGGTTGTGGACGGCGACGCTGAGGGAGCGCTTGGCCATGTCCTGGCCGATCACGTACTGATCCAGGAACTCCTTGAGCTGCCTGGGCGTGGGGATCGACCCGATGCTGGGCCGGCCGGACTGAACGCGCTTGCGCTCCTGCTTGAAGATGTTCTGGCACAGGTCGGTGCAGTTGGCGCAGATGTAGACATCGCTGGGCCCCTCGACCATGGGGCCGACCTCGCGGGAACTCTTACCGCAGAACGAGCAGGTGGTGACGCGTCGACCCTTGAAGCCGCTGCCGTCGCCGCCGTCGCCGTCCCCAGGTCCCTGCCCCTTCGGTCCACCATTTTTACTGTTGGCCATAGTCTAAAATCTCTAGAATCATGTGGCGGTGAGGCAGCGGGTGAATCTGCGCCTGGTCGCTTGTGCGTGCCTATAAGGCCGCCGGTATGGGTTGGATCGTCCAGATGCGATAGCACCCTTAGTCCGACCTTGTACTAGGCTTGCGCCACGTCCGGATCAATCCCATACCCGCTGATCCAATCAGCACATCATAGCCTATCAAATGCCCGATGGGGAGGTCCGTTTGTAGTTATAAACCGCTTATTTTTCAGGTCGAATCGTCCAGAGTCTCGTCTGGCGGATCGTCGGTCGAGTTATCGGGCTCGTTCGGGCTGTTGGGCGTTTGGGGGGGCTTGCGGCGGCTCGGTGGGGAACCCCTGAGTTAAACCTGGGGTAACTCAATACCGCGATCATTCCGGGGACTGGTCGGGATCGTCCAATAGCTCGGGGCCCAGGGACGCGTTGTCATCCTCGATGGGTATTTCGTCGGCAGCGGTTGGCTGCTCGGGCGTTTCTTTCGGGAGGAACGCGGCTGTTCCGTCTAAGATTGCGGCCGCCTTGGCTGCCTGGAACTCCTCGTCCGACAACTGGCCCTCGCGATGGAGCCGGCGCAGTTCCGACAGGTCAAACACCGCGCCGGCGTCCGATGATTCGATCGGGTCGCCCAGCTTTTTCCACACGACCAAGCCGATGATCACGATAGCCGCCGCCGCCGCTGTCAGCAGGCCAAGGGCGAACAAGATGTCATGGGACGTCTGCACGGTCTGTGTGCTTTGTCCGAGCACCAGCCCCGCCGCGGGCCAGACCCCCATCGCGTGGTTTAGCGCAGTAGCAGCCATCGTCTGTCGTCCGTCGCATCAACACCCGGTCGGGCGCTCGCCCTGACCCGTAAACGTTCAAGGTGATCGGCTGATGGCCGGCCGCACAACCCAAGCAACGCGGTTTGCCGTGTTGGCCGATTCCGGTGCCAGGGCAACCACGCCGCGCGATAACAGTGCACCGCCAGCCCAGGCAGCTTCAAACCGTCGCTAGGCGTCTTTCTTCTTGGCCGATGTTTTCTTGGTTGTCTTCTTTGTCGTCTTCTTCGTGGTCTTCTTGGCCGGGCTCTTTTTCTTCGCAGCGGGCTTGGCCTCTGCGTCGTCGCCCGCCTCGACCTCGGTAATGTCGGCCTTCTCCAGCACCTGGTCCATCACCTTCTGCTCGCGAAGCTGGAGGTAGAGCTGCTCGATCTGGCCCTGGCGGTGCATCTCCTGGCGCAGCTTCTCGGGCCGTCGGCCCTGCTGCATCGCCAGCGTCGCGATCCGGCCGTTGATCTCGTTCTCGTTCACCTGCACGTCCAGGTCCTTCGCCGCCTGGTCCAGGATGAAGAACAGCTTCAACTGTCGGATCGCCTCTTCCTCAGTGCCTTCACGACTCTCGGCGATCTGCTGGGCGATCTCGTCTTCGGGCACGCCCCGATACGCCAGGTCCATCTGCTTGCGCTGAAGCACACGCGCTGTCTGACGCCCGGTTACACCCTTGGGAAGCTCCAGTTCTACGTTTTCACGCAGGTAATCGCTGACCTGTTTGTACATGTCCGCAAGCTGGTTCGACTCGTTGCGGTCACCGATCATCTCACGGATACGAGTCTTCAAATCGTCTTCCGACTCGACGCCCATCTTCTGCACCAGCTCATCGATCTCGGCCGGCTCCACCCGTTCGATACGCTTGATCGCGATCTTGATCGTGATCGGCTGGCCTTTGATCTTCTCGTCTTCGTGGCCCGCCGGGCCGGTCATCGAGATCGATTCGGTGTCTCCGGCCTGCTTGCCCTTGAGCCGCTTGCCAAGGTCATCGACCACGATCCCCGCGACATGGCCCTTGTTGTCACGGCTCTTGCCCGGCAGCAGCACGTAGGTATCCGGGGCGTCGGCGAGCTTTTCGGCGTCGTCGCCGGCGTCCTTACCGGCAAACACCTGGACATCCGCGAACAGGTAGTCGCCTTCCTCGGACTTGCCGTCCTCGACCGTTGTCGGCTTGCCGAACCGCTCGCGGTACTGGTCGACCTGTTCTTGCACGTCCTTGTCCGTGATCTTCTTCACCTGCTTGGTGATCTTGATCTTGTCAAACGCCGGTAGCTTCACCATCGGCGCGATCTCGACCTCGATCGAGAACTTCAGCGCGCCCTTCTCGGGCACCTCGATCTTGTCCACGTCTTTCACATCCGGCTCACCGATCACCTCAAGGCCTTCGTCCTCGATCGCCTGGGTGTAGCTTTCGCTGATGAGTTGGCCCTTGATGTCCTTGCCGATCGACGAGGCGAACCGCCTCTCCAGAAGCCGCCTGGGGGCCCGGCCGCGCCGAAACCCGGGGAGCACCGCGTCGTCGCTCAGTTGCGTGTACGTCGATTCGATCTTTTCCTTGATCCGCGACTCGGGCAGTTCGATCGTCAGACGCTTGAGCGCAGGCCCGGCGTCCTCGACGGTCACGGTCTGCTCCGGTTTCTTCTCATCTGCCACGGCGGTTTGATTCTCAGCCATAACCCCAACTCCTGTCTTTAAAAGGGGTGCTCGTCGGTCTGGGATGGGTCGGGGCGGGGGGTTTGAACGGTGGTCCCTGCCGACCCACGCCTGGCATCGTTCCCATACGACGCCGGTATCTCGACAGGAGCGGGGATTATCGTCTCAAAAGGGGATGGCGTCAATGCCCGCTTCCGGTCGGCCTTTCCTGGGTCGAGGTCCTGGGCTGGGCTGAGGACATGCTTTCTCCAGTCGACACGCCATGGCCCGCCATCGATTTCAATGACTTGTAAATCTCTCTCAACCCCGGCACGTCACACCCCGCCGCCTCGGCGGCGCGCAGCGGGGCGCCGAAGATGGCTTCGACTTCAAGCGGTCGGCCGGCGTCGTGGTCGAGTTTCATGCTGGGAAGGTAAGGCTCCATCTTTTCCGTCCAGTCGAGCATCATCTGGATGAAATCGTCTTCGATCTCCCGGCCGGCGCTTGCACGGGCGGCGGCCTGGACTTCGAGCATCAAGCCGTGGGCCCGGGCGCGTGTGGCGGGGTCGGCCATGATCGTGGCGGTGTCGGTATCCAGCACGACGGTCAGCCCGTTGAACGGGATGTTCCAGACGAGCTTCTTCCAGCGTGCGAGGACGAGGTCTTCGTTGAGCACGACCGGATTGCCGGCCAACTCAAAGTCTCGGCCGATCGTGCGGACGCGCGGCGTGATCCCGGCGGGCGCGCCGTCGGGCGTGTAGTCGGCGAACTCGACCCGGCCGTAGTCCGTGTGGTGGACGTGACCCGGCCCGAGCCTGTTCGAGCAGATGAAACATAGCCCGCTCATCACGCGGTTGTGTCCGACGATGTCTGCGACCTGTCGCTCGATTTCCAGGCCGTTCTGTAATACGAGCACGACCCCATCATCCTTAACAACCGGCGGGAGCAGGGCGGGAAGCAAGTGGTTGTGCGTGGTCTTGAGCGCCACGATCACAACGTCGCATCGCGGCATGTGTTTGACGTTGTCGTAAGCGTTGACATCCGGCAGGGCGAAGTCGCCGTTTACGGAGTCGACCTGTAAGCCGTACTGTTTGACGTGCTCGTAGTCGCTTCGAAAAAGGGAATGCACCTCCCTGTCGAGCCGCTGCAGGCATCCGCCGTAGTACCCGCCGACAGCGCCGGCGCCGATCACGGCATACGTCCTGGGCTGTGCGGTGTCAGGTGTGGCGGGCATTTTGTCTTGTGTGGGTCGGCCGCATTTCATCAGGCATCCCATCCGGCGCATGCCGGGTGATCGCGGACTGATTATACGGACGCCGGCCGCCTGGCGACACGACCCGGCAGGTCCCGGACCGGGTTGGTCGTGATCGGTGTCTGGGGTCAGGCTATGCGGGTCCTGCCGATTGGGAAGGTGTGATTGCCGGGTTGGTGAGGTTTAGCGGCTCTGTGCGGTTGCTTCATGACCAGGCTAAGCCGATCAATAGATAAGCGGCTGCAGTGATTTGACGGCGCCGGGGCGTAGTCCAGGGCAATGACGGGGTTTGTCGGCATTCGGCATAGGCGAGATGGCCTGTGCAGGCCAGGGCGCGAGTGCTTGTTGAGCGCAAGACGCGGAGGCGTAATCGAGGATGTTCAAGTCCTACCCGCTTAGGATCAGACTGACGATCGGCTATCTGTCGGTCGCGATGGTGGTGGCTCTGGCCGCGGTCGTGGGTTCGCACATGATGACCCACGTCACCGATCAGTACCAGGCGGCAGTGGAGGAGAAGGGCCCGCAGCTCGAAGCGCTGACCCACATCAACCTATATGCAACGCGCATGCAGCAAGACGCCACCAGCTACGCCTTCAGCAAGGCGGCCATGACCGCGGAGCGGTGGTCTGTAGACGCCGCCTCCGGGGAGATGGCGGAATATGAGGAAGCCTACAAGGAAGCAGTGCAGTGGGTGGACCGCTACCACGGCCTGTGTGAGGACGACGAGGAAAGCCAGTTCTCGCATCAGATGAGAACGCTGATCAATCAGCTTGCTGATGAATGCCAACAGATGATGCAGTTGGGGGAGGCTGGGAGCTCAGACTTCACGGCCGTGCTTGACAGCTACAACCGGATGGAAGACACCTCGAACGATCTGGTCAAGGTTCTGATCGCGGGCATTGATGAGGAGCTTTCTGAGCTCCGCGGGGACCAGGCCCACGCCGAGTCACTGGATCAGGCGGTGTCGAGATACAACATCCTGTTGGTGCTTGTAGCGTTTGCGCTTGCGGTCGGGCTTGGCGCCCTGATCTCCAGGAACCTGACGCATTCTGTAGATGCGTTGAACCGGGCGGTTCGGGCGTTCGGTGACGGTGACCTTCACAGCCGATCCGATCTTGACGCCGGCCCCGAATTAAACGCTCTCTCCTCGGCTTTCAACACGATGGCCGACGACCTGCGGGACTCTCAGAAGGAGCTTGTGGAGCAGGTCGAGAAGGTGAACGCCGCCAACAGCAGTCTCGAGCTGGAGATCGTCGAACGCCAAAAGGCCCAGTCCGAGCGTGAGCAGATGCACCGCAAGCTCGTCGAGTCGTCGCGTCAGGCCGGGATGGCCGAGGTCGCCACGGGGGTGCTGCATAACGTCGGCAACGTCTTGAACAGCGTGAACATCTCGGCCAGCCGGGTCAAGCGTAATGTCCATGAAGCACGTGTCCAGGAGCTCGACGCCGTCGCCAAGCTGATCGCACAGCACGCCGACGACCTGGCCGGGTTTGTCAGCAGCGACGAGCGCGGCAAAGCACTGCCTGGGTTCCTCGCAGAGATGGGCAGTCACCTGATGGGCTCAAGGGACGACACCCTGGTGGAGATCGACTCACTGATGCACCACGTTGAGCACATCAAGAGCGTGGTCACGACTCAGCAGTCCTACGCCATGACTTCGGAGGCCTTCGAAGAGATCGATCTGAAAGACTTGATTGAAGATGCGCTTCGGCTCGAGGCCATCAGCTTCAAGTCTCACGGGATCAAGGTCCTCAGTGAGATCGAGGGTGGCGCCCCGGCGGTGGCCTCCGACAGGCACGCGCTGATCCAGGTCCTTGTCAACCTCTTCACCAACGCCAGGCACGCGATGGTCGCCCACCCAGACAGCAACAGGTGTCTGAGGGTCAAGGCCCAGGGCACGTCTGCCGGAGGGGTGCGGATCGAGGTCGCCGACACGGGCAAGGGGATCCACGGTGACGATATGACACGGATATTCCAGTATGGGTTTACGACCCGTAAGGATGGGCACGGGTTCGGCTTGCACTCGAGCGCTTTAAGCATCAAGAGTTTGGGGGGATCGCTGACGGTTCATTCCGACGGCCCCGGCCGGGGCGCAACGTTTGCGATGGAGCTGCCCTTATCGGCTCCAATGAAGGAGGCCGCTTGATGACTAAGGAACCCGCCAACATTTCCCGCCGTGTGCTTGTGATCGACGATAACGAATCGATCCACGGTGACATCCGGAAGGTCCTTTGCGCGGATGGCGGCTCCGAGGTGTTGGACAGTGTGACCGATCTCATGCTCGGTAAGCGCCTCGGCGAGCAGCCGACTAAGTCTCGGCCTCACTACGAGATCGACTCGGCGCTCCAGGGAGAGCAAGGGCTTAAGGCGGTAAAAAAAGCGTGCGATGATGACCGGCCGTACATGCTGGCCTTCGTCGACATGCGGATGCCGCCGGGGTGGGACGGCGTCGAAACCATCGAGCGGATATGGGAAGTGGACCAGCACATCCAGATCGTGATCTGCACCGCGTACTCCGACTACGACTGGCAGGGCATCGCCTCGAGGCTCGGCTGCACCGACCGACTGCTGATCATCAAGAAGCCATTCGACAGCATCGAGCTCGAGCAGGCCGCCTACGCCATGACGGAGAAGTGGGTGCTGGCCAAGCGGGCCCGGGTCTGGGGCGCGGAGCTGACACGCACGGTCGATAAGCTGAAGGTCGAGGTCGCCCAACGCCGATCGGTCCAGGAGCGTCTCCGGCACGACTCATTGCACGACGCCTTGACCAAGCTCCCGAATCGCTCGCTGCTGATGGACCGTATCGATTACTGCATCGAGCGCTCCACCCGGCAAAGCGGCTATGTGTTCGCCTTGTTGTTTATGGACCTGGACAACTTCAAGATAGTCAACGACAGCCTTGGGCACCGCACGGGCGATGCGCTATTGTGTGAGCTTGCTAACCGGTTGGTGTCGTGCATGCGGTCGATCGATGCGTCTTCTTCCCCGGGCCACGACACCATCGCCAGGATCGGGGGGGACGAGTTCGTCGTCCTGCTGGATGGGGTCCGTGACAACGCCGACCCTGCCCGTATCGCCGAGAAGATCCAGCAGGCGATCGCCGAGCCCTTTCATCTGGGCGGTCACCGGTTGGTCGTCAGCGCCAGTGTCGGGATCGCCATCAGCCAGGGCGGCAGCTACGACTGCCCCGACGCCATCCTCCGCGACGCCGACACGGCCCTTTATCAGGCCAAGGACCGCGGCAAGGGCCAGTGTGCGCTGTTCGACGAAGAGATGCGCGCCCACGTGGTCCTGCGGCTCCGCATGGAAGAAGACCTACGCAAGGCCATCGAGCAACAGCAACTGCGGCTTCAGTACCAGCCGCTGGTATCGCTGACGACCGGGCGTATCGAGGGTTTCGAGGCGCTGGCGCGCTGGCATCACCATGAGTTCGGTCAGGTCCCGGCCTGCGACTTCATCCCGATCGCCGAGGAGACCGGCCTGATCATCCCCATCGGGATGTGGGTCATCGAAGAGGCGTGTCACCAGATCAAGCTGTGGGCCGATCGGTATCCCCAATACCCCGACCTGTATGTCAGCGTCAACCTGTCGAGCAAGCAATTCATGCCCGGCGACCTGGTTGAGGAGATTGACACGTGCGTCCGGTCCAAGGGGCTTGAGCCTCATCGTATCAAGCTCGAGATCACCGAGAGCGTGGTCATGGAGAACAGCGACCAGATGCTCAATATGCTCGGCTCGTTTAGGACGCTCGGCTACGAAATGTATATGGACGACTTCGGCACGGGCTATTCCTCGCTGAGCTACCTGCACGACCTGCCAATCTCAGCGATCAAGGTGGACCGGTCCTTCATCTCCAGGATGGACCAGACCGGCGAGCACGCGAACACGATCCAGGCGATCGTGACCATGGCGCACAACCGGGACATGACCGTCATCGCCGAGGGGGTGGAGACGGTCGAGCACCTGGCGCAGCTCCAGTCTCTCGAGTGCGACATGGCCCAGGGGTATTACTTCTCAAGGCCCGTCAACGGGGAGGATGTTGATGCGCTGTTCAACTCCATCGGACGATGGTCGAATATTGCCTGAGTTGGCTGCACCGGGTTGGGCCCTGTGACAGATCAGCGGTCGGGCTAGCTCAAACGGCTGCGGTCAGCACGCGGTGTCTCTGGCCGAATCGGCCGGGTTGTCGTTGGCGTCTTCGACGGCGGGCTCGGGGGCGATCCCGTAATCCCTGTGCGCTGTGCCCGGGCTGTCCGAGGCCTCGCCCCCAAAAAGCACCGCGGCGCGTGAGCGGGGGCAAACGATGTCGGCCCGGCGCGTGCGCTCAAGCCGTAGGGTGATCTTGTCTCCGCCATCCAGCCCGAAGTCGACCGACGAACCCCGGACCAGCGCGACCTGTGGCTCGGCGTAGCGCGACCCGGTGCGCAGCGACTTGACGATCAGCAACTCCGGGCCGGTGCAGGTGATCGTCGCCCGGTCATCCTTAAGATCGACCGTGTACCCCAATCGTTCGATGGATTCGGTCACGTCCAGCGTCTCGTCGCTGATCGGCTCGTGCTCGACATTGAACACGGCGATGTACTTGTCGGAGTAGTCGGCGAGGTACCCGGGCAGGTCGATCACACACGGGTCGGGGTCGCCGGGGCAGGCCAGTTGCAGCACGACCGGCTGGCCGATGTGACGTTCGAGGATCGGTTCGTATGCGTTGGCGGCGGCGCCCAGCAGGGTCTGGCCGATCTGGTCGACCGCGGACTTTTGCCCGGCAAGCGATGGGCCGGCGACGCGCTTGCTGAGCTGACCGATCACGGCGCTAAGCGCCTTGCCGAAAGCGTCGCGGAGGGTATTGATCAGGTTACGCAAAGAGCGCGCCGCACGCCGAGGGATGCCCGGCCGGAAGCTACGGCTGATCTGCTTATGACGCCGGTCCTTCTCCCGGTAGGAAAGCGCATCGATCGGACGGCAGATCGCCAGGCAGTTCTCCGACTCATTCTCATAGATCAACGTGCTGGTCTTGACGATCCCCTGGCGCGTCCGGTAGGGGGCGTCAAACACCAGCTCAAGCCCCTGGCTGTAAACGATCAGGTCGCCCCAGACGACTTTGCCCGCGGTGTCGGTGTAGCTGATGTGGTAGTCGTGCATCAGCTTAAGACACTTATCCTTGCGCCGCTGCTGGACGATGACGGTGATGATCGCCGTGAGGAAGATGAAGACGATAAGGATCGACAGGCTGTGCGTCAGCAGTATCCGCCACAGCGGCTCTTGCGCGGTCACAAGGGTCTGGGCGGCGTCGGCGGTCTGGGCGAGCAGGGCGGTGAGCATGATGGGCGTTGTACCCGGTGTCGGCTAAGGGCTCAAGCACGGTCTCCCTTGGCCAGCGACATTCTCAAGCCGACCGAACGGACGCAGCTTCGTTTGCACTGAATGTATGACGCATCGCAAACCGCTTGACGAGGTAGAAGATCACCGGGTACAGCAGCAGTTCCAGCAGGAACGCGGTCGCCAGCCCGCCGATCATCGGCGCCGCCAGACGCCGCATCGTGTCCGCCCCCGCGCCGCTGGCCCACAACAGCGGGACCAGCCCGATAAACGTCGTCATCACCGTCATGGTCTTAGGCCTGATACGCTTCACCGCCCCCTCGTGGACCGCGTGCCAGAGGTCGTCGGTGTTGCGCATCCGTCCTTCTTCCGCGAATCGGTCGAAGCTGTTTTCCAGGTACAAGAGCATCACCAGCCCGGTCTCGACCGCCAGCCCCGCCAGCGCGATCACCCCGACCCACACCGCAAGCGACAGGTTGTAATCCAGCACATACAACAGCCAGACCGCGCCGACCAGGCCAAAAGGCAGGCTCAGCACGAGGATCGCCACACGCAGCCAGTCGCGGGTCGCCATGTACAGCAAAAGCAGGATCAGCACCCCCGCCAACGGCACGATGACGGTCAGCCTTTGCCGCGCCGCCTGCATGTACTCGTATTGTCCGGACCAGACGATGCTGTAACCGTTAGGCAGTTTGACCGATTCATCCACAGCCTGCCTCGCCCGCGTAACGTAGGTGCCCACGTCCAGATCCTTGATGTCCACGTACACCCACGAAGTCGGCCGTGCGTTTTCGCTCTTGATCATCGGCGGGCCCTTGTGGACCTCGATCGATGCTAACTGTCCGATCGGGACCTGTGCGCCCGACGGGGTGGCGACCAGCGTCTGCCTCAGGGAATCGAGGTTGTCGCGCAGCTCGTGGGGGTAGCGGAGGTTCACCGGGTATCGCTCGAGCCCCTCGATGGTCTGGGTCACGTTCATCCCGCCCATCGCGCTCATCACCACGTCCTGCACGTCCGCGACGTTCAGCCCGTAGCGGGCGATCTGTTTACGATCGATACGGATGTCGAAGTAGTTGCCCCCGACGCTCTTGTCGGCAAACGCGCTGGTCGTGAAGGCGGCGACCCGGCTGTCGGTCTTCACCACCGAAGCGGTCTGCTCGGCCAGCTGCGATAGTGTTTCCAGGTCCGGGCCCATCAGCTTGATCCCGATCGGGGTCTTGATCCCGGTCGAGAGCATGTCGATCCGTGTCTTGATCGGCATGGTCCAGGCGTTGGTCAGCCCGGGGATGTTGATCACGTTGTGAAGCCCCGGCACGCGAGCGCCCTCTTCCGAGCCCGGCAACTCGTAGCCGTAGATCAACTCCTGCACCGTGATCGTTCTGACATCCGGCCAGACCGCCCGCGGGGCCCACGTGAGCCAACCCGGCCAGCCCGAGTAGAACCTTTCAACTGCGCGGGTCCGCCAAAGATGTTTGTCTCTGCGCAGGGTGATCGTCGTCTCGAACATGCTTGGGGGCGCGGGGTCGGTTGCGGTCTCGGCCCGGCCGGCCTTGCCGAAGACCGACTCGACCTCCGGGAACTGCATGATCAACTTGTCGGTCTGCTGCAACAGCTCACGGGCCTTGGTCATGCTGATCCCCGGGTCGGTCGTCGGCATGTACAAAAGGTCGCCTTCCTCCAGCGGCGGCATGAACTCGCTGCCGAGTTGGCTAAACGGCCAGAGCGTCGCCGCCATCAGAAGCGCTGCGCATAGGAGCGTGGACTTGCGGTAATGCATGACCAGCACAAACATCGGGTTGTACAGCCGCTGCAAGATCAGACTGACCGGGTTACGTTGTTCGGAGTGGATCTTCTGAGGCAGCAGCGCCAGGCAGGCGAGCACGACCCACCCCAGCACGAGCCATCCGCGGTATCCATCGAGCCCAGACATCGGCATCAGCGCAAGGACAAGCGCCGGGCCAACGACCGTTACAGCATAAACCAGCAACCGCCGTCTCCGTGACCAGATGCTGGGCACGATGCGTTCGCGGATGAGGTAGACCATCATCACGGGGATGATCGTGATCGCCAGCACCGCCGCCGATGCCATCGCGAACGTCTTGGTGTACGCAAGCGGTTTGAACAGCCTGCCCGACTGCTCGCCGAGTACGAAAATCGGCAGGAAGCTGACCGTGATAATCAGCAGGCTGAAGAAAAGCGTCGGCCCGACCTCCGCCGCGGCCTCGGCGATGACCTGGGCACGCGCACGCGGCTCACCGCCTCCGGCGACGCGCTGCTTCTCCCGTTCCAGGTGTTTGTGCGCGTTCTCCACCATCACGATCGAGCTGTCGACCATCACCCCGATCGAGATCGCGATCCCGCCCAGGCTCATGATGTTTGCGTTGATCCCCAATAGGTGCATCACCGACAACGTCGACAACACACCGGTCGGCAGGACAAACGCCGCGACCAGGGCGCTGCGCGCGTGTAGCAGGAACAGCAGGATCACCAGCGAGACGACCACGACCTCCTCGATCAGCGTCGAGGCGACGGTGTGGATCGCCCGCTCGATCAGGTCGGACCGGTCGTAGGCGACCTGAACCGCCACCCCTGGCGGCAGGGCGGCTTCCAACTCCGCAAGCCGGTCGCGCACCCGGGTGATCGTCGCTTGCGCGTTCTCGCCGAACCGCATGACCACGACCCCGCCGACCGCCTCTCCCCGGCCGTTCCATTCGCCGATCCCCCGGCGGATCTCCGGGCCGACACGTACCTCGGCGACGTCATCTATATAGATCGGTGTGCCGTCCTCGGTCGCGCCCAGGGACGCCTGACGCAGTTCGGCGAGCGCCTTGTCTGAGCGCGCGTTCTCGATCGACCGCCCCGACGCACGCGCCTCGGCGATCTCGGCGTCGGTCAGCCCGCCTAAGTAACCAAGCCCCCGGACCATGTACTCGGTCTCGCTCATCTCGATCAACCGCCCGCCGACGTCGACGTTCGACCGCTGGATCGCCGTCTTGACTTTGCTCAGCGGCATGCCGTACGCCAGAAGCCTCACCGGGTCGACCACGACCTGGTACTGCTTGACGAACCCGCCGACCGGCGCGACTTCGCTGACACCTTCCACAGCCGTAAGTTCGTAGCGCAGGAACCAGTCCTGCAAACCGCGCAGATCAGACAGGTCCTGATCGCTTGGTGTCAGAGGCTTGCCGTCCAACGGACAGCGGTCGTAGCCACGGGTGAGTTGGATGGATTCGAGCCTGCCGCGCGCATCCGGCGGCGCGGCGTCGGGCGAGTCGTAACGTTTGTTATCCTGTATGTCTGCGTAGATGACGCGCCCAGCGGTGAAGACGCGGTGGCGGACCAGCCGTTGCTTCATCGCCGGGTCGTCCGGCGCCTCGCCGAGGTTTGGGTACCAGGCATCGGTATCGGGATCGTGCCACAGGCCGTTGGGATGGTCTACGCAGTACGGGCCTGTGGTCAGGACATACTGGTAGACCCACCCCACGCCGGTCGCGTCGGGCCCGAGCTGGGGGCTGACACTTGCCGGAAGGCTGCTGGCGACGGCGTTGAGCTGTTCGAGCACCCGGCTGCGCGCCCAATAAAGGTCGGTCCCGTCCTCGAAGATAACGTAGACAAAGCTCGTCCCGAACATGCTGTACCCGCGGACGGTCTTGGCGTAGGGCACGGCCAGCATCGAGGTGGTCAGCGGGTAGGTGACCTGGTCCTCGATGATCTTGGGCGCCTGCCCGGGGTACTCGGTGCGCACCACGACTTGCACGTCCGAGAGGTCGGGGATCGCGTCGATCGTGATGTGCTGGGTAGACCACACCCCGGCGGTGATCACGAAAGCGGTCAACAGCAATACGACCGCCCGGTTGTCGATGCACCCGTGGATGAGTTTGGCGATCATCGCGTTGTCCCCTCTGGCGCATCGGCGGGCTCAACAGGCTGTGTAGCGGGTGAGTTCGTCTGGGTTGTCTGCGCATCGGGCTGTGTCGCGGCGGCCCCGGTAACAGGCAGGGTCTTACGGGCGTCGAAGCAACGGAGCATGACCTCGCCGAAGTAGGGGTTTTGAACCTCGCCGGCGGTCTGGAGCCAAAACCCACCGCCCTGATCGGCTTGGTACATCGGGCAGTGTAGTTCCTGGACCTCCTGGCCAAAGGACCGGGGTACGCCGGTGGCTCGTAGCAGTGTGCTCAGGGCCACACTGAGGTCGGCGAAACGCAGCCTTGCCTCAGCCAGGTCATTTGCCTGCCCTAGTTCTTTGGCATGCCCAATCGCCTCCTTGATTTCGGGGTGCTTGCGCCCAAAGTGCGGGTCGCCGGTGACCGGGGATGCTTCCAGCCGGCGCAGCGCCTTCACGATCCGCTCGGCGGGCGGGGCAGTCCCCTCGGCGGTGTCTTGCGCAAGTAGATCGGCGACCGAGAAGTAATCGGTGAGCAATCCCGATAGCAGCTCGTCCGCCTCGCCGGTCAGCGATGCGGGGCCGTCCTCGGCGTCGCTCTTGTCGGTGTCCGGCCTATCGATCGCCGACTCGCCCATGACCATCTTCGCCAGCGCCTCACGCATCTTCGCCTCGCTGTCGATCAGAAACTGGCCGCTGGTCACGACCTTCTCGCCCGGCTCCAGCCCTTGCAGAATCTCAACCATCCCGTCGCCGGCCTCGATCCCGACCCGCACATCACGCGGCTCGAACCGCCCGTCACCAAGACTCACGAACGCCACACTGCGCTCGCCGGTGTCGATAATCGCTTCGCGCGGCGCCAGTGTCCGCTCCCGTGCCAACGTGCTCTGGAGCTCAACGTTGGTGAACATCCCGGGCTTGAGCAGCCCGCTGGGGTTGTCGAACTCGAGGCGGACCTGAACCTCCCGCGTCTTCTTATCGAGGTACGGGTACACGAAGATCACCTCGCCGCTGAACGACTGCCCGGGGATATACGGCAGGGTCATCACCGCGCGCTGGCCGGCTTGGACATAAGGCAGCTGGTACTCGTACAACGTCACCAATACCCACACCTTGGACAGGTCGGCGATCCGGTAGACGCGCATCCCCGGGTCGACGTTCATCCCCTCGTTGGCGTGCTTGTCGATCACCACGCCGGTGTGCGGGCTCAGCACGCTGATCGTCTTGGTCGGCTCGCCGGTCTGTTCCAGTTGCTCGATCTGCTCGGGCGTGACGTCGTAATAAAGAAGCCGGGTGCGCGCCGCGTCGAGCAGGTTCGTTGCGCCCTGCACGGCCGTTCCACGGTTGCGGTAGGCCAGCAGGTATTCCTGTAGCGCTGAATACACCTCGGGCGAGTACACGTCGAAAAGCGGTTGCCCTTGCTCGACCTGGGCGCCCAGGAAGTCGACGTGCATCTTTTCGATCCACCCCGAGACCTTGATGTTCACGTCTCTAATCGACGGCTCGGCGTAATCGACCGTCCCGACCGTGCGGATCGTCTTGACCAGCGGGCCCTTGACGACTTCGCTGACCCGCACGCCGATGTTCTGCACGATCAACGGGTCGATCGCAACCTCGCCGGTGAACTTCGTCGGGTCGATCGGGGTCAGGTCCATGTGGCAGATCGGGCAGAGACCGGGCTTGGGCAGCACGATCCAGGGGTGCATCCCGCAGGTGTAGAGCATCTGGCCGTGCTCGTCAGTGGTTGCGGCGGGGTCGTCCGTGTGATCGTGCCCGATGCCGACGAACTGCAGCGCGGGCCGAACCACATTCGGGATGACCCAGCCAAAGGCGGCGCCCAACAGGACCGCGGCGAAGATCAGCAATACCAATCCGATCAACACAGCGGGCTTTGGTCCGCGCGGCGGTGGGGGGCTGGGCGGGGGCGTGGGGTTGTCTATCGCCTTATTTGTCATGGGTCTTATCCCTGTCTTGATTGGGCTGGGTTGCCGGCTGGGTTAGCGCGGGCTGAGTCGATGGGTGGTCGTCAGGCATGGGCGTGCGGGTGACGCTTGCCGGGTCGTGTCCGATCACGCGGTCAAGCTCGGCCAGGTCCTGGTGCAGTTGGGCGACGCTCCTGTGGTACGCCAACTCGAAATCCAATTGTTTACGCCAGTTGTCGACCACGGTGAGGAACTCGACCCGCCCGGCGCGGTAGCCCGACTCTGCGGCCGCCACCGCCTGCTTCGCTTGGGGGATGATCACGTCTCGGAACATCACCGCCAGTTTCTGTTGGGTCTGGACACGGGTCAGCGCATCTTGAACGAGAAACGCCACGCGGTTGTGCCGGGCGGTCAGCTCGGCGATGTTTTCGAACAAACCGCGCAGGGCCTGGCGCTCCGCGGCGTCGAGTTTTGCATGCCACAGCGGGAGGTTGATGCCGAAACCAAGCCACCACTGGTCCTGGCCGGTCGCGGACATGGCGTGCCCGTCGGCGCTGACCGCGTTGTAGTTGACGCTGACCGTCAGGTCCGGGCTGCGCTGGAGGCGGGCGAGCTTGAGTTTTTCACGGGACGCCTGGATGCGTTGGTGGATCGCGGCGAGTTGGGGGTTGTTGGCCGCCGCCTGGGCAAGCAGCGAGTCCAGATGTTCGGGTGCCGGCGGCAGGTCGGCGCGCGGGGGGGCGGGCAGCGCCGCGTCGACCCGGCGATCGAGCAGGCTGTTGAGCATCCCCGCAGAGGAGGTTCGTTGCTGCTCAAGCAGCAGTTGCTTGTTTTCCAGGTCGCTTAGCTCGACCGAGGCGCGCAGCACGTCCTGCTGCGCCGCGGTCCCGGCCTTGTAACGGGCTTCGGCCGAGGCGTGGAATTGACGCATCAGGTCGCGGTCACGCTGGACGACCTCGATCCCGCGCGTGGCGTCGTAGTAGCTCCAATACGCCCGGCGGGTGTCGGCCGCCACGCCCAGCCTGACCTGCTCCAGCTCCCGCACCGCGACCTCGGCCTCCTGCTGGGCGACCCGGCCACGCGCCGCGAGTTTGCCCGGGGCGGGCAACGTCTGGCTGATACCGGTCATCACCTCGACCTGACCTTCGGCGGTCTCCGCCATCTGGCCGATCGGAGCAACCGTGAACTCCGGGTCGTCCAGGCTCGTTACCTGCGGGACCTGCGCCCGAAGACGCGCGACTTTCTGACGGGCCGCCTCGATCGCCGGGCTACGCTCAAGCGCCAGGCGGACGTAGTCCTGTGGCCCGGCGTCAGGCGGCAGGTCGCCTGCTTGTTCCCCGGATGCCGATCTGTCCGATGACGATGCGGTGAGTGTGTCTCGGCTGTGGACCGCGCCGCTTCCGGTCAAGCGCCACGTCTGCGGATCGCGCTCGATCCAGTCCGAGTATTGATCGTCATCAAACGGCGACGCACACCCCGCCAACACGACCGCCGTGGTTGCCGAATACATGATTATGTTTATCTGATGTCGCATGACATTTCCTTTGGCACTTACCATGCCAGGTGATCGATTCCGTAGATCAGTGCGCCGCCGAAGAACCCCGCTGCCGCGACAAGCGAGGCCCCGATACCCAGGGACATCAGGTACCACCGGCGCAGCCCCCGTCCACCCTCGCGGTAGCTTGCCAGACACAGCCAGGCTACCGCGATCGACCAGACTGCTGTGCCAGTCCCGACCCATCGGTGCGTGGTGGTGACCCAGTCGTCATCCACCCAGTGCAGCCCGCCGTTGAGCCAGCCCAGCCCGGCGGCCACCACCGCGCTGATAGCTGCCAGCACGACGCAGAACCGACCGGCGCGTGATCCGATCACCTCGGCGAGCAGCCCGGCGATCAGCAGAGCGATTGGGAAGTGAACCACCGTCGGGTGCAAGCCGCCAAGCCAGCCAAGCAGTCGGTCAGTTGAGAATCCCCCGGCCGCGTCGGTGTTTTCGTCACCGTGGCCGTGGTCGTGCTGGTGGTCGTGTGTGATGTCCGTGGCCGCCGGCGCTGGCGCAGGGTGCCCGTCCTGGCTGGCGTATACCCCGCTTGAAGTAAGCAGGGCCACGGCAACGGCCAAAGCCGTGAACCACGCCGGTCGCAGGGAGGTCTTCAGTAACGTGCGGTTGCTTGGCATCACGGTGCTCCGGTCGGTGCGGGTGTATGTGTCAGTTATGTCCGCATGCGTGTGGGTTGGGTCAACATATGTCTGTTAAGCATCCCACCGCACAGCGCATCACGCAACGCGCCTAGGGCGCAGCGAAAGCCTGAGTGCGGGATAGAGATTCGGTGGGGGGGGTCAGGTGGTGGACAGGCAAGTCAGTGCGCGCAGGGTGTCCCCGGTGAATGTCGATAGCGGCTTCTGGCAAGGGGCTAACGCGGCGGGCGACAGGGCAAACATCGGCAGGCTGACCGAGGTCGGCGGTGTCAGACCCGGCACGTGGTTGTCCACAACCGTGTTGGGCAGTTCCAGGCGGTCGCCGCAGGTGGCGGTCAGCAGGTCCCCTGCGCAGTGCGGGCAGGCGTCCCGGTCATGGCCGCTGCGGTCGGTCGGGCAGTGGCTCGCAGGCGTTTGTTCGGTGGGGGTCTTGGCGATGCAGCAACTGTGCCCATCGGACTCGCCCATGGTCATCGACATCGCTGGGCTGGTTTCCTGTAGCGCGTCCGACTGACTGGTCCCGCATGGGCAGACCCCTAGCGGCAACGCACCCAAGGCGGCAACAAGCACGATCCGAAATGTCCAAGTCAGCTTCGTGAACATAGGCTATCCATCATAACGACCAATCACGCCGGCGGGTTCAGATTTTTCTTATTCAGCACAGGAAACAGACCCATTATCAGCCCGTTGGTCCTCACTAGCCCGGCCCTGCACGACCTGACCTTAGGCGTCCGATAGAACCCGCTCGCATTCAGAACCCGCCTTGCCACCGGCTTTAAACATGGACCCGCGACCCTCCGCCTCCGCCCTGTTTTTTTCAGGCTCCCATGTAACACAGCACCCCGGCCTAGCTCAGGCCGTGACGTCTGTCGAACGCTCCATCAGGGCGACGGCCGCCGGAAGCAGGAGCATGTCTCCGGCCAGCGCCGCGGTGACGGCCAGCGCCATCAGCACCCCGAACTCGGCGGTTGGGCCGAACGGCGACAGCATGAACATCGCCATGCACGCCGCCGTGATAAGCGAGCTACCCACACACGGACGCCAGCACACCAGAAGCACTCGGCGTATACCCCGACCTCGCCGCATTTCGGCGGCGAGGTGCAGCGTGTCGTCGACCGCCGCGCCGACCGCGATCGCGCCGATCATCAGTGACGGCAGGCTCAGGGGTATGCCCAGCAGGCCGACGATGACGATCAGCACCGCGACGGGGAACAGGTTGACCCAGGCGGCGATCAGCGCGAGCCTCAGGCTCCGACCGGCGACGAACCAGACGGCGACAGCGGCTATCAGGACCATCGCGGGGAACGCCGTCAGCGCGACCCGGACCACGCCGACCGATACGCCGTGCAGTTGCGCCGCGATGCCGGACCACGTCAACTCGACACCCTCCCGGGCCGCCCAGTCCTGCCAGTGCGTCTGCGCCTGAATGAGCGATCCCAGGGCGTCGGCGTCTGCGAACCCCAGATACAACGCGCCCTGACTTGGGTCCAGCAAGCTCACATCGACGACCAGGCGCACGCCCGGCGTTACGGTCAGCAATTCGGTGGCGTCCGTGTTGCCGTGTACAGCGACCTCAAACGGCAGCATCCCGATGAGCCGCTTATCAAGTTGTACGTGGTCGCGGGTGACCCGTGAGGCGTTGGGGAAGTACGCGATGGGGTCGCTGTGTAATTGTAGCAGGGGCAGGCACAGGACCGCGGCGGCGGTCAGCATGGCCGCGGCGGTGATGACGGTTCTCGGTCGGCCGATCGCACAGGTGGCGGCCAAGTGCTTAGCCCGGCGAAGCCGGCTCCGGCGGTGTCCCGTGGTCACCCGGCATCGCGCATTTTGCGGTGGTCTGACCAGCAGCATCACCGACGCCCAGGTCATGACCACGCCCAGGGCGCCCCAGACCGCGAACGACCGGATCGGGGGGAACGGGCTAAACGCGAACCCGATGATCCCGGCGGCGGTGGTCAACGCGCACAGCGCCAGCGTCCCACCGATGCCCCGGCGCTGCGCCCGGTGGGCGGCGAACGAGAACCCAAGGGCCATCATCAAAGGCCAGACCATCGACAGCACCATGTCCATCGGCACGCCCAGCCAGGAGATGACGCCGACCAGCGCGATTTGGCTCCCGACGATCGCCGCCGTCGCCGACGCGACGACACGGGCGCTGCCGATGACCCACCACAGCAGCAGCGCACCGGCCAGGATGATGGCCGACGCGATCAGCGGGAGCCTGCGCTGGCTCCAGTCATTGAGCGCCCCGGTGAACACAGCCGGACCTCCCAGGGCCAATCGGTCGGCGTCGTCGCCCAACTCGCTGCGCAGCAGACCCTGGACCGCGCCAAGAAAATCGCGGTCTCCCACGCCGGCGCGGGCGAAGCAGAACAGGCCGGTGTAGGTCGGGTCGTCAAACAAGATCCCGCCGCGTGGTGGTGCATGTGCTGCAAGCGCGAACCGGCCCGTGGAATTAGGCGAGACACAGGCGGCGACTTCCGCGAGCGATTCCAGCTTCTTCGCCAGCAGATCCGGGTCGAGGAGTTGCTTCTCACCGCCTATGACGACGAAGGTCGCGATCGCGTCGTGTCCTGCTAACTCGGGCATCCAACCGCGCAGTGAATTCTCGATCCTGTACCGGCTTAGCCCCGCCGCCGCGATGCAGATGACCGCCAGCCAGACCGCCCAGATGGCAAGCCGTCGGCTTCCCGGGTGGTCCGTGACGGTGAGACCAGATGTGTCTTTAGCTTTACTCAACGATCATCGCCCGACGGTTGAGTTTGTAGTACGTGCTGCGCCAGCCGACGATCCGTCTGATCGACAGCCACCAGATCGCACGGGCCAGTAGCGCCATCACAACCAGGACCGACACGGGGTACGCCAGCAGGTACCGCCGGTCGCAGTAGCCCAGCTTCCAGAACCGCCAACTCACCGCGTATATCAACACCAGGTGTGCGGCGCATGTCCCGGCCGCCGCCCATAGCAGCGGGTCGGTCGTCTGTTTCGTGGCCAGTTGGTAGCCGAGGTACGGCCCGGCGACGAAGGGGAGCAGCGACCCGGCCACCAGCCACGCGATGCTCAACGCCAGCTTGGTCCGGCTGCGTAAGGCGCCGACGAAGATCCGGGTCCATCCGTCACAGATGCCTGAGAAGCTCTTGTACATCCGTACGCCGACCAGGTCGCGCCCCCCGGCGGTCCAGGACCGCACGCCCTTGCGCGCGGCGAGTTCGGCCAGGGGCACGTCCTCGATCAGCGCACGCCGCACCGCGCGGTGCCCGCCGATCCTTTCGTAGGCGTCCCGGCGGATCAGGATGAACTGCCCGTTGGCGAACGCCGAACCCGCCCGGCGCCCCGGCGCGTTGGATCGGCCGAACCACAGCGCCATCACCGTGCCGCAAAGGGGGATCAGCATGTGCTCCCAGAAGCTCTCAGCCAGGTGACCCGGCCACAGCGACAACATCGCCACGTCTCGACGCTGCGCCTCGTCCAGCGCCGAGCGGACGGCCCCGGGGTACAGCGTGCAGTCGGCGTCGACGAACAGCAGCCAGTCGTCCGTGACTTCGCGCGTCGCGGTCCATAGCGCATGTGACTTGCCCAGCCAACCCGTGGGCAGGCGGTCGATCCGCAGGACGCGCAGACGCTTGTCATTGGCGGCGCAGGCATCGGCTACGGAGGCGGTCGCGTCTTCGCTGCGGTCATCGACGACCACGACGCGCAGCCGTGGGTAGTCCTGCGCCAACGCGCCCGACAGCGAAGCGCCCAGCGATTCCGCCTCGTTGCGCGCCGGGATCACGATACAGACGCTGGGCAGTTCGCCGGCATCAACCCCGCCTGGTGTGTCGGTCCCGATGTGCTCGCGCGGCTTGAGCATGATCCCTTGGCGCAGCGCCACGCCCTGGGCGTACAGCAGCACAGCCCAGACGTTGCAAACCACGCCCCACCCGGCCAGCAGTGTTAGGGATGTCCAGTCCATGTCGCGACACTTTGTGGGTTAGAGGTATCGGGCAGCCGCAAGACGAGCTGTAAAAGCTCGGGGTCGTCGAAGTCGTAGTGGTCCCAGTGGATCATCTGTGTGCCGCGCTGCCTTGGCTGGCCTGAGCTGAGAAGGCCGGCGGGTGTAAAGAACACGCCCTCGGGCCGCTGCGCGCCCTTGACCAGGCCGTTGTCATAGAACATGCTCACGACCCTGCCGTCGGGGGTTGTCAGCCGCTCCAGCTCGTCGTAGGGCCTAAGCGTGTAGTGGTTGTCATCGATGACTTCCGCTTCGTGCCCGGCCTCGTCCATGGCGATATTGATGATCCCGTGCCAGCCTGCGCGGGCGCGGACGACGGGGCGTTCGCCTCGGCCTTGCACCTGGACAACCTTCGGAACGATCGTGTCGAACTTCCACGGGACTTTCCGCTCGATGACGAAGCGCTTGCCCTTCTCGGGCTTGCCAAACGCCTGCGCCGCGGCCGCTTCCAGCCTGGCCGAGGGGTACAGCCGGTGGTAGCAGCCACAGTTGTAAAGCGTCTCGAAAGCGATCGGCTCATTCTGTTCGTCCAGAGTCAGGCGCAGGGTCAGGCCCTCGGTGTGCCCGGCCTCGGGGTCGTTGGGCTTAAGCTCGGGGTGCCTGGGGTACCAGTAGGTGTAGGTCAGTTGGGTGCGCGGCCTGCCGGCTATCCGGATGTGGCGGGTGTAGGCGTATACCGTCGGGTCGGATGGGTCGATCCCGATCGCGTTTTCGTCGCGCGCGACAACCCGGCCGATGCGATCGACCGAACGGTCGTAAGCGACTTCATCGGGCCGCTCCTGCACAATCACCGGGGCGAAAGTTTCAAGCAGATCCCAAGCATGCTCAGACACCCCTTCCGGTGTTGAGAGCGTAGGGTTCGGCAGGTAGCGCACCGCCGTGTCGAAGGGGGCGTCCAGGTCGCCGCGATACTCGTGGGACTGGATATCCAGGATCGCGAGCGTCGAAGGGATCGTGAACAGCGCCCAGGACAACGACCGTGTCAGCCGGCCCTGGATCTTGACCGGCTTCTCGATTGCCTTGGCCACAGGCTCGAGCACCTCGCGGACCTCGTCGGCGGTCTTAGCCGACTCGACCCCGCTGCGAAGAAACAAGTACCGCTCTTCGGTGTCGGTGACGAACAGGTCTTTGAGTCTCTGGCGGACCGGATCGTCCACCTCGACCGGCGGGTCCAGGTAGGCGGTTGACAATTCATCCCACCCGCCGGGATCGAGCCTGTCCAGTTCGTTCATCGTGCTCTTTATCGCCAAGGCGTGCGCCTCGTCGAGGAAGGCCAATGCTTCGGATCGGGCACAGGCAAGGTCGTCACTTGTCAGCGCGTCGTCCAGGTGCTGGCGTATGGCGGCGTCGACCCTCAGGCAGGGCCAATCGTCGATGCGCTGGGCCCTTGCATCCCGGTATTTGTGTCTCAACGTGACGTCGTTGACGCCGTCGATAAACCTTTCCGGGCGCTGAGCGGCGCAGCCTGAAATAACGCCGGCCAGAGCCACCGCCAGGAAGCCGACCCACACCGCGCGGTAGACGGTGTCAGGCTGTTGCTGTTTGTACTGCATCAATTAACACTCCAATCTCCAGCCTCCCGATGGTCAAAGGCGGCATGAACGCAAGGACGTTGCGGTCCGGCCCGGACTTCCCCGCCAGGACGCGCAGGTCCTTGAGATACTCCAGGATCAGGTCACAGCGCTCGGCGTCGGGGACGCCTTCCGTGTCGATCACGGGCATCCCAATCATCAGCCCCATGCCACGCGGCGGCCCGAGGTGAGGGCGCTTTGCCGACAGTTTGGTCAGGCCCTCAAGCAGATATTCTCCGGACGCTTGGGCGCGCTCGCCCAGTTGGTGTTGTCTGTGGTACTCGATCACCGCCAGCGCAGCGACTGCGTTGACCGGGTTGCCGCCGTGGGTCGACGCGCCGGGGCGGGTGTAGCTTTCAGCGATTTTTTCCGTGGTGATGAAGGCAGCGATCGGGAAGCCGTTGCCCATCGCCTTGCTGACCGTCATGACGTCGGGGACCACGCCGAAATGCTCACAGGCGAACCACCGGCCTGTGCGGTTGAACCCGGTCTGCACCTCATCGATCACCAGCAGCACCTTGTGGTCATCGCAGAGCCTGCGTACCGCCTGCCAGTACCCGTCCGGGGCGACGTTGACCCCGCCGTTACTTTGGATAGGCTCGGCGATGAAAGCCGCGGTCTGGTCGCCGTGCTTGGCAAACTCGTCCGCCAGCGCGTCGGCGTCGCCGAACGGGACATGGCTCACATCTTCGGGAGGGAACGGATCGGTGCGCCACATCGGCAGGCCGGTGGCGTTCATCGCCCAGCGTGTCCGCCCGTGCAGGCTGTTGGTGGTTGCGATCACACGGGGTTTGCCGGTGTGCAGCATACTCGTTAGCAGTGCGCCCTCGACGGTTTCGCTGCCGCTTGCGCAGAAGAAGCTGCGCTTTAACTCGCCGGGCGCGATCTGCGCCAGCGCTTCGGCCAGCCGGAGGATCGGTTCGGTCAGGTAGATCGTCGTCGTGTGCTGAAGGGTCTGGATCTGCCCGATCGCCGGGTTGATGATGTCCGGGTTGCAGTGTCCGGCGTTCATCACCGCCACGCCGCTTAGGCAGTCCAGGTAGCGTCTGCCCAGGTCGTCGAACAGATAACAGCCCTCGCCGCGAATAATCACGGGCGGGTCCTTGTAGAAGTGATAGACGCAGGGCAACAGGTACTCGCCCTTGAGCGAGAGTAGCTCCTGTGCTCGGCCGACTTTGGTGGCGGTGTTATCCATCGATCACCTCGATCCGGTCTATCTTCGGCCCGATCCCTAGCGCCGCAACGCGGTCGAACATGACACGCATCGCTTGGCGCACATCCTGTGGCAGATTCAGGGTGTCCTCGTTGCTGAACATCTGAACGTGCTGTGCGGCGCAGCCCCGGCCGAACCTGCTGGCGAACTCAAACGCCTCGTCGAAGTGGTCCTTGCTCCACCGAAGCGACCGCCGACAGGTGTTCGCGATATCGTTGCAGAGGTCTTGGCCGAGCGCCTTGCGGACGATGTTCAACCCCACCGGCAGCGGCAGCCCGGTGTCGTCGCACCATGAGGCGCCCAGGTCGGTGACTTTACGCAAGCCCTTTTCGCCGAAGAATAGAAGCTCCTCGTGGATCATCACCCCGGCGTCGAACTCCCCGGCGACGATCGCGTCGGCGATCTCGTTGTACCGGTGCTCGATGAATTGCGCCCCGGGGCAGAACATCATCGCCAGCGCCCCGCCGGTCGTGGGGATGCCGGCGACCGCGACGCGCTTGCCGCGCAGATCGCCGGTGGCGCTGTAGTGTTTGGATACCAGCACCGGGCCGTACCCGCGTCCGACACTGTTGCCGACCGACAACACCGCGTACCGGTCCGCCAGCGCCGGGTAGGCAACCGACGACACGCCGACCACATCAAACGCTTCCTGCGCCGCGGCGCGATTCAGTGCGATGATGTGATCGCGCTGGAATCGCGCGGTGTAGTCAGGGGTTTCCAGCCCGACCCGGTCGAACTCCCAGCCGTAATAATTAAACGCATCATCGCTGTCGGGTGTGTAGGCGATGCTCAATGTGCGCGGGACGACCCCAGGCAAGCGTTTGCCGGTGAGGTTGTCGGAAAGAACGGTCATATAAGGGTCTCTCGTTGATTGTGAAGCTGTCGCATGACGTGCGCTGTCGTGGCCGTATGTACGACCGAGCGGGGATACGGCCCCAAGTTGACGGGCCTTGGGCTCAAGTCCTCGACGACGCCCCAGTGTGTCCGCCATGAGCCATCGTCGAGGAGGCGTCCGGCGAGTTGATCGAGGCGGTGCCGATAGGTGCTTGTCACACGCGCGACGTGATCTGTCTGGTCAAACTGGCCGTCGATACGGATGGACGCGATACCCGGTCGGCAGAATCGATCGAGGATCGGCATCGCCCCGAGGTCGCATCCGGTCAGCAGGTGGTTGCGGCAGTGCTGGTCGGCGACGACAGGGCGGACCTGACCGTGCTTGTCTCGCAAACCAAAATCAACATGTCGGCAAGGCCCGCGGCAGACGTCTTTGCGGCCCACGGATGATCCGTGCAGCGCGATCACGCAATGATCGATCAGCATCCCCAGCAGCGGGCCATGAACCTGTGCCTCGATGGGAAGCGATGCGCCGCCGGTCAGCTCGGCAAGGTCGGCAAGCCCCGCCTCGGTCGAGGCGCAGCATGCGTCGGCTCCCAGTTCGGCGAGTAACGCCACGGCCGCGCTGTTCATCAGGTTGAATCCGACATCGGCCACGATCGACGACGCCGGGCACAGCCGAGCCGCCAGCGCCAGCGTGCCGAGGTGATGAACCAGGACAAAGTCAAGCTCGGCCCCCGTCAGTTGACCGAGGACCCACCGCGTCTCTGCCCATTCACGATCGGTCGTGATCCGCGGCGTGCGCAGCCCGACCTTCGCGCCGGCGCGGTGAGCCAGATCGATCACATCCGTCACGGCCTGAAGTTTCCAATGTTCCCCGCTGCGCTGAGACAGCTCGGCGGCGAGATAGATGCGATCTGCGCCGGCTTCAAGTGCGGCGGCGGCGGCTTCCGTACCGGATACACACACCGCTAACTCGATCATCTCGGCGCTCGCTGCCACCGTCTCCCGGTCTTGAGGGGGCAGTACGACGGCTTCGTCGGCGTCAGTCGGCTCGGCATGCCCGTTACTTAACAGCAGGGGCTCACGACGACCGTCGGTATCCACCACGTCCCGGTGAGACGCGCCGCCTAGAATCGTCAGCGTGGACAGACGGCGGACCTGGCTGCGATAAACATCCTCGATCTGATCGACCGCCAGAGTAAACGAGGGGGGGCATTCGTAGTAGGCGTCGATGGCCTGCCGGTAGCTGTGGACGATCCCGCCAAGGTAGGCCGCGTCGCGCATACGGCCTTCAAGTTTCATGCAGTGGATGCCCGCCTGGACGATCTGCGGGATGTGCCGGATCAGGCACAGGTCCTTCAGCGCCAGCAGGTGCCCGCCCCCGACACGGCCGACGGCCTGCCCGTCGTCAAGGCGGACCAAGTCGTAATCCCAACGGCAAGGCTTCATGCACTCGCCGCGGTTGGCGCTCTTGCCGAACAGCACACCCGAGGTGTTGCAGTGCCCGCCGTGCGCCACGCACATGTCGCCGTGAACAAAGCACTCGACCTCGATGTCGGCGAGCCGTCCGATCTCGCCGATCTGTGACAGGCTGATGTCTCGCGAAGTGATGATACGGCTCACGCCCAGACGCTTAAGCACGGCGGCGTGCTCATAATGATGCACGTTCATCATCGTGCTGGCGTGAAGCGGCGTGTTGATCCCAAGCTCCCGCGCCAGGCGGAGCGTGGCCAGGTCGTGCACGATGATCGCATCGGCGCCTACCTCTTCGATCGAAGCGAGCAGGTCGGTCGCCTGCCCCAGTTCGGACTCGCCGATCAAGGCGTTGACGGTTACATAGATGCGCCGGCCTGCATCATGCACAAACTCCACGGCCTGGCGGAGCTGCGTTTCATCGAAGTGGAAGTCCTTGCGGTGCTGCCGCATGTTCAACGTCTTGGCGCCGAGATAGACGGCATCGGCCCCCGCGTTGATGACGGCCTCGAGCGCATCGCGGCGACCTGCGGGCGCCAACAGTTCGATGCGGCGGGTCAGGCCCGTAATGCTCTCGTTGGTAGGCATGATCATGGTGCGTGCTCCGGCTAAATCAGTAAAGCCCGGCAACCGGGGGGGTGCCCGCCTTGGATAGCGGTCGGGGGTTGTCCACACCGGGCATCACGAACCTGGCGGGGGCGTCGATGGGTGGGGTGACGAGCCGGGCTTCGTCGCGCTCACACAGCCGGACGATCAGCATTGTCTCGTCGAGTCGTGTGACGCGCAGCCGTCCGGGTTCGCCGAACGGTGTAGGCTCGCCTTTTACGTCGGTCGTCTCGAAGATAAGCCGGTCGCCCAGCGGGAAGTAGGCGGGCGTTTTCCCTGCGTCGGCGCTCAACTCCAGGCAGCAGCCCAGCAGCGTGTTGCCGTACCCGGACAGATGCACGGCATTGGGGAACGATTCGGTCTGGAGCTTGCGCAGCAGGTCCACATTAAGGGCCATGCCGCCGTAGTGGACGCCGCGGATGCGCAGCCGCTGCGGCTCGGTCATCACCTGCGCCAGGCGGGTCAGCACCGGCGGGGTTGCGAACAGTACGCCGATGTCCTGTGTGTTGATCACGTCCATCGCCTGGTCGATGACGTGCTGCGCGTAGCGCTCGCTGGAGGTGCTGTTGGCGGGGAGTTTTCGTGCCCAGCGGGGGTCGAAGTCGACGCTGAAGGGTTCGGGGCTATGTACTCGGCGCGCCAGCCGGGGGGCGGCTTTGGCGATGATGTGCGGCCCGCCGGGTCCGATGAAGAGCCAACGCTCGTTGCGCGGGAACCCAACGTGCTTCGCGGCGAGGGCGAAGGGCTCGATGAACGCCGACTCAAACTCGTCCCCACGGTACGCGGTCCACGTCCCGGGCCCGGTGGTTCCGCCGGTCTGGCCCAGCACCATCTGGCCGATCTGATCGTGGAATCGGCGCGGGATGTAGTCGGACACAGGCCGCTGTTGAAGGTCGTGTGCTTGCAGCTCGCCGAGCAGGGCGAGGTCTGTCTGATGGTTGATATCTTGTCGTGGGTCGACGCCGAGTTGGCTTGCGCGGTCGATCCAGAACGGCGCTCCCCACTTGGGGTCGAAGTGGACAGACATCAGGTGACGCAGCCGGTCTTCGCTGAAGACGGGCCTGATCACTTCGCCGGGATGCGTGCCTGTGCGTGTCATGCCCGGCTCCCTTCGGCGATGGTTTGATCGATGAAGTTTGCACACAACTCGACGACGCGCGGCTCCAACCCGCGGTAGAAGTGTTCGCCGCCGGTGAGCAGGCAGCCTTTGGCGGGCGGGTCGAGCGTGTCCAGCCACTGCCGGGTTACCTCGGTGGGTGTGGCGAAGTCGTCGTCGCTGTAGATGATCATGGCCGGCAGTCCGGCGTCCTTCAGCGGCGAGAAGTCGTGACGCGCGACGGTGGGCGAGATCATCACCACCGCATCGAGCTTTCCGATAGCCGACGACACCAGCGCGTACGCCCCGAAGCTGTACCCGATGCCGATCCGCGGCAGATCGAACTGCGAACTAAGCCAGTTGGCGGCGCAGCCGGCCTCCTGCGCCATCCGTGGGTCCGCCGGCGAAGTGCCGGTCTCCCAGAACTGCCGCATGTTCTCCGCGACATCCGCCGGCTCACCACCGCTCTTGCCGACCCCGCCGTAATCGAACCGCAGCGTGACGCAGCCGTGCGTCGGCAGGTCCAGCGCCAACCGCTTAACGACGTTGTTGTTGACGGCCCCGCCCATCAGGGGATGTGGGTTGGCGATCAGCACCGCGGCGCGTACGTCCGTCTCCGAGTAACACAACTCGCCGGCAAGCCGGCCGCGGGGCCCTTCGATATAGACCGATTCGCGTGTCAGTTGAGAGGTCATGCTGGCACCCCCTCTCGCTCAAGCGTCTTTCGATCGCAGGGGAACTCTTTATTGAACCCGTGCAGGATCATCGCCATCTTCAGCGCCTGCTCGGTGTCGCCCGTGACGTGGGCACGGCGGCTAAGGAACACCTCCTGTGGGTGGACCCCGCCCCCGATCGCGCGCCAGAACACGTCGCTGCTCGTCCGGTAGCTGAAGTCCTCCGGGAGCGTATTCTCGCCGCGGTGTACGGCTGTAAGCATGCCGCGCTCGAACCGGCAGACCCACTGCCCGTCGGGTACGTCGTCGATGACAAATCGCATCGTCACGCTCAGCCCCGTCATCTGCGCGATCCTGGACCGGCTGACCCGGTCGGGCAGGAACGACTTGAAGTAGGCGTCGTAGAGCGTTGTATCCAAAGCCGCCTCGGTGTTGGTCGCGCTGTTCATGCGATCGCTGCATGCGGCGTTCGCCTTGCCCCGCCCCCAACGGTTTGATTCGGCGTAGGCCAGCAGCCGGCACAGGGCCTGGCCGTCGTACGATGGGCAACTGACGTTGGCCGATCTCTCCAGCCGATCGGCCTCGCCGCGATCAAACACCGGGGTATCGACGAAGTAGTGCTCGATGGGTCGGCTTACTTCATAGAACAGGCGCTCGGTCTCGTTCATCACCGCCGGGTCAAACGTGACCGGGTCCACGAACCGGCCCCCGGCGATGTCATAGTGCGACTCGATCGCCCGCTTGATCTGCGCATTGGTCGGCGGGCCGGGGTGGGTCAGGTGGTAGACCCCGCCGTGGAGCCCGCTGTCCGTCACCCCGTGCGCGATCAGCGCGGCGACATAGTCCACCGGGACGATGTTCTGACGGTCGTCGGCTCGGCCTCGGACACGCAAGGACACACGGTGCCGATCACCGGCGTCGTCTTGCCTGTCATACTGCTCGGCAAGCATCTGAGACGCGCGGGCAGACAGATAGAACCCCGAGAACTTCGTCGCCCGGCCGGTCGCGTACTCTCCGACCACGACCGATGGCCGGTAGACCGTCAGCGTCCTGCCTGCGGCGGCTTTTGACCATCGGGCGCAGGCGCGCTCGGCCTGCCACTTGGTTTTCTCATAGGGGTTATGGAAAGCGGGTTCCTTACCACCGATTCTTTCACGGACCTCGCCCCGGGCCTTGCCGCAGCGGTAGGCCGAGCTGACCAGGTGCAGGTTGTTGATTTGATGCTTGTTCGCCCAGCGGAGCAGTGCGAACGTCCCCGCCACGTTGGTCCGCCTGGGTTCGCCCATCGGGTCGGATTCGAACCGTGTGGATGCCGCCGTGTGGATCACCGAACGGATGTCCATCTCGTTCGGGTCGGGCAGTCCTTCGACGAGGTCGCCGGCCAGGAGCGCGACCCGGCCGGACGAACACTGCTCATCCAGGTCCAGTCCAAGCTCATCGAGCATGTCGGCCAACCGGCGCGTGGATTGATCCATCGGTGGCCGAAGCAGTACCGCGCACCGCACACGCCTGCGCAGCAACGCTGCAAGCAGGTAGTGTCCGATGAACCCGGTCGCGCCCGTGAGCAGGACGCAGCTATTGTCGGCAGGTGATGGTTTCATCATTTGTTCTCGGCCGGATCTTCATCCTGAAGGTCGGCCTCGAGGCTCTGTAGGTAGGTGATTGCCAGCCAGACCTGCTCGCGCGCCAGAGAATCGCCCAGCGCCGGCATCTTGGCGAAGGTGCCGTCGCTGCTGGGCGTTTCCGCGGTCGTGCCCTGGGTGATCTTCTTGAACCACGAGCGAGGGGCCCCGCCGTGGAGTGTGACAGCGAAGCGGTGGGAGAAGTCGTGGAAGTCGG
>JAJDCU010000048.1 GCA_029260655.1 Phycisphaeraceae bacterium
CTGGATACACATGGCGAACCTGGCTGTATGAAGTCATCTTCGAGGCCGACACGGCCACGGGCAAGACGTTCGACGTCGTGCTGCTCTGGTCGATTCTGCTCAGCGTCGTCGCCGTGCTGCTGGAGAGTGTGGAGTCGATCCGCACCGGTTACGGCCCGCTGCTGTATGCCGTGGAGTGGGGCTTCACAATCCTGTTCACCATCGAATACACCATCCGAATCCTCTGCGTACGCCGGCCGTGGCTGTATATCCGAAGCTTCTACGGGATCGTCGATTTGCTATCCATTCTCCCGACCTACATCAGCCTGTTCGTCGGCGGGTCACACGCGATGATCGTCATCCGGGCGCTGCGCCTGCTGCGTGTATTCCGTGTATTCAAGCTCGCGCGGTATGTTGGCGAGGCGAGCGTGCTGATGGATGCGCTGCGCGCCAGCCGAGCGAAGATCACGGTGTTTTTGCTCACCGTCATGTCGATCGTGCTGATCGTCGGGTCACTGATGTACCTGATCGAAGGTTCGCAGCCCCAGAGCGGTTACACCAGCATCCCCGCCAGCATCTACTGGACCATCGTCACCATGACCACGGTGGGCTACGGCGACATCACACCGCAGACGATCGCCGGCAAGACCCTCGCCTCCATGGTCATGATCATCGGCTACGGCATCATCGCCGTACCCACCGGGATCGTCACCGCGGAAATCTCCGCCGCCTCACGCCAGCAACGTATCACCACGCATGTGTGCCCGAACTGCCACCGCGCAGGCCACGAACCCGACGCCAGGAATTGCAAGTTCTGCGGATCATCGCTGCAGCTAAATTCAAATAGCGGCGATTCGGCGTAAGCCTGCCGTTGCCTACGGATGTAGACACGGACTCACACATCGAATCGGATCCCCTCTCAGGGAAAAAGCTTTCCTGGGATGGGTTTGAGCATACCTTCATGGTCCACACAAACCAAGGTCGTCTGTCCGGTCGCCAGCAGCTCGTCCCCGCGACAGACCTCGTACTTGTGTTCGACCTTGACCCCGGCCGAGGGCGAAGCCCGGCAGATGATCCTCAGTTCATCGTCATACTTCGCCGGCTTATGGTACTTCAGGCTCATCCGCGCCACGACGAACATCACCCCCGCCGCTTCCAGATCGCGATAGGCGTTGCCTCGCCGTCGCAGCAGATCCGTCCGGGCGATCTCAAACCAGACCGGATAAATGCTATGGTGCGCGACATTCATCGGGTCGCATTCGTTGTAGCGCACACGGACGGGGATTTCGATACGACGGTTCGGATCGGTAGTAGGATCAGGCATGGGGAGATGCTATGCGGCTATGGTGCATTGTTGGGTTTTGTGTCCAACAGTTTAGCGGCGGGACGAAGACCCGCGAGTTGGCCCTATGGGTCAAATCCCGGCGATCTGTGATCGCCCGCTAAACGGGTGGTCAGGTTGTAGGGTTACTGCTGATCTTTCAACAACGGGTATTCCAACAGCGCCCGGTACTTCGGGGCGTCGTCCGTTGGCTGGGTCTGGTACTGGAGGTGGCCCCAGGATCCGAACTTCCCGGTCTTACCCACATCGTTAAACGCGGTAAACAGGTCGCCGCCGGCCTGCTCGAATAAACGCATGTTCATCAGGTACAGCCCGTACATCCGCGGGTGTGACTGGGCCTGGATCAACGCCCGTGCGTAAGGCGGGTCGGCCCCGTTGGCGCTGAGGTGCTGGCCGGCCTCGTAGCTGATCAGCCGGATCGGCCGGCCCAGCTCCCGGGACCAGTCGCCGGCGATCCGGCCGTGCTGCTTGTACCAGTTGGTGTTGCGCTCACGGAGATTCTTATCGCACAGGTTGAGGATGTCGTCTGCGGATGTGCCCGCATGTAGCGTCTTGGCCTGGCGCCGGGTGATCCCGAAATACGCCGACGGCGCGACCGCGTCGAACCGTCCGGCTAGCCTAGGCAACAACTCACGGGCCACCCCGGGGTTCTGCAGATGGACCGCCGCCACACGCACAAGACGGTGAGATCCGTCCTCACCCAACTCCTGCGTCCATATATCAAAGACCTCCCGGCAGCGCTGTGCCCAGGCGTCATAGAAAGCATCTGACAGAGACCGACCATCGCCACGCCGACGCACCCAGTTGTGTTGTTTGAACTGTGAGTTCCAAACCTCGTTGGACCACTCGACATAGATCGTCGCACCGGGGCGCAGTTTCGCTTTAACCAGCCTGGCGTACCGCCGGATGTAGTCGTCGCTGGCGGCGTGGGGCATGCAGAACCACGGGTCCGCCCCCAACTCGTTGCACAACGAGATCATCCCCTCGATCGCCACCCCGTTCCTGCCCGCCTGTGGCCGTGCATCCGGTTGGGTCCGGTCGACCCACTCGACCTGCCCGGAGTTATTCGTGTTCGCCCAGTCCATGAACCGGATCACCTTAAATGGCCGGAGCCGACGAAGAAACTCGCTTTGATACGGCGAAGCGCGTGTCTGTTGATCCGCACGGATCAAGCTGACCGTTGTGACCTCCCCGGTCTTTTGCATGCTGATCCCCTTGTCCGATTCGGCAACCACGACCTCCGCACTGCCTGGCCCGGTCTTGGTGGCCCTGGCGGCGCCGGAGAACCGGATCGACCCAGACCCGCTCCACGTGCAGATGTACCTGCCGGGGGGCGCTTTGCCGTTCATGAAGATGTGGCCGCTGCCGTCGCTGCGCCAGGCGTCGCTCTGAAGCATCAGGTCGGTGAAGACCCACGCCCGTGTGTAATAGGTCACATCCGCAAGGTTGATGCCCAGGAACGGACGCCGCCGTGCGTCCTCAAGGGGTTGCGTTGTTGTGGTCTGCTTCGGCTTTGCCTGGCTGGGTTGTGTCTGGACGGGCGGGGCCTGCGTCGCCGCCGTGAGCATGTGGCCCAGCAATTGATGCACGGACCTGGCCTGGGCCAGAGACAGCCGCATCTGCCCGGCATCGCCCGCGATCGAAAACCGCACATCGCTCTCGGGTCCAATGATCAACTCCCCGGTCGCGATCGGGTCGCCTTGTACATCCGCGTGTGCCGCGGCGAACTTCGACACCCGATACTCGCCGACGCGAGCGACCTCGATCGCCTGAGCGCCGACCGCGACCGCCAACACCGCCAAACCCAGCAGGATACATGCCCATCGATTCATCCATTCACCTCGCATCAAGACACCTCCATCATAGCGCACTTCGGTTCAATAGCACCAATCCCCCCCACTACTGGACGAAACGACCGGTTTGTGCGCATGGCTGTGACGCCCAGGCCGCCCCACGCGTGCGCAAAGCCTGTCGTGCATTCCAGATCAAATTATTCAGCCCTGAATACGATTTGTCTCGCGAGGCAGCCGCTTTTGTGCGCACCAAGTGGGTCTGCAGGGAGCATCTCTGTCATAGCGGCCCAATAACTAGAGGGCGTCACCTACACGTCGGGCCGCGTCAGCGAACATCCGACCGATAACTTCGCATGCACAACCGTTGAGCGCCTTTCGACCGCACTATCCGTCACGACGACTTTATCCCGCCCAACAGATAGCCGATACGCGATCGGAACAACCATCACGGCCGCCAGGTCGTAGGAGAGGAGAAAATGACTGAACTCACCCACCGTTCGTTCTACCTGCGCCCCGTCTTCAGAATGATCGCTTCCGCGGTCGCTTTGATTTCAGTCGCGATATTGGTCAGCTGCGCAACCCACGAGACGGCGTCTGACTTCGAGCCCGAATGGGAGAAACTGGTCGTCGAGGTCGCTCAATTCCCCGAGATCCAGCCGACCGGCGTGGCTGTATCTAACTCTGGGCGCGTCTTTGTGAACTTCCCCTACTGGGGACACCAGCCGGACGTCTCGGTCGCGGAGCTGCAGCCCGACGGCTCGCTCACACCGTTCCCAAGCCGCACTTGGAACCACTGGGACGGCAAGTCGGCGACCTCCTCGCTGCGCTCGTTCGTCAGCGCCCAGGCCCTGTACGTCGATTCCGACGAGTACCTTTGGGCCCTGGACTCGGGCAGCCCGCGCCAGGAACGTGGCGTGGTCATCGCCGGGCCCAAGCTCTTTAAGATCGACCTCAGCGACAACAGCATCGCGCAGGTCTTTTACTTCGATCAGAAACGTGACCTGGCGCCCTACAGCGTCCTGAGCGATTTCCGTGTCGATACCGACGGGAACAAGGCCTATATCACCGACTCGGGCCGCGGCGGGATCGTCGTCTACGACCTGAAAACACGCGAAGCCCGCACCGTCCTGCTGGGACACGAATCGACTCAGCCCCAGGACGGTCTGACCGCCGAGGTCGGCTCGCACCCCTGGGTCACCACGCTGGGCCAGCGCCCGCGATACGGTGTGGCCGGGGTGGAAATCTCCAAGGACAAGCAGTGGCTGTACTACCACGCGCTCAGCGGGCGTGATCTGTACCGCGTGCCTACTAAAGCGCTAGCCAACGACCGACTCAGCGCCTCGATGCTGGCAAGCAAGGTCGAACACCTGGGGTCTACCGGGTCGATCGTTGATGGCCTGTGGCTGGACGATGATGACAACCTCTACCTCACCGCGATCGAGAAGGACGCGATCCTCGTGCGTCGGCCGACCGGTGAGATCCAGACTTTCGTTGCCGACGAACGGCTTCAGTGGCCCGACTCCCTGGCGATGGGCCCGGACGGGTACCTGTATTTCACCACGTCGATGCGCCACCTCCAATCGCCCTACCGCATCACGGACGTCAAGAGCCAGCCGTACTTCCTGATGAAGGTGTCGGTGGCGAAGGTGGACAAGGCGGTGCGCGCCCAGCTCGAAGCCGAGCACGCCCGCCAGTCGGCGCACGAGGCCGCGAAACAGGCGGTAAAGGCGAAGCAGCAGGCGCTGCAGCAGAAGCGCAAAGCCGAGCAGGTCCGTGCCGCCGCCGAGCGTGAGGCCAAGCGTGTCGCCATGGCTCAGCAACGGGCCCAGGCGGCTGTCCAGGTCCAGACCGAGGCTGCGAGCGCGGTCGAGCAGGCGGCGCAGCAGCAGGCGGAAATCGCCGAGCAGGCCAGGGCCGCCGTTGAATTGGCCAAGGCCCAACTCGCCGAGGCCAAGACCGCCGCCGAGCAGGCCAAACAAGCCGCGCTTGAGGCCAAACAACTGGCAGAAGAAGCCCGCGCCAAAGCCCAGGCGGGCCAACAGGCCAAAGCCCAGGCCCAGCAGACCCGTCAGCAGGCCGCCGCCGCCAAGGCCGCCTACGAACAGGCAGCCGCGCAGGCTCAGGCCGCTCAGGATTACGCGGCCAAGTTGCTTGAGCAGGTCGCCCAGCGACAGGCTCAGGCCGATAACGCGACCGAGCAGGCCCAAGCCGCTGCCGAGCAAGCCAAGCAGCAGGCCGAGTCGGCCGCACAGGCACAGGCCTCCGCCAAGTTGGCCATACAATTCGCCGAACAGGCCCAGCAAGCGGCTTTCGAGGCGGAGAACGCCGAATTCGGGGGCCAGCCCGCCGCACCGACTCAGACCGCCGAGGTGCAAACCCAGCCATAACCAAAACCCACGGGTCACCCACGCGACCTGTTGATGTCCATCCGCGCCGGGCCCTTGCCCGGCGCTTTTTTTACGCGCATTTCAAGTTTCCGCCCACACGACTACAGCCGGGCAGACCCGCATGACGATAAAGATCATGGAACGAAAAAGTACAACACCGCGACCCTGTCCATCACACACCTTGTAAGCCAAACCTCTAAGGCAATGGCTGAAATAAAGGGACAGAGCGTCGCGGTTTTTTTTCGCATCCATCCGCCCCACCTACACATCCCAAGCAAATTGCAATAGGATCAGTGGATGCATGGGGTCTCTTTCATTATGGGCTACACCGCGGGCATCGCGACCTTGGTGATCCTGTGGATCGCCGGGTTTGTTCTTCGGCCGTGGTCGCGGGCGTTGTTCAGTGGGGCAGCAGTCCCGCTTGGGTCAATAGTAGGGATGCGCCTGCGCCGAACCCCAGCCAATCTGCTGATCGATGCCTATGTCCGCCTAAAAAAGCGCAACAAGCAAACGTCCATGGATCATGTCGAGACGCTATACATCGCCCACCGTGAACGCATCTATACAGCCGAAGACCTGGTCGATCTCGTGATGCATGAACCGGTAGAGTGAACGTGCCAGACGAAGTCAAGCCTTTTTGCCGGGCTTGACCCGGATGATCCGTTCGATCTCGTCCGCGCTGTAACCTTTGGCTATCAGGTCGCGTTTGAGCCGGACCTCATGCTCGTGCTTCTTGACATTCTGCCAGGTCCCCCCGATCACCCCGGCTACCGAGATGATGATTGCTGTTCCAAACACACAGGTCAGCGTAAAGTTGCCGCCTGAAAACATCCCATCCCAATTCACCGCAGCCAGTTGTAACATGCCAGACCTCCATTCCGCCCAAACCAGACCGTCTCTCTTTACATGGTCGCAGCCCGATCGTGTTCATGTCACGCAATGATAAAAAAAATCAAGACGACTCGATCGGCGACAGCAGATCCCCCGCCCCCAGCCTATGCCCATGTGCGAAGTCGGCGATCGGCATGGGCTTGGTGCCGGGGGCCAGGACCTCGATCAGACGCACCAAGCCGTCGGCGGTCATCACGTGGTAGCCCTCCCCGACCATCCCGGGGACGGGCTTTTCGCCAGCCGACTCCAGCCCGATGAAACACGACAGGTCCGGTACGGCCGACACACGACGAAGTGTCAGCACCGTCGTCTGCCCCGTCGCCTTACACAGCCAGTTCACCCGGCAGCCCGGCCAGGGTGTCAGCCCGTGGACGCGAGCCCGGACCTTGTCACACGGCTGATCGAAGTCCACCGTCCCGACCGCCTTGCTCAACTTCGGCGCCTTGGTCGCCAGGTCGTGATCCTGCTCCATCGGGGCAAGCGTCCCGGCCGCCAGATCATTGAGTACCTTCTCGATCACCCCCGGCCCAAGCGATGCCAGGCGGTCGTGCAGCTCCCCCGCCGTCTCGTCCGGATCAATCCCCAGCGAAGCTTCGGCGTACGCCGGCCCGGCATCCATCTTCTGCGCCAAACCAATCACGCACACACCCGTCGTCTGCTCCCCGTGGATCATGGCCCAGTTAATCGGCGCCGCGCCGCGGTACTTCGGCAGCAGCGAGGCATGGAGGTTCACCGCCAACGTACCCAGCGCGTCGATGAACGGCTCCGACAGCTTCTGCCCAAACGCGATGACAATCGAAGCCTCGGCCTTGAGGTCGGCGACTTGCGCGATGAACTGCGGCGTATTGACGTTGTCCGTCCGCAACACCGGGATGCTCTCCCCCAACGCCCAGGCCGCGATCGGTGTCGGCGTCAACACACGCTTACGTCCCGCGGGCCTGTCCGGCTGACTGATCACCCCCACCAACTCGTGCTGTGCATGCAGCATCCGCGCCGTGGGTAAACCAAACTCACCAGAACCGAGAAATAGCAGACGCATACGGGACTCCAAAGGCAGCCGACCATATTAACCGCTAAGGCGCAAAGAGAGGCCAGGAGGCAGGGCCCACAGATGTTCACAGATTACACAGATTCTGAGAATACCCCAGTCCATCCGTTCTTAATCTGTGTCAATCTGTGAAAATCTGTGGGCCACTCTCTTGAACGCCTTCACGCTCTTCGCGCCTTCGCGGTTGGCCTCGCCTTATGTCTTTCCCGCGGCCTGCTCCAGATCCAGGATGGCCTGCTTGTTGGCAACCTTGTCGATGGCGGGCATGCGGTCGAGGATGAGGATGCCATCGAGGTGGTCGATTTCGTGCTGCCAGACGCGGGCGGGCAGATCGTCGCTGGTGAGCTTGAAGGGCTTGCCTTGCTCGTCGAGGGCGTCGACGGTGATGCTGGCGGGTCGGGTGATGTCGCCGGTGATGTTCGGCAGGCTCAGGCAGCCCTCGTCGTGGGTGTGGTTTTCCCGGCTGGGGCTTGAGAGTTTGGGGTTGATGAAGATCTGGTCGTCTTCGGGCTCGCCGGTGGGGTTGGCGACGAAAAGGCGCCAGGGCAGGCCGACCTGGGGGGCCGCCAAACCGACGCCTCGGGCCTCGTGCATGAGCTCGAGCATGCGTTGGGCGACCCGTCTGACCTCATCTGTGGCCCCTGGGAGGGGCTCGGCGGCTTGCCGGAGGACCGGGTCGGGGTAGTGGATGATCCGTAGCTGATCGGGTTTGACGGGCCTTGAGGGCATATGGGGATGGTAGGCGAGGGGGCGTGGGGCCACAAGGGGGCGCTAATATGATGCTATACCATGGGTTGGGACTTGACCGACCCGGAAAACGTTGGCATACTGGCAGGGGATCGAACGGAACATTCAAAGCCGAGCGGGCTCCGAGTCATATCCGTGCGTTCGGCTATAAGGTCTGATACCCACGAATCTTCGCTGACATGAGAGGCGTCACCGATGGCCACCGTCACGAAAAAAGAACTGATCGACCAGATCGCCGATGCCACGGGCCAAAAGCGCGTAGTGGTCAAGAGCATCGTGCAGACGTTCCTGAACAACATCGTTGTGGAACTGGGCAAAGGTAACCGCCTAGAGTTCCGCGACTTCGGTGTGTTCGAGGTCAAGCAGCGTCGGGCGCGCAAAGCGCAGAACCCCAAGACCCTCGAAGAGGTCTGGGTGCCGCCGAAGCGCACGGTCAAGTTCAAGGTCGGCCGGCTGATGAAGCAGACGCTCGGGGCCGACGCCGATGGCGGCACTGACTGAACCCACGGGACCTGATATCGGTTATATGCATGGATTGACCGGCGCGGCCACGGCCGTGAGGCGGTATCTTTGCACACCGAACCTACGATGTTGAGATGAGCTATCGCCTTGCCTACCCAGTTACCCTCTGCTTCCAGTGAAACCGACCGCCTGCTAAAGGAGCTGGACGAGGAGCTGGTACGTCTGGACCCACGGGGTCTGCTGCGTAAGCTGCGTGTAGCGTCGTGTGCGGGGCCGGTCGTCCAGACGGCGGACGGCAAGGAACTGGTCAACTTCACAAGCAACAGCTACCTCGGGCTCAATGAACACCCGGCGATGAAGCAGGCGGCGGTGCGCGCGATCGAGGAACTTGGCACGGGCGCGGGCGCGAGCCTGCTGGTATCGGGCCGGCTGCCGGTGCATGAACGTGCGGAGCGCGCGTTTGCCCGCTTCAAGCACGCTCAGGCGGCGCTGCTCCTGCCGACGGGTTACATGGCCAACCTGGCGGTGCTGACCGCTTTGGCAGGGCCGGGCGACCTGGTGTGTCTTGACAAGCTCTGCCACGCCAGCCTGATCGACGCCGCCCGCGCAAGCGGCGCGGAAGTACGCACCTTCCCACATCAAAAGACAGATAAACTCGAACGCCTGCTGGCCCGACACGCGTCGAATGCCGCTTACGGCTTAGCGGGCGATCAAAGACCGCCGCATGACACCGCCCGCCCGCCCCGCCGGTTCATCGTTACGGACAGTGTCTTCTCTATGGATGGAGACTGCGCCGACCTGCCAACGCTTTGTGACCTGGCAGAGTCGTTCGACGCGGTCCTGGTCGTCGATGAGGCGCACGCCACGGGCCTGCTGGGCGAGACCGGGTCTGGCCTTTGCGAAGCGCAGGGCGTCACCGGCCGGGTCCACGTCACCGTCAGCACAGCAAGTAAAGCGCTTGGGAGCTTAGGCGGGATCATCACCGCCGCACAACCGATCATCGACACGATCGTCAACCGTGCCAGGCCGTTGATCTACAGCACCGCCATCCCCCCCGCGCAGGCGGCGACGATCGAGCAAGCGGTGAAATTGATCGCGGAAGAACCCTGGCAACGGCAGCGCGTGCGGGAACTGACACTACGGCTGCGCGACGGGCTGCGATCACTGGGTTGGCAGCTTCCCCCGGCAACCGACTTCATCGTCCCAATCGTCCCGTTGATCGTCGGCGATGCCCAAGCCGCCATCGCGTTGGCCGAACACCTGTACGCCCACGGCATCCTCGCGGTCCCGATCCGCCCCCCCACCGTCGCGCCGGGGTCGTGCCGTGTGAGGCTAAGTGTGCGCTGTGATATGAGCGATGAACATATCGACCTTATACTTGGGGCAATTGGGCGGCATATCAGCTCGTGCTGACATCTTCTGGAGTCATTCCGGCAAAGGCCTGTAAGACTCTGTCTCGATCCGCGACATTTTCGAAAGCGAGTATTACCGCAGGTTCACCGTTTGCCTCGCTGTAGTGGAAGATCGTCGGAACTACCTTGTTGGTAACCTCGACCGATCGACTATCGTGTCTGCCCATACGTGATAGTACGATCAGGAGTATGCCGATTGGGCCCAAAAGTCCTAAAAACAAGCACCCTATCGTCTCTACCACAGGGTCCGCGCCCGTTTTGTCTCCGATGCTGACCGTGCAGGGTCCGACGGGTCCATCCGATAGCGACATCTGTATGGTCTTATAGGTTATGCGGGCATAGGTTTTTTGGACAAGACACCTGCGGCGGTCTGCATCGAATACGACCTGCCATCCCCGCGCCATTACTAATAGGCAGATCAGTGCAAAGGGAACCCCAATCAGCGCCGCTATGGTGAAGTAGCCCTGAACAGTACTGTTACGGCTTTGAGATTGGACAAAAACAGCGAGGATGCTGATCGCCAATGTGCAACCAAAGAGCAGCCCCCACTGGTGTGACCTATTGTTTCGGACAATTATCCTGTTGTCGATCGATCGCAGGGTGAATCGTCTGGCGACATGTCGAGGCTCCACTTTGTAGGTATGGATGTGCACAGGATTATCGGGTACCTCATTTGAGCGTGCAAAGACTATAACGATGTGAACCCGGTCGGCGCATAAAAGAACCCCGCCAGGTTTACCTGGCGGGGTTCATTAAGCCGGCGATGACCTACTTTCCCGCAGTGACAGTATCATCGGCGCGACGGGCTTAACTGCTGAGTTCGGTATGGGATCAGGTGTGACCCCGTCGCTATGGTCACCGGCAAAAGC
>JAJDCU010000049.1 GCA_029260655.1 Phycisphaeraceae bacterium
CCCCGGTTCCAAGAGCCTGACCAACCGGGCGCTCCTGTTAGCCGCCCTGGCGGAAGGCACAAGCACACTCACCGGCGTGCTGTTCTCGGATGACACCAAGGTGATGATGAAGGCCCTGCAAGACCTGGATGTGCAACTCGAAGTCAGTGAGCCAAACCATGAAGTAGGCGTCGTCGGTCGCAGAACATTCGCACCCGTCAAAGCCTGGAACGATCCGCCTATCGAATTGACTCTTGGCAACGCGGGCACAGCCACCCGCTTCCTGACCGCCGCGTGTGCGGCAAGCCCGGGGCTTCGTTGCCGGGTCGACGGCATCGAGCGGATGCGCCAACGTACCATTAAAGAACTGGTCGACGTGCTGGTGGAGCATGGGGCAGACATCAAGTATGAGCTCGAACCGGGATTCCCCCCGCTGCTGATAGAGGGGGTTAATATCGATGGTGGCAAGATGAAAATGAGAGCCACCATATCCAGCCAGTATGTCAGTGCCGTGCTGATATCTTCGTTCTTATTCAATCACGGCTACACACCCACCTTCGTGCTGAAGTTTGATGGCCCCGTCGTCAGCTGGCCGTACATCGAAATCACCGTCAAGATGATGCGGCAGTTTGGCGTCAAGGCCAGCACGGGATGGCGATCTGTCATGGTGCCGAATCTCGCGTCATACAAGGGTCGGGATTATGCCATCGAACCAGACGCCTCAAACGCGAGCTACTTCCTGGCCGCCGCGGCTCTGATCGATGGCGCCTCATGCACGCTAGGCAACCTGGGAAAGACCGCGCTCCAGGGTGATGCAAAGTTCTACACCGTCCTTAAGCAGATGGGCCCGAAAGTCAGGGCGACGAAAACGACGACCAAGGTGAACGGCCGGGCTCTATATGGCATCAAGATCAACCTGAATGACATGCCAGACATGGCCCAGACACTTGCGGTCGTGGCCTTGTTCGCAACCGGCAGGACTGTGATCCGGAACGTCGGCAACCTCCGCGTCAAAGAGACCGACAGGATGGAGGCCTTGCGGATCGAATTGAGTAAGCTGGGGGCGAATGTGATCATTAAAGGCGACGACATCCGCATCACACCGCCCGAGGGGAACATCCTACTGAACGCGGACAACGGCAAGCCGATGTCCGACGAAAACCCGGTGTATATCGACACCTACGACGACCACCGTATGGCGATGGCATTCTCCATCGCCGGGCTTAGACAAGCGGGACTACGTATCAACGACCCCGATTGCGTCAATAAGACGTTCCCCGACTTCTTCAAGTATCTTGATTACCTTCGGCAGCCCCCGGATAACGCCAAGGGATAAGCGACGGATGAAACGAAGCGCCTTCTGGAAAACGACGCTCGAACTGCTCCGCTACAAGAAGCAGCTCGCTGTCGCGTTGACAGGGGCGCTGGTGTCGGCGGCGTGTTTCGGGGCGGGGCTGAGCATGCTGCTGCCGGTGTTCACGCTGTTTTTCAACAGCGACGTGCTTGAGGCTGGGGACCACCCGCTGAGAAAACTGGTGCGCGACGCGCTGACCGGCGAAGACGCCGCTCAATGGAAGACCAACCTGGCGACGTGGATCAACGGGCACATCCCCGAGGACGTGTTTTGGTCGTTCGTATTGATCATGGGTGTCATCGCAGCGTTCACGGTGATCGGCAGCGTCGGACGATACATCCACCAACTCGTGTCGATCACCGTGACCCAGCAGGTGGCAGTGGCCTGGCGCGACCGGTTGTTCCGCAAGCTGGTCGATGCGCCGGTGTCGTATTTCCTGGGGCAAAACGCCTCTGACCACGCCAGCCGGGCGATGTTTGACACCGGTGTGCTGGCTCGCGGCCATCTTGCTGTACTGGGCAAGGCCTTGCCGGAGATCCTCACGGGCTTGGCGGCGGTGATGGTCGCGCTCTGGTGGGACTATAAGCTAACCCTGCTGGCGCTGATCGCGGCGCCGGTCAGCGCGGTGGTGTTGCACAAGTTCGGGCGTACGATCGAGCGGGCTTCCAGGCGGGCGTTGCAGGAGCAGGCGGGGATGCTCAAGACGGTCAACGAGGTGCTCGGCGCGCTGTACGTGATCAAGACCCACTCGGCGGAGGGCTACGAGCGCAGGCGGTTCCGCAGGCTGAACCGGGCGCTATTTGATCAGCAGATGAAGATGCGTCAGGCCCGCGCACTGGCGTCACCGGTGATCGAAACACTGGGGCTGTTCTTCGTACTGGCCGCCGCGCTGGTCGCCGCATGGTACGTCTTCACCCAGGAGGGCGTGGACTCCGTGACATTCCTGACGGTCCTGATCGCGCTGGGTGCAGCCGGTGCGAAACTCAAGCCGTTGACCGCCTTGCACACACAGATCAAGGAGGCGGACGCGGCGGCGAAGCGGATGCTCGAAGCCTCGGTGATCCAGGCTGAGCCGATCGGTTTGGCCGACCGCGCCGCGCTGCCGAAGCTGGCAAGGCATCAGCGGTCGATCGCGTTTGAAGATATCGGGTATGCCTACCGAGGCCAGGACGTGCCTGCGCTGGCCGGTGTGAGCCTGAGCGTGGCGCACGGGCAGACGGTGGCGATTGTCGGCGGCAACGGTGCGGGCAAGACGACGCTATTGAACCTGCTGCCGCGGCTTAATGAGCCGACGGCCGGGCGCGTGCTGATCGACGGGACGGAGATCGCGGGTGTGAACCTCAAGGAGCTTCGCCGACAGATCGCGGTGGTGCCGCAGCAGAGCGTGCTGTTTGAGGGGACGATTGCCGACAACATCGCCTACGGCCGGCTGGACGCGAGCCGGGCGGAGATCGAATCGGCGGCACAAAGCGCGTTTGCGCACGAGTTCGTCACCGAGTTGCCCGACGGGTACGACACCGTGCTGGGCGAGGGCGGGGCCGGGCTCAGCGGCGGGCAGAAGCAGCGGCTGTGCATCGCGCGGGCGATCCTGCGCGACCCGGCGATCCTGATCCTCGACGAGGCAACCAGCCAGATCGACGCCGACTCCGAGGCCAAGATCAACCGGGCGCTGGACAGCTTCCGCGCCGGGCGCACGACCTTCATCATCGCCCACCGCTTGAGCACCGTCGTCGACTGCGGCCTGATCGTCGTGATGGACGCCGGGAAGATCGTCGGGCAAGGCAAGCACGCCGAACTGCTCGAAAGCTGTCAGACGTATCGCACGTTGACCCACACGCAGCTACAGGCCGCGCCTGCATGATCCGGGGAAGACAGATTTACCGAGAGCCCCCAAATGTGTAGACGCGCTTTCACACTGATCGAGCTGCTGGTCGTCATCAGCATCATCGCGATCCTGGTGGGGATTCTTCTGCCGGCGCTGGGGTCGGCGAGGCGTAGCGCACTGGTGGTTGCCTGCGGGCAGAACATCCGGCAGATCGGGGTTGCGGTCATCGCCTACACCGGCGACCACGACGGGCAGATCCCCAATAACCCCCTGCCGTTCGCCCCGCCGTTCTGGTTCGGGAATGATGTCGCCAACAACATGATGTTCAGCGCCTCACACGCCCCGGCGGACCTTGTCGGGCACGGGGTGGTGCTTGACAGCTACCTCGATGATGAGCGGGCGATGTTCTGCCCGGATGACGACTCGGCGGACCCGGTTGAGGAGCTTGAGAACATCCGAAGCAAAACCGACAACGCCTTCAGCTCGTACCTGTACCGCCAGCTCGACCGGACCGAGGACAGCCGGATCGACGCGCTGGGCGAGAGCACCGAGGGCGTGGCCGCGACCGCCCTGCTACTCGACATGAACGCGCTGCTGCCCGGGGACAACTTCCGCACCAACCATGGCAACCGGACCGTGAACATTTTTTATATCGACGGGCATGTTGACCCACAGACCAACTCGTCGAATCAGAGCGACGGGGTGTTCTCGATCCGCCTGGCAGACATGGCCGACTTCTTCGGCCGTCTGGACCAGATCCTGGTCAGCGCCGACTTCGCCCTTGTCGGCGACCCGGCAGACGCGCCAACGCCTTCGCCATGACACCATGCCCGCCGCACGGTGCAAATCCAGGAGACGCCTTGGCGAATGAATACGTCAACAAACTGACCGCACTGATCGACGTGGTGAAACCAAAGACACCCCGAGGCAAGACCATTGAGGTCAAGCCCTTCTTCGGCGGGGCGGCCGGGTACCTTGATGGACAGATCTTCATCTCGCTGACCAAGGTCGGCCTGGCGCTGAAACTCCCGGACGACGCCCGGCAACGTCTGATCAAGGCCGGCGATGCCAAGGCGCTGCGGTATTTCCCCAAGGCCCCGGTTAAGAAGCAGTACGCCTTGATGTCCGATGATTTCCTAGCCAACCCAAAGCGCATCAAGCCCTGGATCGAGATGAGTCTCGACCATGCGGCGTCCGCGATCGGCCGGTGATGAGCGACAAGCACCCCAAGGCAAGCAGTGCCGACGTACCGGGCTCGGGGACCGGAACCCCGGCGAACTCCACCTGGAAGGTCTGATCAAACAGGGCCTCGGCGGAGCCGCCTTGGTCGTCGGCGCTGACATCTAACTGAGTCACCAGCTCATAGGTCTGGCCAGCGATCAGCGACAGTGTCAGGTTGAACGGGGCGTTGACCGTGAGGTTGTCCGGCACACCGATCGAGGAATTGACCTGATGCATCTGCGTGACCTGATCCACCAGAGCGCCGCCGATTTCGTTGACCGTGATGGTCCCGGTCACGGACGCCGTACCCCCGCCGTCGGAATTGAGTTGGCCGTCAAGCAGAGCGTTGATGAAGACGTCGACCACGCCGCCGCCGCCATCGTCAACGGTGAACTGGCGGGTGACGGTGTTTGACTTGCTGACCGGACCGGCTGCGGCCTGGACGCTCAGGCCGTGGATCGTGCCCAGATCGATCGACTCGGCGGTGCCGCCGTCGGGGTTGCTGATGGCCGAGACGTTCATGCGCAGCGCCGAGCCGTTGCTGAGCGTTTGCGTGGGCGTGAAGACCGGTCCGGGATCAAAGGCTATCTTCCAGGGTGTGATGAGCCCGCCGCTGGCGTTGGTCACGAAGTTGGTCGAAACCCCGCTGAAGGGGTCGATACGGACGACCTCACGCTCGATGCCGCTCGCGGACACGTATATAAAGCCATCGGGCCCGAACTCCAGGTCGGTCGGCCCGGCAAATGTCACGCCGGAGGTGCCGAAGGTTGCCAGGAGCGCGCCGGTCTGCCCGTGGTACTTGAAGACACGCCCGCTATTGAATAAATCGCCGCCGATCCCGCCCGCGACATAGAGGTGCCCGTCGGGACCGAATGCGAGTCCGCCGGTCGAATTGTTTCCCACACCGGTGGCGAAAATCCCCGCAGCGGCGCCGCTGGTGTTGTATTTCTCTACGCGGTTGCTGCTGAAAGTGGAAATATATAGCAAGCCGTCCGGGCCCATGGTGATGCCGGACGCCCCGCCGTTATTCAGGAGGTTGGTGATCAGGCCGCCTGCGCCGGTCGTCGCGTTGTGTCTGTAGATGCGTGTGTGGCTGGCGGCGGGCCCGGTCATGTAGAAATTGCCGTCGGGCGCGAGATAGAGGTCCTCGTAACTGACGTTGCTGAGGAACGCGCCCTGGGAGAAACCGGTGCTGCGTTGGAACTTCAAGACCTTTTTAGACGAGATATTACTGCTGTTGATGTAGATCTCGCCGTCGGGCCCGAACTCGATCCCGCGCGGGCTGTCCATGCCGCCAGAGCCTGCGAAGAAAGTAAAGTTGCTGACAAACGCCCCGGTGTCGCCGTCATACCGCCTGATGATGTCGCCGCTGAAGTCAGAGACAAACAGGTCACGCAGCGCGGCCTGCGCGACCGATGCGCCCAGAGACATCCATACGACAACCGCCGCCGCTTGGACAAAACGTGTGTGAAACATCGCGAGATTCCTTCCCTATAGAGAAGCTGACAGAAATGGCTTGCGCCGTCCGCTTCTCCCCTCACCCGAATGGGCAGTGTAAGGCTACCACAAGACCGCACCGGGAACAAGAGTTTTTAACAATTATTGATTGCTGCCCCGTGGCGCAGCTTACCCAGATTCACACCCATGGTGAATGAGGATGATTATGGATAGGTTTACGGACCGCCGACTACGAAAACTCCAAGCGCCGCTGATCGCGCTTGGATGGCTTTGCGGGCTTGATGTGCAACCAGCGTGTCCGGCGGCGCTGGTCGGTGAGGGTGATGCGCCCGGCGAGGTCGGCGTCTCGCTCAAATACTCGGCGGACTTTCATCGGGTGATTGCACTGGCTTGATCGGTGCAGCAGCACGACGTCGCGCGGCAGGCCGACGGGGCTGGCGTCGGCGATCATGCGCACGGCCTCTAAGCTCTGCTCGTTGGACAGGTGCCCGGAGTCGGACATGTTCCGGCGGTTGACCCAGCTTGGGCGCGGGCTGGTGGTGGTCATGTGCTCGTCGTAGTTGCACTCGATACACAGGAGGTCGACCCCGGCCATGTGCTGGACCAGCGCGGGCGGCGCGTGGCCCAGGTCGGTGGCGTACCCGACGCTCCCGGCGTGCGTGTCCAGCCGGTACCCGATCGTGCCTTGCTTGTCGTGTTGGAGCCTGACGGTCGAGGCGCGCACGCCGGGCATCGGCACGAACGGCTGAAACTGAAACGAACGCGCCAGCCCCGCGTCGCGCAGCTCGGCCCCGCCGGGGATGCGCATCAGGTCCGGGTAGTGCCAGTCGTGCAGGTAAAGAGGGATCCCCCACTTCAAGAGCGTGCCGGGCCAGGTCCTTCGGAAGTGATCCTGATCCAGGTGGGTCAGGCAGACGGCGTGGATGTCTTTGATCGAAAGCCCGGCCTGCGTGAGCCGCTTATCGGTCGTCCGGGGCCCGAACCCGGCGTCGATCAGCAGGGCCGAGTCACCGAGCCTCAGCACGGCCGCGTTGCCGCCGCTGCCGCTGCCCAGGACGCATAGCCCAAGTTTTTCCATAGGCTTAAGTGGATCTGCCGGGGGGGTCTTTATCGAGGTGGTTAACACACCCGCCAGGGACGATTGCCGCTCCTGAACGAATAAGGGCATCTGGTTTCGCGGCTTATCGGACATCCGTGTCTTGCCTTGCATTTTCCCGAATAATCCTTACAATCCCTATCCTCGCCTGAAGTTTGACCCCGGTCAACCGATAACCATTGCAGGAGACGGTATTGAATTGGACGCTATGACTGGCGGGGTCAATTCATCACGCTGGGTAAGCGTGAATACCTGGTAAAACAGGGCGAGTGGTGGCGGATCACGACAGATTCGTCAATTCAACCCCAGATGGGGTGGGCGGACACAAACGTACCGGCGAGGTGAACAGCAGGGGTAGCGCATGCGGTCATTAGTTAGTACAGCCGTTCTTGCAGGTGTGGCCTTGAGCCTCGTAGGGTGTGGCTCAGCGCGTAAGCCTCAGTTGATCATCCTCCCCAGTTATTCATACGTTCAGACCGACCTGGCCATGGGCGTTGAGAGCGACGTCATCACGGGCAGTGCCCGGGCGCAGTCCTCGGTCGCCAAGCTCCCGCCGATGCCCGCGGCCCCCGGTTTCGAGTCGCTTGTGTTAAACGTAGCCGCCGTTCAGATCGATTGATCAGGCCCCTGATCAGACCCCCTACACACACGGTATAACACCCGCATCATTGTGCCCACGGATGTAATCCGTGGGCTTGGTTGTTGGATGGGGACGTCGAATAATCCTTCGGCGTGCGTCAGAGCTCGACGACCTGCATATCCGAGACCTTGCGTGACTGGGTCGATGGATGATGCACCTCGGTGACAAACTCATCGCCCATCTCGATGCGCGTCTGATGGGCGTCGTAGGTCTTGGGCTCACCCAGGCCCATCCGGGCGATCAGGTCCAGGGCGATCTGGCCTTCGGCTTTGGCGAACTCGATCGGGAGGATCGCCTGGTCGAAGCTCTGCAGCCGGCCGGCGTGGTTCTCAAACGTCCCGGACTTCTCGGCGAACGTCGCGCCGGGCAGCAGCACGTCCGCGGTATCGGTCAGGCTGTTAGGCAGGGTGTCGATCAGCACGAGGAACTTGCCGGTAAGGGCCTTGGTCAGCTCGGGGGTGACCCAGGCGCTTGGGTAGTTGCCTGTCACCAGGACCCCGCTGGTGCGTTCGTCCTCGATCGCGGTGAGGAATTGCTCATAAGCCAGGACCGACTCGGTGAGCTGGCCCAGCGCCCGGCGGACGCCGCGGGCATTGGGGGCTTTTTCGGCGTAGACGGTGTACCCGCCGGGGAAGGCCTTGTCCTGACCGCTGACCGGGACCGGCCCGATACCGATCACCGCTTCGGCGTCCAGCCCGATCACAAGCTTGCCCAGCAGGTAGGCCTCCTCGCAGGTGAGCATCGGGCTGACCAATAGCGCCAGCGACCCGGCGCCCCTGGACTGCAGGACCGTGGAGAGGCCGGCCTTGACCGCGCCGTAGGCCTTGTTCCAGTCGCACTCTTGTGGCGAGCCATCGGCTTTTTGCACCGGGCTTCGGTGGCGGTCCTCGCTGTGGACAAACTTCCAGCCGAAACGGATCTCGTCGCTGGTCCACCACTTGTTGACGTCCATGTTGGTCCGTGGCTTAACGCGGTAGACCCGCCCGTCGTTGTGTTCGATCGAGAGGTTGTCGCCCGAGGCTGTGATCCCGTCGATGCTTGGGGTCTTGGTAAGGTTCCAGACGCGCATGGACATGAGGAAGTCTTTGTCGAGTAACGCGCCGACCGGGCAGATGTCCACGACGTTGCCGGACAGTTCGTTGTCAAGGGCCTTGCCGGGGAAGATGTCGATCTGCTCGCTGGAGCCGCGGCCGAAGATCCCGATCTCGCCCGTGCCTGCGACCTCCTTGGTGAACCGGACACAACGGGTGCACATGATGCAGCGGTCGGAATAGAGCAGGACGTTGGGGCCGATGTCTTTCTTAGGCTGCTTGACCTTGGCCTCGTCGAAGCGCGACTCGCTGTGGCCGTACTTGTAGCTGTAGTCCTGGAGGTAGCACTCGCCGGCCTGGTCACAGACCGGGCAGTCCAGCGGGTGGTTGATCAGGAGGAACTCCATGACCGACTTCTGGTTGGCGATCGACTTGGGGCTCTTGGTGTGGACCACCTGCCCGTCGCCCGCGGGGGTCTGGCAGGTGGGCATGAGCTTGGGGATCATCTCCAGCTTGTTGTCGTTGCGTGGGTTGGGCGCTTCGACCTCGGCCATGCAGATCCGGCAACTCGCGACAATGCTCATCCCTGGGTGGTAGCAGTAGTGCGGGATCTCGATCCCGTTGTCCAGGGCGACTTCCAGGATGGATTTCTTGCCCTGGTATTCGCAGGCCTTACCGTCAATGGTGATCTGGGGCATCGTGGTGTTTCCCGCATCTTTAAGCCGAGCCCGGCCGGCGCGTCTGGGCGTGACCGGGTCGTGATAGCGGCGGATCGTATCAGATCGGGGTTGAGCGTCCAACGCAGGGGGTCAGTCGCCGACGGCTGGGGTTTGTTGCAAGGAGGTGTGCCGCTTCGTATCCTGTCCGCGTTAGGTGCAGGCGGGGCAGGACGTTGCCCCCCGGCAGGCCGTGAAGTCCGATCGGATCGCCGCACCGTTGACCGCTTGACCTCGATACCCGTCGAAATGACGGGGCGCGCCGGACCGATCATGGAACAGCACCTCGAATACGCGCTGTATATCGCTTCGGTGCTTGGCGCAATTTCGCTGTCTCTGATGATGCCCCGCCGCAGCAAGCCCCTGCGTTTCCTCGGCCCGATCCTGGGCGCGGCGGCGTTGGGCGGGTTGTGGCTGTTCCTCTCGGGCAGCGATTTCTGGGCCGACCGCGAGACGGGGCTCTCCGGCGCCGGGTTCCTCTACTATTACGTCTTCAGCGGGATCTCCATCGCCGCCGCGGTGAAGGTCATCACCCACACCCGCCCGGTCTACGCGGCCTTGTGGTTCGTGATGGTTGTGCTGGCGAGCGCCGGGCTTTTTATCGTGCTCTCGGCGCAGTTCATGGCGTTTGCGATCATTATCATCTACGGCGGTGCGATCCTGGTGACCTACGTGTTCGTCATCATGCTCGCGTCCCAGCCGGACCCCGACGGGCAGTCGGGCCAGATCTACGACAAGGTCGCCAGAGAGCCGACGATGGCCTGTGCCGCGGGGTTCCTGCTGTTGGCGGTGCTTTTGAGCCTGAGCTTCGACCCGCAGATCGCCGCGCAACCCGATCCGGACAACAGCGATATCGCCCTGATCGGCTCGACGCTCGGCGGCCGGCCGATCCAGCCGTCGGCGAGGTTTGAGTACGATCCACAAAGCGAACTGATGGTCGAGGCGCAGCCGATCCCAACCCCCACGAACCTGGACCCGGCGCGGCTATCCAACGCCGAGCGGATCGGGCTGGACCTGTTCCGCAGCCACCCGCTGGGCCTGGAGCTGGCGGGGGTGATCCTGCTGATTTCCCTGGTCGGCGCGGTTGTGATCGCCAGGACCAAGGTGCCCGACGAACACCCGCCGGCGCCGGGGTGAAGAAGCCCGGCCCTACGGGCCGGCGCTAAACAATCCAATGTAATGGACTTTTGACCTTCGACTTTGAACCTTTGACTTTTGACCCATGCCACTAAACGCGATTGACAGCCTGGCGCTCTCGCACTTCCTGCTCACCGGGGCGGTGCTTTTTTGCCTGGGGCTGATCGGGTTCATCTCCCGGCGGAACCTGATCATCATGTTCCTCTGTACGGAGATGATGTTCCAGGGCGTGGCGGTGTCGCTGGTGGCGTTCAGCCGGTTCCATCTAAACGACACCGGCCAGACGTTCGTGATCTTCGTGTTGACCATCGCGGCCGCGGAGGCGGCGCTGGCGCTGGGCCTGGTGGTGCTGCTGTTTAGACGAAAGAAGACCCTGGACGCCCTGGCCTGGTCGGATCTTAAAGGATAGCCACCGCGGTTATGTGAAAGACCTGACGTACTAATCCCGATACCTGACATTCCATGCCCATCGAACTGATCAAACTCGTCCCCTGGATCCCGCTGCTGGGCGCAGCGCTGTGCGGCGTGTGCTGCATGAAGCCGGTCTGGCGCAAGGCGGCCGGGCCTATCAGCGTGCTGTCGATCTTTATCCCGTTCCTGATTACCTGCGGGGTCTACAGCGCCGCGAAGCACCTCAACGACACCCAGCAGGTCCAGACCGTCTATAGCTGGATCGGCGTCGGCGAGTTCCAGGTCAATATGGCCTACTTCATCGACCCGCTGACGATGGTCATGCTGTTCGTCGTCACTGGCATCGGCTCGCTGATCGCAACGTATGCGATGGGCTACATGAAGGGCGACCGCGGCTACGCCCGGTTCTTCATGGGCGTGTCGCTGTTCATCTTCGCGATGACGACGCTGGTCATGGCCGACAACCTGGTGCTCTTGTACCTGGGCTGGGAGGGCGTGGGGCTGTGCTCGTACCTTTTGATCGGGTACTACTACGACAAGCCCTTCGCGGTCGCGGCGGCGAAGAAGGCTTTTATCGTCAACCGCATCGGGGACCTGGGCTTTGCGCTTGGGATCTTCCTGACGTACATGACCTACCACACGGTGAGCCTGTCCGTGGTCACCGATATGGCGCGTCACGCGGTCGAGCAGGGCTTCGACCCGACGACGGCCGACCTCTGGATCCCGTTCCTGCTGATGCTGGGCGCGTTCGGCAAGAGTGCGCAGATCCCGCTGCACGTCTGGTTGCCGGACGCCATGGCGGGCCCGACGCCGGTGTCGGCGCTGGTCCACGCCGCGACCATGGTGACCGCCGGGGTCTACATGATCGCCCGGCTGATGCCGGTCTTCCAGCTCTCGCCCTACGCCCTGCCCACGGTCGCCACGGTCGGCGGGGTCACCGCCCTTTTCGCCGGCACGATCGCTTTGTGCCAGTACGACTTGAAGAAAGTCTTCGCCTACTCGACCGTCTCGCAGCTTGGGTACATGTTCCTGGGTGTCGGTGCGCTGTCGACGTTTGGCGGGATCTTCCACCTGTTCACCCACGCCTTCTTCAAGGCCCTCTTGTTCCTCACCGCCGGGAGCGTGATGCACGCCCTGGCCGGGCAACTGGACCTGCGTGCGATGTCGGGCCTACGGCACAAGATGCCGGTGACCTGCTGGCTAATGTTCGCCGGCTGCCTGGCGCTTGCAGGCTTCCCCTTCACCGCCGGGTTCTTCAGTAAGGACACCATCCTCGCCGAGGCGATGGTCCGGGGCACCGGCGAGCACGGCAGCACGCTGTTCTTCTGGCTGGCCATCATGGGCCTGGCCACCGCGTTCCTCACCGCGTTCTACACCTTCCGCCTGTGGTTCCGCGTCTTCATGGGCCCGGAACACTTCGAGATGGGCGACGACGACCACGGCGCTGATGACGCGCATGGGGACGATCACGGCCACGCCCACGAGCCTCACGAGATGCCCTGGTGGCCGATGAACGCCCCGCTGGCGGTCCTTGCGGTCGGCGCTTTATTCGCAGGCTTGATTTTCAGCGGTTGGATGACAACCAACATCGAAGAATCCACCGCCCAGCCTGCGGTCGCGCTGAACATCCAGACCGACCCACAAACGGCCCCGGCCTACGAAATCATCGCCGTCTCAGACCAAGCCGACACACACGCCGCCGCCGCAGACAGCCATGCCGACGCCGGCCACGGCGACGACCACGAAGCCCACCGCGCACACGGCATCCACGTCCTGCTGAAGTGGGTCAGCTCCTTCATCGCACTTTTGGGCATCGCCTTGGCCGGGTACTTCCACTGGCTGAACCGCCCGCTGACCGACCAGATCGCCAAGCGGTTCTCCGGCGTTGTCGAGGTCCTCTACAACAAGTACTACGTCGACGAGCTGTACGACCTGACGATCGTCAAGCCGCTGCGCCGGCTCGGGCACGGGTTCTATCTCTTCGACCAGTTCGTGATCAACGGGCTGGTGATGACGGTCGGGTATCTGCCGCGGCTGGTGGGCTGGTCTGTCAGGCCGACACAGAGCGGGCAGATACAAGGCTACGGCCTGGGCATGGTGATGGGCATGGCGTTGGTCGCGTTACTCGTATTCAAGTGGGCGTTCTAAGGACAGACGTACTTCATGGACCTACTGCTACTGCTTCTAGTCCTGTTCCCGCTTGTCAGCGCATTGCCGTTGATGCTGCCTATCAAGGCGTTTAACTGCCGACACGCCACCTGGTCCTACGCGGTGCTCAGCACGCTGATCACGTTTGTGATTTCGCTGGTTGCCTTGGCGCAGTTCGACTTCTCGGCCCCGGGGATGCAGTTCACGGGGGCCGTGCGGTGGATCGACGCCTTTGGGCTCACGTTCGGGTACGGGATCGATTCGATCTCGCTTTGGCTGGTCCTGCTGACGACGTTCCTGATGCCGGTCATCATGCTCGGGTCGCTCAGCGCGGTGAAGGTCCGCGTCCGCGAGTTCTACTTCTGGCTGATCGTCTTAGAGACGTTCATGCTCGGCACGTTCGTCGCCACCGACATCATCTTCTTCTACGTCTGCTTCGAGCTGACGCTGGTCCCCCTGTACATCCTCATCGGGGTGTTCGGGTCGGACAACCGGCTGCGTGCGGCGAAGATATTCTTCCTCTACACCTTCACCGGTTCGATGCTGACATTTGCCGGCGTGTTGTACGTCGCGTGGTTCAACACGACGCTCCCTGTGAACTTTTTCCCCGGCGCGGGGGCATGGTCGTTTGATATCCAGACGCTCTACCTCGCCGCCGCCAGCATGAGCCCGACCGAGCAGGGCTGGGTCCTGGGCTCGCTTTTAGCAGGGTTCGCGGTCAAGGTCCCGCTGTTCCCGGTGCATACCTGGCTACCGCTTGCGCACACCGAGGCCCCCACCGCCGGGTCGGTCATCCTCGCAGGCGTCTTGCTGAAGCTGGGGACCTACGGCCTGCTGCGCTTCGCCCTGCCGATGTGCCCTGAGGCCGTCGTCACCTTCGCGCCGTACATCGGCGTGTTTGCCGTGCTGGGCGTGCTGGTCACCGCGCTGATCTGCTGGGTCCAGACAGACGTCAAGAAGCTGATCGCCTACTCCTCGGTCTCGCACCTGGGCTTTTGTGTGCTGGGCTTGTTCGCATTGGACGCCGGCGACACCGGCGCGGTCGGCGCGGTCATGTACATGATCAACCACGGCCTGTCGACCGGGGCCTTGTTCCTCTGCGTCGGGATGATCTACGAACGCTTCCACACACGGGACATGGCCAAGATGTCGGGTCTGGGACGGGTCATCCCCGTCTGGGCGAGCTTCACCGTCTTCTTCGTCCTCGCCAGCGTCGGGCTGCCCGGGCTCAACGGGTTCATCGGCGAGTTCCTCACACTGCTGGGCGCGTTCCTCTCGCCGAGCAACGTCCTGGGGTTCGAGTACGCAGCCATCGCCGGGGTCGGGATGATCTTCGCCGCGATCTACCTGCTGTACATGGTCGGGAAGGTTATCTTCGGTCCGCTCAAGGTCCCGGACGTGCACAACGACGACGACAGCCACGACCTGCGCGACCTAAACGGCCGAGAGATCATCACCCTCCTGCCGCTGGCCGCCGGTTGCCTGGTCCTGGGCCTGTTCCCCCACGGCGTGTTGACCAGCCTGGAAGCCCCTGTCGGGCGGCTGACCGCCGCCGCCAAGGCCGCCGCCGAGCTGCAGACCGTCTACGTCGACGCCGATCAAACTCCGGCAGACGATCCTCGCGCCGCCGAGCTTCGACTGGTTCTGGACGACCGTCCGTTACCGGCTATCGAAAATACACTGCAACAACCGCCACTTAAGACCGCCCAACAAGAGGCGGAGCGTTAACCGATGCATAAAGCCGAGATCATCCAGAAAGTCGCCGGGCTCTGGCCCGAGATCGTCATGCTCATCGGCGCAACGGCCTGCCTGTTCATCGGGCTGTCCAAGGGCAAGGGGCCCCGCCGCAGCACCCCCTGGATCGCTGCGGCGACGCTCGTCCTCGCCGCCTTGCTGGTCTGTGGTAAGTCCAGCGTAAGCGATGGCGCAGGCGCGCTTGCCGGGTTGGCGGGATACGTCAAGCTCGCGGTCGCGGGGATCGGCCTGATCCTGCTGATGGTCGCCGCCGGCGTGCCCGACCAACTGCGACAGACGCGCGACGCCGAGGCCGCCAAGGACTTCGATCCCGGCGACCTGCTGACCGGCGAGTTCTACGCCTTCTTCCTGCTAAGTCTCACCGGCGTCATGCTCACCGCCGGCGCGGGCGACCTGGTCTGGCTCTTCCTCGCGCTCGAGCTGACCAGCCTGCCGACCTATGTCATGGTCGCTACCAGCCGCGACCGGGTCCAGGCCCAGGAGTCGGCGGTCAAGTATTTCTTCCTTGGCGCGCTGTCGGCTGCGATCTTCCTCTACGGCTTTACCCTGATCTACGGAGCGACCGGCTCCACCGAGTTCGCCGAGATCACCCGCATCGCACAAGAACAGATCGCCGCACACGACGGGCACGTCCCCGGCCTGCTGCTGATCGGCATCGCCCTGTCGATCGTCGGGATCTGCTTCAAGATCGCAGCCGTCCCGATGCATTTCTACGCCGCCGATGTTTATGAAGGCGCCGCCACACCCGTCACCGCCTTCCTAGCTTTCGTGCCCAAGACCGCCGGCGCTGTCGCACTGATCCTGATCCTCAGCCTGGTCGGCTGGCCCCTGCCCGGGGCGATCGAGTCGCTGCTGTGGATCATCGCCGCGCTCACCATGACCGTCGGCAACGTCCTGGGGCTCTTGCAGACATCCGTCAAGCGCGTGCTGGCGTACAGCTCGATCGCGCACTCGGGTTACATCGTGGTCGGTCTGCTTGCCGGGCCCGCGGTCAATCAGGCCGCCGGTGGTGCGCTGGGCGACGGGCTCGCCGCCGTGCTGTTCTACCTGGTCGCCTACGGCCTGGGCACCATCGCCAGCTTCGCCGTCCTGGGCTGCCTGCGCGTCAACGGCGATGAGGCGCAGACCTTCGACGACATCTCCGGCCTGCACAAAAGACACCCCTTCCTCGCGGCCCTGATGCTCGTCAGCGTCCTGTCGCTGGTCGGCCTGCCACCATTGGTCGGGTTCCTGGGCAAGGTCTACCTCATCGGTTCGGCCTACGGCGCGGGCTTCACCTACCTGGTCATCATCCTCGTGCTCAACTCCGCCATCAGCGCCGCTTATTACCTGCGCATCGCCAGCGCGTGCTACTTCGGAGAGCCCAACGACGCCGTCGAATCCACCGGCCAGTTCCCCCGCTACGCCGGCGCTTTGGTCGCCGCCGCACTCGCCCTGATCCTGGGCGTCGTCGGCAACGGCCTGGTCAACGCCTCACGTAACGCTACCACACCGGTGCAGGCCGCTGACACAAATCAGCCTGTCCAACAAACCGCAGCCACTTCGATTGATTAGGACGTTGTCCGTTTAGTACTCGCCTAATTGTTCTCTAAGCGGCCATTGGGTTGTGCCATGAAGTCACCCATCTATCTCATCCGGATCCTGGAAACGTTTTTTCTGGTTGGTTTTGTCGTAACGTACACGGTTACGCCGGAGGGTGTTAGCTGGTCATACACCTTCATATCGGTGCTGTGTAATTTCTCTTTCTCGACCAACGCCGAAGAGATCGTGATCAGTTCTATTTTTGTGGGCTACCCGATCAGCCTGCTAGGGACGACTCTCTACTGGAAGCATCTTAAACCCAGGCCGCGCAGATGGTCGGTCGGGCTGGCGGTGCTTGGTGTATTCGCGTCCGGCAACGAGGTCTTGAGGTACTTGCTGGGTTATGACTTTCAGGTTCTGATTCAATTCCCGACCGTGTTGGTGATCATCGATTGGGCTATGTTCAAGGGGTTCAGATGGTTTCCGACCGGTCAGAGCCAGAGGGTAGAATAAGCAGATCGGCCTATCAGACTGACTGCCAGGCACAACCTATTACAGGCTATGACCCATGATGTCGCACACACTATTGTTGACCTTCGTGTTGATCGCCGCCGTACTCGCCGCCATGTCCAGCGCCCTGCAAGCCGACGACACGCCACCTAATGACGATTCCGGCCTAGCGGACCGTATTGAGTCCGCCCTCCCCGACCACGCCGGCGCGGCGGTCCTCGTCATCGACAAAGGTACAATCATCTTCCGCCAAGGCTACGGCCTCGCCGATGCCGAAGACCAGACCCCCGTTGCGCCCCAGACCAACTTCCGCATCGCCTCGGTCACCAAGCAGTTCACCGCCACCGCCGTCATGCTGCTCGTGGACGATGGGAAATTCTCACTGGAAGACACACTCGATGAGTTCTTCCCCGGCTTCCCCGAATACGGCAAACGCATCACCGTCCGCCACCTGCTCAACCACCGCTCGGGCCTGCCCGACTACGAAGACCTCATCCCCGACAAGACCACCCTCCAGGTCCACGACCTGGACGTCCTGAAGATGATCCTCGACACCGATGAGCCGCTGTTTGAGCCCGGCTCGGACTACAAGTATTCCAACACCGGCTACACCCTGCTGGGTCTGATCGTCGAGCAAGCCGCAGACCAGCCGTTTCACACGTTTCTAAAGGACCGCATCTTCGAGCCCGTCGGGATGGACAAGACGGTCATGTTTGTCCGCGGGCTGAACCAGGTCCCCGACCGCGCCTTTGGCCACAAAAAGCGATTCGGGAAATGGACCCGCGACGACCAGAGCCTCACCAGCGCCGTCCGCGGTGACGGCGGGATCTACAGCTCCATCGACGACCTCGCCAAATGGATCGCCGCACTCGACAGCCAGCAACTCCTTAGCGACAACGCGACCCATCAGATGTTCACCCCCACGAAGACCAACGACGAAAGCATCGGCTACGGCTTCGGCTGGCGGATCGACACCTTCAAGGACCAGCGGCGCATCCACCACACCGGCGGCACACGCGGCTTCTCCCTGTGCCTGCAACGCTTCCCCGACCGCAACGCCGCCGTCGTCGTCCTGATCAACAACAACATCGAAGGCAACATGACCCCCGTCGCCGAGCGCGTCGCGGATCTGGTGCTGTTTTCCGGAGAGTAGCGATGACCAGCGTCACCTCACGACCTGGTAGATGAGTCGCCGATCAAGCCAATTGACCTCCGGCTTGCACCGGGGGTTAAAGGCTAATAGCTAAAAGCTAACCGCTCACTAAATCACGCCGCGTGGGTCAGTGACAGGCCCGGGCCTTCGTCGGTGTCTTTGTCGGCCTTGGGCGTGTTCGCCTGGTTGAGCCCTTCGGTCAGGCGCAGCTCCTGGACGCGGGTTCGGTCGGCGTCCAGCGCGGCGGCGAGCGACTCCTGCGCCCGGCGTGTCCGCGCCAGGCTGGCCCATTCGCCGTCCATCTCGCTACGCAGGTCCTGTAGGGCTTGGCGCTGTTCGCTGATCTCGTCCTCGGCGCGCTCCAGGCGGTGGCGATGGGATTCCAGCGCTTCCTGTGTTTGCTCGGCCTGGGCCTTCTCCTTGTCCAGCAGCAGCCGGGTGCGTTTGATGGCGTCTCGGTCCAGATCGATCTTGGCCCGGTCGCGCTGGGCCTGTTCGTGCGCTTGGTCCAGGTCATGCTCAAGCCGGTTGACTTCGGCGAGGCGGGCCTGAAGACCCTCGTTGGTTTGCCGCTGCCACTGCCTAAGGCTCTCGCAGCGCTGTTGCAGCTCGTCGAGGAGTGTGGCGGCGCTGGGCGCATCCGTTGGCGGGGCCGGTGTTACGGCTTCTTCGGCGGGAGGTTTCCTGGGTGAGTGATCGGCCTTGGCTGAGGTCTTGGCGGGCGACGCCGACTTTCTGCGTTTTTTCTGTTTGGCCATCTCAAACTCCCTGGTCCGCCCCGTTGATGGTGCTCCGTTTATTTCATCGTGTGTCTGGGCGGGCTACTTCAGGTCGGGTTATGACGGGGGCGCTGCTGGGGATTGGCTGTGGCAGGCCGATCGGCACGCAAGTCAGGGATGCATCCCGCCGATAACTGCCGATAACCCCGGCCTGATGGCTTGCGGGCGTACGATGGCAGATCTCACCTTGGCAGGAGCCTGTAATGGCGTTTCACGGCTTTAATATCGAGCAGAACGGCGATCTGGCGGTGCTCTCGATCGAGCAACCGATGATCACCAGCCTGGAGGCGGATCACCTCCTAAACACGCTGCATCAGTACCACCAGCAGACCGGCTGCGTGCGTTTTGTGCTGGAGATGAGCGGTGTCGAGTTCATCGATTCGGCCTGCATCGGCTCGCTGGTGACCTTCTTAATCGAGCTGGACAAGAAGCAGGGCCGGTTGATGATGGCCGGCTGCCAGCCCAACGTCGCCGATCTGATCAAGATCACCGGGCTGACGACCCACATCCCGCTTCTGGCATCTGTGGACCAGGCCCAGGCCGCATGACGATAGAAAGACAGGCCGATCAGGCGTCTGATCCGGCCAGTGGAGACACATGTTGCCCCCCTTGCGTAAGTTCATGCTGGGTTTGGTGGTGATGTCGTCGGCGATGGCCGGGGGCTGCGAGGAAAGGCGTATCGACGAGTCGCAGCTGTACAAGGGGATGGACCGGTCCACGATCATCGCGCAGTTTGGCACGCCGGACAAGCGGCGGATTCACGATACAGCCGAGCGGTTGACCTATCTCGACGGTGATAAATTTCAATACCTGCTGCTGCTGGTCGACGACCAATTGCAGGGTTGGCAACGCGACCGCGTGTACCGGACGGGCAAGTATTTCAAGGGGAAGTACGCGCCGGACAAATCCGCATCTTCCCGGGCCCGATAACCTGCCGGTTGCTTCAGACCGGCTCACCCTGCCCCAGAGCACCGAATACATGGGTATCCCATCCCCTTTGCCTGCGCCGCGTGGCGTGAGGGCCGGGGTCTGTCTGGAATCGGGAGGCGCCGTATGGCTGGCCGTATCATGAGCCTTGGACAATGGAAACGCCGGTTGGGTGACGCGGTGCCTTTGCGTCAGACCCCCGAGGAACTGGGGCTGACGGCGGGTCAGGTCGGCGCGCTGGTCAAACGGCGCAGCCTGCCGGTGCATACCTTCAAGACGCCCGGCGGTGAGGTGATACGGATGGTCAGGCGGCGCGACCTGCAGATGCTCCGTGCGAGCATGAGCCCGCCGAAGCTCTGCGACCTGGCGGCGGCGCTTCAAACGATGGTCGGCCAGGCCTGACCGTCTGCACGCGCCGCACCAGCCGGTACCATATCGACCATGACACACGGCCCACGGGTGATGCGGTGGCTATGCCTGGTGGTCTGCATGACCGCCGGCTGTCACCACGCCGGGACGGTCCCCCCGGGCTGGCGCGGCGAAGCGATCTCACTTGATACCCATGAGCAGGCCCGCCGAGGTCACCCGACGAGCTCACTTGACGCATTGAACACCGATCAGGGCAACGGCCATGACGCGCAGGGGCTGCTACAGGTCTTCATCTGCTACGGCCAGGTGCTGTCCAACCACGCTACGCTGCGGCTGAGCGCACCGGGCAAACAGACACTCATGTGGGACCCCGGCGGGACCTACGGCCAGGACGACCCGGTCTACGCCCGCCACAAGGACGTGCTGACACGCAGCGCCACAACCGTCAACGAATGGTGGATCTACCGGCGAGACCGGTGCCGGGAGCCGGTGATGGAGGTGTTTCAGTGGTCGCTAAGCCCTAAGCAGGCGCAGAGGCTCCACGCCCTGCTGCTGACCGGCGAAGACCCCGCCGACCCCGCGCAGACGTTCGACACAGACGGCTCGGGGCTCCAGTGTTCTAACAAGGTCAGCGCGTTCCTGATGTGCTTCGCAGACGGCCGGCCTGCGGTCCATGCCAGGATGTTCTGGCCTCACGAACTGGGCGAGCACCTGTGGAAGCAATCACCCGACCGCGTGTTGGTGTTCCGTAGCGAGGGGGAGAGCCAGGTATACCTTCGTGACACGGGGTCAGCCGCTACTAAACAGCAGGACGATCCCGCCGACCGCCACGGCCGCGCCGGCGATGGCGCGCAGGCTGACTCGCTCACCGAGCACCGCGGCGATCGGCAGCACGAATAACGGGCTGGTGGATTGCAGCGTCTGCGCGATGCCCGCGTGGGTGTGGTCCAGCGCGACCTGTTGCAGCCAGATCCCCAGGTAGGTCCCTGTCACGACCGCGACAAAAAACAGCGCCCAGCCGCGCCGCGTCATCGGCTTTTTGCGTGGCGCTGTGGTGCTCGCGTTTGGGTTTCGCCGTATCGCAAACGGCAATATCACCAGCACCGTCAAAGTCCCCGCGATCAGCCTTACCAGGGCCGTCATCTCGGCGCCGGCCTGCGTGTCCACCATCGCCTTGCGCGAGATGACCGCACCCACCGCCTGCGTCAACGCGAAGAACACACCCAAGCCCACGCCCCACCAAAGCCGGCCCGGGGGCGCGTGACCACGCTGATCCGATCGTTCGGTGATGACCCACGCCACACCCGCGACCGTCAATCCGATCCCCGCACACGCGCCCAGGCTCATCGTCTCACCTAGAAATAAGAGCCCGATCACCGCCGCCAACGGCGGGCTGAGCGTCCCAAGCAGCAGCGCACGCCTTGAGCCTAAGTGCCAAAGCGCCGCGAAGAACGCCGTATCACCCAGGCCGATCCCCACCACGCCGCTGACCGCCAGCAGCACGACCACCCCCCCGCTCATCCCGCCCGGCGACCGACCGGCCAACACATACCCCGCCGTGACCGTCAGGCAGAGCAGCGCCACCGCGATCATCCCCTTGAACAGGTTCATCACCAACGGCGACAGCGACAGCCCGATCGGCCGGTTCATGACCGTGGACAACGCCCAACAAAACGCCGCCGCCAACGCCGCGATTTCACCTGTATGTGCAATGATGCCTTGTATACTCCGCCTGTAGCCCGCTGTGACCGGCGGAGAATGTAACAGCATCGCGGGGCTGACGCATGAGCGTCACTCCCCCTCCCCCACATCCACATTATCCCAGTCGATGTCGCTCATGGCCTCGCGGAAGTCGTCGAGGGCCTGGCGTGCGCGGTTAAGGTCTTGACGCCAGACCATGACGCGCACCTCCCCGACGGTCTCGGCGCGGAAGCCGGCGGTCAGGCCGCCCTCGGCGACGGCGTCGATGCCGCGGTCTTTCAGGGCGCTGACGATCATGGCGGCCTGCGGCTCGTTGGGCGTCGAGGTCAGCGGTTCGAGGTGGTCGGGGCTCGGCGTCATAGCGAAGTCTCCGAGGACGGGCCGATGTAGCTCAAAATTATAGCGGACTGATCCCATGGGGTTGACAACGCACCCTACAACAAGTGACGACGAGGCCGCTGGGCCTCGCCGTCTGAAAAAGACATCGTGTGAAGTGATGATTCAACCCGTCGTCATTTAGCGCCGCCTGAGCATCGCCAGCGTGCCGAGGCTCAGGAGCACGAGCGATGTTGGCTCGGGGGTCGGATGCTCGAGGACGATGATGCCGCTTTCATCAACCACATTGCCGATGTCATCCACGCCGTCGCCCCAGATACGGTTGCCCGGTGTACCTTCCCACAGCAGTTCCTTGTGGATATCCAGAACCGTGCCGCCCGTGGGATCGGTGGGGATCGGGTCGAAGTCGACCCACAGCATGGTCGGGGTCGAGAGGGGACTCACCGCTGACGGCCAGGGCACGCCGTTGAGCGTGATCAGCCCGAAGGGATCGGGGATGCTCCAGACCCAACCCGGGGTAACGATTTCTTCGTGCCAGTCAGCGACGGGCGGGCCGCCGATCAACGGGAAGTTCTCCCAGACCGGGATCGGGAAAGGCTGGAGCGCATCGAGGTGGATCGGGGCGCCTGTGACATCTTTGGGGCTATCAAAGGTTTTTTCCATCCCCGGGGCGCTGGGGTCGAAGATGATCGGCTGGGTGAGTTCCCAATGTATGTCAAGTGAGTTGAAGTCGACCTGGATCGGGGCGGGCGCGCCCGCGCCGGACCCGGCGGCGAGTTGCGCCCACACGGGCGAGGCGGCAAGAAGCAGGACGGCGACGCAAGACGTGTGTCGGATGATGTGTTGCATGGTGTTTCCTTTAGTCTGAAGGATCAACAGATGTTCTGGGCGCGCTTCGGCACCCACTCAACACAAAGAATGTGATCTGACATGGGTAAGCCGGCGATATGCCTTGCCGACTTAGCTGTCATGAGTTGCCCGCCCGGGTGTCACGTCATTTTCACCTCCCGCCCACGGCCGGTCCCCGGAACCCTCTGAAGACCTTTGCTGGCCTTCCCCAAGGCTCACACAGCAACGGGCGCAACCGCCTCGCACCTGGTTACTGTTCATCGTTGTATGAAAACACCGTTGACCGGAAAAATGCCTTCTTGATCCCACTTCGGCCAGACATGCGTCACCCCCTATCTCACGTCAGACTACCGATCCTCCCACGGATAAACAAGTGTTTTTTTGCCTCTTTTGGGGCAGAATCCCGGTGTCGTGGTGTTAAAGGACAAGCCAAGGATCTTGTGATCCAGACGTAAGCGGTTGTGCTCTGCGGACATAGCTCGGCAAGGATTTCCGGCGGGGCCCGGGTGGGTCGGCGGTCGTGTCCCTGTAATAAGCGGTATGATTTCAACCGATATAAACCCCATGGGTACTTACGCGCACAATTCACGAAGCCCCCTTGGGGACAGCGAGCAGACTGCCGCCGGGCAGGGCCCGCTCTCGGCGGAACACTACGAGCAGTTGCGCAGCGCCAAGTCGCGCAGGCGCAAGATCGACCGGACGATCGCGGTCGCGGGCTTTAACGGCTGGAGCATCGGCATCTTCGCGGCGCTGTCCGCGCTGTTCCTGCCTTTGTCGTTCAGCCTGCTGGGCCTGCTGATCACCCTGGGGCTGGGCGCGGTGGCGTACCACGAGTTCAAGGGACGACGGCTACTGCGGGCGCTGGACTTAACCGGCCCGCGGCTGCTTGGGTTTAACCAGATCGGTTTCGGGGCGCTGATCGTGGCGTACTGCGTGTGGACCCTGATCGCTGAGTTTGCCGGGCCCGGCGCGTACGCGCAGACGATCGAGCAGAACCCCGAGCTGGCGCAGGTCTTGGGGCCGACCGAAGGGCTGTACCGGTTGGTTGTGGTGCTGGTCTACGGCACGGTGATTGCGCTGACGATCCCGTACCAGGCGTTTATGGCCTGGTACTACTTCAGCCGGGGCAAGCACCTGGAAACGTATATCAGCCAGACCCCCGCCTGGGTCACAGACGTGGAGCGGGCGGCGGCGTGAAGTGTGCGGGGAAGAATCGAAGTAGGTATAAGAATGGTTATCGTGTGACGAGGGTGAGATCGATGGGTGTATGCCGAACATGTGCCGGTGCCTTGCGGGGAACGACGGGACTCGCCTGGTCGATGCTGGGCGTGCACGTCCTTTCGCAGGGCGCGGTCAAGCAGCGGCTGGAGATATGCCGGGGGTGCCCGGAGGCGGTGGTGTGTCAGCACAACGCCCATCAGGTGTGCCGATGTAACGCCTGCGGTTGCTGGCTCAAGCACAAGACCCGCCTGCGCCGCGAGACATGCCCCAAGGGGAAATGGTAACGGGCTCAGGGAAAACCCCCAGGCATGCGGTGATGGAGCCGGCTATGCCATAGCCCAAAGTAAGATCCAGGAATAAGTCTCCCCTATCCGATTTATGCGGTGGTTAATAATTGAACGCAACTGAACAAACAACCGATGGGTTACCCAGTTCATCCATCCATTCCCATACGATCAGGACTTGATTCTCTCAGGGAGCACGACCGATGCCGAGCAAGGGATCCAGTGTATTTATCCAGTTTCCAGGCAAGACCAAGCGGCGCACGCTGCACCCGACGACGGTGACCGAGACGGCAGGGTCTAATAACCTGACGGTCCAGCCGGACGATCCGGACCTGGCTCTTGAGGCGGGGCTTGAGATCCTGATTTATTTTGAGCACCAGCGTCAATTCATGCAGCAGCCGGCCCGTGTGGATGCGCTTTTGGAAGGCGAATCCGGGCCGCTGATCGGGCTGCAAACGATGGGCGAACCGGTCTCCGCCGAGAGCCGGCAGTGCTACCGTGTGCGGACCACGATCACCAACATAACGGCAACATTTGACGGCGAAGACGATTGCCCGCTGTTGGATGTGAGCGTCACCGGCTTCGCGGTCAGTTCGCCCAACCAATACACGATCGGCCAGGTCCTGGACGCCCAGTTGCATTACGAAAGCAAGCGCTACACCGGGCAGGCGAGCATCCAGAGCGTGTGCGAATTGCCCGACGGCCGGTACCGCTACGGGGTCAACTGTGTGAAATCCAAGGCGGCCGATTCGCTTTCCAAGGGCGTGCAAGACATCAGCATGTCCGTTCAACGTCAGCAGCTGAACCGTCTGGCGGGCGGCGCTTAAACCCCCTGTAGGCCGCAAACCCGTTGTGGGTGCGTCGGGTCGGGTTATCGGCCCGCGGAGGCTTCACTAAAGTCTTGAAGTAGCCGATCAATCTCAATACGAAGACGGTTTCACGATCCCGGTCAGGGCCCGGATCCTCTCTGGATAGCCTTGGTTTGCGCGCCACACGAATGGATGAGATCAACCTCCTCTACGTTGACAAGAGCAAGATCGCTCAGAAGCTGCTGGCCAAGGGCCTGGAGCAGATCGCCAATGTCACCCCGGCGTCGTCACTGGCCGAGGCCCGCGAGGTGATCTGGCGTAGGCCATTCAACTTCTTCATCCTGGATTACGAGCTGCCCGATGGCGACGGGCTGGCGCTCGCCGAGGAACTTCGCGGCGACCCGGAGCATGCCAAGACACCGATCATCCTGTACACGGCCTCGTTGAATAACGAGCTGGAGTACCGGGCCATGCAGGCAGGCATCAATGAGGGGCTGGCCAAACCGATCGACATGCTCGAGATGATGCAGCACGTCGTGAAGCAGGTCGAGGTCCCGAGCATCAAGCAGGTCAGACGGGTACTGCTGCAACTGTCCTGCTTCAGTTGGAACGCGGACGGCAAACACTTCGAGTATTCCCCTGACCTGGGCCTGCTGCTAAGCGGTGAAAACAAGCAGATGATCCGAGAGCAGATGCACGCGGCGCTGGAGGAGCAGATCCTTGCCAAAGATGATCCAAGCCGATACCCCGCCGAGATTGAGGTCTACAAGCATGTGCTGCGTCTGCCACAGGCTCAGGATGACGCGGCGTAAGAATTCACCCTGTCTTGGCCGATGGGCTCTTGCAATCAATCCCGACGATCTTTCTTGAGCTGTTGGCGTTGCAGCCACACCGACAGGTGTTGGATCTCGTTTTCGACCTGCCGCTGGATCGACGGGTTGTCGAACTCAAACCTCATCCCCATGTAGATATCGCCGCTGTCGAGCTTGTGGACGTGGACGACTCGGCTACGTTGCTCAAGCGGCTTATCCAGCGTCGGGAGATCAGCGTAGATCCGGCACACCACCTCGGTCGTCAGCGCTGAACGCCACGGGGCATCCACCAGCAGCGCCAAGCCCACCCCCCCGCTGCTGATGTTCACCAGCCGGGCCTTGTGCTGGGTTTCCAGGTCAACCCCCGCCGCCCGGGCGCGCTCGGCCGTCGGCTCGTCCAGGCTGTCCAGCGACAACCGCACCGGCTCCAACGCTAAGCTCGCGCCGACCGGCGCCCGATAGAAATCACGCAGTTGACCGGAGAAGACCTTGGTCGGCGTCGTCAGCGACAACGCATCGACCCGCATCTTCTGGTTCAGCGCATACTTGAGCTGAGCGGCGACCTTGCAACGGCCTACCAGGCGAAGATCCTGACCCACCGCCAGCAGGTCTACCTGTGTCCCCGGGCGAAGCCGAACGCCCATGTCCAGGTAGCGAGGCTCCTCGACGACCGTCACGCCGTCCTTGCCCAGCGCCAAAACGCGCGTGCGGCCGAACCGACCGCCTTGCTCAACAGGCGCTGACGAGAGGCTGACGCGCACAGACCCGTTCTGCGCAGCCAGCGCTTTGACGATATCCAACCAGCTCTGGGGGTCAATAGCCATGACGGTTCGTTCGGAGCCTGCGCGGGTATTGCCGATACTTGAAAGCCACTCCACTCACACCCTGTTATTCGATCACAATCATAGAAATAGTATGCTCACGCTCCCAGAGCCACAACCTGCCCTCGCCGGCCTCGGTGCTACACTTGGCCCGCTGTGCGATATCGGCCATGCACCTGAAACCTGCTATGAAATAACACCGAAAGGTCAGTTGCCACGGTCGACACAGATGAGCACGGACCCGAAAAACCGATTCCAGCGTGAAACACCCAGCCGTGTCGATCCGTGTACATCTGTGATAGAACCACGCTTTCGATTGCGGATTTACGCTAAGGGGAACAGCCCTGCCTGGTAAACAATCAACCCGTACCGGGCGCAGGAGGCGCCTGCTCACGCCGGCGCGTAGACGCCGGATCAGCAGGCGGTTGGCCTGGGCGGTGACGGCCTTGCAGGGCGCTGTGCTGCTGACACTGGCCGTCACTCCCACGGACCCACCTGCGCGGATGCCCCTGTTCGAGCTTCTGTGGGCGCGTGCCCACAAGCCCAGCTTCTATCCGCTGGTCGCGCTGCTGATCGGCGGGCCGGCGCTGACCTGGCTCGCCTGGCAAACCCCCGGCCGACACCGCTGGGCGCTTACGGTGGTCTGGGCGCTATTCCTCACGGTACTGATCGGCTTCTTCAACGATCGCGCCGCGGTGATGCTCCGCGTGCTGTGGTGGCAGGTGAGCCAGTAGGCCGTGTCTGAAAAAATCCTGCTGGCCTGTTTAGCGTGTGATCGAAAATCGCCGTTCTCGGTCCCTTGGGTCAACACGCGGATCTGCGATCCGCCGCTAAACGTCAACACCTCGATTCGTTTTACTTACAGGACACCACCCCGCCGGTACTCCGCCGCTATGCGAACTTGGGCTCTGCGTCTTGATCGTCGATCTGCGGGAACAGGTGGATGTCGCCTCGCAACATCATCACCGCACCGACCAGCGCGTAGGCGATCAGGTACAGGCGGATCAAGACCAGCATGCTCACCAGTTGGTTGGCGGTCGCCAGCCCCGGCGTGAGGAGCATCGCGACCGCCAGCGCTTCCATGACCCCAAGCCCCTGATATGTCAGCGGGACCGACCCGGCCAAGAAAATCACGGGCAGCACGGTCAGCATCAGCCCAAGGTCCAGCCCCATCCCCAGCGCCCGCCCGGCCAACGCCGCCGCCAACGCCTGGCAGAAATGCACCGGCAGACTCACCAACACGCAAGCCAGGATCACACGCTTGTGATCGCGGTACGCTAGCGCCGCATCGTCGATCCGCACAAGGATGTGGCCGGGCCCCAGCCGACCGATCAGGCGGTCAAGGCCAAGCCCACGGCGGACACGCCTGGAAAAATAAATCAGCGGGCCGACCACCGCACCGACAAACCCAAGCCAGATCAGCGCCGTGACGATCTGCACCAGCCTGAGGGTGTCCCCGTCAAGCCCACCCCGGTAGAGCATCACCGCCCCGGCGATCCCGGCGAGCAGGATCAACCCCAGCAGCCCCGCCACCCGGTCGAAGATCACGCTCATCACCGCGACCCCCCGCGCGCCGCTGCCCTTGGCGGCGTAGTAGGCCTTGACCACGTCCCCCCCGGTCATCCCAGGCATACAGAAATTGAAAAACAAACCCACCATCGTCAGACGCATCGCACGGGCAAACGGCACGTCCATCCCCCGGCAGCGCATCAACAGCCACCAACGAAACGCCTGGACCGGGAACACCGGCAGGATCAGCAACAGCCCCACCAGCAGGAGCGACACGTCCGCGCCGCACATCGTCGTGACGATCCCGGGCTTGAACCGAAGGTCCTTGGCGGTCACCCCCAACTCGGACCGGCGGATCGATATAACCGTTTCGTCGCCGGGCCGGTGTGTCAGCAGCGCGCCTTCGGCTCCACCCGGGTCCTTTGCCTGGACGATCAGCACCTCTTTGGCGCCGGCCACCTGACCATCGGGGTAGGTGTACCCGGCCGGGACCGCGATCTGGTCCGACCAGGTCAGCGTCCAGACGATATACCCGATCCCCGCCGCGGCCAGGGTCAGCTTCAGTACCAGCGACAGCATCTTCTTCATAACGCCAGCCTGTCCGTGCTTTACCCGGGATCCCCCAGGCCATCCTCCATAACCGACGTAGCCTATATCGGCACCGGGCCGGTGTGTGCGCCAGCACCGGCTAAACGGGGTCAACTGCGTTATGCTCTGGCCATGTCCACCTTCGACCCAAACCTCGAACCGCCGGGCGACTGGCAGATGCCCGTTAGCCCCCCGCCCTCGGGCCCCACAGATGCCGCCAACATAGCGGCGATCTACGTCTGGATTTCCGCCGGGATCGGGCTTGTGATGTCCTGCTGCTGCCTGGGTCTCACGGCCGGGCTCATGCTCGTCCCACCCGAGACATTACTCAAGGAACTGCCACCTCAGATGCCCGTCGACGAGGTCCGGTCGATACTCCCGGTGATAGCGGTCGTCTCGGCCATCATCGGCGTCGGGCTGTTGCTGATCCCGTCGCTGGTGCTCGCGGTGCTTGGGTTTAAGGTCCGCTCCGCCAGCCGGGGCGCGTGCATCACCGCGATAATCCTGATCGGGCTACAGACCGTGATGATCGGGCTGTGGCTTGTGTCCGCGTTGATGGGGATACTCACCACCGGCATGACACCCGGGGCGATCATCCCGATCCTATTGTCCGGCGGATACCTGGGCCTGCTTATCTGGACGCTCGCAAAGCTGCGGGCGGTGCTTGCGGTGGCGGCGGATCAACCCCACCAGCCCGGGCCGTGGGGCCGGTGAGGCCCATCCGTAACGCCCAATAGATGTAGGAATCACTAAGACGCCATCGCCCGGGCCATCGGCTACAATCCAACATCACACACACACCGGGAAATACTTCATGCACACCAAAGCGATCGCCTACGCCGTGGGACTGCTACTACTCTTAGGACTCATTGAGCCGGCCTGCGCGATCGACGCAGACCACGAAGCCGCTGCGCGCTTAGCGATCCGGCGCGGGGTCGGGTACCTGCGTACGACCCAGGGCGAAGACGGGAGCTGGACCGCTCAGCCCGGGCCGGCGGTCACGGCGATGGCGGTCAACGTGATGATCGACTCGCGGCTGGTCCCGGCCGACGACCCGCAAGTCGAAAAAGCGATTGGGTACATCCTCTCTCACGCGAAAGACGACGGCGGGATCCACGGGGGGATCCTGGCCAACTACAACACCGCGATATGCCTAAGCGCCCTGGACCTGGTGCGCGACCGGCCGGGCATGGAAGACACGATCAAGAATGCGCAGGACTTCCTGCGCGGCATCCAGTGGGACGGCCAGGCCGATGCCCAGGGGCAGGCGGTGGACCGAGGTCACGCTTTCTTCGGCGGGTCGGGCTACGGCAAGCACGGCCGACCAGACATGTCCAACACACAGTTCATGCTGCAAGGGCTCTACGACTCGGGGCTGGACTGCAAGGACCCGGCGTTCATCCGCGCGGTCGCGTTCATCAGCCGATGCCAGGGGACGGCAAGCAACTCGGCGTACCGGGATGTGATCGATCAGGACGGCGGGTTCATCTACGCCACCAGCGTCAACCGCGATCTTGTAGGCGTGCCGCAGTCGATGGCCAGTCCCAAGATGGTCGACGAAGCCAAGGCAGGCAGGCAGGTGTCGGGGCTTCGGACCTACGGGTCGATGACCTACGCCGGGGTCAAGAGCTACCTCTCCGCCCAACTCGATCGCGACGACCCGCGCGTCGTCGATGCGCTGCGCTGGATCAGCGACCACTACACGCTGGATGAAAACCCCGGGATGCCTAAGCCGATCGCCCGGCAGGGCCTGTACTACTACTACATGACTTTCGCCCGCGCCCTGGACGCCTACGGCCACAGAACGATCCATACATCCGATGGCATCGAGCACGACTGGGCAAACGACCTTGTAGACGCGCTTGTTTCCCGGCAATGCGAAGACGGCTCGTGGATCAATGAAGCCGACCGCTGGATGGAAGGCGATCCGAACCTGGTCACCTGCTTCGCCCTGATCGCGCTGGAGGCGGCGGTGGATTGACCTGGCAATGATCCTGCGTTCAGCCATCTGAACGATCATCACGGGCCACAGAACGGAACCTAGTGCTCAACCACAAGCCGATCCGCCAGAACATCTACCCCGGATACCCGCCCGACACCAATACCCCAGTTCTTGTACCGTCCGCTCATGTAGGCAGAAACCGATAGCTTCTGAGTATCACTGAGATCTGACCAGGCTGCCTCCGGTAACCAGATCACGGTTCTCGGTCCAAACAAGTGTGGCTGCTTGTAGTACGAGTCAAGACGATACTTGTCACAAATGCTTCTGATTAAAGCCTCGCCCGCTTGTGCTAATGCCGGATCAACCTGCTCATCCGCTTGTTCTGCGGCTCGTTCCTGATAGGTTTCGTAAGCCGCACGCATGTTAAGTATTTCTTGCCGACCTTCCACGCTGATTTCCGACCAGGGCTGCGACCCTTGATACCAGGAGGGGGCGGTGTCCTCTCCCGCAGGCTGATGCTGCCCCTGTGGATCTTCAGCTCGATCAGTATCTGGGGTATCAGAGGGCGCAAAGAGTTTCCAGATCACCACTGCGGCCACGATGACAGATACCACAACCCACCCGGATAAACGCTCATCCCGATCGAAAGGGAAAGGGTCCTTGCCGTCACAGCTTGGACACCGTTTCGCACTGAGAGCGACCGGATTCTTACAGTACCTGCAGGGGCGAGTAGGCATTACGTCGGGCTCCCAAAGAAACCGTCTCATTTGCCGGATACTCTCGTGACAGAGCGTAAGCCTTAACCCGGCAAAATGATTATCTATACCGTTTGCCACCAGTCAACTGCTACTCATTGATCGTGCTGAAAGCAGCGATGGATGTATTTCGGCCACCACACTTACAGACCAACACCCCAGGTATCTGCCAGGTATCGCTAAGCCGCAAGCGGCTTTTTTCACGACGGCGATTCTGTTTTGTGGCGCCCTTCTGTTGAACGGTGGCTGTTGGCCGTTACTCCGATCCGTCCTGATCCGGGTCTTGATCGTCTGCGTCATCCGGCTCTTGTTCTTGCTCTTCCTGCGGCTCGTCCATGATGACGACGGTTCGGCCGACCAGGTCGCCCAGGCGTTGTCGGTGCGGACCGATGACGGGGAGGATCAGCAGCAGCCAGGTCGAGGGTAGCAGGTCGAGTATCTTTAATAGGCCTCGGGTCAGCAGTTGCCAGGCGCGTGGTCGTGTGCCGTCGAGTTGGGCCGTGCGCAGGCCGATGATCCGTTTGCCCAGGGTGCGTGCGAAGACAAGCTCGCTGAGCGTGGTGTGTGCGACAAAGACGGCGATGACGAGGATCCCGGGCAGGACCTTGTCCAGCGGGATATCAAACCGGTCGCCGGGCCAGCGCAGCATCAGGCTTTCCAGCGAGATCCGGTAGGCGACCATGACGCCCAGCACGCCCGGCGCCAGGTCGATCATGGCGGCGAGGACGCGCCTGCTCAGGTCGGCAACGATCACGCCCGGGGGCAGGTTCAACCGGTTCCACGAGGCGTCGCGCCGCCAAAACGCCAGCATCAGCACGGTGACCAGCACGGCGACGAGCAGGAGCCGCATGTACGACGCCAGTACTTCCCAGTGCTCCCGGCTCTGGATTGTCATGGCGGTGGGCTTCAGCGCCGTCTTGCCGTGGATGTCTGCCTGTGTCCAGATCAGTTCCACCTCCGCGGAGCTGTGGTCGTGGCTGGCGTGGACATCGCTGACGTCGGCCGAGTCGCGGGCGGCCGGTTTCGCATCCGGCTTCGTGTCCGCCTGGTCCATGTATTGCGCGATCAACGCGGCGTTGGCGGAGAAGCCAAAGATCGACCAGGCGGTGGGTGATACCCCATCGAGCTGCATCTCGCCAACGGGCAGTGTTTCACCGCCGCGTAAGGCCCAGAGCCTGGCCGAGAGGTTATGGCCTGAAACACCCAGCCCCACCAGCACGAGTTGGCCTTCCATGTCGATGAACGCGAGCTGGTCTGGGTTGTCCTCCGCCGGGAGTTCGTACGACTGAACAGTCCACCCCGGAGAGTCGTCGCCTTGGTAGCGAAAGACATCCAGCCCCCCGGCGGACGTCGGCGAAGCGCCCGGGCGATGCCCCGCCAGGATCGGTGCGCTACCGGCTTGCCGTGGAGCGACCAGCCACGCCCGGGCCCCATCCGGCCAATCCTCGTGCAAGGGGACGGCTCGCCATCGGCCCTGCTCCAGGTGCAGCAGTCGGTCGACCGGTAGGCTGACCGGCGGGCCGGCTTGTGGGTCCGGCGGCTTGTCTTGCTGCTGGGTTTCGCGGTCACCGTCCACATCCTGCGCGCCCGGCGTGGTGTAGCCCAGCGGGAGCCCGACAGCCAGATCCCGTAGCCGGCTTGTCGACCCGCCGGTTCCGCTTGAAGGCTTGGGTTGGGCGTCGATCATCTCGAGAACCTGGCGATCTTCAACCCGCACCAGCACCCAGGGCCCGGTGTCCGTCACAGCCATGGCGCGCAGGCGGACACCGCTAGGCAGGCTCGGCGCGACCCGTTTGATATAGCGCCAGCTATTGTCCATCGGCGAGGGCTCGGCGAGAAAGGTCTGTGCCGAGCCATCGGAGTACAGGATCCACAAGACGCCCTCACGGGCCGCCACGCCTTGGGGGCGCACCTCCCCGCGCAGGGTCTGGACCTTGCTGAGCTGATCCGGCGGGTCTCCCGGGCCGTAGTGCAGCAGCACAAAGACCCCAGGCCGATCGGGCTGAGGCATGAGAACCCACAGCCGCGTCCCGTCGGAGGCCGCCACCAGGCCGTGCCCCTGGGCCCGGGCGGTCCATAGCCCCATAACCGACCACAGCACCGCCAGCCACAGACACCCCGGTATCCAAACTTGTCCCTTACGCTTGATCACACACCTCAAGGTAATACATCCGGATACTCCGGGCCACCAACGGGTAGACGACGGACCGCCAAAGCGGGTTCGTGTACGATGCCCGGATGCTCAAGCATCGGCTCATCTTCGGCCCGATCATGATCGCGGCGCTGATCGGCGTGGTCATCGCCGACGCCCTGCTGGACTCGGTGGACCTGACCGACTCACCGCTTCAAGACCTGTTTCTGGGTCGGACCTACCTGCCTGCTGGCCTGTTGATGCTTTTATGTTTCGCGGCGCTGGTGGTGCTGGGGTCCAGAGAGCTGTGCGTGATCTTCCGCGCCAAGGCCGTGATCATCGACACGCCGGTGATCATTCTCAGCGGGCTGCTTGGGCTCGTGCTGTTCTTCGCGATCCCCCACGGCCTGGGCTCGCAGACCGCGGTGGCGATCTACGGCACGGCGATGGTGGGCCTGTTCATGGCGACCCTGGTGATCCACAGCCGCAGGGGCCGGACCCAGGGCGCAATACACGCCGCAGCCGCCGCCATGTTCACCTTCGTCTACCTGGGCGTCCTGCCGGGCTACCTCATTGCGATCCGCTCGTGGCACTCGGCGTGGACCCTCGTGGCGGTCATCGGGATCATCAAGGCCTGCGACATCGGGGCATACTTCACAGGGCTGGCGATCGGCAAGCACAAGCTCATCCCCTGGCTGAGCCCGAAAAAGACCTGGGAGGGGCTCATCGGCGGGATGGTCCTGTCCGCTGTATTGGCGACGGCCCTGGCGGCTCTGGGCAACCATTATGAGGTCACCGGGTACTGGGCCCGACATGAAGCCGGACGGTCGTTTGTCAGCGTGTCCTACCCTTTGTGGTTCGTCTTCCCCGCCGGCCTGGCGCTGGGCCTGATCGGGCAGTTCGGGGACCTGGTCGCCAGCCTGTTCAAGCGGGACGCGGGGATCAAGGACTCGGGACGGGCTGTGCCGGGGTTCGGCGGGGTCCTGGATGTCATCGATTCCCCTATCGTCGTCGCCCCGTTCGCCTACTGGCTGCTGATGCTGACCCGGGTCCTGTGACCGCCTAGGGGTCGGGCTTGTGCATAACCGCCCCCGCCTGGACCGGGGCTCCTTGCTGGATAAGCCCGGGAGCGATAACCTGTTGGGGTGTTGGCCAGGGTTCTGGTCGGCCCGTGCGTGATGATTGCGCTCATAGGCCGGCGGACACGTGATGGGTGTGGTACTCATCCGCGTTACCTGGTCTTAATGTCACAGGCCCGGCCAGAATCGGCCGATGCCGCCATGGTTCACTGTACCCACACCGAAAGGCCGCTCCCATCGCTAGAGGACGATTCCGACCCCAGCCCCGCGACACCGGCAAACGCCTGCGCACCAACGACCTGATCCGTATCTCCCCGGTCCGGCTGATTGACGAAAATGACAATCCCGTCGGCGTCGTCGAAGTCGACGAAGCGAAGCGACTGGCCAAGGAGGCCGGGCTCGACCTCGTCGAAGTCGCGCCCAAGGGCGATCCGCCTGTCTGTAAGATCATGGACTACGGCAAGTGGAAGTACGCCCAGAAAAAGAAAGAGCAAAAAGCACGCAGCCACGCCAAGCAAAGCGAGCTCAAGGGCATGCGGCTGCGCCCCAAGATCGACATCCACGACCTCGAAATCAAGATGGGCAAGGCCCGCGAGTTCCTCAACGACGGAGACAAGGTCCAGTTCACGATGTTGTTCCGCGGCCGGGAGATGGCCCACCGCAACCTCGGGCTGGACTCGATGCGCCGGATCTGTGAGCAACTGGAGGACATCGCCAAGGTCGAGTCCCCGCCGAAGATGATGGGCCGGCGAGCCACGATGGTCCTGGCCCCCGACCGCAACGCCACCGGCAAGCCCGAAAAAGACGCGAACAAGAAGGCCTCACCCCCGCCCGCCGCTGAGCAAGCTGCGCCCCCGCCCGCGGAAAAGCCCCAGCCGTCGTCCACGTAGCAGCCGAACGCCAACTCGACTCCCGACCTCTTTTCCGTTCCCTCATAACAACCGGATCAAAGAACCCGAGGGGCTCAAATTGAGGCCGGACGTTCCATTGCTGCAAGCGGCTTATCACAATGCATGACGCGCCTGACCTTCCCGCAGCACTGACACATGTCTATTGGCTTAGCGGCGCAAGTGGGGCCGCGAAATCCACTATCGCCCGGCGCCTGGCCGCTGCGCATGACATGACGCTCTATTCCACCGATGAGGTGATGGCCGATCACGCAAAGCGGTACACGCCAGATGAATGTCCGCGGCTGGAAAACTTCAAGCACATGACGATGGACGAGCGTTGGCTAAACCGCACGCCGGACGTGATGTTCGAAACATTTCACTGGTTTCACGGCGAGGGGTTTCACCTTATCCTCGAGGACCTTCTCTCTCTGCCCCGCGACCGGAAGATCGTTGTCGAGGGTTTCCGGCCGCTGCCGCATCTTGTAACGCCGGTCATTGTGTCGCCGCATCAGGCGATCTGGCTTATCCCGACCCCTCAGTTCCGGGCAAAGGCGTTCGAGGCGCGGGGCACGATGTGGGACATCCCGAATAAGACGAGCCAGCCGGAGAAGGCGCTTCAGAACCTGCTGACCCGCGATGCCATGTTCGCCCAGCGGCTTGACAAAGAAGCCGAGGCAGAGGGTGTTGCAACGATAGTCGTGGATGGCGCCCGGTCCGAAGACGAATTGCTGGACGCCGTCGGATCGCATTTCAAGCTTTAAGACCTATGGGCCAGGCGGACTGGACATGCAGATGACCGGAAAAAGGATAACAACAAGGAGCTTACCCCCTTTTTCGCCTCCCGCTAATGCCTCAAAAAGCCGCCAGGAGACCCGGATGTGATAGATACTTATCTTTAGATGAATCTATCATGGATGTGTCTACCAATACCGTCGAGGTCTGGGAAGAGTGTTGCCCGATGTACATCAAGGCGTTGAAGTTCACATCGAATACGCGGTCGTGCCTTGTTGGGGATTATCAAGCGGTGCAATGAAAGACCCCACGGATCATCGAGTGACTTGAACCTTGGCGGGTGGACCGTAAATACAGATGCCTGCGAAGTAATTCTCGGGTGAATATGTGAAGGCTGATACAGCCGCAATTCTGATACTTCCAACGGGTTGCGATCTACCTGTTCATCGAGGGCATATCCTAACTCAACGTAAGTGTAGCACCACACAGCACTGTCGGTGTCAGTTTGTTCTTCAACCGCAAAATATAGTGCCCCTAGTGGGTTTTCTGTCCAATCGAGAAGCCTTGTGGGGGCTCCATGATGCCGGGCTAATGCGAGGAACTCCCAGTTATTCGTAGGTCGAGTTCTTAGATATCGGGACGAGAGTTTCTTGAAATCCTGAAACACTAATCTCTCGTGATCTTCCCGAGATATTCTGGCGTGGACATTTGAGAATATAGACCTATCGATGACCGGCTCAAGTTCCCAATCTTTGTCGCGGTGTCCTCGAAATAGATAAGGAGACTTGAGTTCGTCAAATATAACCTTGGTGAACTCGGCCACTGAGTCAATCCTGCGATCAGTGAACTCGAACCAATCATTCGACATTCTAGGGCCTCCTTAGCACCAGGACCGGAAAAAGGGACCGGAAAAAGGACCGGAAAAAGGGTCGGGAGTCGAATTGGGTGTCCGCTACCGCAAATCTGCCATCCTCACAACAACCCCGCCGTCTCATCCAGATCGAACACCGCGTTCATGTTCTGGACTGCTTGCCCGGCTGCGCCCTTGATCATGTTGTCGATCGCGCTGAAGACCACGACGGTCGGCCGATCGCCTTGTTTGGTCAGCCGGACGGTGATGTCGCAGAAGTTGGTGCCGGCGACATCCTTGACGTTGGGCAGGCCTTCCCTGACCCGGACGAAAGGCTCGTCGGCGTAGGTCGCTTCGTAGGCTTCGTACAGCTCGTCTTCGGTCACATCCGGGCCCGTCGGTTCGAGGTAGATCGTCTCCAGGATCCCCCGGTCGATCGGCAATAGGTGCGGGACGAACAGCGTGTGGATCAGCTTGCCCGCCACGGTCGAAAGGGTCTGCTCGATTTCCGGCTGATGCCGGTGCCCGCCGATCACGCCGTAGGGCAGGTACGACTCGTTGTGGTTTGGAAAGTGCAGCAGGTCGCTTGCCTTTTTGCCGGCCCCGGTCGTGCCGCTGGCGGCGTTGATGATGATGGGGTCGTGCTTGACCAGGCTGTGCGACAACAGCGGCGCGACGGCGAGCGCCGCTGCGGTGGGATAGCACCCGGGGTTGGCGACCAGCATCGCCCCCGGAAGTTGGTCTCTGTTTAATTCCGGCAGGCCGTACACCGCCTCCGCCAGGTTGTCCGGGTCGGCATGGGGATGGTCGTAGGTCCGCTCGTACAGCGCCGCGTCGGCCAGCCGGTAGTCCGCCGACAGGTCGATCACCCGAAGCCCGGCGTCCAGCAGCTTGGGCGCATAGCTCATCGCCGCCCGGTGCGGCAGCGCGAGAAACACCACGTCCGCCTCGTCGGCGACCGCCTCGGGGTCGATCGGCCGACAGATCGCAAGGTCATCGTCCACCCGGCCAAGCAGCGCGGGGAACACCTCCCGGATGTCCGGCAGCTCGTCGCGGTGGCTGGCCAGGTACGTCAGCTCGGCCGAGGGATGGCGAGAAAGGGTATCGATCAGGTGATACCCCGTGTAACCGGTGGGTCCGATGATGGCGGTTCGGATAGGCATAGCCGGGCATTGTGCCCCGTCCACGCGCGTAGATCAAAACACCCGCTCCTAATTCGTGGCCGTCACAGCCACCGCACGACCCCAGCCCTCAAGCCTTTGGGCAGGCCCAGGCGGCACGGGGAATATCCTATCTTATTTATATTGCAATATTTATACTTTGGCCTCACCGCGTGGCCGTAGCAGGTCGTTAGTTGCCGGATGCCTGAAAAAAGCGATGGCGACGGAGCATAAGCCCGGCTAACAACTCCGCAAAACCCCACGGACGTCGGCGGGTGCTTCGGGCGAGTGTGCCTCGGGCAAACACGCTTCAGACAGGCGCGACGGCCTGACAGATACGCCTACTGCCCATCCGCCACGGTCGTCGGGTCGGGTCGGTATAGCTTGGTATCCAGCGCCCATATCTTCTCGGTGAAGTTGCCGCCCAGCGCCGCGGGTTTGTCGTCGCCGTTGCGTGCGGCGCTCATCGCCATGTTCAGCTTCGCGTCGAGGTTATCAAGGATGCTGATCGCGATCGCTTCGGGCGTTGCTGGGATCTTCAGCGCCCCGAACTCCGGCACGCCGTGGTGCGACAGGATGATGTGCGTCAGAACACGGAGGATCGCGTCGGGCACCTTCGTCCCGGCCTCCTGACAGGCGCGGGCTTTGTCCTGAAGCCAGACCGCGCCCCGGGCGATGTGCCCGACCAGTTGCCCGTCCTCGGAATAGCCAAACCCCTGCTCCCAGGTCAGCTCATCGCACTTGCCCAGGTCGTGCAGGAACAGCCCGAACATCATGATGTCGCGGTTAAGCTTGGGATGCAGCGGGCAGAACACGTCCGCCAGTTTCATCAGCGAAAGCGTGTGTTCGAGCAGCCCACCTAAGTAAGCGTGGTGCAGCGTCATCGCCGCCGGGGCCTTGCAGAACTTGTCCATCAACTCGCCGTCTTCGAGGTAGCGGTTGGCCAGCTCCTTGATCGCCGGGTGTTCAAGCGACTGGAGAAACCGCAGCACCTGCGCGAACATCTCGTCGATGTCGTATTCGGTCGAGGGCAGCAGCTCCGTGAGGTCCGCCGCGCTGGGCTCATAAGGCCGGATGTCCTGGATGATGATCTGCATCTCGCCCTGGTACGGCTGGGTCTGCCCGGCGATCCAAACAAACCCGTCCGTCGGCAGCGTCTGGAACTGCTCCTCGGAAGTGTTCCACATCCGACCCGGCGTCCGCCCCGTCTTGTCCGCCAACAGGCACTTGATGAACGGCTTGCCGTTCTTGGTTTTGCCGAGCTGACAGTTCTGCACCGCGAACACCCCGTCGATGTTCTGCGCCGCTTGCAGGTCACGGATATAAACACGGTCAGGCACGGGCGATTCCTTCCAGTATGGGGATTCCAGCGAGCCGGGCATGATACCTGCCCGTTTATCCGGGGGCGAACCGGGGGCCAACCCGGGGCGAACCACCAAGACGCCAAGAATTACAGACGACAGGTTGAAACAGGGGGAGCCGGACGTTACGGATATAACCGGCTTCAACGGGTTTAGCACATGTGACCACGTCCTGAGCCCACCGCGTGGCCGCGGCCGCAACACATGTGCGCTACAGTTCAACTAAGACAGCTCTGGGCGCGAAAGTAACACAAGAGAAACCCGGATCCGATGATGGGTCGCCGGGAGGAGCATGCGGTCAATGATGTGTTTCTACGTCACCGGTGTCATCTTGCTCAACCGCAGATGTATCCGCCTGATCCACATCACGCGCTGTGCTGTCGGCCGCCTGGGTATCGGCCTCGGTGGTTGAGGGCTGCGTCGCCGCGGTGCGTAGCAGGGGCCGGGTGGGCCAGTCCACAAGTTGGAACATCACTTGAGGCTTGGGATCTTGGCCCGGACCGCCCTGCCGGCTGTCTTGAGCCGTCAGCGCGGTATCCAGCGGAGCACCGATCCGATGGCCGATCCGTGTATCCCGCCAGCCGCCATACACCGGCTCAGCATAAACCGCGCCGGCGGTGTATGACCGTGGCACGAGGTCGAAGACGGTGTTCGGGGGGATCAGGTCGATGAACTGACGATCGTTCGCCGGGGCGACGTTCAGCAGCACCTCGCCTTGACCCGTGCGGACCAGGTAGTCGGGGCGATCCAGCCAGGCCTGCACCCCGGGCAATCGGAGCTGATACTGTCGGGCCGCCGGGTCACCCGATGGGGGCGACCAGGGATCATGATCGGCCCGGCGGTACAGCGAGCCGGCCTGGCCATACACCCCGATGCCCTGCTCCACCCGGCGGAAACTTCTGGCACGCAGGTCCAGGTCGCTGACCGTCTGATCCACCGGCTCCAACTCGAAACCGGGATCGGTCTGCCCGATAGCGGATCCGACATACACGCACACGGCGATCAGGGCCCACATGATGTAAGCACGCCTGCTGGTCATACGATTGATTATATCGCCGCGCCAAGCGCCTAGGATGACCGACCTCGATCAACCGCCTTAAAGGTCAGGCCGGCGGCGGCTACTTGCTACTTGGTCGGCTGGGTGGCCGGGGCCGATTCCGCGGTGTCCAAGGCCGCCTCCACCGCTTCGACCGCCTGGTCGGCCGGGGCTTCATCTACAGCCACCTCGGCCGCTTCCTCAACGTCATCGGCAGCTTCTTCAGCCAATTCTTCGACAGCCTCTTGGACCTCTTCGGCCGCTTCTTCCACAGCCTGAGCGGCCGTGTCGGGCTGGCTCTGGGCGGCTTGCTGCTTGGATTCGGCGATCGCCTCCTGTGCCAGGGACTGCGCGGTCTGAGCTTCGGGCACCGGGGCCGCGTCCACCGAGCCGGGCATCTCCGGGGACTTGCGGTAGGACACCGCCACCCGGATGCGCTTGCCGGTCAGGTCGATACGGTCACTTCTGACCAGTTTCCCCGAGCGCTTGCGGCCGGTATTTGTCGGCAGGTCGTCGGTGCTGGTCAGCTTCCAGTTCACCCAACTAGGCGACCCCCCGTCTGCGCCGGTCTGCCCGGAAGCGCTGCCCTCGAAATCGAGCTTGAGGTCGTGGTTGACCGGGATATCCATGCTCCAGACCGACTCGTTCTTGTAGGTGTCGATCAACGCGATGGTAGTCGGCAGGTTCACGCTGCTGTGAAAGACGTGCTGATCTTTGGCGGAGCAGCCCGTGACCAAAGCGATCAACGGCAAGGCGGTGACGAAGAACAGGGCACGTGTGAAGCTGGGCATCGGTCGGATCCTTTATGTCTAAGCAACGGGCCGGCGTCCTTCACCGCCCCGGCGGAGCTATACCATAAGCCCCAGGCAACCATGTAGCCAGCCCGGGCTCATCCCCGGACCGGCCCGGGACCAGCCCTATTCTTCGGCCAAACGCCCCGGACCTCTGCCGACAAACCGTTATCAGCCCCTGATCCGGGGCCCGGCGGCCTCAATATTTCTCACGGTATTGCGACGGGCTGACCCCGACCATCCGGTGGAAGGTCGCGGTGAAGTGCCCGTGGCTGGCGAATCCGGTCAGTATGGCGACCTGGCCGATCTGCTCACGCGAGGCCCGCAATAGCCACTTGGCGTGTTGCAACTGCGTACGCAGGAGGAAGTGCTTGGGGCTGATCTGGGCGTGCCGGGAGAACAGCCGGTGGAAGTGGAACGGGCTGGTCTCGACCACCTCTGACAGCTCGGTCAGCCCGGGGGTGTCCACCAGGTTGTCGCTGAGATAGCCCATCGCCACGGCGGTGCGGTCATCGTCGACCAGCCCGACCGCGGGCAAATCGTCCTTCGCCGAAGGCCTAAGCTCGATGTACAGGTACCGGCGATCGATGCCCCGCCCGGCCCGACCGCTATGAAGCCGAATCCACGACGCCTTGCCGCCTAATTTCAGCGTCATCTCGTGCGTCTCCTGGTCGCCCAGGTCATCCCAGCGCTGCGCGGCAACCGGCTGGACCTGATCGGTCAGGTCGCTGAAGATCTTCGGTGATTTAAGGAACGACGCCTCGGCCCGCGGGTCGGCGTGGATCAGGCGGTTGTCGTCGCCCAGGAGCACGCGCCCCAGGTCCGGCTCGCCGGTGTGATCGAACTGGGCCTGCACCAGGCGCAGCGCCAAGTCGATACGGCTAATTTCGGTGTCTGTAAACGAACGGGTCTTTCGGCTGACCGCCAGGTACCAGGACCGGCTTTGCCCGTGCACCGCAGGCAGCATGAACACCGCCGCGTGGCGCGACGCCGGCAGCGCCGGGCCGGCCTTGCTCTTGGTGGTCTTACCTACCGACACGCCTTTACGTTTGGCCTCACGCAGGGTCGGGTCGGACTTGTGGCCCTTGGCGCACCAGCCCGACACCTCCGCGCCCTTGGCGCCCTGCACGGCTAACAACGCATCGGTCTGTGGCTTTCGGGGATCGATCACACCCAAGACGACCCCGTCTACCGTCAATTCTCGTCGGAGATGATCCACGAACGCAGTCGGTCCTTCCCGCCAAGGTGTTACTTCCCCGGAGGAACTGTCCGCTGTGTGCGTTTTCACGATTTGATTCCTTATCCTTGCCTTATGGTGAGAATATATGCGCAGCTTGAACGATCAAGCATCGCGATTTACCCGAAGTATCCACCCCAAAAAGAAAGCCCAATGCCGCCCCCGTCCGCGCGTAACAGTAGCTTTAATCACCGACAAAGACAACTCGGCCTTGATAACTCGAGCAATTCACCCGGTTACATCGCAGCCCGGCTGCTCGATACGCCAACTCAGATCCCTGGCGCCGCAATCGATATGGGCGGCAAAAAACCGACCCCGGTAACGCCAAAAAAGGGGCCAGATCACCCGACGATCTGTCTCGGGGATCGGCAGGGCGTCGATCTCGCCGGGCTCATGCCACGCCAGCCGGCCCTCGTCGATCTCACCGGGCTCAACCGATACCGGACTAATAGCCTCATAGAGGTACATCAACCAGTGGCAACTGCTCTCATAGCCCGATTCTGAAACAATACCCGTCAAATGCAGGTCCCCAGCGGTCAACCGCACCCCGGTCTCTTCTCGGACCTCGCGGATGGCGCACGCCGTAGGACTCTCCCCCCACGACTGCTCGAGCTTGCCGCCGACAGGCGAACACAGGTCCTTATTCGGCGGCCGCTTGCGGTGCAGCAGCAGCACACGCCCTTGCTCATCGAACAGGTAACACAACACCGCGATCTTGTAGGGAAGTGGGTTTGGCACGCCGCGGATCATAGCAGGACATGGCCGGGAACCGAAAACGAATGTAACAAGATACATTCCCCTCGGCGAGAGGGTACCGACGGACTTGCGGCCGGAGATCCTGCCCGCTCTTTTCTCGATGCCTGTGGCGCCCCGGCGGATCAATCCCGGTCCAGCACATACCGCTTGAGCACATGGGCGACCCCGTCTTCATCGTTGGCGGGGGCGATCACGTCGGCCTCTTTCTTCAGCAGCGACCAGCCGCTTTCCATCGCAACCCCCAGCCCGGCCCAGCGGACCATGCCCAGGTCGTTGGGCGCATCCCCGATCGCCATCACCTGCTCACGTGCCACGCCGTATTGCTCGGCGACGAGCCTCAGGGCACAGGCCTTGTCGACCTGCTTGTCCACGAGCTGGATCAGGTAGTCGTCGCTGATGAGGATCGCGATGTCCTTGGCGAACTTCTTGCGCACGGCTTCGTGGATCGGCTTGAGCTTTTCCGGCGGGGCCAGGAGCATCAGCTTGGTCACCGCGACGGTCAGGAACGCATCCAGCGGGCCGATGAAGTCGGGGCTGAAGTGCTTGCTCGTCTCGGTCGGAAGCTTGTCGTCGACGTGGTCGGTGTACCACTTGTCCAGCACCTCGATGCTGATCACCACCTGCGGGTCCATCTTGCGCGCAAACCTGACGATCCGCTTGGCCAGCGCTGCGGGCATGGGCTGATGGAAGACGTGCTTGCCCCGGGGCATGTCGTGGATCAGCGCCCCGTTGTAATTCACCTGCACGGTGTCCAGCGCCAGGCGGTGGTAGATGTCCCTGACGCCGCGCGGCGGTCTGGCCGACGCCAGCACGACGTGGACACCTCGGCGGGTCACGTCGGCGATCGCCTGCGCATTAATGGTGCTCAGACGTTTGTTGGATCTAAGCAGCGTGCCGTCCAGATCGATCGCAACCAGTTTGATCGGCTTGGCAGGTATCGGGGTCGCCGGGGGCTGCGGGGACACCGGGGGTGCGGATTTGTCGGGCTTGTTTTTTGACATTCGTGGTCCCTACGCTCGACCTCGGCATCGATCGGCCTAGAATAGCCCCAAACACCCCCTACCACCTAAGCCGATCCTCCATGACACCTACCACGCTCAACCACAAACCGGTCAACGACGCCAACCGACTGGGCCTTGATTACCGCGCCGAGGCCAAACGCTTCGATTACACCGACCCGATCATCGACATCCACACCCACATCGGCACGCCCAAGGCCGCGGGGCTGTACGTCCAGGTCGCCGAGCTGTTCGGCGTAACGAAAACCGTGTCGATGACCAAGCTCGAAAACATCGACGCCGTCAGCGACGAGTTCGGCTCCAGCAGTGACCGCATCGAGTTCATCGCCGTGCCAAACTACGAGGCGCGCGATCAGTCGGACACCTTCACCACTGATTGGCTGCATCGGATCGAGAAGTTCCGCGAGAAGGGTTGCCGGATCGTCAAGTTCTGGGCCGCGCCGCGCGGACGTGACCTGCACAGCGACGCGCTGCACCTGGACTCGCCGTCGCGTTTGGAAGGGATCAAACTCGCCTACGACCTGGGCTACCGCATCTTCATGACACACGTCGGCGACCCGGACACCTGGTTCGCCACCAAATACACCGACACCCGCAAGTACGGCACCAAGGCAAACCAGTTCGAGCCCTTGGAACGTCTGCTCGACGAATACCACGACGTCACATGGATCGGCGCGCACATCGGCGGGTCGCCGGAGGACCTTGACTTCGTTCAGGGCATGCTCGACCGCCATCCCAATTACGTGCTGGACACCTCCGCCGCCAAGTGGCAGGTCCGCGAGTTGGGCAAGCAGCCCGACCGCTTCCGCGCGTTCTGCGAACAAAACTCCGGCCGGGTCCTTTTCGGCACAGACATCGTCGCCAACGACGGCAACCTCGACTTCGACCTCTACGCCAGCCGATATTGGGCCCTGCGCACACTCATCGAAACAAGCTACGACGGCCAGAGCCCGATCGTCGACCCCGACCTCTCTATGGTCGACCCGGCTCTCGATGAAAAATCTACCGCTCACCTGCGCGGGGCGCGGATCGAGGGGCAGACGCTGGCATCGGTTTATCACGATGCCGCGGTGAAGGTGCTGGGCTAAACCGACACCGATCTCGCGGCGGGCTATGGCCAGAGACCCGGTCACGCCGCTGTTTCCGCCCATCCTCGGTAGGTTCCGGCCAACAATCTCCATACACATCCCTTGGCCTATCCCCTACTTTCTGTGATGTTTTGTAATTTAATCCTTGACAGCCCAGGCAGACGATACTAAGGTCTTACTAGGAATTTTCAGCGACCCCCTCGCTGACACTCAGGGTCTTTAAAACTGAACCGCGGCCTGCCGGTCACATTTATCCTCATGTGTATGGAGTGATTTATGGAACGCCTATGGATGCATGTGTGCAGCGTGACAGCCCTTTGGGCGGTCGGTTGTGCTCATCGCTTGTCCGTAGCGCAGCGGTGTGCAATCTCGGGGACCGGCAACGCCGCCCGGCGAGAAAGGACGGCCGATTAAAGGTAAACAACACGGGGTTCATGCCGCCGCCCATCGGGGTAGCCAATAGGCAAATCCGCGTCACGGCCATTGTCGTCGATCCGGACATGCCTGCCCAATCGCTGCGGCTTGAACAGTTACACAGCCGAAACAACTAGAACGTAGAACGGAAGAAGGGTTATTATGATCATTCCATTTTCCCCGACCCGTCCAGACATCGATAAACAAGCATCGTTATCCTCACGCGCCACGCTCAACCACCCCCGGCCCCCAGCCGGCGGACAACAATCCGGGCTGGAGCCGCTGGAACCCAGGCTGTTGCTGACCGGCTCGTTCAGTGCGCAGTTCGTGCCGGTAGATAATTCCGCGGCGCTGAGCGGATACAACACATACGACCTGCAGGTATCTGCCGACGTCGACTGGAGGGGCGCGTCACTGCTGATCGAGCTGACCCAGGGGTCGATCTACCAGGACCCCGCGGGCACCAACCGGGCGTCGAACCCCGTACTTTTCAACACCTTCCCCGGGCTTGAGTTCGATACCTATGTTGCTGACAATGGCAGCCCGTCAATCATCATGGGCCGCGCCAGTGATGTCGGCGGCGATGTGTTCCAGTTCGACACCACCGGGATAGATATCTCCTGGGGCAATGTCACGACGGATGACATCGGCACTGAGATCATCGGCCGGGTCACCCTCTCCGACGACGCCGCCGGGAACCTGGGACTAAGCGTGCGCGGCGAGAACCCATTTGATAGATTCGCCACCTGGGATACGTTTACAACCGGTGATCTTGTCAACCTCACGCCCGCCGCACCCCGCCCGAAATCACCGTCTCTGCCGCCACCTCCGCCGACAGGGTCGGTAGAATTCGGCGTCCGGTTTGTGCAGGTGGACAACTCCGAGGTACTCAGCGGATACAAGACCTTCGATCTGCAGGTCAGTACGGATACCGACTGGACAGTCGCCGCGATGCTGATCGAGCTAACACGGGGTTCGATCTATCAGGACCCTGCCGGCAGTGACCTGGCACCGGCCTCCGGGGCCGTGGATTTCTTCCCCACACTTGAGTTCGACAGCTACGTCACGGGGAACGGCCACTCGACATCGATCGTCGGTGCCGCCGGTGATCTCGGAGGCAATAAGCTCCAGTTCGACACAACGGAAATTGATGTCACCTGGAGCAACTCGGCACTTGATGACCTTGGGACTATCGTGATCGGCAGGGTCACCATATCCGACGATGCCGCCGGGATTGTAAGAGTCGCTGTGGCCCAAGCGGGCAATCCGAAGTCTCTCATATCATCAGAAGCGCTCACGGACGGCAACCTGATTACAGGGGAATCCTTCGTCCCGCTGCCGCCGGCGCCGGAACCGATCACCGCCGAATTCGTGGAGATCGGTAGCGCATCGGTCCCGCCCGGGTTCAAGACGTACGACCTGCGGGTCACGACCGAGGCCGACTGGATGAATGCGTCGCTGCTGGTTGATCTGACTGAGGGTTCGATCTACCAGGACCCCGCGGGCTCAGACCTGGCTCCGAACCCGGTGGCCATTACCGCATTCCCGTCGCTTGAGTTCGACACCTACCTCGCCGGCAGCGGCAGGCTGACGTCGATCGCCGGCGATGCCGACGGCGTGGACGGCGGTGGGTTCACCTTCGGATCCAAGCAGATCGACATCTCCTGGACCGGCCCCGGGGACGATGACACCGGCACATTCAGCATCGGGCAGGTCACGATCTCAGAGGACGCCATCGGGGAGTTAAAGCTGGTGGTAGCGGGCAGGCGGAGTGACCCGTTCGTGGACGAACTCACGTTCACGCAGGGCAATCTGAGCAAGACCGCCACCGTGACAGCGGAGGGCGACTTCACCGGTGATGGCATGGCAGACATCCTCTGGCGAGATACCCAGACCGGACTCAGCAGCGTCTGGCAGATGAACCGGACGACCTTCATGAGCGACATCGGCCTGAATTTACAGATCGCCAAGGACTGGCGGGCCGTCGGAACAGGTGACCTCACCGGTGATGGCAAGACCGACATACTCTGGCGAAACACACGCAACGGGCGGAACATGGTCACAGAGATGGACGGCACGGACGTACTAGCTAACACAGACATCAAGCGGCTGCGCAGCAAGGCCTGGGTCGTCGGCGGGATCGGCGACTTTACCGGTGACGGCAAGGCCGACATCCTCTGGCGAAACACACGCAACGGCCGCAACAGCGTCTGGCAGATGGACGGCACCACGTTCCAGGATGGCATAGCGATCAAGACAGTCAAGAGTACCGACTGGAACATCGCCGGCGTCAGCGATTTCACCGGCGACGGCAAGGCCGACATCCTCTGGCGGAACACACGCAACGGGCGTAATAGCGTCTGGGAGATGGCCGGCACGGCGTTCCAGAGCAACACCGCGGTCAAGCAGGTCAAGAGCCAGCGCTGGCAGGTCGCCGGGGTCGGGGACTACACCGGCGACGGCCTGGCCGACATCCTCTGGCGTGATACCAAGAAAGGAAAGAACCGTGTCTGGGAGATGAAGGGCACGAATCTGCGGAGCAATATCTTCATCCAGTCGCAGGCCAACCGAAACCTCCAGCCCAGCGGAACCCTGCTGGGGCTGTGGGAGTAGAAGACAGGCGCAGCGATGATGATCGTCTATCACCACGCGGTGGTCGAACTGATCAAGTCATTGCGGCCTGAACCATGACATAACGCCGAAACAAAAAGTAAAACGGAAGAAGGGCTATTATGATTATTCCATTTTCCCCGACCCGTCCAGACATCGGTAAACAAGCATCGCTATCCCCACGCGCCACGCTCAGCCACCCCCGGCCCCCAGCCGGCGGGCAGCAGTCCGGGCTGGAGCCGCTGGAACCCAGGATGCTTTTATCAGCATCCATCAGCGCCCAGTTCGTCCCGGTAAACAACACCGCAGCGCTCTCCGGGTTCAGCACCTACGACCTGCAGGTAACAACTGCAACAGGCGCTGACTGGGTCTCCTCAGCACTGCTGATCGAACTGACGCAGGGATCGATCTACCAGGACCTCGCGGGCACCGAGCGAGCACCGAACCCCCTGCTGCTCAACGAATTCCCCTCACTCGAGTTCGACACCTATCTCACCGCCAACGGGAATCCGCTGGTCATAGGTGACCGCGCCGTGACGCTCGGCGGCAATAAGCTCCAGTTCGACACCACAGAGATCGACATCACATGGGCTGGCTTCACCTCAAACGACATTGGCACCCTTGTCATCGGGCGGGTCACCCTCTCCGACGACGCCGCCGGAAGCATTGGCGTGATGGCAAAGGACTCGTCCGGTACTCCCAATCGCTTAATAGACTGGAACACCTTCACCTCCGGTGACCTGGTCAACCTGACGCCCGCCCCCCCGCGCCCGACGTCTCCACCGCGGACGCCACCACCGCCAAATGGGGCGTTAGACGCCAGCGTTAACTTTGTGGAGGTGGACAACACCGCGGCACTGACCGGTTTCAGGACCTTCGACCTGCAGGTCACTACCAACGACGACTGGACCGCCACAGCCTTCCTGCTGGAACTGTCACGGGGGTCGATCTATCAGGACCCCAGGGGCACGAACCTGGCGCCGCCCCCCGGGGCGTTCGGCGCCTTCCCCGCGCTTGAGTTCGACACCTATGTCACTGCCAACGGCAACCCGACCATGATCTTAGGCGGCGCCGGTGATGTCGGCGGCAATTGGCTCCAGTTCGACACCACCGAGCTTGACATCGCGTGGGGTGACATACCCGACAATGACGTCGGCACCGTCGTCATCGGCCGGGTCACCCTCTCCAATAACGCCGCCGGGAACATATCCCTGATGACGACGCGTCTCGAACATAGTTTCGACCACCTTGTCGTATCGGACACATTCAAGGGCGGCGACCTGTCGACCGTGTCGTCCGATTCGATCCCCTCAAATGAACCACCCGCCCCACCGCCTCTCCCGCCCAAGCCGTTCATCGCCCAGTTCCTGGCGGTGGACAACGCCGCGGTACTGCCCGGGTTCAAGTCCTTCGACCTGCAGATCACCGCCGACACCGACTGGTCGGACGCGTCGCTGCTGATCGATCTGACACGCGGGTCGATCTACCAGGACGCCGCCGGCACAGACCTGTCGCCGAACCCCGTCACCTTCAGCGCCTTTCCCACGCTTGAGTTCGACACCTATGTCACCGCCAACAGCCTGTTGACCTCGATCGGCGGCGACGCCGAGAAAGTCGGCGTGGTACCTCGGTTCGACGCCGGCCAGATCGACATCTCGTGGTCCGGTCCATCAACCCTTGACACCGGCACCTTCATCATCGGCCGGGTCACCCTCTCCGACGACGCCGCCGGGGGCCTGAAGTTCGTGGTAGCGGGGGACCAGATCGGGCTCACGGATTTTGGCACGTTTGAGACCGGTGACCTGGCCAAGATGAAGTCGACCTTTACGCCGGCGTCGGCGGCCGCAGCCGACTTCACCGGCGACGGAAAGGCCGACATCCTCTGGCGGGATGCCACGACCGGCCTAAGCAGCATCTGGCAGATGAACCGCACCGCTTTCATGAGCAGCATCGACCTGCAACTGCTGAAAAACCCCAGATGGCAGGCCGTCGCCGCCGGGGACCTCACCGGTGACGGCAAAGCCGACATCCTCTGGCGGAACACCCGCAACGGGCGCAACCTCGTCTCGGTGATGGACGGCACGGCCTTACAAGCCAACGTCTCCCTCAAGCAGCTAAGAAACCGGCATTGGCAAGTCGCCGGGATCAGCGACCTCACCGGTGACGGCAAGGCCGACATCCTCTGGCGGCACGCTCGCAACGGACGCAACAGCGTCTGGGAGATGGACGGCACGACATTCCGCGGTGGGATCGCCATCCAGCCGGAAGCCAACCGGGACATGATCATCGCAGGGGTCACCGACTTCACCGGCGATGGCAAGGCCGACATCCTTTGGCGGAACAGACGTAGCGGAAGCAACAGCGTCTGGGAGATGGACGGCACGGTGTTCCAAACCAGCACGGCGATAAAACAGGTCAAGAGCCAGCGTTGGCAGGTCGCCGGGGTCGGGGACTACACCGGCGACGGCCGGGCCGACATCCTCTGGCGCGACCCCAAGAAAGGGAAGAACCGTGTCTGGGAGATGAAGGGCACGGACCTGCGTATCAATATCCCCCTCCAGTCGCAGACCGACCGAGGCTTACAGCCCGGCGGAACCCTGCTGGGGTTGTGGGAGTAGAAGGCAGGCGCAGTGAAATAAAGATCGAGATAGGGGCGAGGGCGCAGCGACGATGATCGTCTATCACCGCGCGGTGGTCGAACCGATCAAGTCATTGCGGACCTGCCCACCTTGCATGGGGCGGCGTGACAAGTCGCGGCGCTTCGTAGTATCACACTAACCCTTTCGCCGCCGCCAGTGCCGCGTCGTAGTTGGGTTCCTGTGCGACTTCCGGGACGAGCTCGACGTACTTAATCGTGTCGTCCTTGTCGACGACCATGACCTGGCGGGCGAGCAGGCCGATCTCTTTGATGCGGACGCCGTAGGCCTTGCCAAAGCTGTGGTCCTTGAAGTCTGAGAGGCAGACGACGTTGTCGACGCCGGCCGCACCGCACCAGCGCTTCTGAGCCATGGGCAGGTCGACGCTGACGGTGAGCACGACCACACCATCCAGGCTCCCCGCATCCTCGTTGAACTTCCGCGTCTGCGTGTCGCAGACCGGGGTGTCCAGGGAGGGAACGACCGAGATGATCTTGACCTTGCCGGCGAAGTCCTTGAGCGACTTATCCGACATGTCGTTGGCCTTGAGCACGAAGCCCGGGGCATGATCGCCGACCTTCAACGCATCGCCGACGAGGGTCATGGGGTTGCCTTTGAGTGTCACGGCGGCTGTGCGCTCGGTCATGGTCGGGGTCCTTTTCTCCGCCGGTCATCGGGCGGCTGGTGTGTCAGTCATGTGAAATTGGCCGACGCTGCTGGGCTCGGCGGGCCGTATTGTAGGCATAGCGCCGCCGCAGACAACCGCGGGCCAATTATTCAAGGACGCCGGCGTCTTTAAGAAACTGCTCGATGTCGCGCCAGTAAGGCCCAGCCGTCGGGAGGGTGTTGTGGTCGACGCCGTAGAAGATCAGTTTGCCGTCCGCAGCGGCATCCGCAAGCCGACGCCCGTGGCTCGGCGGGACGATCCGGTCGGCGCTGCCGTGCATGATGAGCACGGGCTGTTCGTAGTCCCTGACCACTGCCACGGCGTCGAACGGATCACGCACCAGGAACCACGGCACGAGGAATCGCGCCGCCATGCGATTGATGCTGGACGGGGATGATTGCAGGATCAGTGCCGCGGACGGGCGATCCGACGCGAGTTGAGCCGCGACCCCCCCGCCGATCGATCGGCCGTGCAGCACGACGCGCGACGGGTCGACCTCGGGGCGCTCAATCACCTGATCGTAGAACTTGGCGTAGTCTTCGCCGATCGCGCGTTGGCTGGGGCCACCCGCCGACCGTCCGTAGCCTCTGTACTCAGGCAGCAGCACGCTGACGCCCATGCGTGTGTAGCCGGCGAGCATATCCGGCCAGTGGTCGATCAGCTCGCCGTTGCCATGTGCGAAGATGACAACCGGCCCGGGCTTTTCGGCGCTGACGCCGTCGCCCATGATCAGCCAGGCCTCGACCTTGCCGCCGGGCGCGTCGACGTAAAGGACATGGGCATCCTTTGGCGGTCCTGCCTGCGCGTCAACCGGGATCAACGACCGCGGGAACAGGATCGACCGCTGAACAAGATACGCGGTCACCAGCCACGACAGGTAGATCACGAGGATGTAAATCATGATTCGCCTGAGCTTACGCCGGGCCTTACCGGGCACTCGGCTTTCCGAGCCGGGTTTCTCAGGCATCGCGGCGGTCATGAGCCCTATCATACCTCCCGCGCGGCCTTGTCGCCGTGCCCCACCGGGTTTAGTATGTTCACATGAAAGCCGCTGTGATACGGCGCGTCTGGCGGCGGGATGCCAAGGAGAACAGAGCATGACCTCGACCACCGAACAGGGCCAGCAACTGCTGCATAACCGGACCTACGACAACATCATCGACACCGTCTGCAACACCCCGCTGGTGAGACTGGGCAAGCTCGCCCCGGACGGCGCGAACGTGCTGGTCAAGTGCGAGTACTTCAACCCGATGGCCAGCGTGAAAGACCGTATCGGCAAGGCGATGATCGAAGCCGCCGAGCAGTCCGGCGCGATCTCCAAAGACACCCACGTCATCGAACCGACCAGCGGCAACACCGGGATCGCTTTGGCGTTCGTCTGCGCCGCCAGGGGTTACAAGCTGACGCTGACCATGCCCGACTCGATGAGCGTCGAGCGCCGCGCCCTGCTCAAAGCCCTGGGGGCGGACCTCGTACTCACCCCCGCCGCCGAAGGCATGAAGGGCGCGATCGGCAAAGCCGCCGAACTCGTCGGCACGACCAACAACGCCTGGATGCCCCAACAGTTCGAGAACCCCGCCAACCCGCAGGTCCACTACGACACCACCGGCGCCGAGATCTGGAAAGACACCAACGGCAAGGTCGACATCATCGTCGCCGGCGTCGGCACGGGCGGGACGATCACCGGCGTCACACGCTACTGCCGAGAACGCAACCCCGACTTCCAGGCCATCGCCGTAGAGCCCGAAGGCTCACCGGTCATCCGGCAGACGCTCAACGGTGAAGCGGTCAAGCCCGGCCCACACAAGATCCAGGGCATCGGCGCAGGCTTCGTCCCCGTCAACTGCGACACCTCCCTGCTTAGCGGCACCGAACTGGTCACCAACGAAGAAGCCTTCGAATGGGCCCGCAAGGCCTCGCAGGCCGAGGGGATCTTCGGCGGGATCAGCACCGGCGGAAACATCTGCGCCGCATGCCGCGTCGCCGCCAAGCCCGAGAACAAGGGCAAGACCATCGTCACCATCGCCGCCAGCTTCGGCGAACGATACCTGTCCACCCCGCTGTTCGCCGGGCTCACGGATTAAGCTTCGCCGTACCAGGCAGCCGCGTACAATCAGACTCGAAGGGGGCACCATGTCCAGATCAGCATCGATAGTAAATCGTATCGGCGTTGTGGTTTTGGCTGTTGTGTTGTGGACGCCTATGGCCGAGGCGCGCCCGCACCTACTGCCCGGTGAAGATGTCGAGGATCTGCATCAACGTATCTATGACCCGACAGGCGGCGCGGACCTGCTGCGGATCTGGGTGATCTATGTCGACCAGGGCGACGGCATCCTCATCCAACTGCCTGATCGCTTCGGTCAACCCGGTGAGCCGGTCGAGGTTCTGGTCGACAGCGGGCCATACCCAAGTAACAGCACATCGCAACAGTGGCTGCGCAGGTTTGTGGAGCAGTATTACGGTGATAAGAAACCCTTCTTCGAATACGCCGTCATCACACACCACGACCAGGACCATGTCCAGGGCCTGACCGAAGCTCTCAAAGACAATGTGTTCGGAATCGGACGGGTGTATCACAACGGGCTGGCTTCTTACCTGCCCGACGCTCACGGGTTCGCAGATGTGAGCGGCTGGAACGAGGCTGTCGTCAAACGGAGCAGCGGCAGAACCAACGGTGCTGTCCAACGCGGCATGGCCTACATTAACGACGCAGATGATGAAAAGCCCCTGGACGCCGACCTCTACATCGAAGACCTTGACGACTTGAGCGAAGCACGGAATGACCAGACGCTGCAGGGCGTGTATCACTTCCTTGCAAGCTCGCTGCTGCAAGGCAACAACAGCCAGGGGCCGACATCATTTGACCGCGCGTATCTCGGCTCGGCGTTCATCGAAATCGACACGCCGCCCGGCGACGAGGCCCTGCCCACGCCCCGGTTCGAATTAGTCTGGCCCACGGATCAGCTCCGCAAATACGGCAGCAGCGCGAAAATGTGGGGCGAAACAATCAACGGCAACAGCGTAACCTTCAAGCTTGTCTATGGCGACTTCGAGATGCTGTTCACCGGCGACCACAATGATCTGTCCGAGAACGCCCTGCTCGAAGAACTGAGCACATCGAAGGACAACACGCTGTCCTGCGATGTGCTCAAGGTCCCTCACCACGGCAGCAGTCATAACAGCGAGGCCTTCCTGACCCGCGGTGATGGTTTCCCGCGCTCACTGGTTGCCGTGGCGTCGATGGGCAACACCGGGTTCAAGTCCAAAGCGATGTCAAGGAACGCGTGGCAGCACCCCGACGAGGAGGTCGTCGAATGGCTCGGCGGGCCAGGCCGTGTGTTTCACACCTTCGCGCACGAGACAGAGATCAATTGGGAGCAGATCGTCACCAAAGAACAGCGCAACGCATTGATTGAGCAGACGCACATCTTGATCGAGACCGACGGACGCTGGTTCCGGGTCGTGGAGTTTGACGCGATGGACCCGGATGTCGACCTGCACGACACGCCCACCGTCAACAGCACACCGAGACTGAACGGTACGCGCTGGATCACCACAACCCCGTAAACCATTCCTATGAAGGCAACGCTATGACTATGCTTGACACGCTCGCGATGCTCATCGGCTTCGTAACCGTCATGCTGGTACTGAGCCTGGTGGTGTCGGGGATCACCCAAGCGATCCAGAGCTGGCTCAAGATGCGCGAGCGGAATCTGATCTGGGGCCTGTCGCTTCTTTTAGACGCCTTCCACACCGCCCAAACCGCCTCGACGTTCGAGGGGACGCCTGCTGACAAGAAGAAGTGGGTCGGTAATGCCAAAAGGGTGGCCAAGAAGGTGGTCGCCATCGAGCGTCAGCCGGGCGACCCAGGTGTGATCGAACGCTTGATGTCGGTGGGCACGCCTCAGGTCGCCGCTGTTTCGGAATCGGAACTGCCACGCATCCTCAAGGACGCCGCCATATCTGAAACGATTGATCTTGGGAAGTCGCTCTCAGACGAGATGCGAGTCCGTGAGCAGTTCACCGTGGCCAAGAATCGCATGAGTGATCGCTTCAAGTATCAGATCCGTATCTTGACGTTTCTGCTCGCGCTGGGTGTGGCGGCGCTGTTTCAGATCAGCGCGCCGGACCTGCTGACCCGGCTCTCGACTGACCCGGCCTACCGCAATCAACTCACCCATAACGCCGAAACGATCTATGCCCAGACCACGGAACTGGTGCGGAAGATACCCACACATGAGGACGTCGCCGACCAGGCGTTGACCGCGGTAGCCGAGCAATTCCCAGAGCATGCCGACGATATTTACCAGGCGGCCGGCGTTGGGTTCGACCGCGACTCGGTAGTCGGGGAACTCGAGCACGTGCTCAAGGAACTGGATAATGAAAAACGCGACCAGATCGTGATTGCTTACGGTCGTGAGATCGACAAACTATATAACGAGCAATTCGAACAGGCGATCGGTCGGATCAAAGCCACTTCAGCCGCTGCGGCACAGATCGACCTGCGCATCCTGCCCTACGGCCCGGAGTTTTACTCCGACCCGATCAATCTAACCGGCCTGTTGATCACGGCGATCCTCCTCTCTTTCGGTGCCCCGTTCTGGTACGACACGCTCGGAATGCTGATCAAGATCAAGAAAAATATCGAGAATCCCAACAAGACTAACAACAAGGCCGACAGCGCACCCGAGAAGTCATAGCGCACGGCCTGAATGCTGGAGATGTTGTTTGCATTTACCGCTGTGGTGCGGATACTCACTGTCTCGACCCGTTGTTTTGTACAATCTCACACCAACACCTCACGGAGCTGCTTACGAAGATGGAATACCGCTACCTAGGCCGAACCGGCATCCGTGTCAGCCCGCTTTGCTTAGGCTGTATGACCTTCGGCGGGACGACCACGCCCGATGACGCCGCCGACATGATCGACCGCACCCTCGACGCCGGGGTCAACTTCCTCGACACCGCCAACGTCTACAACGCCGGAAAGAGTGAGATAGCCACCGGCAAGGCGCTCAAACGAAACGGCAAACGCGACCGCATCGTCCTGGCCACCAAGTGCCACGGCAGCATGCATAAGGACGAACCGCTTGACCCCAACCGCTGGGGCAACTCACGCAGACAGATCATCGAGCAGTGCGACGCCTCGCTGAAGCGACTCAATACCGACTGGATCGACCTGTACCAGATCCACCGCCCGCACATAGACTGCCCGATCGACGAGACGCTGCGAGCGCTGGACGACCTGGTCCGGGCCGGGAAGGTCCGCTACATCGGCTCCAGCACGTTCGCCTCGTGGCAGGTCGTCGAGTCGCTGTGGGTTTCCGACCGCCACCACCTCAACCGTTTCGTCACCGAGCAGCCGCCCTACAACCTGCTGGACAGGCGGGTCGAACGCGAACTGGTCCCGATGGCGCAGACTTACGGCCTGGCGCTAATCCCCTGGTCGCCGTTGGCGGGCGGGTTCCTCACCGGCAAGTACCAGCGCGGCACAACCCCGACCGACGGCCGATACGCCCCCGGCAAAGACACCTCGCCCCGCGCCGCTGAGATGCTCGCCAACGAGCGAGCCCACGATGTGCTCGACCTCTTACGCAAACTCGCCGACGCCAAGGGCTGCTCCGTCAGCCAGCTCGCGCTCGCCTGGTGCATGAACCAACCCGCGATCACCAGCCCGATCATCGGCCCACGCACGATGGACCAGCTCAACGACAACCTCGCCGCGCTGAGCGTTGAAATCACCGACGAGGACCGCCAGGCCATCGACCAGGTATCACCGCCCGGCCGAGCCCTCTACACCTACTACGAAGCCGACTTCGGCCCCCACCCACACAAATGGTAACCCCCCGGCTTGATAGAACAGATCCACATCGGATGTGGGAAATAGGTTTGCCGTTTAGCCTGACGCTATCGCACCGCCACACGAAGCGCCGCGACTTGTCGCGGTGAGGGATGTGTAGCCGCTACGCCTGCATAGATAGTGCCCTACCCCTGCCTGTTGATCATAAACGTCGCGGAGGCGTCGAAGAACGTGCGCAGGACACGGTTGGCGACATCGCTAAACCCCGCCTCCGTAACCGCCTCGTCCATCCGCTGCACCCAGCGGTCCCTAGCCAGTTGATCAATGGCGAACGGCATATGCCGGGCGCGCAGCCTCGGCTCACCGCGCTCGGCGGTGTACCGGTGCGGGCCGCCGAACCGCTGCACCAGGAACTCGCGCAACCGGTGCTCCGCCCCCTCCAGGTCGTCCTCGGGGTAGATCGCGCTGAGCACGTCATCGGCAGGGACACGGTTAAAAAACCCGGCGCAGAGCCGGGCGAACCCGTCCTCGCCGATCACGTCGTAGATACGGTCGTCCAGGTGAATATCTGTCATGGGCACATGATAGCGTGCAACATCAAAGCGACGCGATCAACTCACGCGCCCAGTCGGGGTCTTTGACTACCGCAAACATCAGCGACTCAAGCGGCTTGGGCTCAAGCCGAACGATATGCATCAACGTCTGGGCAAGCGGCTTGTCATCGGGGATCACACTCAGCAGCCGCCGCCAAAGCTCGGCCCCCGCCTGCATGTGCCGGTTCTCAAACTCAATCCGGTCGGTGTGGTTCATGACCTGTCGGTAGGTCTCGTCGTCCAGCGTGTTGATCCCGTGCAGGCAGACCAGCTCAGTCGTGGCCTTGACCAATTCATGGGAGAGGATGGGCCAGACCCAGGCCTTGGCGATAACGCGGAACGCATCATCGAAGCGGAGCACGCCCCCGTAACCGGCAACGCCCGTTGAAAGCGCCATTCCACCCAGCGACTTGGGGATGCGGATATGACCGAAGCGGGTGTCCATCGTAAGAGAGGGTTCAAGCCTGTAGGCGGGGATCCCCCAGATCGACTCGACGGCCTTCGCGGCAAGCCTTTCAAGGGCGCGCTTGTGCCGGCGCTCTTTCCACATGAGTCGGCCGACCATAATAAGAAGATTGAAGGTGACCCAGCCATGCAATCGACACGCGCCCTTGCGGCGTGCCCGCTCGAATATGTGGCGGCGCGTTCCCTCTGACAACTCGCCGCCGTGAAGGGCCAACAGCGGGTGCCGGTGGAACGGGTGACGCCGCTTGTGCGTTTTGCGCCAGAACTTCGCCGGTCGGCCTTGTACAAGCACGAGATCGCCACGCCACTGAATCATGAACATCCCGATCGCCGTCCGGTCATACAGCCGGACCAGGGACGGATCGATCTCACTCAATTCATCGGCGACCAGGTGATGGGCCGTCAGGCAGGTATGTGTCGCGGCACCCTGGATCAAGAGATTCAGGGTGAAGCGCTTGTTGATCTGATCGAGCAACGCATCGTTTATCGTGTTGGCTTTGGACGTCATACGATTCGAACAAATAGGCCGTATCGTGCAAGCCCGGCTAAGCTTTGGGCTCGGGCTCGGGCCGGCCCTTGGGCCAATCAGGGTTGAAGGGGTCGGGCGTCGGCCTCTCCTGCGGCTTACGCTGCGGGGCCGGGGCAGGCTCGGTCTGGGGCTCAGCTGGCGGTGCTACGGGCACGGGCTGCGGCATGATCATGACCTCAAATATTCTTTACCTCGGAATGAAACGGATCGCTAATGAAAACCGCCGGGCCGTGCTCGCCGTTCATATCTTGCTTGCTGTATGGTAGCACGGATCCGTGATAAAGACCACGAATATGCGCACAGATCAGGCATTGTTTCCGGGACAATCGTGTGCGTCATCGACATTTTGTAGTTGCATGTCCGCATAAGAGTTTATAGGCGATAGCCGCCGCCTGTGCGACGGGTCTATGCGCACAAGCGTGACTTTCCATCCCCTAGTGGAGACGTGATGTTTTTGCTCGCGTCTGCCGACAACCTCACGATGGCGACTGGTCGGCTTGCCTGAGTATCCGCTGATTAAAAGGACCGGGACTCACGGGCTGCCCCCACACAAAGCGCATTGCCAAAAGCGTGCGCCGGTGGCGGGACTTGCAAGCGCACCGCCCCGGCTAGATGGTGGAACTCAGTACACGGGCCCGACCCGGTCCCGCTGATCCCGTGGCTGCCGCTACCGCTGGAGACTCGTGGGGATGGGAAAAGCAGGAATCGCAGGAAAGCAGGACGGCCTCAACAGCGGCGCAGCCGCTAAATGTGAAAATGAAGAAGAGGACAAAGAAGAAACATTAGCCGCAGAGCCGCAGAGAACGCAGAGGAAGCAAGGCGGAGCATATCTTGAAGAGGTGATCCGCAGATGACGCGGATTGCGCAGATGGGGAGGCGTGTGTGTTTGCGCGCAGGCTCATAATCTGCGACATCTGCGCAATCTTCGGATACCTCCTCCTCCGTGGTATTCTCTGTGCTCTCCGGGCCTCTGCGTTGAAACCTGCATCAGACTACTTAAGAAACATCCCCGCGACGGCGGCGGTGCAGCTTGAGGCGATCGCGCCGCCGAGCATCGCGCGCAGGGCCAGGCGGGTCAGGTCGGTCTTGCGCTCGGGGGCAAGCGGGGTGATCCCGCCGAGTTGGATGCCGATGGAGGCGAAGTTGGCGAAGCCGCACATCGAATACGCAACGAGTTTAGCCGAGCGAGCGTTCGTGAACAGTGAATCCGGATGCAGCCCCGTGGCCGGGTCGATCGGGCCCAGCATCGCACCCATCTCGAAGAAAGCGACCAGCTCGTTAATCGCCAGCTTGGTCCCGATCAGGCCGCCGACCAGTTGGCAGTCGTGCCAGCCATCCACGCCGATGCACCACGCCAGCGGCGCGAGCACCCAGCCGAAGATCGACGAAACGGATAACGCCCCGGCGTCCATCTCAAACGCCCACACGCCCAATGAACCAAGCGGCCAGTTGACCAGCTCGACCAGCGCCGTGAAGGCGATGAGCATCGCGATGACGTTCAGCCAGAGCTTGAGCCCGTCCTGCGTCCCGTTGGCGGCGGCCTCGATAAGATTGTGTGCGGTGCGCTCGATGCGGAACTTGACGTGTCGTCCGGTCACGGGCTGGTCGACCTCCGGACGGATGATCTTGGCGATCACGAACGCCGCCGGCGCGCTTAACAGCGACGCGGTCAACAGGTGCTGCCCGATCTCGGGCCCGACGACACCCATGTATACCGCCAACACCGACCCGGCGACGGTCGCGAACCCGCCGGTCATCAGCGCGTTGAGTTCCGACATCGTCATCTTCGACAGGTACGGCTTGACGACCAGCGGGGCCTCGGTCTGTCCGGCGAAGACGTTGGCCGCCATCGCCATCGCCTCCGCACCGCTGACGCCCATGAAGAACGACATGACACGCGCCAGCAACCAGATGACGACCTGCATGATGCCCAGGTGGTACAGCACCGCCATCAGCGCCGAGAAAAAGATAATGACGATCAAGCCGCTGGTGGCGAACGCGAAGATGAATCCCGCGCCGGAGCGGGTCGGGAGGTCTGCGCCAAAGACCATCTCCGTGCCCCGGGAGTTCACCGCGATCAGCCTGACGACAAACTCTTTCGCCGCCTCGAGAACCTCATACCCGATGTCAGAGCCCAGGATCAACCCCGCCAACCCAAGCTGTAGCGCCATCCCCCAGACCACGACCCGCCAGGGGAACCGTCGGCGGTTGGTGGACATCAGCCAGGCCAAGGACAACAACACCACAATCCCGATCAAGGCGCGGAGGTAGATCATGGGGAGATAGTGTAGGGCAAGAGCAGCAAATCGGGAAAGCCGGAAAGCGGGAAATAGGAAAATCAGAATAGGGAGGCAGACGGTATCCGAGTCGGTTAAACTGGATGGTTCGTGTCACACGACCCACAGACGCACACCACGAGGCCGAACCTCGAACCAGGAGCCCGACATGCCCAGCGCCCAAGCCAGCCACATCCTTGTCAAGACCGAAGAAAAAGCCCTGGAACTCAAGCAGCAGATCGCCGACGGCACACCCTTCGCCGACCTCGCCAAGGAACATTCGTCCTGTCCCTCCGGCCAATCCGGCGGTTCCCTGGGCGAGTTCAGCCAGGGCCAGATGGTCCCCGAGTTCGACGCCGTCATCTTCTCCGACCTGCCGATCGGCCAGGTCTCCGACCCGGTCAAGACCCAGTTCGGCTACCACCTGATCGAAGTGCAGAAGCGGGTGGGGTAGCCAATGCTATTCTGTAATATCTGAGTCGCTGTATGAGCCTAAGTTATCTAAGGCCATGGAGCGCGATCAGGGACTAACTTCAGCGCAAATATTTTTCTTGCAATTATTGCGGCGGATGTTATTGTATGGCAATATTGTTCGGGCGGACTCGGGGATAATATCCAGACTTTTCCATCTACCTCGCATACGTAGCTGCTGTTGCGGCATGAACCGGCTAGCCTTTCGTTGTCAGGAAAAGTCAGCACACCTTACGTGCTACACCAAAGATCGAGGATTCGCGGCTGATAATTGATTGACTGGGCGCATGGTGCTAATCAGTATCTGAAGGCGCCTGCTGCACATTCACGGGTTGTAATCCGTCTCCTATTGCATACGACGGAACAATTCGAGGAATCGGATGCATACGAAGCTACTGGGCCTGGGGCTGTTGATCGTACTATCTGGCTGCACAGCCACCGATGGTAAGCGCCTGGTGCCCATTATCGGTTTCGGGTTGGTCGAGATTGATGACAACCCCGAGGACATCACTGTTGGGGGCGGCCTGTTGGTCGATGCCACCCACCTGAAGATGACGGGCCTGCTGCTGAGCATTTCGCCACCCACCCGAGGTGTGCTGCTCGGCCAATACCAGCACACCCATACCGAGGTAGCCCCCGACGCCGATCTGCTTGTCAGCGCCAAGCATTCCCGGGAGGGCCAATGCCACCTGCATATAGCGTCCGCAAAACCGCACCTACACACTACTGAACCCTAGGAGACCCTGTGATGCGACGGAACTTTGCCCACTCACTTTGTGTCTGCGGACTGGCCGCCCTGCTTACCGCCATGACAGGCTGTAGTGAGCGCGTCCAGCGAGAAAATGTGTTTGCCAACACCGAGACGGGGCTTGGCATTTTCATTTCTCAGGACCCCAAGACGCAGATGTATGAAGGAAAACTCGGCTACTTCCGCCATGAGATGTTCTATGTTCCGACGGGCAAACTGGTCGTCTACAAGCCCAAGACTAACACAGATGACCAATATGTTGAAGACGGCGAGATGAGCAAGAATGACGCCGACAAAGTTCCTGACGTGCTTGCGGATATCCGTGTGGGTGCAAAGAAGTCAAGCACCGAAGGGAACTTCGACCTGTACCAGCGACTCGCCGTTGGTAAACACGCCGTCGAGTCAACTGCCGCATCTGTGATGCTCAGTGAGGAAGATGCCTCGACATTGGGTCCCCTGCTCAACCCATCGAAGGCCGACAAGGCGTTCCGTGCTGAGTTAGACAAGATGATGGAAACGGGTCGGCTGCGAGGTGAGTTTCCGGAAGGAATCAAAGATGTCGCAAGCTTGATCGAGAAAGCCGCCCTTGAAGTCTCTGGTGGTGAGTTGGAGTGGAACCAAATCCGCTCCGCGGGCGGCCCCATGTTGGAGCAACTCGTTACGCGTTTACGTACAAATGTAGAAGTACCTTGAAGCGCTCACAGCACCTAAGGAGACGGATATGCCAGCTAACTATATTACCGATGTGATCCCCGCTATCCCCAGGAGCAAGGCGGCTCTTTCCAGGGCATTGAGGGCGGTCATCCCACCTGGATATGAACTCGTTAGCTGGACAGTAGACGCCACCGATACCGGCCCACGTATCCTTGTTGCAATGAAAAAAACACCAAGGACTCAATAGACCGGTAGTTATTTATCGCCGTGAGTCCATCGGCTATCACATCCCGAACGGAACCCCCATGACATTGACTGATCCCCCACCGTTAAAACCCGACTGGTTCACGCGTACCGTGACCTCCCTCGCTGCCGTCATATTCGCCGCGGCGATCGGCCGGTTCCTCATGAACTCAGTCCAGTGGATGCAGAATTGGGTGCAGCCCACAAACACGGGTGACCCATTGATATACAAGCTGCACGTGCTACATGTTTATTCGGCCATGATCAAACGTTCGATCGCCCTGTTCGCCGCGTTCACACTGCTGCTGCTGGGCCTGGGGGCCAGTTTCTTCTCATTACAGAGGATGACCAACATCGGCGCGGACACCCCGGGCGGCGTCAAGGTGCGTCTGGCCACCGCATCACCGGGGATCGTCGCCATGGTGCTAGGCACAAGCCTGATAATATTCGCTACCAACAGCAAAGACCAGTTTCCCAACTACCCGGGCGAGAGTGGCGGGCGTCTCAGGTCCGTCGTCGGCTTACAGACTTCAGAGCAACCGCTGGATCAAGACGAGCTCGATCAACTCGATGCATTGAATCCGCAGCCCGGCGTGTCGGGCATCGGGCCCAAAGACCCGCCCGCGTCTCAGAACGACGAGGCTGACGGCCTGGAGCAAACTCACACCGATCAATAACTACCGTAGCGCACACCGACCCAGGTGTTGGGTCGTGATCATGGAGACCGAGTATGAAATACAGTACCCCCGTGCTCTGCCTGGTAGGCTGCCTGTTAGTTTTCGCCGCCGGTCAGACCCAGCCAGTCAAAGAGAAGACTACACCTAGTCAGTACATCGCAAAGAATCAGGGCTACCCTCAGGCGACCTGTTGGACGTTAATGTTGCTCGGCCAGATGCACGGATCCTCGGCCCCGGACAAAATTGATTCGGCGGCCGTGGCATTCGACCTGGCATATGCAGAGCTGGCCGACAAGAGCCTTGTTGAACCGCCCAAGAAGTGGTTTGACGATTGGAGGCAGAAGCGAGGTCCTGTCCTGGACCACGGCGGCCCCTTCACAAGCCACATCCCGGGCAATGGTTTCACCCACCACCAGGGCTGGGACGCCGAAAAGTACGCGGCACTGGATCTGCTCATCAGTCGCGGCCTCACATTCAACGACATCATTCAGCTGGACAAGGCGAAGAAGCTACAGCCGAGCGGCGCGGCGGTCACGTTACACGTGGCGCAGATGATGGCTGAGCGAGACAAGTTCGATATACAGATACGCGAGAAGGCCATTGAGGATATCCGGATGCAACTTCAGCAGATGAATGAGCTCAACCAAGCTGAATAACTTTGTAGCCTGAGACATATCGATAATCTCAAGTGAGCAACGCGTGTTTCCCCAGCACGCGCATCACCACCAGCGTCTGATCGTCTTGTGGCCTTTCGCCGGCTTCGTGTTTGCGGACGTGTTGCATGACGGTGTCGACGGCGCAGTCGGCTTCTCCGCTGCAGTCGCACAGGGCGCGGACGATGCCTTCGGTGCCGAAGAACGCGCCGTCGGGCGAGCGGGTTTCGGGGATGCCATCCGTGTATAAGACAAGGGTCTGGCCGGGCTCGAGCACGACGCTTGCGTCTTCGTAAGTCTCTTCGGGCATGACGCCCAGAGGCAATCCGCCGACGGCTTCGAGTTCTTCCACGTCGACCTCGTTTGCCGCGCCGATGTCGCCGGTGTTAGCTCCGTCACTTCCTGGCTTACGCCAAAGCGCCGGCGGATGGCCCGCGCGGGAGTAGGTGAGCCTGCGTGTCGCCGGGTCATACAGTGCGTGGAACGCGGTGACGAAGGTGCTGTAGATGCGTTTAGAGCACAGGTGTTTGTTGAGGTAGTCCAGCACCTGTCCGGTGGTGTCGGGTGTCATGGGATATGAGGCGAGCATGGATTCGACCATGGCCATGACGACGGCGGCCGCGGGCCCGTGGCCGGAGACGTCGCCGATGAAGATCGCCCAACGGCCGTCGGGGTTTTTTATCGTGTGACTGAGTCCTGTGCCCAAGGGGTGAAACGAATACATGTCGCCGCCGGCCTGATCGTAGGTCTGATACCGCGCGGCGATCGAGAGCCCGGGGATGTCCGGCAATGTCTCAGGCAAGAGCGCCCGCTGGATGTTGGCGATCTTCTCGACCTCGTCCTTGATCCGCTGATGGACCTCGCGGAGCTTCTTGGCGGTCTGCACGTGTTTAACGGTTCCGCCGACGAGGTTCGATCGCAGCAGCACGTCTTCGAGTTCCTTCTCGGTGTGGACAGACGGGTCCTGGCTGAGGCTGATCGCCCAGTTGAGGATCTCCCCGCCGTCGAACAGGGGCGTGGCGGTGAGCGAGCAGTACTCCGCGATCGAATCGCCGAGCACCGGGTCGTCCTTGACATCAAGGTCCTGCACGATCACGGGCTTTGCGCCGCGGACGATCTGACCGAGCAATCCGTCGGTGTGGATCGGCAACTCCCCGGACGGTGCCCAGAGGTTGTCGCCCCGGCTCATCAAAGTGCTGTCAAGCACAAGCATCCGCGTGATCCGGTATTCACCGGGCTCAAGCCCTCGGCATGAAAGTGAGATGTAACCTGAAGACCCCGCGAGCTTGGACCAGCCCATGCCAAACGCACGCAAAACCTGCGAAGGATCGTTGGCCTTGCTCAGGTCCGAGACCAGATCCAGCAGGACAGGCAGTCGCTTGTTGTCGGGATAGTGAAGAATCCGCATGACCCGTACATCCTATGCACTGGTGGACAGGGTTGAAAGACCCGGCCGATTATCCCGAACGCCGCGGGCACATCATGACACCTTACTGTCGGGCGATCGAGGTCAGTGCGCCTTTCAACAACGTGAAACTCTCGTCCAGCGCCTGGGGGATAACACGGACCTGGCCGACGGTCTGCATGAAATTCACATCGCCGTTCCACCGAGGGACGATGTGCATGTGTGCATGGCCGGGGAGGCCTGCGCCGGCGCATCGGCCCAGGTTCATGCCAAGGTTGATGCCCTGGGGGTTCATCGTCTTGCGCAACAACCGCACACCCAGATCGCACAGCTCCATCAGGCCTGCGCGCTGGCCGGCGCTCAGGTCGCTGATGTCGCGGACGTGCTCGTGCGGCGCAGCGTGCAGGTGGCCGTTGGTGTAGGGGTAGCGGTTGAGCATCAAGACGCCGCGCTCGTCGCGCTTAAGCACCAGCAGACGGTCGCGCTCAACGTCACTGATGTCATCGGCAGTCGCATCGCAGAGGAAACATCCCCCGTCGCGGTCGGTCGGCGCTTCGTCCGCGTCCAGCCCACTGATATACGCCATCCGCCAAGGTGCCCAAAGTCGCTTGTCTGTCATGCGTGGTAAGTTACCACCGGTCCGATAGAGAACCAAGCGGACAGCGGCATCACCCTATGCGCTGATGGGTGAACACCCCTATCAGGCCCATTCGCTGATCGTGTTTGCCTCAACTCGCATAGCGTAAACGAGCGCTCCCCGCCTCAGCACGATCGACGCCAAAGTGTCATGACAAACACCGGTAGCAGCAGGCCGAGACTCGCCGGCTCTGGGACGAAGGTGATCTCCAGCGTCGGCGTCAGGGGCGAGCCGCCGGGGATGTCCGGCCCGGTGAAACCAAAGATCAACTGCGACTCAAGCTCCGGCGGGCCGGCCGGAGGCAGTGCCGAGGGCAAAATGCCCGCGAGCACCATCGGGCCTCCCGCGAACAGGCCGAGGTAGCCCAGACCACCGGGCGTGATCGGCATGGACAGCGTGGTGTCATCGTCGGCCGGCGACACGGTCTTGGACGCCAGGACCAACGGGCCGTCACCGAGTATGGGGAACAGGCCCGAGGCGGTCAGGACGCCGGGGTCGGCCGGGGCGTCGAACTCGCTGGGCCCGATCGTATTAAAAAACGCCAGGTCACTTATCATCCCCAAGGCACCGCCTGGGTCTGTGGTTTCGAGGATCTCAAAAGTTTCGGTCGGGTCGAGGCTTTCGTAGCCGTGTGTCCCCGCGGGGAAAGGCGGGGCGATGCCCGGGCCCATATAGATCGAAAGCGTCGCGCTGGTGATCGGCCCGGTCACACCGGACAGATCGAAGGCGAAGTAGTTCTTGCGCTCCATATAACCGATCGGCGAACCCAAGGCGCCGTCGATAAAATGTTCTTCCCGCCCCAGCGAGTAATTGTAGGTGGCGGGTGAGATCGTTCCATCCCCCTTGGCGCTGCCGCCCATCTCGGTAACGAAGCCCGCATCGAACGCGGGGATGGTAATCGTTATCCCATGAGCGGGCAGTGATGCGGCGAATACCGCGGCTACGGCAAACGCGCCCAGACCGGTCAGGCCAGACTTCGATTTCATGATTGTCTTCCTCCCTCAAGGACATAACGCCAAAGGGTGGCGTCGGAAAGTGCCCGTGATCTTCAATGACCGCCCTCTCAGAAAACACTATCAAGGTAACACCCGTGTCCTGAAAAACCAAGGCCCGTTGGCGTTTTGAGGCGAGAACAACGAAAAAATAGACTCAAAGGGCAGATATATCTGCAAAAAATGGGCCCATGAGCTTAACCAAGCCCGGGCGAGAACCGGATCCAGACGGCCGCACGAAGACTTCTTGACTTACAGGGATACGACACCATGGCTGTCAATTGACTGCGTTGACTGCCGCTCGTCGTTATTAAGAACAGTGGAACAGCCCAGCCTCGTGCTGCAGCAGCCAGGCCTTTGTGTCCAGCCCAGCCGCGAACCCCGTAAGCTTGCCCGTGCTCCCGATCACCCGATGGCACGGGACGATGATCCCGATCGGGTTCGAACCGTTAGCCCGCCCCACCGCACGGCAAGCCTTGGCGTCGCCGAGTCGGCGTGCTTGTTCGCCGTAGGTAATCGTCTCGCCATAGGGGATGCGCTGCAATTCCGCCCAGGCTCGCTTCTGGAACGGCGTGCCTTGCGGGTTGAGTTTTAGGTTGAACTGTTTCAGGTCGCCTGCGAAATAGGCCTGTAGCTGTTCGATCACGTCACGGAACACATGGGCATCTTCGACCGCGCCCTCAGACGGTTCGACGCAGCGACACGGTGAATCTACTTGCACTCGAGATAACCCGCGTTCATCGCCGGACAACAGGACCCGCCCGATCGTGGTGGGTAGCCAAGTGTAGCATGCGGCTGATTCTTGCGTGTGGATAGGCATCACAAATACATTTTTACGGCTATCCGCGTTGTCTGGCAAGCTCTCGTGCGCGCGGCTTCAAAGTCTCTTGATAAGAAAGGAGGTCGTAAGTGACAGCGTGTTCGGGCTCAAAGAGCAGCGGCTGACTCCCGAAAAATATGCTGAGTAACGAATCTTCTCGAACGCGATCTCCTGCCTGCGAAGCGAGCTTACACTTCGTCAGCAGCCTGACATGTTCGAGCCAGGGAAAGTCTTCCGGGCCCAGAACCACGCCGGCGATTGTCTGCTGGGCCTTGTCCGCGTCATCAGCCATCCCAGACCGAAGCACCGCGATCCGCATCGTGAAGTACCCGTCTGGCGAGTCGGGGTGCTGGTCATCCGCCAATCGAGCTTCGAGATGCTCGATGAGCCGCTGAGGGTCCCCGCTCTTCAGCGCGTCTATGGATAGCTCGTCGTCCGCAAAATCGTAATCGCTCAACTTCCCCTTGAAGCGTGCGAGGAGACCCGACGCGGCATCGAGCTGGCCCATGCACCAATGGAAGGCGACCGCGGTGCCCAGGGTGACGCCCAGGAACGGGAGCCCCCTCATATACAGGAAATGGTCGTCGGCGCTGCTCAACTTAAGATACGCATCGAACAGCGGGTCCATGTAACGCAATCCGTGCTCCGGCCGGTCCCACAGGTACGCGTAGCGGCACGCCGCCATGGTGTGTACCGAGGACACCTGAGGGAACAGCGTCGTATCAAACATCTCAAATGCGCGTGTATCGTCACCGGTAAAGAGGATTTCCTGCGCCAGCGAGAATCGTATCCGGGCGGAATCCGGGTGTGTGTCGGCGGCTGCCGTCAGACGATCCAAGGCGTCCGACCTTTTACCCGACTGGAACGCGGCGATGCCGTAGTAATAATCCCTGGCTTCGGCGGCCGCCTCCGTCAGCTTCTGGTCCTTGAGCGAACAGAGGTAGTCCTCCATCTTGTCCCACTGGCACTCGTCCGCGAAGACATCCACCTGCTGGTCGATCGTCTTGATGTCAATAGCTTTTCGATACCACGCCAAGGCATGCACCTCCAAGAATAGTTTGTTTAGATCACCGACTCCTGCTTGCTTAGACCGTGTGCGGGGCGGGTGTCTAGTTGGACGAGTTCTTTTTCCTGCACGCGCTTGGCTTCGTCGGCGTCGGCGATGTTGTCGGTGTGGCAGACGGCCTTGCCGGGGGTCTTGCCTTTGTGGGCGAGCTTGTGGATTTCTTCGGGGCTTAGGACGCCGCGTTGTTCGAGGATTTTCTTTTGCTCGTCGGTGAGGGCGGCGGAGATTTTGGGTTTGCCACCCCCGGAACGTTCGAAGCCGTCGGCCTTGCCGGAGGACCATTCCTGGATTTCCTTGCTGATGCGGACGCTGCACCAGTCGTGGCCACACATGGCGCAGAAGTCGGTGTCGACGTCCATGTCTTCATCGTGGTAGGCCCGGGCGGTGTCGCCGTCGAAGGCTAGCTCGAAGTGTTTTTCCCAATTCAGTGCGGCGCGGGCCTTGGTGAGTTGGTCGTCCCAGACGCGCGTCTCTGGAATGCCCAGTGCGATGTCGGCGGCGTGGGCGGCGATCTTGTAGGCGATGCAGCCTTGCTTGACGTCGTCTTTCTTGGGTAGGCCGACGTGTTCCTTGGGGGTGACGTAGCAAAGCATCGATGCGCCGTGGTAGGCGGCGTTGGTCGCGCCGATCGCGCTTGTGATGTGGTCATAGCCGGGGAAGACATCGGTGACCAGCGGGCCTAAGACATAGAACGGCGCGCCGTGGCAGACGGTGCGTTCGAGCTTCATATTGTATTCGATCTGATCCAGCGGGACGTGGCCCGGGCCCTCGACCATGACCTGGATGCCCTTGCGCCAGGCGCGTTCGGTGAGTTTGCCGATCTCAATAAGCTCGGCGAACTGGATCTTGTCAGACGCATCCGCGAGCCCGCCGGGTCGGCAGCCGTCACCGATGGAGAAGGTGACGTCGTACTCGCGCATGATGTCGCAGATGTCTTCCCACGCGGTGTTCATGGGGTTTTCTGCGTTGTGTGTGAGCATCCACTTAGCCAGCAGCGAGCCGCCGCGGGAGACCAGGCCGATCAGGCGGTCCTTGGCGAGCTTGATGTGTTCCTTGAGGATACCGGCGTGGATGGTGAAGTAGTCAACGCCCTGCTCGGCTTGATGGCGGACGGTTTCGAGGATCATCTCGCGGTCGAGGTCCTCGATTTTCTTGCCGATGATCATGGAGTAGATCGGGACGGTGCCGATCGGCGCGGAGGAGTTTTTGATGATCGCATCGCGTGTGGCGTCGAGGTCGCCGCCGGTGGAGAGGTCCATGACGGTGTCTGCGCCCCAGCGCAGGGCCCACTCGAGTTTTTCGACTTCCTCGTCTGTGCCGGAGGAGATCGGTGACGCGCCCATGTTGGCGTTGATCTTGGTCTTGCTTGCCCGGCCGATGCACATCGGGTCGAGCTGGAAGCCCAGGTGGACCTTGTTGGCGGGGATGACCATCCGGCCGGCGGCGATCTCGTCGCGGACCTGCTTGGCGGTGAGGTGCGGCTCGCGTTCGGCAACGCGCTTCATCTGCGCGGTGACTGTGCCCAGGCGTGCGTGTTCCAGTTGCGTGGAGGGCGTGAATCCGTCGGGCGCTCGCCAGGCGCAGGGCTGGTGGTGGCCAAGCGATTCAATGAAGTCGGGGTGGCCGTCGCGCTCTGCCTCGCCGGCGAGGACCCAGTCGGCGGGCAAAAAGTCCCAAGCGGTCTTGTCGGACAGCGCGGGCATGCCGGGGGTGTCCGGTGAGCTGTAGGTTAGCGCGCCGGCGGGGCCGGGGGCGATCTTGGGTTTGTTAGCGAAGCTGCCGGGGGTGGTCGCGGTCGGCTCGGCGCCGGGGTCGTCGCCGACCGGGGGGAGCGTGTAGCCCAGGTACTCGGTGTCGAGCTTGCCCGGGCTGTTGGGTGTGATGTCTTGGGAGGTAGTCATGGCAAGGCTTCCTGTATTTGTGCAGGGTTGCGCTCGCCAGAAGAACATCGGCGTCGCTTCCCTACGCAGTTGCCCCCCTTTTCGTTAAGCGGGGGTTGGCTGATCAGGTTCCGAGGGTTTGTCTCAGTCCCGACGCGCATCTAGCGATCGAGACACCCCTAGCGAACAACCGGAGGATACGCCGCGCGGGTGCCCGTGGCAAGGGGGGATTGGGGATTTCGGATGGAGATCGTAAAGGCGGCACAGCACCAGGACCGGCGATCTACGATAGCCCGCTGAACCGTCCCGCACACTTGGTGGAACACTTATGGGTTGCTGTCTGCGGCGGCGTCTCGGATCTGCTGGATGTATTGCCTGGACTGGCCGCGTGGGATGGTCAGGGTCGACCACTTGGGCCCGGCGAGGGTTCGGCACTGGACGATCAACTGTCCTGTGTGGTAGCCGTAGTGCGAGAGCTGGCGGTGGATCGCCCCGATGACGGTCTCGGGCTCTTCGCGGATCGTGATGCTGGCGGTCAGGTCCACCGGGCCCAGTTTCTTGATCGCATCCAACAGCGTCCGCCAGCCGTCCTCCCAGACCTGCTCGACCTCTTCGCGTGAGGTGAACCGGTCGACGAACTCATCATCACGGTCGCGCCACGGCTTCTCGCCATCGCTGGCCATAAAGTCGGTCCACCGGGACTTCATGTTCCCGGACATGTGCTTCATGATGACGGCGACGCTGTTGCTCTCGGAGTCAGCCGCCATCTGCATCTGAGGGAATGTGATCTGCCGGATGGCGCTGTCCGCCAACCGCTTCTGCGCACGGAACATCTCCTCGGCGCTTTGCAAAACAGTCCGCCCAAGTTCTTCGTGTATGTCTGACATCCTGACGTCTCCGGTCTGTAGGACAGCCCGCTTGATTCTACGTCCCCCCGGCCCGCAATGGTAGCCATTCTATCACATCTTGGATCATCCGGTCCCAATACCCCCATTCGTGCTCCTCGCCGGGGTGCTCGTGGTAGGCCGCCGACAGGCCCAAATCCCTCAGGTGATCCCTGAATGAGACGTTCTCGGGGTAGACGACGTCGGCGGTCCCGCAGCACTGGTAAAGGGCCGGGCGGGGTTTTGATCCCTCCGCCAGCCGGCTCGCCAGGTGCAGCAGGTCGTTTTCCGAGCCGGGGTATTTTGCCGGGTCCCCGAAGACGTTGGCGAACTCCTGGGCCATCTTGTCCGACGCCATCATCCGCTTTGTCCGGTCCAGGGCCCCGGACAAGCTGGCCGCGGCGCAGAACATCTGCGGGTTCGTAAACGCCCATTTGAACGCCCCGTAGCCCCCCATCGACAGCCCGGCGACAAAGTTGTCCTCACGCCTGTCTGACAGGGAGAAAAACCTTCGGCAGAGCACCGGCAACTCCTGGGTGATAAACGTCCAGTAGTTGTGCCCGCTTTTCATATCGGTATAGAAGCTGCGGTGTGCATCCGGCATCACGACCGCCAGGTTCTTAAACGAGGCGTAACGCTCGATGCTGGTCTGACGCAGCCAGCCGGTGTGGTTGTCGCTGAGCCCGTGCAAGAGGTATAGCGTCGGGTGCGGCGGGTCGAGGCTGACCCCCTCGTGGTGGTGGGCGTGCGTGGCCGTCGCCTGCGGCAGGATGACGTTCATCCCGACGTTCAGCTCGAGCGTGTCAGAGAAGAACTCGCAGTGGATCAGGGCCATGTCGGGGTTCGGGTGTCAGGTATCGGGTATCGGGGTTCGAATATGAAGCGCCGCGACTTGTCGCGGGATTCCGGATTCAGGGTACGGGGATGGTATCCGATCCGGCGGGCAATGGTAAGATACGCCTGTGGATCAGATCACACAGATCAAGCCGACCCAGCGGAACCCCAAGCGCGTGACGGTGCGGATCGGGCGACGGGTCGTGGCGACACTGGCTCAGAGCAAAGTCGATGAGCTGGGCCTGCATGTCGGGCAGGCGTGGGACGAGGCGTTAGCCCAGCGGGTCGCGCAGGCGGCGGTGTCTGACAAGGCTATGAAGCAGGCGATGAACAGGCTCAACCGCCGGGCGATGAGCCGACACGACCTGGACTTCAAGCTCAAGGGCCTGGGATACGAGCAGGCCGTGCGTGAAAGCGTGCTCGACAAGCTCACCGAGATGCGGTTCCTCGACGACGAGGCCTACGGCCGGGCGCTGATCGACGCGACCATGCGCCGAAAGCCCGCCGGGCCGCAACTGCTTAGGCAAAAGCTCTTCCAGAAAGGGATCGACCGCTCGCTGATCGAAAAGCTCGTCGGGGACGCGACCGATGCGCAGGACCTCGCCCCCGGGGCCGTCGACCTCGCCCGCAAGAAACTCCGCACCATGCAGCGCTTGGACATCCAGACCCGCAAACGCCGGCTCTACGGCCTGCTCACCCGACGCGGTTTCAACCCCGACACTATCAGCAGTGTCATGGCAGAACTCGGTGACGAAATCGAACATGGGTGCGATACAGGTGTCGATACAGACATTTAATCGCCCCACCTTCATGTTTAGCGGGCGATCGCAGATCGCTGTGTTTGAAGTACCCACGCGGATCTGCGATCCGCCGCTAAACCGGGGGGGGAGATCAACCTATCGGCTCCTTGCGCTTCTCGACGAGGTGGATGCCTTCGATCCGAAGGTTTTTGTCCACCGCCTTGGTCATGTCGTAGAGCGTCAGGCATGCAACGCTCACCGCGGTCAGCGCTTCCATCTCGATCCCGGTCTTGGCGGTGATCGATGCGCTGGCGGTCACGCGCAAACGGTCGTCGGCGATGCGCTCGAAGTCGATCTGGACATGGTCCAGCGGCAACGGGTGGCAAAGGGGAATTAGGTCGCCGGTCTTCTTTGCAGCGGTGATGCCGGCGATGCGTGCGACAGCCAGGGCCTCACCCTTGGGTAACGGGTCGGCGTCGTTAGTGCCCAAGAGCCTGTCCAGCGTCTGCTTCGCCGCGACGAACTCCCCCGCCGCGATGGCGGTGCGACGCATCGGGGGCTTGCTACCGACATCCACCATCCGCGCCCGGCCCTGCTCGTCGAGGTGACTCAGTTCTTTGGTCATGCGTGCATTGTAATGCGGAATCGGGCATGAAGATCAACCGCGAAGGCGCAAAGAGCGCGAAGAAAGAGGGAGCATGGCCCACAGTTTTCACAGATTGACACAGATTTTGGATTGAGGGTCTGTGATATTTCCTAATCTGAGCTAATCTGTGAAAATCTGTGGGCCAAATATTTGCCTTCCTTCGCGCTCTTCGCGCCTTCGCGGTGAAAATAATGCTTGACTTGTCTGCCCCTGCCATATACTATGTATTACATAGTGTGTGTCGCATGAAAGGTGGATTATTATGAAGATCGAGCGTGAACTGATGCGTGGGGCCGGGCCGGTCGCGGTCTTGAAGCTGCTGGAACCGGGGGAAAAGTACGGCTACGAGCTGGTCAAAGCCCTGGCCAAACGCAGCGACGGCGTGCTGGCGATGGGTCAATCGACCCTCTACCCCATGCTCTACAACCTGCAAGCCAAGGGCCTGATCGCCTCCCGGTTAGACAAGGCTGAGAACGGCCGACCGCGTAAGTACTACCGGCTGACCGGCAAGGGCAAAAAACGCCTCGCCCACGATACCCAGCAGTGGCAGGCCGTCACCACGGCGATGGGCGCACTGGGAATCACCGGGAGCCTTCAGGGGGCATAACATGAACCTCACCTTTAAATCGCTGCTGCGACTGCTAAGGAAGACGCCGCTGCGCGATCTGGTGCGCGGACGGATCACCGGCCGGTTGGACATCGACCAACTGTTGGAAGAGTCGGGCCTTCCCGGGCTGGCGGAGGGCAAGGTGCGCCACGTCGTAAAGCGCACGCGCCTCTGGCGGCTTGAAAAAGTCGATGTCGCCCACGAACTGGTCGCCCACTTCCTCGACGGCATCGAAGCCGACACCCCGCTGGACGATCTGCTCGAAACCTTCGGCGACGAACAACAGACCGCGAAGCTGATCCGCCGAGCGAAGAAGCGTCAACGCCCGCTGGTCTGGCACGCCTTCGCTTGGACCCGGCTTAGCGTGCTGATTCTATCCGGTGTGTACGTGCTATCCGCGCTGTACCTGCTGACCGGTTCGCCGTCGGTGACGACCGACTACCTGGCCATCCTCAACCGCAAGGCGGCGGGCGTCCCGGCGGATGAGGCCGCCTGGCCGATCTACCGGGAGGCGCTGGTAGCGCTCGATCTGGAACGTGAGATCGAGTGGGACACGCCGGACCCGAACAAGGAATACTACGTACCAGGAGAAAACAGTGATCCATACGGTGGAGGGTATGGCATGGGCGGCTACCCCGGATATGGCTACAAAACCCCCGGCCCGCCCTATCTGGAAAGCCGTTGGAGCCGGCTACGGTTTGCGCTGCGCCCCGAAAAGCCGGGCTGGTCTGAAACATCGGTATTCCTGACCGAGCACGCCGAGACACTTGCCCGGGTCCATTTGGCGGCGGCCTTACCTAAGTCAGGTTATCTCGCGGGCTTTCACACCGCCCCCGAAGATGAAGTGCTTTTCGGGGTGTTGGACAGCTCGGAGCACCCGTACATGGGCCCACACCCGCCGCTGGTCGGAGCCCTTCTATCTCATCTCACGCCGTTGCGCCAGCTTGCCTGGTTGTTGGCTGCAGATGTTTCTCGGGCAGTGCAGGCGGGCGACGGTGACACCGCATTGGCCGACGGTGTGGCGATCCTGGGCCTGGCACGGCACGCCGATGAGCAAACAACACTCATCAACGGCATGGTTCGAGTAAGTCTACAAGAATTGGCGTACCGATCGATTCAAGAGGTCATGGCAACACGACCTGACATCTGGTCAGACGATCAACTTCGAGATCTTGCTCACGGGCTAGCGTCGATCGAAATGGCCCCCGAGGACTGGTACAACGGCGAGCGCCTCTGGTTCTACGACTTCCTCCAACGGGCCTACACCGATGACGGCCGCGGTGGTGGACAGGTCACCCACGAAGGGGCGGGCCATTTGATTGATTACAGTGGCGAGTCCGATCTTATCGACCCGGTCTCCCTCGAAAGCATCACACTCCTCGCCAGCCTACCGGCCGCATCCGTGTTGGTCGCCCCGCGCGCCGAGATGCGGCAGAAGTACGACAGCTTTATCGATCACGCAATCAGCGAAACCCATCAACCGCTCTGGCAGCGGGATGACACGAAGACCCTGGAGGCCATGGCTTTAGAGATGCATGAATCTACCATGCAGCACATCCGTTACCTTCCGCTCACCATCATGCTGCCCGCCACGACATCGTCGCGTTACGCCATTGAAACCGAACGTGGCGAGCGTGACGGCGTGCTGGTCGGGATCGCGCTGGAGTTGTACCGGCGGGAGCACGGGGACTGGCCGGGGGCGTTGGAGGCGTTGGTCCCGACCTACTTGCCAAGCGTGCCGGTGGATCGGCTGACGGGTGAGCCGGTGCGGTACCGGGTCTCTGATAGCAGACCGGTGGTTTACAGCATCGGGGTGGATGGTGACGACGACGGGGGCCGGCCACCGGTGAAGCCGGAGGACGGAACACCCAGCAACCATGACGCTAGCCCGAGCGGTTTACGCAGCCGATCAGACTTACCCGCCTGCGACGGGGACTGGGTGTTGTGGCCGGGGCCGCGTGAGGAGTGATCGGAGCCGGGCCCTACGGGCCCGCGCTAAACGGGGTGGGGTTGGTACAATCCCCGACATGACGCGAACCGCCCCACTGCTACTTACCGTGCTTTGTCTGCTTTGCGTCGGTTGTGTGCAGCGGACGATCTCGATCACCAGTGAGCCGGCGGGGGCGTTGGTTTATTTGAATGATGATGAGGTTGGGCGGACGCCTTTGACAGTGCCGTTTGTGTTTTACGGGGTGTACGATGTGCGTCTTGAGGCCGAGGGGTACGACGCGCTGTGGACTCAGCAGCGAGCCAAGGCGCCGTGGTGGGAGACGCCGGGGATCGACCTGCTCGCCGAAGCGGTCCCGCACAAGAAATCGGAGCTTGCCTGGCACTTCACAATGGATGAGCAGCAGCCGGCCGACGAGGTCGATGTGGATGTGCTGTTGGATCACGCCAAGCAGCTACGCGCCACGACGATGCAGGCGGGTGACCATGTCCCTCAGCCCCCGGCTTCGCCGGGGGACCACGTTAAATGAACCGCTTGCCCAACATTGAACCCCCGATCCCCCGGCAGAGCCGGGGGCTGAGGGAAAGACATCGTGATGGACGATGTGTCCGGGTCCATCGCGTCCACAATGCAGGTAAATATTGAATGAGGCCACAAAAAAACCGGCCCTTTGCAGGGCCGGCGTTGGGTGTGTGTTTAAGTTGTGATGTCCGTCGAGGTCAATCGCGTCGGCGCATCAGCACGGATAAAGCGCCCAGCCCCAGCAGCGCCAGGCTCGCGGGCTCGGGGATGACCGAGCCGTTGAAGTATTGGTTTGCGAGGTTGTAGGCGTCGATGCCGACAACTGACCCGACCATGCGGCCCGGGCCGTCGTCCGGCGGGACGTGGATCCCGCCGTAGAGTCTTGAAAGCCCCGCTTCGTCGGCGGCATCGAAGTAGGTGGCCCACTGGAGGGTCAAGGCGGTAACGGGCCCGGCCTCGAACTCAAGAGCGTCGATGGCGATGGTGTATTCGCCGAGCCCGCCGGGGAAGTATTCACTGCCTGTCATGGCCGCCATGACCTCCGCGCCGGCGCGGCTGAACGTGCTGTGGCCGGAGATATAGGCGGCGAACGCGGGGGTGACGAAGGTGCTTCGCTGATACGGGAGCCATTCGATGGCGCGGATCCAGTCGACGCCGCCGACCTGGGTTTCCGGGTCCGCCGGCTCACCGGCCCAGGCGAGGATCGCGATCTCGCCCTCGTGCCCGAACAGGTGTTCGTGGCGCTCGCCGGGCATCGTCGTGTCGTTGGTGATGACCTCGACCAACCCGGCTTCCAACGGCAGGCCCTCGGGGTCGTACACCGGCCCCAGCGGGTCGGAGCTCTGGCCCTTGCCGCCCATGTACCGGATCATCGAGATCGGGCGGACGTAGTCGTATGCTCCCTTATGGTTCCAAGCGGCGACGGCCGCGTCGTGGACCGCGCCGTTCATGGCAAAGTACATCTTGACGTCCCATTCCAGGTCACTGACGACCGGGCCGACCCCGCCGATCCGCTTCTGGAAACCCGGGGTGTCTGCGACGTCGTTGGCCAGAACGTTCCAGTGCCCAGGGGGTGTCTCGGAGCTTGGCCCGTCGGCCCAGAACTCGGCGACCCCCCGGCCGAAGTCGGCGTGGTTCACCTCGTTCGGTGCGTAGGGCAGGCCGGTCACGGGGTTGACGGCGTAGCCCGTGCCGTCGTTGGTCCCCAGCGTGTTGTTGCCGTAGACGGCCGGGGAGATGTCTTTCATGTTCCCGGCGTTAGGGTCCAGCAGGCTGCTGTAGCGGATGACCTCGACGGCGTTGGCCTTGAAATCGGCGTCCCCGACCCCGCCGAGTTGCGGCGGCACCCCCAGGTCGTGGTAAACATCCGCGGGGCTGGCTTTGCTCATGGCGAAGGAGGTGACGCCGCCCCAGTTCGGCCCGATGAACTCCTGGACGGCGGTGCCGATGACAATACCGTTCTGGAGGATCAGGTGATCGAACGCCAGGGGTTGCCAGCGGTTGGGGTCGGCCATCTCGGTCCCGGGCAGGTCCTTGACCATCGCGACATTGACCGGGGCGTAGCCGGAGGTGTCCACATAGTCGTTCTGCTCGTTAGCGCCGTCGGCCAGGCCGTGGTTGATGACGGTCTGTGCGATGCGGTTGCCCAGTGCGGCCGGGGTGCTGCCGACGGTCGATGTGAACGTCTTGTCGTATCCCAGGGCGTCCATTTTGGCGTCGAACGCGGCCTGCGAGACCGCCGATCCGGGCCCGACCTGGAAGCGGTGTTTGAGGATGTTGTAGGCGACAAAGCTGATCGCCTCATCACGTGCCGCGGCGACGTCGCCGGCCGAGGCGGACTCGTGGTGCAGGTACTGTGTGGACGTGCCGTCGTAGGCGGACCATGCGTCGTACATCCCGGCGGACAGGTGAAAGAGGTTCCGCGCGTGGACGGTAGGCCGGGGCGTGTCCAGACGGATGGCATCAAGCAACTGGTCGTCCCATTGCCGGGCGACGGTGGGTTGGGCCTGAGCGTTAGATGATCCGAGAACCAGCAGCCCTGCCCCCAGCAGAGCGACAACGACAGAGACACGCCTTTGAGCGTGCTCGCGGAAAAATGTGGATACCACCCCAACCTCCCAATAAAAAAAGGTGCCGAGAGCACCCCTCCATTTACGTTCAACCAGTATGCCCCATCGAGGGGCGAAAGTCTAGTGTTATTTCCGCTTATTTACAGATCAAACATGATGTTAGGCCTATCAAAAACCGCCTAGCTTTACACCGATGCCGATACCTCCCTGCACCCATATGCATACAAGTGGGTATCCTCTAAGAACATGCACGAACCCATCCGGTTTCAACACGCTCCAGGGGCCCAAAACGGTGGCGAAGAAGCCCCCGATTCAGGCGTGCGTCCAAAGCACATGGACCTCAAGAAAGACAAGGCCCTGACGATCCACTGGTCCGACGGGCGGGTGTCGATCTATCCGATCGCGTACCTGCGTAAGCTCTCACCCTCGGCCGAGGCGAAGGAACTGCGCAAAGAGATGGCCCGCAACCCGCTGACGGTCCTGCCACCCAGGTCCGGATCGGACCAGCCCCTGACCGCGGAGGGGATCGAAATGATCGGCCGTTACGCGGTCCGCATCCGCTTTTCCGACGGGCACGACACGGGGCTTTACACCTGGCAGTACCTGCGTCAGATCGACCCGAATCAGCCTGACAAGATGCCCCCCGGGGAAGGCATTTGACATCCCTCTGCCAGCGGTTATAAAGCCAGCCCAAACTGACAGACCAGACGCATCCTGACGCCTTTTTTCGGAAACGAGCCAGCCCTATGCGAACCATAGCCAAACTGTTCGGCCAGTCACCGATCGTCCCGCTCCAGGCTCATATGGAGAAGGTCGCCCAGTGCGTGGAGAAGGTCACGCAGATGTTCGACGCCCTGCGTAAAGGGGACCACGCCGCCATCGAAAAACTGGCGGAAGAAACCTCGGCTCTGGAGTACGAGGCCGACCAGATCAAGCACGACATCCAAGCGCACCTGCCCAGGCGTCTGTTCATGGCGATCGAACGCTCGCGGATCCTTGATATCCTCGCGGTACAGGACAACATCGCTGACAAGGCCGAGAACATCGGTGTGTTGATGACCTTAAAGGCGATAACCATGCCCGACTGGCTGTCGGGTGACTTCGACGCTTTCCTGAATAAGAACATCGAGGCCTTCAACGGCGCTCGAGGGATCATCAACCAACTCGACGAGTTGCTTGAGACCGGCTTCGGGGGGGGTGAGGCCGAGCGGGTCCTGCGGATGGTCGAGCAGGTCGCCCACACGGAGCACGAGGTCGACGTGCTGCAACGACAGATGCTCAAGAGCTTGTTCGCTAACGAAGGCGATCTGTCGACCGGGGACTTCTTCCTGTGGACCAAGCTGTTCAAGCAGGTCGGGGACCTGTCGAACCTGGCCGAGCGGCTGGCGAACCGGGTCCGCAGGACACTGGAGTTGAAGAAGTAGTCCGCGCCACCGCCGCGAATCACCCCCTCATTTTCCGAAAACACCAAGCAGATGAGCCGGAGTTCTAATGGGCACTGAAGCGATGATCCTCACCGGGCTGGCGATGGTCTTCGGGCTGTACATGGCATGGAATATTGGGGCCAACGACGTCGCCAACGCGATGGGCACCAGCGTCGGGTCCGGGGCGCTGACACTCAAGCGCGCCGTCATCCTCGCGGCGATCATGGAGTTCACCGGCGCGTTCTTCATCGGGCCGCACGTCACCGAAACTGTCCGCAAGGGCATCATCGACATCAGCATCTTTACCGCTGCGCCCGACGGCGCGCGGATGCTCTGCTTCGGGATGCTCGCGGCGCTGCTGGCGGCCGGGGCGTGGCTGCAGATCGCGTCTTACTTCGGCTGGCCGGTCTCCACCACACACTCGATCGTCGGGTCGCTCGTCGGGTTTGGCTGCGTCTTCGGCGGGGTCGAGGCGGTGAACTGGTTCGGCGGCAACGGGTTCAGCGTCCTGGCCATCCTCAGCGGCAAGGGCGGGCTGACGTCCATCGTCGCGAGCTGGGTCGTGTCGCCGTTGATGTCCGGCGTGATCGCGTACCTGGTCTTCCGCTTTATCCTCAAACGCATCTTCTACCGGCCGGACCCGGTCGCCGCGGCCAGGGTCTGGACGCCGATCATCGTGTTCTTCGTGATGGTCACGATGATGCTGGTGCTGTCCTTCAAGGGGCTCAAGCCGTTCTGGGGCCGTTTCGATCTCAAGCCGCTGGACTTCTGGCCTTTGACCATCGGGCTGAGCGCGTCGGTGTTCAGCGGGATCGCAGGCGCTTTGATATCGCGCCGTCTCGTCAGGAAGGTTAAGGCCGATGACCCGGCGCTGGCCCGGCTCCAGGCGGACCTCTACACCGCCAGGGCGATGAGCAAGGCCCTGATGCATCTACGCCGAGTCCACAGCACCGCCGTCGGCGAGGCCCAGGACCAGGCGAAGCGCGCCCTGGACGAGGCCGAGAAACTCTACAACCAGGTCCGCGATCGCACCCGGGGCAACACCGACAGCCACGTCTACCACAACGTCGAACGCATCTTCATCTACCTGCAGATCATCAGTGCCGGGTTCGTCGCGCTCGCGCACGGGTCCAACGACGTCGCCAACGCGATCGGCCCGCTGTCGGTCGTGATCGAAACCGCCAAAGACATGAAGATCCCGGAGACGACGTCCGTGCCGCTGTGGGTGCTGGGGATCGGCGGCGTGGGGATCATTGTCGGATTGGCGACCTGGGGCTGGCGCGTGATGATGACGGTCGGCAAGCGGATCACCGAACTTACCCCGTCACGTGGATTCTGCGCCGAGTTCGCCGCGGCGGTGACGATCCTGATCGCCTCGGTCTACAAGCTACCGATCTCAACGACGCACACGCTGGTCGGCGCAGTCCTGGGCGTGGGCCTGGCGCGCGGTATCGGGGCGCTGAACCTCAACACCGTCCGCGACATCATCGCTTCCTGGATCATCACGATCCCCGCCGGCGCCGGGCTGGCGATCGTGTTCTTCTACGGGCTGCAGTTGGCGTTTGGGTGATAAGACGGATGTTCGATGTTCAATATTCAATGTTCGGGGGATACGATTGATCTCAACGCTTTGGTAGATCGAACATTTCACATCGAACATTGAACCTCACTACACTACCCCCATGCAGCTCTACGTCTTCCGGCATGGGATCGCGGAACCCGGAGATGGCTTGACCCCCGATGCCGATCGGCCGTTGTCGCCGCTGGGTATCGAACGCACACTGGCCGCCGCGCGTGGCTTGGCACGCTTCGCCGATCGGCCGGACGTGATCCTCACCAGCCCTTACGACCGCGCACGCCAGACCGCCGGGATCCTCGGCGATGTATTCGACATGATGCCGCAAGTCGCCGGGACCCTCGCAAACGCCCCGGCCAGCGACGTGATCCACATGCTCCGGCAGCGCGAGGAGAACCGCGTCCTGATCGTCGGTCACGAGCCGACGCTCAGCCAGGTCATCGAAACGTTGTGTACCCGAAAAAGCCTGCCCAACTTCATCGACATGAAGAAAGCCGCCTGCGCCCTGATCGACGCCCCCCTGCACCCTGACGACCCGCCGGGGCCTGGCGTCCTTAAGTGGCTGCTACCGCCGCGCGCGTTGCGCGTGCTGGGTGGTGGGAATTAACCGGCTTCCGAAACGATGATATTGATTCACGAAGCGCCACGATTTGTCGCGGCTCGGCGATCTGCGATCGCCCGCTAAACGTGAAGGCATGGGGCGCTGACTACGAGAAGACTACGCCTTCTACGCCTGCCCGGTGTACGCGTCGATCTCCTCGATCGTCACCTGAAGCCATTCGAGCATGTACTGATCGTAGATGTCCTGGTGCGCATCATTGGAAAAATCCAGGCGCAGCTCGTTGATGACCTTGGTGCCCTGGCCGATCCATTCGCGCCAGGTGTCCTGTCCGAAGTGGTCGTAGATGAATTGGCCGGTCGGGCCGCGCATCGGCGGGTCGGGCAGGCGGGGTTGGGGCTTGCCGGTGCGTCGGTCCAAAACCGTCTCGCCGGAGGCCTCGACCTCTTGCTTGCGCGCTGCGGCGTCCTGTACCTTGGGGATCGGCTGGCCGATCTTCTCAAGCAGCGACCCGATCGCCTTCTGAGGCATCACGTCGCCGCGCTCGGCGGCGACGGTGTAGCCCTTGGTCAGCAAGGGACCCGCCTCGTCCTCCCGGCCAAGCTGGATCAGGACCTGCCCACGGAGTTGATACGCCCGGCTCATCCCGGGGTTCAACTCGATCGCCTGGGCGAACGCGCCTTGGGCGTCCTCCGGGCGGTCGGCGTCCTTGTAGGCGTTAGCCAGGCTGAAGTAGGCCATGTCATCCGGCGCCTCGCGGGCCATCTGCTCCCACTGGGCGACACGTTCTTCTACGGTGGTGCTCATACCGGATAGGATAGGCATCTTCGCCGCCGAGCCAAGTCACCCCCGGAAGTTTTGCCAGATCCACGCAGCAGGCAGTCACTGGATTATGCCGATCACACGACACTTTCTGGGATGGGATGGCCCGGCACTTGTGCGGGCGGCGGCGTATCTGCACGAGCACTTCGGCCAGGGCGAGGGCGGCTGGGACCTCTCAAACGTCCTCGCCGTCGTCCCCGCACAGCGTGCCGGGCGACGATTGCTGGAGCTTCTGGTCACACAGGCACAGGACCAGCCGCTGGTGCCCCCAAGGATCGTCACCGCCGGGGGACTGCCCGAGTTGGCCTACCAACCGGCGCGCCCGTTGGCCGATGAGCTGGATGTCCAACTGGCGTGGACCTTGGCCCTGCGGACGACCGACCCGGGTGCGCTGGCCGACCTGCTGCCAAACCCGCCCAAACCCGACGACCTGACCGGGTGGTGGGCGCTGGCGAAACAACTGCGCTCGCTTGGCGACGACCTGGCGGGCCATCGGATGGGTTTCGCGGATGTCCCCAGACTTTGTGCTCAGAGCGGCGTCGACCTGTTGGGCGAACAAAGGTGGGATGCGCTCACTCGGATCGAAAAGGCGTACCGCAAGACCCTTGACGGGATCGGGCTGACCGACAAACACACCGCCCGACTCGATGCGATAAACGAAAGTCGCTGCGCCCTTGATGAGAAAAACCGCATCGTCCTGATCGCCGCCGTCGACCTCAACGACGTAGCCGCGGCGATGCTGCATCAGATCGGTGATCAGGTCACGGCCCTGATCATGGCACCGGACGACCACCGCGACGGGTTCGACGACCTGGGCGTATTGATCGGTGAGTACTGGACCGACCGGCACGTCCCGATCGAGCCTAAGCAGCTGCGCTTCGTCGATAAGACCGCGGACCAGGCCCGTGAATTAACCTCGATCGTGGCGCAGGCGGCGAACGGGGCCGGGGGGGACGGTCCGGGGCTCAGCGCGGACCATATCTCAGTTGGATTGGGGGATGAACGTTTCGCCGGCCCGGTGCAGCGGGCGTTAGACCTTGCCTCGGTTCCAAGCCGCCGCGCCGCCGGGACGCCCACCATTCAATCGCGCCCGGCCATGCTCTTGCGCGCCTTGGGCCGGTTCATGGAGCACCTCCGCTACGACGCCTTGGCGGAACTGCTGCGCCACCCGGATGTCGAAGCCTACCTTTATCGCGCTGACAACGACGAGCAAGACACCCGCGAAGGGATCGACAACTGGCTGACCCTGCTGGACACCTATGCGGCCCGGCACCTGCAAGGCACACTCACCGGCGCGTGGCTGGGAAATGACGCACATCGCGCACAGCTCAAGGCGCTGTGGGATAAGTTGACTTGCCTGTTGCCGACCCACCCCGCGCAGAAACAGCCCTTGCCTGCGTGGAGCCAGCCGATCGCACAGGCGCTGCGGATTGTGTACAGCGAGACACACCTTGACGCGCACGACCCGGACGATCACCTGCTGGGCGCGTCGCTTGAGATGATCGCCGAGTTGCTGCGTGAGCAAGCGGCGTTGGACCCGGCAAGCCCGACCTGCCCGGAGCTCACCGCGTCGCAAGCGATCGCCTTGACGCTCAGCCGGCTGGCGGATCAATCCCTTGCGGATGAGGGCGGCGAGCCGGCGGTCGAGATGCTTGGCTACCTCGAACTGGCGCTGGACGACGCACCGGTCCTGATTATCACCGGGATGAACGAAGGGCTGATCCCCGCCTCGCGCACCGCCGACGCTTTCCTCCCCGATTCGGTGCGCTCGGCCCTGTCGATGCACGACAACGCCCACCGCCACGCACGCGACCTGATGCTGCTTACCGCGATCATCCACTCCCGGCCGAACGTTGCCTTGCTCGCCGCACGAAGAACGGACGACGGCGACCCCCAGTCGCCCAGCCGGCTTCTGCTGGCCTGCCAGGACGACATACTGGTGCAGCGCGTACGCGCGTTTTTTAACGATGGCCCCGACGCCCCTCCCCCGCCGCTACCGCTTGAACCCGGCGGGGACAACCGGTTCCTGATCCCGCCCCCACTATTGATGCCTAGGCCGATCAACCGGCTCAGCGTCACCGCGTTCCGAAGCTACCTGGCGTGCCCGTACCGGTTCTATCTGCGGTATGTCATGAAGCTGCGCGTGCTGGACGATCGGGCGGTGGAGATGGACCCCTTGTCGTTCGGGGTCCTGGCGCACGACGTGCTGCAGGCCTTTGGGGCAGGCGAAGCGGCGCACGCGACCGATCCTGACGACATCGCCGACTGTCTGAACGATCAGCTCGACAAGATCGCTGGCAGGCGTTTCGGTAAGGACCAGCGCCCGGCTGTACGCATCCAGATAGAGCAACTGCGCCAGCGTCTGGCCCGGTTCGCCCTCAAGCAGGCGGAGCTGACGCAAGCGGGCTGGCGGATCCAGCACGTCGAGCGCGAACTTGAGGCCGAAATCGAAGTCGACGGTCAGCCGTTTACCATCACCGGCAAGATCGACCGGATCGACCGGCACGACACGCTGGGCTACCGGGTCTTCGACTACAAGACCGGCGACAGCGCCTTGGCCCCAGACAAGACCCACCGGGCGAGCCGCGACGGCCAAAAAGTATGGGTCGACCTGCAACTGCCGCTGTACCGGGACCTGTGCGGTGCGCTTGGGGTCGCTGGCCCGGTCGAGCTTGGATACATCAACCTGCCCAAGACGCTCAAAGACGTCGGCCCGGCCTATGCCGATTGGGACGAAGACGACCTCGAGCAGGCCCAACAGACACGCAACGGTGTGATCCGCGGCCTCCGCGAGCAGCGGTTCTGGCCGCCCCAGGATAGCCCGCGTTACCCCGACGGCCTGGAGCGTATCTGCGCCGACTCCGCCATACAGCGCCAAGCCCTCATCCAGGCGAGCGCCGTCGGGGGGGCCGACCTTGCCTGATCCGACCCGACCGGCTTTGGATGAAGATCGGTACGCCCCGGGCTGGGGCCCGATCAACCCGCACCTGTTGATCCGCGCCTCGGCCGGGTCGGGCAAGACGTATCAGCTCAGCACGCGGTACCTGTTCCTCTTGCGTAACGGCGAACAGCCGGGCTCGATCCTGGCGACGACGTTCACGCGCAAGGCCGCAGGGGAGGTGCTCGGGCGTGTGATCACAAGGCTCGCCGACGCCGCCGTCGACACCGCCCAGCGCCGGGCTCTGTCTGATGCGCTGATGGGCCCGCCGCTATCTCAAGACGACTGCAAGGCCCTGCTCCGCACGCTCACGCGGTCGCTGAACCGGCTGGCGATCTCGACGATCGACGGGTTCTTCAACCGGATCGCCCAGAGCTTCCGCCACGAGCTCGACCTGCCGCCGGACCCCAGGCTCGTCGATGAGAAGCACCCGGCCGCCGAGCAGCTTAGGCTCGACGCGATCGAGGCGATGCTCGCCGACGACGACCTGCCCACGCTGGTCACACTGCTTAGGCAACTGCACCACGATAGCTCGGCCCGCTCGGTCACCCAGGCGATCGACAAGGCCGTGACCGATCTGTACGAAACCTACCGCCAGGCGCCGGACCGGCGCGTGTGGTCCAGGCTCAAGGCGGCGGAGCTGCTGGATGAAGACGCCTTGCAGCAGGCGATCCAGACACTGGCCGACGCGGCCGGGACCTTGCCACAGAACAAACACTGGCAAAATGCCTACGCGGAGAACCTTGATGCGGCTTTGGCCCGGGACTGGGAGCGGTTCATCGGCAAGGGCCTGGCGAAAAAGATCTGTGACGGCGACGAGGCTTTTCAGCGCCGAGCTATCACAGATGATTGGCGGTCGACCTACCAACCGCTGGTCGATTACGCCAAGGCGGCGATGCTTCAGCGGGTCGCCATGCAGACCGAGGCGACGTTCGACCTGCTTTGGCGGTTTGATGAGCACTACACCGCGCTGCGCAAACGTCAGGGCGTGCTGCTGTTCAGCGACCTGACCCACAAGCTGGCACGGGAGTTGCCGGCGATGGGCGACGGGCTGCTGGAAGACGTTTACTTCCGGCTGGACGGGAAGGTGACCCACCTGCTGCTTGACGAGTTCCAGGACACCAGCCTGACACAGTGGGCGGTGCTCGAGCCTTTCGCACAGGAGGTCGCCGCCACGGCCGACGGCACGCGGAGCCTGTTGGTGGTCGGCGATACCAAGCAGGCGATCTACGGCTGGCGCGGCGGCGTGGCCGAGTTGTTCGACCATGTTGAAACATCTTTGGGGCTTGGCGAAGACAACAAGCAGACCCTATCGACCAGCTACCGCTCCGCCGGCGTGGTGCTTAACGCGGTGAATGATGTGTTCGGCAACCTGTCGGCTAACAGGGCGCTGACGGATGAAGCCGAGACAGCGGCCTGTTGGCAAGAGGGGTTTCAGGAGCACAGGCCTGTGCGCGACCTGCCCGGCTACGTCACGCTGGAAACCTCAACCGCAGCCCCGTCCCCGCCCCCGGATGCCAACGGACTCTCGGATACTGCGTCGGGGGAGGATGACCTTGAGGACAACGACGACCCGTCCGCCGCGTCGTTGCCCGGTGCACACGAGGCCTACGTCGCCCGCCGGGTCCAGTCGCTCTATCAAGCCGACCCCGGCCGATCGATCGGGGTGCTGGTCAGCCGTAACGCGACGGCTTCGAAGCTGATCTTCGAAATGGGCCGGCTGGGCTTGCCTGTCAGCGGCGAGGGCGGCAGCCGGGTGACGGATTCCCCGGCGGTCGCGGCCGTGCTGTCTGCACTTTCGATGGCGGACCACCCTGGGGACCTGGCGTCTGTGTTCCATGTGCTCAACAGCCCGCTTGCAGAAGTGGTCGAGCTGGACTCGATCGAGCCGGCATCGGTGCGGCGCGCGGGGCTATCGATCAGGCGATCGCTGATCACCCGAGGCTACGCGCAGACCCTCGCCGACTGGACCCGCAAGGTAGCGCCGAGTTGTGATGCCCGTGGGGTGCGTCGCTTGACACAATTGATCGAATTGGCCGACCAGTTCGACCCGGCCGAGGCGCTAAGGCCGTCACGTTTCGTGGCCCTGGCCCAGGCCCTGCGTGTTGCAGAGCCCAGCCCGGCGCCGATCCGGGTGATGACGATCCACGGCGCCAAGGGCCTGGAGTTCGACACGGTGGTCCTGGCGGAGTTGGACCGTAAGCTGACCGATCGCTCAGCGGTGCTGATCGAGCGCACCGGCGCGACCGGCCCGATCGTCGGGGTGTACCGCAACACGAGCAAGCAGGTCCGCGCGATGGACCCAAGGCTCGAGCGCACAGCCATATCGCAGCGAGCAGTGAGGCTGATGGACGACCTGTGCGTGTTGTACGTGGCGATGACACGGGCCAGGCAGGCGCTGCACATGATCGTGACACCGTTGGAGCTGACCAAGAAGGGCAACGTCAAGCGCAAGGGATTGTGCTACGCAACAATCTTGCGCGACACGTTAAGCCGTGGCGAGGAGACCCTCGAGGGCGAGCAGTTGCTATTTGAAGATGGCGACCCTGGCTGGGCGTCGACAGAAGGCGGGCCGGTGGAGGAAGAAGTGGGCGGGCCCGAACCGGTCTCCGCGGTCCGCCACATCGAACTGGTGAAGCCGACGGGCACGGCTCGGCGGTCCTGGCCGACCGTCCGGCCATCGGCGCGGGCAGGTGAAACCGGGGGGCGTCGCCCGGCCTCGGAGTTGCTGGATCTGGACGCCTTCGATACGGCGGCGATGCGCTACGGCACACTGATCCATGCGTGGATGCAGCAGGTCGGATACCTCGACGAAGACCCTGTGCCTGACGATGCAATGCTGCTGGGTCTAGCCGAACGTTTGATGTCCAGCGCCGACCGGTCATGGCTGACCGCGCAGTTGGAGCGTTTCCATGCGATGCTCAACAGCCCGGCGGCGCATGAGGTGCTTGCCCGGCGAGGGGCGACCGAGCTCTGGCGCGAGCGCGGCTTCGCGGTACACGATGGGCGTGCGATGCTGCGAGGTGTGTTCGACCGGGTGTCGGTGACCCGCGATGAGCGCGGCCGGGTGACCGGCGCCGAGCTGGTAGATTTCAAGACCGACCGCGTCGAACCTGGCGAAGCGCAGCGGCTGGCCGATCACTACCTGCCGCAGATGCTGGCCTATCGGCGAGCGCTGTTGAAGCTGCTCAAGCTCAAGCCGGAGGCCGTGAAGATGAAGCTGTGGTTCCTGGGCCCGGGCCGGGTGGTGGACTTGGTGTCGGCAGACAAAGACGCATAGGCTTCGCCGCAAACCCGGACGTGATCGGGGCCGTCGATCTCTGAGCGTGATCACCTCGGATCGCACCGCCTCCGATGCACGGCTTGGCGTGCCCAAAGGCCCTTTAGCTGTGAAAATAGGCGGTTTTTCGCCGAATTACCTTGACGTAGCGGGGGTAGGGGCTTTACTGTATGAGTTGCCGTGGGCACATGCCCCGGCCCCCGCAAACCAGCGCCGCCGGGCCCGGCGGTTGTGCAATGGGTATCCACTGATGAGACCGCGACGCCGTGTCGTTCATTGTGTCATATGGGCTGTCGCTGTCTTCTGCTGCGCGCCTGCGCACGCTCAAACCACACCGATCCAGGGCGACCTCAACGAAGACGGATTTGTCGGGGTCATGGACCTGCAGATCATCCTCACGAACTGGGGACAGCTCGTCACCCCCGGCGACCTGAGCAAGGGCGATATCTTCCCCGACGGGTTCATCGGACTCAGCGACCTGTCGTTTTTGCTGGTGAACTGGGGGATGGGCTCGATCCCAACACCCGGCGGCGACGCTTCGCTTGGGATGAACCTCTCGGAGGTCGCCTACTTCAGCCGAGAGTGGGTCTTCGTCGATGGGATGCGGTCCGCCAAGCCGTGGGTCTCAACAAACCCCAACGGCCAACCTTTCGACACCGGGCAGACTGTGCAGACCGACGCGGATGGCTGGCCGATTCTTCAGGCAGGTGAAGCGGCCCAGACACTCATGCTGACCGAGAAGGCCGCGTATCCCGCGGGACAATACGTTGTGACGTTCGACGGGACCGGCCAGTTGGCGTTCGAGTTCGACGCCGAGAACGTCCAACTCGTCTCGCCGGGGCGGATGACCTTCGACGTGGTCAACGCGACCGACACCGGCATCCTGATGCGTATTGTCAGCTCCGACCCCAACGACCCGGTGAAAAACATCAAGGTCTGGATGCCGAGTTTCGAAAATGCCGCGTCGTCGTTCCACCCGCTGTTCATGCAGAAACTCCAGCCATTTGGCGTGATCCGGTTCATGGACTGGCAGCAGACCAACGGCTCGAAGCAGGTGAGCTGGTCGGACCGGACGACCCTCAACACCGCCAGCCAGGACACCAGCAAGGGGGTGGCCCTGGAGCTGATGATCGAGTTGGTCAACGAACTGGGCGCCGACGCCTGGTTCTGCATGCCGCACAAGGCCGACGATAATTACGTCACCCAGTTCGCCACGATGGTGCGAGACAACATCCACCCCGGCGCGACGGTCTATATCGAATGGTCCAACGAGATATGGAACGTATCGTTTCCGCAAAGCAAGTGGGTCACCCAGCAGTCGGGCGCGTCGATCTTCGCGTCGGCGTGGTTCCAGAAATGGGCCGATGAGGCGGCGAACGATTTTGGAATCTGGCTCCAGGCGTTCGCCGGGCAGGAAAGCCGGATCGTCCGCGTCGCCGCGGCGCAGGCCGCCAACGTTTGGGTCACCCGGAACCTGACCGACAAGCTCGCCGGGCAGTACGACGCGATCTCCTGCGCCGCCTATTTCGACCACCGCCACGCGCCATTTAATGCCGGCACCACCCCGCAAGACATCATCGATAACGCGATCAACGAAACCATCCCCAACTCCTACTCCCGGTTCTACAAGGACCACGGCGACCTGGCGCAGCAGCGGACCAACGAACTGGGACGATCGATCTCCTTCCTGGCTTACGAAGGCGGCCAGCATTACACGGCCTTCGGTAACACCTCCCTGCCCTACTTCCAGGCCCTGCTGGATGTGCAGACCTATGAAAACCCCGGCGGCAACGGGATGTACGAGGCCTACACCGCCAACCTCCAGGCTTTCGACCAGGGCGGCGGCTCGCTGTACATGGCCTACAATTTCGTCGGCTCGCAGAGCAAGTGGGGCTCGTGGGGACACCTGCAACACCAGAACGATACCGAGGCAAACTCACCGAAGTTTCGGGCGCTACTGGATTTCTCTAATTAATGATATTTCAATCGGTTGATCCGATTGAATCGCACTTCCGTTTCCCGGGCAGAATGTGTCGGGTAGACTCGCTTTAATCCTTGACAAATCTACCCATAGCGGTAACTTCGGGATTCTCGATCATGTGCTGGCCCAGGCGGTTGCCGCCCGGCGGTGAAACGGGGTTGAGGGTGGAAAAATGGCGAAGGGTCGATATCTCACAGGTGTGTGCCTGGCTGCGGCAGTCTGGGCAGCGGCTCCCTGCGCAGCGCAACTGGACCAGGTCGGCCCGCTCAGCGGGGATCTCAACGGCGACAGCTTCGTCGGGATTGAGGACCTGTCGATCGTGCTGATGAACTGGGGCCAGACCGTCACACCCGGTGACTGGGCCAGGGGCGACCCCTCAGGCGACGGGACGGTCGGGATCGAAGACATCAACATCGTGTTGAGTAATTGGAACGTCGGGTACCCCCTGCCCCAGCAACGAAACCTGAACCTGGGCATCAACCTCTCGCAGGTCAACTACTACAACCGCGAATGGGTCTTTGTCGATGCGATCAAGCAGTCCAGGCCCTGGGTCTCGACCAACCCCAACGGCCTGCCTTTCGATACCGGCCAGCCCGTCTTAACCGATCCTCAGGGCTGGCCCCTCCTGGCCGAGGGCGAGGCGGCGCAGACGATGATCTTTAACCAGACCGAAGGCGCTTACCCCGCCGGGCAATACGTCTGTACCTTCGAAGGCTCCGGACAGATCATCTTCCAATGGGACGCCAACCCTGTCAGCTCCGAGCCCGGGCGGATCGTCCTGGATGTCACCCCCACCGACACCGGCATCCTGATGCGGATCGCTCAGTCCGACCCGGCCGACCCTATCCGCAACATCAAGCTGTGGCTGCCGGGGTTCGAGGGGGCGGCGTCACCGTTCCACCCGCTTTTCCTGCAACGGATGTCACCGTTCAAGGTCATCCGTTTCATGGACTGGGCAAAGACCAACACGGCGGACGACACAGTCAGTTGGACCACGCGCACCTTGCCGACGCACCACTCGCAGGACCGGCCACGCGGCGTCGCTATCGAACACATGATCCAGTTGTGCAATGAGTTGGGAGCCGACCCGTGGTTCTGCGTGCCCCACACCGCCGACGACCTGTAC
>JAJDCU010000050.1 GCA_029260655.1 Phycisphaeraceae bacterium
TAAGAGTCAGCTGCTCTGCCAGTTGAGCTAGGGAGGCGGCGGACGGGTTATCTGGACAATCTTAGAGTTGGACGGCTTGGAGTGTCAAACGGGGATTGGGGATTGGGGGTTAGGGGTTCGGGTTTTGGGATCGGATGGCAGTGGTAGGGTAGTTCGTCGTGCGTGTTGATAGCAGCGTCATGTGTGTTACTCATCCCTAACCCCCGATCCTCAATCCGGGATCTTTGCCGACCCACCGAGCCTGGCTTATGATCTGTCCGTCCCGGCCGTGGTTCGGCGTGGGGCCGGAGTAGACCGATGCGGATATGCCGGCGGAACGATCAGGGATGCGGTGGGGCGTGGCGTGGGGTGCTGGTGTGTCTGTTGGCCCTTGCGCTGACGGCCCCGGCCTATTCACAGCAGCGCCACGAGCTGGAAGACGGTCAGTGGGTCCAACAGCCGGCCTACGACCCCGGCTCGCCGGAGGGTGAACTGGCTGCGATCCGCAAGCTGATCGCCCAAGACCGGGGTAAGAAGGCCAAGCACCGGGCGGATGACTGGATCGAGCAGCACGACGACCACCCGCTGCTGGCCGAGGCCTACCTGGTCCGCGGCGACGCCAACGTCACACGCAAGCACTTTTTCAAGTCTTTGTTCGACTACGAGTTTGTGATCCGTGAGTTCCCCTCGTCTGAGCAATTCCACACAGCGATGCAGCGTGAGTTCGAGTTGGCCAAGCTGTTCATCGGTGGGACCAAGCGTCGGCTTTGGGGGATGCGGATCCTCCCGGCGTCGGGCGAGGCGGAAGAAGTCCTCGTGCGCATCCAGGAGCGCAGCCCGGGAAGCGACCTGGGCGAGTTGGCGAGCATCACGCTGGCAGATTTCTATTTCAACAAGCCCCAGATGGACAGCGCCGCCGAGGCCTACGACCTGTTCCTGATCAACTACCCACGCAGCGAGCGCCGCGAGTGGGCGATGCTGCGATTGATCCAGGCCAACCTGGCGCGGTTCAAGGGCCCTCGGTTCGACGCGACGGGCCTGATCGACGCCGGCCAGCGCCTCAAGACGTATCGCCGGGAGTACCCCGCCTCGGCCGAGCGCATCGGGGTAGGTGCGCTGCTGATCCGTATCGACGAGTCGCTGGCGATGCGTGACATGGTGACGGCGAACTGGCACGAGATACGCAAGCAGCCGCTGAGCGCGATCTACCTGTATCAGCGCGTGGTGTTGGACTACCCCCAGACCGCCTCGGCGCAGGACGCGATCCGCCGGCTCGAAGCGCTGGGGGCTCCGGTCGTGCCGCCGGTTGACTCGCCTTACGCCTGGTCCAACAAGCCCCGGCCTGCCGGCGCCTTGGCAGACCAGCCGCCGCCCGCCGCCCAGGACGTGCCCAGCACGCCGACCCAACCCGACCCGCCGCAGGCCCAGCCCAAGTCGTCGCAAACACAGCCGACCCAGACGCCGGCGCAGACCCAGCCTCAAGAAGTCGAGCAGGTAGACCCCGCGCCCCAGACCCAGCCGGAGAAGCCCTGATGGATCTATTCGTAAGCCGGCTGCGGCGGACGGTTCTGATGCTGGCGCTGGCGGCGACGGCGGGGGGGCTTATCGGCTGCGGGTACGCTTCCAAGGAGCTTTTCCCCACCGAGTACCGGACGGTGTCGGCCCCGATATTCGAGAACCGAACGTTCTACCGCGGCGTCGAGTTTGAGCTGGCAGAGGCCCTGACCAAGCAGATCGAGTCCCGCACGCCCTATAAGGTGGTCGCCCCCGGCGTGTCTCAGACGATCCTGGAAGGCACGATCACGCGGATCCAGCAGACCCAGATCAGCCGGCGTCGACCGGGGGGCGTGCCCCAGGAGGTGGAACTGACGGTCACCGTGGACTTCCGTTGGAAGGACCTGATCGCGGGCAAGCTGATCCGCGACCGCCGGGGTTTCCAGGCGGTGGGCCGATATATCCCGACATCAGGCATCGGTGAGCCGTTTGAGGTCGCCCAGCACCAGGCGGTGCAGCGGCTGGCGCGGGATATCGTCTCCACGATGCAGGCGGACTGGTGAATTATCCGGCGTTTGTGACCGTTAATCGGTCCGGACGGCGGTTTTAGCCGATACAAACCTGTGTAGGCGCGGCGACGGGCCTACAATGCTCCATCCACCGCTGTATAACGAGGTATTATCCGGCGGCGGTGATCCCTAAGCCTTCTTTCAGACAGAGACACGCCTGATGCCCGAACCGAAAGACCCCAACAACGCCGGCCCGGATCCTGACAGCGGCGATAAAGGCAAGCCGCCCAAGACGCCCAACCTCATGTCGCGTGGCGTCGTGAGTTGGATGCTCCTGGGCGGGCTGATGATCGCGTTGCTGTTGATGTTCAAGTCCCAGCAGCAACGGCCCATGGACATCACCTGGCCCGAGTTCATGAGCTTCGCCGAGCAGGGGTCGTTCGAGGACAAGGTGGTCATCGAGTCGTCGCGCGTGGTCGGCAAGCTCAAGGAATCGGTGGCTGGCACCCTTGCCGAGGGCGCCCCGGGTGGTCGTGTGGCGGTGGTGATCAACGCCGAGGCTCAGCTCTTGTTCATCGCGGAGCTGCGCGAGATCGGCCAGCCGTTTGAGATTAATACAGGTAGCGGCCTGCTGCTGCACATGCTCATCAGTTGGGGCCCGTTCTTCCTGATCGCGTTCCTGATCTACTTCTTCGTGTTCCGGTCGCTGCGCAACGCCGGCGGGGGCCCGGGGATGCTCGGGAACTTCGGGCGGTCACGGCACAAGGTGGTCAACAAGGAACACTCGACCGTGACGCTCCAGGACGTCGCGGGTGTCGACGAGGCGAAGGACGAGATCGGGGAGATCATCGAGTTCCTCAAGAACCCCAAGAAGTTCCAGCGTTTAGGCGGCCGGGTGCCGCGCGGCGTGCTCTTGATCGGTTTGCCGGGCTGCGGCAAGACGCTGCTGGCTTAGGCGATGGCGGGCGAAGCGGACGTCCCGTTCTTCTCGATCAGCGGCTCTGATTTCGTCGAGATGTTCGTCGGCGTAGGCGCGTCGCGCGTGCGTGACCTGTTCAAGCAGGCCAAGGATTCCTCGCCCTGTATCATCTTCCTCGACGAGATCGACGCGGTCGGCCGACGCCGGGGCAACGGGTATTCCTCCGGCGGGCACGACGAGCGGGAGCAGACCCTCAACGCCATCCTCGTCGAGATGGACGGGTTCGAGTCCAACGACCAGGTCATCGTTGTCGCGGCGACCAACCGCGCCGACGTGCTGGATCCGGCGCTGACACGCCCCGGGCGTTTCGACCGGCAGATCCACGTCCCCCTGCCGGATATCAAGGGCCGGATGGACATCCTCAAGGTCCACAGCCGGCGGATCAAGATCAGCCCCGACGCCGACATGCAGAAGCTCGCACGCGGCACGCCGATGTTCTCAGGCGCAGACCTGGCGGCGATCATCAACGAGGCCGCCATCGGCGCGACGCTCCAGACCAAAGACTTCGTCGAGCAGGACGACCTCGAGGAGGCCCGCGACAAGGTCAAGTGGGGGCGCGCCCGCAAGAGCCATAAGATCGAGGAAGACGAGAGAAAGGTCATCGCCTATCACGAGGCCGGCCACGCGATTGTCATGTATTTCGACGACGACGCCGACCCGCTGCACAAGGTCACGATCATCCCGCGCGGGCAAGCCCTGGGCGTCACCTTTATGCTCCCGGAGAAGGACCGGCACATCTACACCAAGAAGCAACTGCTCGCGCAGCTGCGCGTGACCTACGGCGGACGGATCGCGGAGGAAATTTTCTGCGGCGATATCTCCAGCGGCGCGGCGCAGGACATCCGGCAGGCCTCATCCATCGCCCGCGCCATGGTCACCGAGTACGGCATGAGCGACAAGCTCGGCTTCCAGCTCTACGGGATGGACGAAAACCGTCAGCCCTGGGAGCAGCCGGACAAGGTCTTCAGCGATCAGACCGCCAGCCTCATCGATGAAGAGGTCAAGGGCCTGATCGACCGGACCTACGGCGAGACACGCGACCTCATCCAGGAACACCGCGACCAACTCGAGGCCTTGGCCCAGGCGCTGCTCAAGTACGAGACCCTCACCAAGGAAGAGGTCGACAAGGTCATGCAGGGCGAGCAGCTCTCCAAGGCCACCGTCAGCGAACTCTTGCAAGCCGAGAAGACCAAGGCCAAGCCCGAGCAGTCCGCGCCCGCCAAGGACACGCCCCTGGAAGACGACCCCCCCGGCGTCATGCCCAGCCCCGCGTGATCCGTCAGACAGCTGTACCCAAGGCATCCAGACCCACCGGGCACGATCCGGGTCTTTGATCCCCAATCCATGCCGTGACCCGTAGCCTCGGACTCGACTTCTATCGATCCGACCCCGGGCTCACGGGTCCACCATTTCAGGGGATTGGGCGTGCTTGGAGCGATTTCGGCTCAGCGGGGTATTGACCGGGTAACACACCCCGGCTAAAATGACCGGTTACAAAATCCAGCGTCTTATCCAGAGTGGCAGAGGGAATGGGCCCTGTGAAGCCACCGCAACCGTCTTGGCGAGAGCTGAGGGCAGGTGCGAACTCCCGCCCGGCCGATTGGCTGGGGAAGATAAGAGGCGGCTACACTTTACCTCGTAAAGCACTGCCCCTTCTTGTCTTTGATGAGAAGGGTTTTTTGTTGGGGTTTTCGTGCGAGCCGACACGTCCGCGTGTCGGACATGACGGGCGGACCGTAGGGTGCCAGGGCGAGGTCCGCCATGGGGAAGCGGCGGCTCGCGCGGCGGTATGAGAACGAAATAAGCGGAACAGGATTATGAGCTACGTCAAAGCGTTGCAGTGTAAAGAGTGTCACGCGGAATACCCGCTAAAGCCGTTGACGGTCTGCGACCACGACTTCGGACCGTTGGAGGTGGCGTATGACTACGAGGCGATGATGGGGAAGGTGACGCGCGCCTCGATCGAGGCGGGGCCGCGGTCGCTTTGGCGTTACAGGGACCTGTTGCCGATCGAGGGCGAGCCCAAGGCCGGGTTCAACTCCGGGTTCACCCCGTTGATCAAGGCCGACCGGCTCGCGGCGGAGCTGGGCGTTAAGGAACTGTACATCAAGGACGACAGCGCCAACTACCCGTCGTTTTCCTACAAGGACCGGGTGGTGTCGGTCGCGCTCACCAAGGCGATCGAGTTCGATTTCGACACGGTCGGCTGCGCCTCGACCGGGAACCTTGCGCACAGCGTCGCGGCCCACGCCGCCGCCGCCGGGCTGCGGGCGTTTGTGATGATCCCCCACGACCTGGAAGAGGGCAAGATCGTCGGCTCGCTGGTCTTCGGGCCCCGCATGGTCAAGATCAAGGGCAACTACGACGACGTGAACCGGCTGTGCTCGCAGATCGCGGACAAGTACGACTGGGCGATCGTGAACGTCAACCTCCGGCCATACTACACCGAGGGGGCCAAGACACACGGCTTCGAGATCGCCGAACAGATGGGTTGGCGGCTGCCTAAGCACACCGTTTCCCCGGTCGCCGGCGGGACGATCCTGCCGAAGATCTACAAGGGCTATCAGGAATTCATCAAGCTGGGTCTGGTCGAGGACAACAAGCCGAAGATCCACGGCGCCCAGGCCGACGGCTGCAACCCGGTGGTCAAGGCGCTGCGTGAAGGCCAGGAGCTCTTCCACCCGCAGAAGCCCAACACCATCGCCAAGAGCATCGCGATCGGCAACCCGGCCGATGGGTACTACGTCATCAAGGTCATCCAGTCATCCGGCGGGTGGGGTGATTCGGCCAGCGACCAGGAAATCCTCGATGCGGTCAAACTGTTGGCCCGGACCGAGGGGATCTTCACCGAGCCGGCAGGCGGCACGACCCTGGCCTGCGCGATCAAGCTGATCCAGTCCGGGAAGATCCCCCGCGACGAGTCCATCTGCGTCTGCATCACCGGCAACGGGCTGAAGACCGTCGAGGTCATGCAGGACCAGTTCGCCACCAGCCCCGCGATCAACGCCAAGATGGGCGAGTTCGACGAGCTGGTCAAGCAATTGGAAGAGACACACACCCAGACGAATCCCGCGTCGGCCACCCGCTGAATCGACGCAACGCTAGCGAATCATCAACCTTCGAAGCAAACAGAGAGAGCCGCTATGTCAGACACCGTCACCGTCCGCATCCCCACCGCACTGCGTCCGCAGGTCGGCGATCAGGAATCCCTGGAAGTCGCAGGCGGGACCGTCGCCGACGTGCTGGGGTCGCTCAACAGCCAATACCCCGAGTTCGGCAAACGGCTGTACAAGGCCCAGGGCGAGCTCAACCGGTTCATTAACGTCTACGTCAACGACGAGGACATCCGCTTCATGGATAACCTCGCCACGGCGCTCAAGGGCGGCGACGAGGTCTCGATCGTCCCCGCCATCGCCGGCGGGTGAGTGGGGGATAACCACAGAGGCGCAGAGACACAGAGAAGAAAGGGATATAATCCACAGATTACACAGATGACACAGATTTATGGCAGGCGTGGTGTCTCCGCACTCATAATCTGCGACATCTGCATAATCTGCGGATACCCTCATGTTTTCTATGCAACCTTTGTGGTGAGATAACCAATGCCAAAGATTACGAATAAATCCTGGTTGACCTTTGAGGGCGGGCGGCAGAACGAGCCGTGCCTGTGGAAGATGGCGACGCGATTCCCGGGCGTGTTGTTCGACATCCGCCAGTCCAGTGTGCAGGCGGACATCGGGATCATGGCCGTCCTGTTCGAGGGCGAGGAGGACGAAGTTAAGGCGGCGCTGGATTACCTTGTTGAGCTAGGCGTCCGCGTCGATCCGGTCGAGGGCGGCAGCAACGTCGCCGGGTAGGTCCGGTGGATTCCCGGGTCAGGCTCCGGGGGGGATTCCGGGGGTGGACTCCGGGGACGGGTCAGGGGTTACACCGACAGAAGGAATCGAGCCATGGCATTTGAGATCAGGCCGTATCAGGAGCCGGACATCACGAGCGTCGTTGCGCTGTGGGAGCGATGCGGACTGGTCGTGCCGCACAACGATCCGCACAAGGATATCGAGTTGAAGGTCCGTTTCCAGCCCGAGCTATTCCTGATCGCTCAACTGGACTGGCAACTGGTCGGCACGGTGATGGCCGGCTACGAAGGCCACCGCGGCTGGCTGAATTACCTGGCCGTCGACCCCGAGCACCAGCGCAAAGGTTACGGCCGGCGGCTGGTCGACGCCGCGGAGAACCGTATGCGTGAGCTTGGCTGCCCTAAGGTGAATTTACAGATACGCGGGACTAACAAGCAGGCCCTGGCGTTTTACCGGGCCATCGGTTACGTCACCGAGGACCGCATCGGGATGGGCAAGCGCGTCGAACAGCCCGAATCGTCCGAGTAAGAAGATTGATGTGGATACGATGAGTCAAGATCTGGAACGCTACCACCGACAAATGCTCCTGCCCGGCTTCGGCGAAACGGGGCAGCGCAGACTCATGGACGCGAAGGTCCTGGTCGTCGGCTGCGGCGCGCTGGGTACGGTGATCGCCAACATGCTCGCCCGCGCCGGCGTCGGGCACCTGGTCATCGTCGATCGTGACTTTATCGAGATCACCAACCTTCAACGGCAGGTGCTGTTCGATGAGAGCGATGTGACAGAGGGCATCCCCAAGGCCGAGGCCGCCAAGCGTAAGATCGCGGGGATCAACTCGCAGGTCACCGTTGAGGCGATTGTCGATGATGTGAATCATACAAACATCGAGAAGCTCGCCACCGGGCTTGAGGGTGTCGGCAAGGTCGACCTGATCATGGACGGAGTGGACAATTTCGAGACGCGGTATCTCGCCAACGACGTCGCGGTCAAGCACGGGATTCCCTACATCTACGGCGGGGCGGTCGGGACGGTCGGCGCGTCGTATGCGATCCTGCCCCACACCGCGCCGCCGGGCGAGACCGGCGATACACCTTGGGAAAAGGCCGAGCGGGCTACGCCGTGCCTGCGCTGTATCTTTGAGCAGGCCCCGCCGCCTGGCGTGAACCCGACCTGCGACACCGCCGGCGTCATCGGGCCCGCCGTCTCGATCGTCGCAAACTACCAGGTCGCCGAGGCCTTGAAGGTCCTCACCGGGAACCTCGACGCGGTCAGCCAGACCATGCTGAACATCGACCTGTGGGCTAACGTATTCAAGCAGTTCAAGGTCGCACGGGCCTACGACGTCGGCGAATGCGAGTGCTGTAAGAAACGCAACTTCGAGTTCCTCGACGGCAAGTTCGGCAGCTCGACCACGACCCTCTGCGGACGCAATGCCGTGCAACTGAACCTGAAATCGGCGGACGACGATTCATCGGCCGCAGGCAACGGCCACAAGCTCGACTTCACCGAGATCGCCAAGCGCCTCGAAGCGCACGGCAGGGTTACCGCTAATAAGTTCATGCTCCGCGCCGATATCACCGACAACGGCGAGCCTTATGAACTGACCCTCTTCAACGACGGCCGGGCGATCGTCAAGGGCACCAAGCACGCCAATGTCGCCAAGAGCATTTACGCGAAATACGTAGGGGCGTGAATCGTATTTTTGTGGGGATCATCATCAGTAAGGAGTATCGGATATGGCTATCGACAGCACCGTGAATCACAGCTTCCATTTCAGCGTCGGGTTTCTCAAGAGCCTGCTGGAGGGGATCGACACTGACAAGATGGCGCACCAGCCCAGCCCCGGGATGAACCACCCGGCGTGGATCGTGGGGCACTTGGTGACCGCGATGGAGTTCGGCGCGAAGCTCGCCGGCGCAACGTACAAGGCCCCCGACGGATGGAGCGATCTGTTTGGGATGAAGTCCGAGCCCAGTGACGACGGCTCGAAGTATCCAGACATGACGACTCTGCTGGCGGAATTGGATAAATCAGTGGCGGCTGTGATGCCTTCGCTGGAGTCGATCGGTTCCGATGCCTTGGCGGCGCAGATGCCCGACGAGGGCTTCCGCAAGATGATGCCGACGGTCGGCGACGGGCTGACGTTCCTCATCAACGGCCACATCGCGATGCACGTCGGCCAGCTCTCGGCCTGGCGCCGCGCCTGTGGGATGCCGGCTTTGTTTTAGATCTTGATCTTTCTTTTAGGAATGCATTATGTCCAGCGCGATCGAAGGGCTGCTGTTTGGTTGGAACAAGAACCTTGATTACGGCCAGAAGCTGGTCGCGGACCTGTCTGACGAGCAGATGGGTGTGCAGCCCGGTCCGGGTATGAACCACCCGGCGTGGGTTCTTAGCCACCTCAACGCCTACCACCCGGTGATCGAGCACGTGGTCAAGGGCGAGTTGTTCGACGACCCCAAGGATCATCCGTTTGGGATGAAGAGTAAGCCGCAGGCCGACCGTTCGGTGTACGCCTCGAAGGATGAGTTGGTGGCTGACTTTGTGTCCGGCCATGAGCGGGTCGAGCGGGCGCTTCGTGAGGCGTCGGATTCGGTGTTGGATCAGGCGGTGGTGTTGCCGCGTTGGCAGCAGTTCATGGCCACGGCCGGGATCGCGCTGCCGTACCTGATGCTGGTCCATGAGAACACGCACTTCGGCCAGCTCAGCGCCTGGCGGCGCGTGCAGGGGCTGCCCAGCGTATGAGTGACGCGATGATCTACTTCGACAACGCCGCGACGAGTTTTCCCAAAGCGCCGGGCGTGAACGAGGCGATGAGTAAGTTCCTCGCCGAGGACGCCGCCAACCCCGGGCGGGCCGGGCACCGGATGGCGGTCGCCGCCGAGCAGATGCTCGATAACGTCCGGCTCAAGCTGACGCGGCTTTTTGTTGGCGACGACCCCAGCCGGATGGTCTTTACGCTCAATGGGACCGACGCGCTGAACATGGCGATCAAGGGCGTGCTCGGCGAAGGCGGCGGCGCGCACGTCATCACCACAGAGCTGGAGCACAACTCGGTCAGCCGACCGCTGCAGGCAATGACGGACCGCAAGACGATCGAGCTGACGCGCATCGCATTCGACGACGACGGCTTCATCGACCCCGATGATGTGTGCAAGGCGATCAAGCCCAATACCCGGCTGATCGTGATGACCCACGCCTCGAACGTGCTGGGGACGATCCAGGACGCCAAGGCGGTGGGCGCGATTGCGCGCGAGCATGATCTGTTGTTCTGTCTGGATGCGGCGCAGACGGCGGGGGTGCTGCCGATCTCGATCAAGGATTTGCAAATCGACCTGCTGGCGTTCCCCGGGCACAAGTCGCTGCTGGGCCCGACCGGGACCGGGGCGCTGTATGTCGGGGAGCGTTGTCCGGTTTCTTCTTTAGTAGTCGATGATGAAGCCCGACTGAATCCCTGGCGGGAGGGCGGCACCGGCGGAGACTCTTCGACCCCGACGCAGCCGGCCGAGTTCCCGCACTACCTGGAAGGCGGTACGCCCAATACCGTCGGCATCGCCGGCCTGGGCGCGGGCGTCGAATACGTCAACCAGCAAGGCATCGGCAAAGCACTTGCCCACGAGCAAGCGATGGTCCAGACGCTGATCGACCGCTTCGCCGATGACGAGCGCTTCACTGTCTTCGGCACACGCGACGCCAAACGACGGGTCGGCACGCTGTCCTTGAACATCACCGGCTACGACGCCCCGGATGTTGGGTCGATATTGGATGATAGTTTCCAGATCGCGGTCCGCCCGGGTTTGCACTGCGCGCCTTACACGCACCGCCGTCTGGGCACGTTTCCCGACGGCGCGGTCCGTGTTAGTCCGGGTGCATTTAATACAGATGAGCAGATCAACCAACTCATCGAGGCGCTCGATCAGATCGCGGGGTAAGCGTGCTGCTATGAATACACAAAAAGAAGCCCACGTTGTAACAACGTGGGCTTCGGTGGTTTGTATAGATGTGTGAGTTTCTGAACCGTCTTAGAAGCTGGTGCTGATCCCGATTGTCGCGTAGACCGTGCTGCTGTCGTTGCCTGTGCCGAACGCGGCGCTGATGTTCTGTGCGGTGTCGCCCAGGTACAAGTAGTGGACGCCGAAGCTGGCTTCCCACGAGCCCAGGCCCGCAGGGATCAGCCCGTCCAGAGGCGTGCTCGCCACCACGCCGATGTCCAGGTACCCGAAGGTATCGTCATCATCACCGCCCATGCCGTCCTCGTAGTAACTGTCCAGGCTCAAACCAAGTGTCACGGGGACGGCCACATCGACGGGGAGGCTTTCGCTGCCGAGGATGTCGGCTAATGCCGGCTCGATCCCGATCTCCAGGTAGACCCCCTCGTCGCCGCCGGCATCGGAGCCGCCATCGACCTCGACCGCCAGCAGGATGTAGGGGCTCAGACCCATGCCTCCGAATCTTTCGGAGTCGTCGATCGCGTAACTCAGATCGATCTCTTCAGCAAAGATCCCGTTCCCCGCGGGGTTGTACAGGTTGATATACGACAGGTCGATCGAGTCGCCGTTTGGCAGGGCAATATTGAACCCGCCGATCATGTCCGATTCGAACCACTCGTTGCCGGCGGTCGCGTCCTGGTAGCTGTTCCACGAGCCGACATAGCCAGTGACGGCGGCGCCGCCGCTGGTCTCGAACAGGTCGAACGTCAGCGTCGCGCCGGGCTGAACGATCAGGCCCTCGTTTTCCTGACCAATCCCGCGGAACCAGTACTCGCTGACGAAATCGATAGTGATATCCAGCGTGACGCCGCTGCCTGGCGCTTCGGCAGGTTCATCGGCCAGTGCCGGTGTGGGCAGCGCCGCCGCGCCAGCGACGGCCAGTGTCGCGAGTGTGCGCATCCGTGTGCGATGGGTGTATGACATACGTGTGAGTTCCTTCATGCGTTGTTAGTTGTCGAGGGTGAGACCCCTGACCGTCGCGTGACAGTCTGCATCTGTCATATTGCAATCGCCGTGCCGGAGTTGCTACAGCGGCTGAGAACCGTTGCTATCAGGCATCAAGGGACAAATGTCACATCGCGTGTGATGATGGGTGCCCAAGAAATAGGCGCGCCGGGCCGGTAAGAGGTGGCTTTGCTTAGTAAGGCGGCGCTGCCCGGTGTCGATTCACCCGACGTTTGGGTCGGAGAAACTACGCCGGCGAAAGGCCCCGGTGAAGGTCCTGGACCCGTTGGGCCTGTGCCCGGCGGACATTGTCCAGCGTGATCCGTGCGATCCGGTAGCTGGGCTCTTCCTCAGGGCTCAGCCGACAATGCTCCTGGATCAGGCCGTAGAGGAACTTGAAGGCGTCGCGGGGCTGCTGCATCTGGTCCAGCGCATCGATCACCGCGTCGCGCGAGACGTCCGGCTGAAACAGGTCCATCAACTGGATCGGTTTGCCGGGCCCGGGCTGATGATCGCTCGCCGGGTCACGGTGATCCTGGCCAGGTTCGCCCTGGGCTGAGTCATCGCGCTGGCAGGCGCGCAGCCGGCTGGTACACAGGTCGTACAGCGTCGGTCCCGACCAGGTCAGCCGGTCGACCAGGTTCTGCTTGTCCAGGCGCGCCTCCTCGAAGAACCTGGGCGATTCGCGGTGGACCTGGTGGCGCAGCTCGATCGGCAGCAGCAGCTTGACGCCCACGCCTTGCTGCTGCAGGAACTTGTTGTCGAGCATCGGCCAGACCAGGGCACGCATCCGGTCGGCCCGGCCGTGGATCAGCGTCGGCTCGTCGACCCGGTCAACCAGCACGACCATCCCGACATAGCCCAAGGCCCCAAGCACCTCGATCAGTCGGCGGGTGAGCTGATACCGGCTGTCGCTGGCGGAAGGGTCGGCCCCGCGCGCCGTCGGCAGGGGTTGCCCGGCCAGGTCGGACCATCCCAGGTCTTCGAACATCTGCGAGAGCTGGGATGCTGGACGGTCCACCGCCGGCATCTGCGCATTGACGCGCCGGCAAAGCGACCAGCGACGCCAGGTACACCCCAGCCACCCCAGCCATAGAATCACCATACCGGCCAGACACACCCCCAGCGTGGGCAGGAGCCAGACCGGCTGATCGTCCGCCCCCCGCATCCATCCCAGGGTGAACCCGAACCCCGCCGAGGCAATTGTTGCCAGCGACGCCCCGACCCACAGCCACGGGATCGGCTCCGCCCAGCCCAACTTGAGCTTTCGGCGAAGCCTCCGCCATCGGCTTAGCGCCGAGCCGGTCTGGGGTTGATCGTACAGCGCCGCTAATACCGCCAGGTCGACGCGCGATTGGCGCGGTATCTGCTTTAGCCGCGATTTCAGCTCTTTGTTCGTCCAGGCCGGCTCGTCCTCGCCGGGCTGTTCGTTCAGTAGCGCATCGGTCAGCCGCGTCACCGCCACGGACAGGATCGCGTCCTGATGGTCCTCCAGGCGCAGGCCATCCAGCACGGTCTCAACGTCCTGCCTGCCGGCGCGCCGCAGGTTATCCAGCACCGGGTTCAGCTCATCGTAAGGCACGACCAAGACCCGGCGGTCCCTATGCTGTTGGTTGTGGCGGGCGATCTGATTGGCGACCATCAATCGGATCGCCGTCTTGCCGCTGCCTTTTTCGCCGAAGACGACGCTGGTCCCGGGCCGGTCGATCTGACCGAGGATCTTGGCGAAATCCGGGTGGGTCAGGTCCTGCTGGATCAGGCGATCGAACACCGGGTCGTGGCGGGCTTCTTCCGCGCCGAAGGGGTTCTCGCCGATCCGGTAGTGGGCTAGGAAGGTGTCGATGTTCATCCGTGGGGCCTCAACGCGGCGCGGGGTCGATTGGGTCTGCTGGCCGCCGGTCGGTCGGGCGTGCGACCTGCTGGCGGTCCCTATAGACTATCGGCCATAGACCGGGCACCCAAATCGTCCTGGGTGCAAAACTTCCAGCCTCGACGCATCCCCCGGCCCAGGTGGTCGGACTGGTCCGGCTGTGAGGGTGATTGGGCAACCACGCGGCCGTGACCATGACGCAGAATCAACCCGACCTGCCAACCTTCATTGGGCTGACCCAGGCCAAGCCCGCCCCGGGCGGACGCCTGCTGGTGCCGATGTACCGCCGGCTGTTTAGCGATACGCTGACCCCGGTGCTGGCGTACCGCAGGCTGGTCAGGCCCGATAGCCGGATGGCGCCCAGCTTCCTGCTGGAGTCGGTCGTCGGGGGCGATCAGATCGGCCGGTACAGCTACCTGGGCGCCAGACCGATCGCTGAGCTGATCGCACACGGCCACGACGTGACGTACCGCGACCACCGGGACGGCTCGCTATCCCGAACATTTCGCAGTGACGACCCGCTGACGGAGATGGACCGGGTGACCTGTGCCTGGAAGCCCGTGGAGGTGCCGGGCCTGCCGGAGTTCACCGGCGGGTGGGTCGGCTACGCCGGGTACGACACGGTGCGTTACCTGGAAGGTGAAAAACTGCCCAAGCCCCCGCCGGATGACAGGGGTCTGCCCGATCTGCACATGCAGTTGTACCTGGACGTGGTTGCGTTTGATCAGGCCCAGAAGGCCGTGCTGGTGATCACCCATGTCCTGGTGGATGAGCACGATTCGCCGGAGTCGGCGTACGCGCAGGGCCAGGCCCGGCTCGACGGGTTGTGCGGTTTATTGCTGCATCCCCACGCCGATGAGCAGGGGATGGAGCTGCCCGCCGGTCACATCGATCTCGCTTCGCCGCCTCGCAAGCTGCCGGTCAGCACGCTGGGCGAAGGCGGGTATCAAAAGGCCGTAATAGCATGCAAGAAATACATCGCCGATGGCGACGCCTTCCAGATCGTCCCCAGCCAGCGCTTTGACCTGTCTACCGGGGTTGATCCGTTCGACATCTACCGTTCGCTGCGCGTGGTCAACCCATCACCGTACATGTTCTACCTCCAGATCGACGGGGGGATGCTCGTGGGTTCCAGCCCGGAGATCCTCTGCAAGGTCGAAGACGGCCTGGTGACCAGCCGGCCGCTTGCCGGGACACGCCGCCGCGGTCGTGACCAGGCCGAGGATGTAGCGTTGGAGCAGGAGCTGCTGGCCGACCCCAAGGACCGGGCCGAGCACATCATGCTGGTGGACCTAGGGCGCAACGACGTTGGCCGGGTCGCACAGCCTGGCTCGATCGAACTGCCGGAGCTGATGACGGTTGAGCGATACAGCCACGTGATGCATATCTCCTCGATGGTGACCGGCGAATTGCGCGACGGGCTGGGGGCCTGGGATGCGCTGCGTGTGACCCTGCCGGTCGGTACGGTCAGCGGGGCGCCGAAGGTGCGAGCGATGCAGATCATCGACGAGCTGGAAGCGACCCGCCGGGGCCCCTACGCCGGGGCGGTGGGTTACGCCGACTTCTGCGGAAACCTGGATATGGCGATCGCGCTGCGGACGATGGTAGTCACCCCCGCAGCGTCCCCCGGTGCGTCTCCTTCAGATGCGTCCGACGGCCCGAGGCGGTGGAACGTACACCTGCAGGCGGGCGGTGGGATCGTCGCCGACAGCGACCCGGACGCCGAGCACCAGGAGACGGTCAACAAGGCCGCCGCGCTGGCCAAGGCCGTGGACCTCGCCGAGAAGGCCTTCGGGGGCGATTAGAGCGGATGTGCGATGTCCGATCGGCGATGTTCAGCCCGTGATCTGCGGTCCTGAACGATCCAAGATTGTAGATCGAAGATTGACCATCCACTTTGCCGATAACAGCCCTATGACGACAGATATCGATACGATCCTCAAGCTCCATGTCCCGCTGCTGGTGATGGTGGGTCGGCGCCAGATGGCGGTGGACGACGTGTTGTCGCTTGGGCCCGGGGCGATCCTGGAGCTGGAGCGGCCGGCGGACAGCGACCTGACCCTGATGGTGAACAACAAGACCGTCGGGACCGGCCAGGCCGTCAAGGTCGGTGAGAACTTCGGGGTCAAGATCACCGAGATCGATAAGGCGCAGGACCGGATCACCGCGTTGGGCGGTGACGCGGGCGGCGCATCATAAAGCAAACTCATCGCATGGGTGGCGTTAGCCAATCTGTTTAGCACGGGCGTCACCCCGGGGCCGACGCCGTATGACCGCGCGGCGGTAATAATCTCGGCCGATGCCCGTTGAAGAAGCCTGCTTAAGCCAACCGGACCTTGATCTGCATCCCGTCTGCAAAGACCACGGACACGTCGGACCCCGCCGGGATGACATCCGATTCGGACAGACACTCGCACCGCTTGCCGTCCAGCAGGCACACACCCACCGGGCGCAAGTCAGTCAACGCCTTGCCGCGTGTGCCGACCTCCACGCTCGATTCGTGTGTCGGCGCCGGCGGGGGGACCTGCTCGTCGTAGGCCGATTCCATTTCTTCGTCGATCGACCCGAGCGTCAGCGCACGTCCGACCGGGGTGTGGGGCCATATCTTCATCGCACCGTACAGGGCAAACGGGATCGCCAACACCGAGAGGATCGCCCCGATCAGCCCCAGCGTTGTGTCGATCCGGAACAACATCACGATCCCGCCGATCAGGCTCAACGCGGCGCAAGCTCCCAGCAACCCGCCGGAGGGAACAAACAACTCGGCAAAGAACAGCGCCACCGCCACGCCGATCAGCACCACCGCCCAGAGGATCAGCTCATTCGTACCCGGGGCCGGGGCGTTGGCGGGTGCCTGCGCCAGTGTGGTGAAACCAAAGATGAGTCCCGAAGTATGCATCGCGCCGGTATTATCCTCCAAACCCGGGCCTACGCCAAGCCCAAGCAAAACGGTCACCGATCAAACTGGGCGTCGAACGCCAGGCCCGACGGCTTGAAGTCGATGGCATTGACAAAATCACAGGCCTCCGCCGCCCCGTGTTCGCGGTCCATCCGGCTGTCCTCCCACTCCACGCTCAAGGGCCCGGCATACCTTGCGTCGTTCAGTGCCACGATGATGTCTTCGAAGTCCACATCCCCGTGGCCCAAAGAGCGGAAGTCCCAGTAACGCCTGGGGTCCGCGAAGTCCGTATGCCCGCCGAACACGCCCACGCTCCCGTCGCCGTGGCCCCACCACACGTCCTTCATATGAACGTGGTAGATCCGGTCGGCGAACCGGCGGATGAACCGGATGTAGTCGACCCCCTGGTACGCCAGGTGCGACGGGTCGTAGTTGAACCCGAACCGCTTGTGGTTTTTGACCGCCTTGAGCGCTCGCTCGGCGGTGGCGATATCAAACGCGATCTCCGTCGGGTGGACCTCCAGCGCGAAGTTGACGTTGACCTTGTCAAAGGCATTGAGGATCGGCGTCCACCGCTTGGCGAAGTCGGCAAAACCCTTATCCCAGTAGGCCTGGTCGGTCGGGGGGAAGGCATAAATCGTGTGCCAGATGCTCGACCCGGTGAACCCATTGACGACGGCGGGATAGTCGTCCTTCTTCTTGCGCCCGGGCTTGCAGTCGATAAAGTTCCGGCAGGCCTTGGCGGAGGCGATCATCTTTCTGGCCGCGCGTTTGCGCACGCCCTCGGGCTTACCGTCGCCCCAGACATCCTTCGGCAGGATCGATTTGTGTCGGGCGTCGATCAGGTCGCAGACCGCCTGCCCGACCAGGTGGTTGGAGATCGCAAACGCGGTCAGCCCGTGGTCGGCGAGGATCTCCCACCGCTTCTTGCAGTACGCCTTGCTGCGCGCCGCCTGGTCCACATCGAAGTGGTCGCCCCAGCAGGCCAGCTCCAGCCCGTCGTACCCGAACCCCGCCGCCTTGGCGCAGAGGGTCTCAAACGAAAGGTCGGCCCACTGGCCGGTGAACAACGTAACGGGGCGCGGCATCGGGCTTCCTCCAGGTTTCAGTATCAATTAATGTCACGAACAGTCGTCTAGTGTGGTCGGCCTGACCAATCTTGGCAAGCCACGGTATATGGGATGTCTGGGTGTGGTCATGGATCGGTTCAGAGAGCGACCACCCAAGTTTATCCTTGTGTTTTTTGAGATAACGAAATAGGATTTACATAGGTGCGCGAAATTGTGAGTGGCGACGGTCCTCGATTATGGGGCAAGCCGCGTACCTGGGGCTAGGGGGGCGGATTCAACATCACACAACGCGTTGTGATGCCTAAGTGGCGGTTGGGAATATCCAGCGGGCGGTTCTCATGCAAAGTGGGTGGTTTATTACATGATGATGGAGGTGCGTCCATGAAGTCTGCCCCCTTCCTGTCAGTCTGGGGAGCATCTTTGATCGCAGCCGCGGTGCTGCTGCCGGTGGGGATAGTCTTCGCGGTCGATGCTCGGAGCATTGACGGGACGGGCAACAACCTTCTAGTCGCTTCCCAGGGTTCGGCCCAGACGCAGGTCATCCGTTGCTGCTACCCCGCGGCATACCCCGACGGGTTCGGCGATTCCATCGCAAGCATCTTCCAGCCTAACGCCCGCGATGTCAGCAACGCTGTGAACGCCCAGACCGGGGATCTTTTCAATGACCGCGGCCTCTCAGATTGGGTCGTCCAGTGGGGTCAATTTCTTACGCACGACATGGACCTGACCGGAAACAGCGCCTCCAACAACACGCTCTCAACCGGCGCTCTAGGTGACTTCAGCATCGCGATCAACGATCCATCGGACCCGCTTGGGCCCAACCCGATCCCCTTCAACCGCTCTAATTACGACCCCGCGACCGGGACCCCTGACGTGATCATGACGCCTAACGGGTCTGCGCTCAACGTTCGGCAGCAGATGAACGCGGTGACTTCCTACATCGACGCGTCCAACGTCTACGGGTCAGGCAATACACGGGCGTCGGCCCTGCGGACTTTCAGTGGTGGAGAGATGGCAACATCTGCGGGCGGGCAGCTGCCGCCGCTGAACACTGCGGGCCTTGACAACGACGATCCGTTCGGGCTCGGAGCCTCTCTGTACCTCGCCGGTGACGTCCGGGCTAACGAGCAGGTCGGGCTTACCGCGACACACACACTTTTTGTCCGAGAGCACAACCGATTGGCCGACCTGTTCCAGGCGCAGGCCCCGGCGATGTCCGACGAGGATATTTACCAGACGGCACGCAAGATTGTCGGTGCCGAGATCCAATCGATCACCTACAACGAGTTCCTCCCGGCTCTGTTGGGGGCCTCCGCGCCGAGCGCCGGAGACTACGTGTACGACGACCAGGTCGACGCCTCGATCACCAACGCCTTCTCGACCGCGGCCTTCCGCTTTGGGCACAGCATGCAATCACCACAGCTCAAGCTCGTGAACAACGGCGGCGAATCTGTCGGGGCCCTGTCGCTCAGAGATGCTTTTTTCGATCCGACCATCCTGGGCAACAACCCATCGAACGTCGAACTCGTCCTCAAAGGGCTCGCCGCTCAGACATCACAGGAACACGACGCGGCCCTGGTCGACGACATCCGCAACTTCCTGTTCGGCCCGCCCGGCGCAGGCGGGATGGACCTGGCGGCGCTGGACATCCAGCGCGGCCGGGATCACGGCTTACAGAGGTACAACACCGCGAGGTTTTTCTACGGGTTGCCCACGATAGGTAGTTTTGCCGAGCTCACCTCAGACACCGACCTGCAGGCCGCGCTGGCATCGGTCTATGGCTCGGTTAATCAGATCGACTTGTGGGTCGGTGTCATCTCCGAAGATCATCTTGCCGGGTCGAGCGTCGGCGCCCTGACCCACGCGATCATCGCGGATCAATTCACCCGCCTGCGCGATGGAGATCGCTACTTCTATACCGGGGACACGGACCTGCAAAGTCCGCTGGTCACATCTGTGATCGATCTGAACGGGGTCACTTTGTCACAGATCATCCAGCTCAACACCGGGCTGACCAGCCTGCAGGATAATGTGTTCTTCGCGTACGATGCGCTGGTGGGTGATTGTAACGGCGACGGGTTTATCGGGATCGAAGACCTGAGCATCATCCTCGGCGCTTGGAATATGAGCGTGACCCCCGGCAACCTGCTGGAGGGCGACACGAGTGGTGATGGGTTCGTCGGGATCGAAGACCTCAACGCGGTGCTGGGCAACTGGAACGCGGGCGCGCCGCCAGCTTCAGGGCTGCTCACCACCGTCCCGGAGCCCGGTACGCTGATGTATCTCATGGCGGGTCTGCTGGTAGCACGCAGGCGAGGCGTTTAGAATCCCCGCCACACCCACCGGCCCTTGCAGTACGCCTTGCTGCGCGCCGCCTGGTCCACATCGAAGTGGTCGCCCCAGCAAGCCAATTCCAGCCCGTCGTACCCGAAACCCGCCGCCTTGGCGCAGAGGGTCTCAAATGGAAGGTCGGCCCACTGGCCGGTGAACAACGTGACGGGACGCGGCATCGGTAACTCCTGGCGTTTGGTAGGGGATCAAACCGGACAACTCCCGGCTAGTTTGGTCGACCAAGCCGGTCTTGGCAAGCGACGATCAGCTTGAGGGGATACGGCCATGCATGCGGCCTACTTCCGAGCGTTGTTCCATCTCAGACGAAGTGTATGCGCCGCCATTTTGGGCTGGCGCTGCCGGGTGAATACCCCCTTGCGGTTACCCAGCACGCGGTTGGGGCCCTGCTTGGTGGCAAAGTCCGCGAAGTTCCAGACGTGCTCGCCGATCAGGAAGTCCAGCCGATCAAAGACACTTGCGGTAAGACTTATCAACTCCGATTGATACTCTTCACTGAACATCGCAGGGGGCTGCTGGTGGAACCCGGCGATCGTGTCGGCGCCGAACTCGGTCACAAGGATGGGCTTGCCGAAAACCTCGTGCAGCTCGCGCAGGTCGTGCTCGATATCCCGCTGGATCGATCCCAGGTCGCCGGGGTTCTCGTACCAGCCCTTGTACCGGTTGACCCCGATCACATCGAACAGGTGCTCGACCTTGGCGCTGCGGGCGGGTCGGAAAGTGACGATCGAGATCGGCCGGGTCGGGTCACACTTGCGTGTTTCCTCTGCGACGGCGGTGAAGTAGGGGACCGCCGCGTCCTCACCGGTGCTGGCCTCGTTGGCGACGCTCCACATCACCACGCTCGGGTGGTTCCTGTCACGCTCGATCAGATCGCGCATCACCTGGAGATGATGCGCCAGGGTCTTGTCGTTGACCCGTTGCTCGCAGAATATCTTCTCGCCGGCCTGATCGCCGCCGAAGAAGTTCATCCCCACCGCAGGCGCTTCATCGATCACCACGATCCCCTCACGGTCGGCCATCTGCATGATCTCTTCGCTGTAGGGATAGTGAGAGGTGCGGAAGGAATTGGCGCCGATCCATTTCATCAGGTTGAAGTCGCGGACATTCGTGGCGTGATCCAGCCCTCGCCCGCGCAGGTCGGCGTCTTCGTGCTTGCCGAAACCCCGGAAGTAGAACGGTTTGTCGTTGATCAGGAACTTTCCACCCTCGATCCTGACCGTCCTGATCCCGACCGGCAGGCGGTAAACGTCCGGTTGTCCCCCGGTGAAAGACGCGCTCACTTCCAACCGGTACAGGTAGGCGTTGCCCGGCTTCCAAAGCTTCGCGCCGTGAACGACGAGTCCGCCGCTTGGGCCGGTCGCCTCGGCCACGACCTGTCCCTCGGCATCGTGCAGAACGGCGGTAATACGGTCAGGGTTGCCATGTAGATCTGTCTCATAGCGTACGATCCCGTCTCGGCCATTAATCTCGGTCGTGACGCTGATGTCGCGTATGAAATACTTTGGCGTGCGGGTCAGGTAGACCGGCCGGTGGATGCCCGCGAAGTTGAAGAAGTCAAAGTGATAGGTCTGCCTGCGGGTCTTTCCCGATGGGTTTGCGGGGTCGTTCTTGTACGTCAGCTCTCCGGGCGGGAGGGTCGTCCAGTCCAGGATGTTGTTGACGCGAACGGTCAACCGGTTCGATGCCCCTATGATCGCCACATCCGAGATGTCCGCCTCGAAGGGCAGGAAGCCGCCGCGGTGCTCGGCCACCCGCCGGCCGTTCAACCAGACCTCGGCGTGATGCGTCACGCTCCCGAAGCGAACAGCGAGACGGCTGTCACCCCATGACGCCGGCACAAAGAACTCGCGTTGATACCACACATCGCCGACGTGGTCACGGACCGCTGGGTCGGTCGAAATATCGTTGTAGCTGGCGGGTACGGGCATCGCCGTCGCCCCCTTCAGCGGCGACAAATGCCAGCCCCGGTCGATACCCCGGTCGTCGGGGTCGATGATGAAGTCCCAAACGCCGCTTAGGTCCTTGGCTTCACGGGATTCACTGTCGATAGGGTAGAGGCTGCTCATGGGCTCGTGCTCAACAGCATAGCTCAAACCATCGCTCCGGGTCGTTGCAACTTTAGTCTGGCGGGCCTCTCGTCAGCCTTTGAAGCTGTGTGAAAGGTCTTGCAATCTTCGCCGCAGGTCCTCGGTGATCTGCTTGGCATCATCCTGTTCATCGGGCCGGTACGGCTCGCCGAACACGACGACCGATCGGCTGGGCTGGAGTATGTGCAGGACCATGCTGTCGCGCAGCGGGGTGCCTTGTATCCAGACCGGGACGATGGTTGCGCCGCTGCGCTTGGCGATCATCCCGATCCCCGGCTCCATCGGCCTAAGCTCGCGCTTCGTCCGCTGAAGACCGCCTTCCGGGAACAGCCCGACGACCTCGCCCTGTTTGAGGGCATCGACGATCTGACGGATATTGGCGATGTCGCCGCCGTTGCGCTCCAAGGCGATCGGCTTGATCGCCCGCCACAGGAACCAGGCGATCGCTAACTGATACTCCCTGAGCATCACCCATCGCACGATCCGCTGCGAGCCGGCCTGCATGATGAACGGGTCCAGCGCGGTGGTGTGGTTGGCCGCGAGGATGACCGGGCCCTTAGCGGGGACGTGGTGTCGCCCGACGACGGTCAGCCGATGCCAGACCAGGCACACCAACCGCCCCAGACGCCAAAGCGCGTTGGCTAAACGGTTGGGCATCGGGCCGTGGATCAGGTAGTTCACCAGGCCGATCACGCCGATGAAGATCAGTGACGCACCCAAGGCGTACAGGGCGTAGATGATGTTCCGGTCGGCGTCCTTGAGACGCCAGATCATGAAGTAGGTCGCCACACTGAAGATCGTGTTGACCATCGAGTTGATGCCCATAACCCGACCGCGCATGTAGTTGGGGGTCACCGACTGAAGCAGTGTGAGCACGGTGATGATGACGATGTTTCCGAAAAAGCCGATGAGGAATGCCGCCGCGTACGTGGCGGGTTTCCACGGCACCAGCGCAAACAGCAGCACACAGACGCCGACCGCCGCCAGTGCGCTTAGGGTCAGTACCGACGATTCCCTGCGTGTCCTGATGATGACGACGAACACGGCCCCGGCCAGCAGACCCACACCTATGGCGGTACTGAGTGTCGTAAACGCGGTCTTCAGATTATCTCCCTGTAACCCGTAGTGGCCCTTGACGACCCCGGGGATGCCACTGGTGACCGTAGCCGCGGAGGACCACACCAGCACCCCCAGCACGATCAAGGTGACCACCCGCCTGTGCCGGGAAACGTAACGCGCCGCCTGCCAGAAACTCCTGGGCGCCGCTTTCGCGCCAGCCGGTCGCTCCGCGGTCGGGCGCAGGAAAGCGAAGAACGTGCCGGAGACCAGGTAGAACAGCGCCCCCATCAGCAGACCGTTACGGACACTGGTGGCCTGATCGGCCTTGATGATCCAGCCGCCGACAAGAAAACCGATCATCGAGGCGACGACGTTGATGACGAGGATCACCGCGTTGCCGGATTGCAGTTGCGCGGTCGGGATGATCTGGGGGATGATCGCGTTGCGTGTGGGGTTGAAGACTGCGGCGAAGCATCCGATGGCGGCCAGCGCCAGATAGACTTTCCAGTGATGGTCGTGGGGGATGTCGGCCGGGCCGCCCGCCTGGGCCACAGCGAAGAAAGCCAGAAGCAGGATCAGGCCGCGCGCCTCGTCACAACTCAACAGCATCCATTTCCGCGGCAGGCGGTCGGCCAGCCAGCCGCCGGGGATGCTGAAGAAGATGTAAGGCAGGAAGAAAAAGAACTGGGTGGACGCCTGGATCGAGGTTGAGTCGGTCGACCCGTGGATCATGCCGCCCAAGAGCGCCCAGGCTCCGAGCATGATCATCCGGTCACCGAACCCGCTGGCGGCGGTGCTGGTCCACATCAGCGTGAAGCTGAGGTTACGCCACAAGGGGGATGGGGGATTGATGGCTGGGGATTGGGGGGTGGGCATGCGGATGGTCTGCTACCGTTGAAGGGACGACGGATAGTCTACATCCGTCATCGACCCTCGACCATTCCCCTTGCCACTGCTTAGTCCCGCTTGTCACGTTCGATGAAGGCGTAGGCGTTGTGGTTGTGGATCGACTCGTAGTTGGTGCTGTTGATCTGATACCAGCAGATGCGGTCTTCGTCGTCCAGCACCAACGCCAGGTCACGGACGATGTCCTCGACGAACTTGGGGTTCTCGAAGGCGTCCTCGGTGACAAACTTTTCGTCAGGCCTCTTGAGGACGGCGAAGACCTGCGTGCTTGCCGCCTGCTCGACGATCTGGAACAGGTCCTCGATCCACATGCTCTTGCCGGGGCAGAAGCGCACCTGGGCCTCGATCTCACACCGCTGGTTGTGCGCTCCGTACTTCGAGATCTCCTTGGAGCAGGGGCACAGGCTGGTCGCCGGGACCTTGATCCCCATCACAAAGTCGTCCTTAGCGTTGCTTGTGCATGCGAACGACACCTCGATGTCGATCTTCCCGACCTGCCCGGTCACCGGGGCCTTCTTGTCGATGAAGTAGGGGAACGACAGCTCCAGGTGGGCCTCCTCGGCCTCGAGCCGGTGCTTGATATCGTGGCAGATCTCCATCAACTGATCGGAGCGCATCGAGTCGTGGTGGCGGTTGAGCACCTCCAGAAACCGGCTCATATGCGTGCCCTTCTGGTGGTGGGGCAGGGAGACATACATGTTGACGTTCGCGACCGTGTTCTGTCCGCCGCCGGTGGCCGGACAGTGCAGCCGGATCGGGTAGCGGATATCCTTCACCCCGACCTTGTCGATGGCGACTTTACGGTGGTCCTGGCTGCCCTGTACATCGGGCATGCCTTTGTCAACGGCGTTTTTCACGGTCATGATGGATCCTGGCGGTCGGGGGTGGGGACGGGTGCCCGTCCGTATCGGCAATATTAGGCAGGCTAACGCCCGCAGGCAATTACCGGCCAAATGGCCTGTATGCACATCAGCCGGGGCTGGGCCTGCCTGGCCAAGGTCGGTTAGCATAGACTCTCGCAGACACGGCGGCCTTGGAGCGCGGCATGGCAAGCAAAAAAAAACCGAGCCGATCAAGCGGCCACGTCGGCGTGGTGGTCGATCACGCGGTCTACCGCAGCTTCAGCCAGTTCGCCGGGGCTCAGGCTTGGTCTCCGGCGGTCAACGTCTATGAGGTCGGCAGTCAACTGCAGGTCTGCGTGGACCTGTCGGGGATCGACCGCGAGAAGATCGACGTGCGGATCGAGCCCGGCCGGCTGACGGTCAGCGGGGTACGCCATGCGCCCGAACCGCAGGCGGAATCCCCCGGCTCCGGCCTGGCCCCCCCGGCTTCTGATTCTGATGACGCGGCCCGACAGATGAAGATCCTAACCATGGAAGTCGACTACGGCGCGTTTCAGCGGGTGATCCAGATCACACAGCAGATCGACCTGGACCGGGTCCGCAGCGAGTACCGCCGGGGCCTGCTGTGGATTGTCTTGCCGTATAAAAAATAGTTGTGTTACGAGATGATACAGACGCCCTCCGCATCCCAGCCCACGACCGACAGCCAGGGGAAACCCGACATTGAGTAAGACAACCAAACCCAAGACCGCCAAGCGCAAGACAGACAAGCGCAAAACCGTCAAGCGCAAGACCACTAAGCGCAAGACTACAAAGCGCAAGACCGTCAAGCCCAGCCGGCCCGAAGAAGGCTCGGCCCAAGCCGCTTCCGTCGCCGTTGCGCCGCTGGACGCCAGCCAGTCCGCGATCCCCGAGGTCTTGCCGGTCCTGCCCGTCCGCGGGTCGGTGATGTTCCCCGGGACGATCATCCCCCTGGGCGTCGGCCGGCGCGCCAGCCTGCGGATGCTCGACGAGTCGCTGCCGAAATCAAAGATCATCGGCCTGTTCTCACAGAAGGACGAGGAGATCGAGGACCCCACCGCCGAGGACCTCTACACCGTCGGGACCGCGGCGATGGTGCTCAAGCTCATACGTCAGCAAGACGACACCGTCTCGCTGATCGTCCATGGGCTCGGGCGTATCCGGCTCAAAAAGCTGCTGCGGGTCAAGCCGTATTTCAAGGCCGCCGTGGACACCCCCGCCGAGCGTCCGGGATCGGGCAAGAAGTTTGACGCCGAGGTCGGTCAGCTCCGCGAACGCGCCAACGACCTGATCGACCTGTCGCCGACCGCACCCGAGCAGGCGCAGACGGTGATGATGAACATCGACGAGCCCGGGGCGCTGGCCGACTTCCTGGGCGCGAACCTGGCCCTGGACGTGGCGCAGAAGCAGGACCTGCTTGAGGAGTACGACGTCGCCAAGCGCGTCCGCATGGTTCACGTCCACCTGTCCAGCCAGCTGGATATCCTTCGGCTCCAGGAAAAGATCTCCGAAGATGTTCAGAGCTCGATCGGAGACACCCAACGGCGGTTCTATCTCCGCGAACAGATCAAGGCGATCCAGAAGGAGCTGGGCGAAGACGAGACGGGCTCGGGCCAGATGATCACCGAGCTCGCCAAGCGGCTCGAAGAGGCCTCGCCGCCTGAGAAGGTGATGAACGAGGCCATGCGCGAGCTGGATCGGCTCGACCTGATCCCGCCCGCCAGCCCCGAGTACTCGGTCATCACCAGCTACCTCGAACTGATCGCCGACCTGCCCTGGGTCAAGGCCAGCCAGGACAACCTCGACCTCGAACGCGCACGCAAGACATTGGACCGCGACCACTACGGCCTGGACAAGGTCAAGCGTCGTCTGATCGAGTACCTCGCTGTACGCAAGCTCAACCCCGAAGGCCGCGGCCCGATCCTCTGCCTGGTCGGCCCGCCCGGTGTCGGAAAGACCAGCCTCGGCCAGTCCATCGCAGACAGCCTGGGCAGACAGTTCGCGCGGATATCCTTAGGCGGCATACGTGACGAGGCCGAGGTGCGCGGGCACCGGCGGACCTACATCGGAGCGATGCCCGGCCGGATCATCCAGGAGCTGCGACGTGCCGCTACCAACAACCCTGTCATGATGCTCGACGAGGTCGACAAGCTCGGATCAGATTTCAGGGGCGACCCGTCCAGCGCGCTTTTGGAAGTCCTGGACCCACGCCAGAACAACGCCTTCGTCGACCGCTACCTCGACGTGCCGTTTGATCTCTCCCAGGTCTTCTTCATCGCCACCGCAAACTACATCGGCAACGTGCCCCCGGCATTGCGCGACCGGATGGAGATCATCGATATCCCCGGCTACACCGACCCCGACAAGCTAGCCATCGCACGCAGGTACCTCGTCCCCCGCCAGGTCAAGGAAAACGGGCTGACCCGCGCCAAGTGCAAGTGGATGTCTTCGGGGATCAAGAAGGTCATCGAGAGCTACACCCGCGAGGCCGGCGTCCGCGAATTGGAACGGCAGATCGGATCGGTCTGCCGAGGCGTCGCCGCCCAGGTCGCAGGCGCGACCAACGGAAAAAAACGCCGCAAGGCCGCCACGATCGACGAAGACTTCGTCCGTGACGTGCTCGGGTCCGAGAAATACGTCCGCGACCTGGACACGCGCACCACCTCGCCCGGCGTCGCTCTGGGGCTCGCCTACACACCTGTCGGTGGCGAGATCCTTTTCATCGAGGCGACCAAGTACGCCGGCAAGGGCAACGTCACCCTCACCGGGCAGATCGGCGACGTGATGAAAGAATCCGCCAGCGCCGCGCTGTCGCTATTTAAGAGCCGCGCCGACGAGTTGGGATACGACGCGAAGAAGCTGGCCGAACTCGACCTGCACATCCACGTCCCCGCCGGCGCCGTGCCCAAGGACGGCCCAAGCGCAGGGACCGCCATGTACACCGCCATCACCTCGCTGCTCTTGGATGTCCCGGTGAAGCAGAAGCTGGCGATGACCGGCGAGATCACCCTCCGCGGCAAGGTCTTGCCCATCGGCGGGGTCAAGGAAAAAACCCTCGCCGCCGCCCGGGCAGGGGTCAAGACCATCCTCCTGCCCGAAAAAAACCGTTCGGATATGGAAGAGGTCGACGCCCAGGTCAAGAAAAAGTGCACCTTCCACTTCGTCGACAACGTCGAGCAGGTACTCAAGCTCGCGCTGGGTAAGATCAACAAGCGGAAGAAGTGAACCACAGAGACACAGAGAAGAACTTAGAAAGATCAACAGATGGACAGGATGATCAGGATGTAAAGCATTGGATAAGGCTCTTTGAATCTGATCCTGCCCATCCTGTTCATCTGTGGATTACTCTTCTCCGTGTCTCTTTCTCATAGTGGTTATCCCCGATCGAGGGCGTGAACATGAAGCTCTACACCAAACGCGGCGACGACGGCGGGACCGACCTGTTCGCCGGTGGGCGCACCACCAAGACAGACCCACGCATCCACGCGATCGGCGAGGTCGACGAAACCAACGCCGCGATCGGCCTGGCTGTCTCGGCCTGCGATGACGGCGACCCCGGAGAACTCAAAGACATACTGCTGGACTTGCAACGCCGCTTGTTCGACCTGGGCGCGGACCTCGCCACACCCGGCGACTCAACACCACGGCGCATCACACAGACGCACATAGATGAGCTAGAACATCAAATCGACGCCATCTGCGACAAGCTCCCCGAGATGAAGCACTTCATCCTCCCCGGCGGCAGCGATCTCGCCGCACACCTGCACCTCGCCCGCACCATCTGCCGACGGGCCGAACGCGCCTGCGTCGCTTTGTATGACCTGGACCCCGCCCCTCGGAAAGATTCCCACGCCATGGCCTACCTCAACCGCCTAAGTGATTTACTCTTCGCCCTTGCAAGGCTCGCTAACCAGCAGGCCGGCGTCGATGATGTGCCCTGGGCCGGGTGATATCGCGGCGACCACATCACGTGAACGAGGCCCTCAGATCTCAGCCCGACTCACTGTCCGCCTCAGCCGTATCCCCGCAGTTCTGGCAGGTCGGCAGCATGCTGTGGCGGACTTCTCCGCACTTGGCGCACTTCTCATACAGCCGGGTCGAACAGGCCGGGCAGGCATAGGGCTCGTCGGGTTCATCGGTAGCGGCGGGGCGCGACGCCAGCTTGCGGATGCTGCGCCGGTCCCAGTAGAGATACTTCATCGGCCCGCGCCGGATCGGGTAGGCGCAGACGGGACAGACAAAGGCCTCATACGCTTCGCGGTACTGCTTGAGCAACCACGACCGTTGCGGCCGAGCGAGCACGCGGATGAGGTAGAAAAGGGCCCGCAGCACGATCAGCAGGCAGACACCGATCAGGATGTACTTGAAGTACCGCGAGGGGAAGTACTCGTGCATCACCAGCACAACCTTGACCAGCACCGCCGCGCCGACCGCGTAGGCAAGGATCGCGTAAGGCCCCCCACGCAGCTTGATAAACAGCACCAGGGCTACAATCAGCAGTGGCAGCAGCACAGCCATCTTCAACCCGGCCATCCGCAGGTCGTGCCCGCGCTGCAGCTGCCGGTGCTCGGCTCGGATCGGTATGCGTGCCTCGTTGAGTGTCGTCTTTAGCTCGCGTTCCTGCGCTTCCAGCCCGTCGAGATGGTCGGTCAGTTCGCTGATCCGTTCGTTCAGATCCTGGTACGCCTTCTGGTTCGATAGGAATAGTCTTTGGCTTTCTGCCAATGCCTGCTGTTCCTCGACCGAGGGCGCGACATCTTTTTCGAGGCTCAGCTTCTGGAACGCCAGCAACTGATTCATCGTCCGTTGTGAGTTCGATGTGCTATCCCTGAGCAGGGTCTGGCGTTTCTGCTGCTCGCCGATCGTCCGCTTCGTATCGCGGATGCTGTCTTTCAGCGCCCCGTAACGCTCGACCAGTGACTGATCGAGCATGCGCTCTTCCATCTCGATGTAGTTTGGCCCCGGCAGATGGCCAAGGTCGTTGACAACGAACCCGATCAGCCAGAAGCACAGCAGCGCCAAGGCAACCCCCAGCAACTTGATCAGGAAGCGGTGGAACCAAGGGCCTTTGTTATGTTGCGTTTCAGACATGGCCGACACCCCTTTCTAATCGGCAGTATACCGGTACGATCCCGGGCCCGCTTCCCCACCTTCTGGCGTCGAGTACTAATCAATCGCCTTCTCAAGATCCAGATACACGCCATCCTTGACGACCGTGCCTTGTTCCGGCCGCTTGCGTAGCTCGGCGATCAGGTTGCTTAACGGGCCGTGCACCGGGGCGGTGAAGGTCATGGGCTCTTTGGTTTCCGGGTGGTGCATGCGCAGCAGTGCGGCGTGCAGGGCGGGGGTGGGCATGAGCATGTCGTCGCGCTCGGCAGCCTGGGCTTCCATGCGCTGGCCTTCCTGCTTGTCGCGCGCATAGGTCAGGTGTGGGCGCGAAGCGGCGGGGCGTGGCGGGTTGTTTATTTCCGGGTGGCCGACCGGCTCGCCGCCGTAGATGATGTCGCCGACCAGGGGGTGGCCGATGTAGGACATATGCACGCGGATCTGGTGTGTACGCCCTGTCTTGAGTTCCAGCTCGACCAGTGAGAAGCCCTTGTACCTTTCGCGGACCCGGTAGAGGGTGACGGAGTCACGGCCGGTCGAGTCATGGCGGACGGCCATGGCTTCGCGGATGGTCGGGTGCTTGCCGATCGGTTGGTTGATAACCCCGCCGGGCGGGTCCGGGCAGCCGTGGACCACGGCGAGGTAGACCTTGAGGTTGGTACGGTCCTCGAACTGCTTGGCGAGCTTCCAGTGCTGGTCGTCCCGCTTGGCGACGATGATGACGCCGGTGGTGTTCTTGTCGAGCCGATGGATCACGCCGGGGCGAGCGTGTTTCTTACCGACTTTGCTGAGTGCGCCCGTGTCGTCGGAGTCCGTGTTCTGGAAGTGATACGCCAGCGCGTTAAGCAGCGTGCCGTTTAGGTGGCTGCGCGCCGGGTGGACGATCAGGCCGGCCTGCTTGTTGACGACGATGAAGCCGTCCTCTTCGTGCAGGATTTCAAGGGGGATCGGCTCGGGCGAGAGGTCGACAGCGGGGCGGGGGGGGATCAGGATGTCGACGACATCGCCCTTGCGGAGCTTGGTGCTGGGCTTAGGGGTCTTGTCGTTGACGGTGACGCCGCCAAGGCCGATCAGCCTCTGGATCTGGTGCCGGCTGAATCCTTTGATGCGGTTTTGAAGGTACTTGTCCAGTCGGTGATTGGAATTTTTGGAGAGGATGTATCGCTGCGGCTCAACGCCCGGGTCCCGAAGGATTTCCGGCAGGTCGTTGAGGCCATCGGCGGGGGACTGGTCGGGGTCGGCTGGGGGATCGGCGCCGGGGCCTAGGTCCGGGTTTATCGGTGGGGGTGTCATGACCCGGGGTCGGCCGGCGCTACATCGACGGCGCCGGGCTCGGCTGGGGATGCGGGGGCGGCGTCAAGCTCGTCTGCGGCAGCGTCGGTGGCCGGGTCGTTTGCCGTTACTTCGTCGGCCGCTTCCTCTGAGGGCGCTTCCTCGGGTACCGGTTCGCCGAAGATGATCGGCGTCTGGAGGCTTTCGATCATGTCCATGCGGATCTGCGCCTGTGTGACGATCGCGCTTAGCCGGGCTTCGTCCGCGATCTGCTTGGCCTGGTCCCAGTACCCGGCGGCGGCCTCGAAGTCGCCGCGCGTCTCGGCGACGTTCGCCAGCCCCAGCGCGGCGTTGGCGCGGAACACCGGCAGCTCGTCCGCATCCAGCACCCGCTTGTACAGCGATTGGGCGCTGTCCAGCGCTTCGTCAGGAGACATCCCACCTTCGTTGTCTTCCTGGACCAGCTTGTTGGCCTGCTGGTGGAACTGATCTGCGCCGCGGAGCAGGGCCTGGGCGCGGATAGATGGGAAATCGTCGTATTCATCGGCGATCCCCCGGTAGCCGGTGGGTGAGGTCGTCGCCGCAAGGTCCGCCCAGGCGTGCTCATTCGCCAGCGCACGGGTCTGGTTGATGTATCGGTACCCGAACCAACCGGCCAGGGCCAGGATCACGACGATCATCGTGAAGTTGCCGTTCTTGCTCCACCATTCGCCGAAGTTATTCAGAAACTCGGCCAGGTCGTTGTCTTTAAGCTCGTGTCGTTCCTTGGCGTCCATCGGGTGGGGTGTCTCTCGTGGTGGTGCGGGCGTCAGGCGGTGTTGCTTGTGTTAACTTTTGCGTGTGTCGGGGGGGTCAGCGTGGGGTGATAAAGATTTCGATGGTCGTGACCTTGAACCGTTCGCTTAGGCGCACGCCCAGGCTCTCGGCGCCCTTGACGAAGTACAGGCTGGTCGATCCGTCCTCATGCACCTGCTTGTCGACCGGCCGCCAGTTGGAAAGCGGCAACTGCTGGCGGTAGAAAAGCACAGCCTCGACGGCGCGTGCCCGGCCCTGGTAGACGTGGGTCACCGTCCGGGCGACGCCATCAAACGAGCTGCTGCACTGGGTCACGACCGGCTTGAACCCGACGGGCATCGGCACGTCCGGGATCGGCGCATCCGGCTGTGCGACCAGCCCCGGGCCCACCCGATTGGGCAGGTAGGCCCCATCATCGGTGAACGCGACGACCGGCACGCTGAACGGAACCCGTCGAACCGGGTTGCTGTTACACCCAGCCAACAACGCTGCGGCGGTCAGTATCAGTATGGGTAAGGCTTTATCGATCATGGCTTTTCCCGTCTTAATAGCAGGCAAGAGTGTATTCGCCCATCTCCCGGCGGGCAAACAGGCGGGAACCGGCCCGGGTCACCGCCTGCCTGCCGGTTTTCGAGGAGCCTGAATCATGAGGCAGATTCAATTCCACAGCGAAACGCGAGGCCAGTGGGCTACTCATGCGGCGCCGCCCCGTCCATCGCTAACAAGGCCCGTTGGGCTATTGTCGAATAATCCAGGTCGTCGCCATTGGCGTATTCAGTCAGTATCGGCGTGGCTTTGTGTTCGCGCCGAAGCCCCAATAGCGCGATAGCGCCTCTGACCCGAGTGATCGAAGCGTTTGGCTCAGAGCCGTCAACATACGAGATCAACACATCCACCGGGATGTTCGGCCGATGGAACTGCACCAGTGTCGCGGTAATCCAGATTCCGCTATCGGGCATATGGTGCCCGGTCACGTTAGACCCGGCCTCTTGAAGAATGTCCGCGTACCGCGCCGCGCGTTCGATGGCGGCGTCATCCATCCCCGCTTTGGTCTTGATCGTGGCGATGGCATCTTCAATATAGTTGATCTCCTCCGGCGTCTGGGCAAGACCCTCCGCCACCCGTTGCAAGACCGGGATCGAATCTTCATCTCCCACCAGCGACAGCGCCTCCGCCAGCCTCACCGCGTCAAGATGCTCAGGCTTACTCCCCTCTGATCCAACCCAGTCCGCCGCCCATTGCTCCAAGAGCGATCGTCTGTGCTCGACATGCATGAATCTGATGGCGATCCATGCGGTTTCCGCTTCATAACGATTCCCCTCGCGAAACAGCCGGTCCACCACCTCCCTTGCCTGCGGGTCGGTACGTCCCAGATAACCCAGACAGGCCGCATCGAGGTCGAATGACCCAACAGGACTATCAAAGCCGCCGTTACGCGATTTGATGTGTTCTGCCAGGAACCCGATCGCCCCATCTGGGCTCATTTCAGCAAACCCATGTACCGCAGGCTCAAGCACCACACGCAGGACTGCCCGATGGCCTTGTGCCCCCATCAGGAAATGCAGATCCGTGATCGCCCGCTCGTAGGCCGTCGCCGCGGCCACGCCCTTCTTTTTAGCTTCGCCCTCAACGTGTGTTTCAGCCCAAGCGCCCAAGGGAGAAGCCGACATCGCGCAACAGGCCATCACCAGCCCGGCTACCAGGGACCTGCATCCGGTGCCACATAAGTTAAACCTGGTCATCATGAACGCTCCTACGAATGTTGTCGCGGGGTATCGCACACCATGTCTGTCCCCAAATGGGGGAACTGGCAGTTATTGTGCCAGAAAATGGGAGACGTGTTTATATCTGGTTTGGCGAGGCAGTCAGGAGCCTTATACGAGTAGATAGACCGCAGGACGGTGCGGTTGACGTCTGAACCGATCCGGTAGAACGGGCACGTCCACACCGATAGGGCGGGCAAGGCCACCCGGGCTTGCGGGGATTAGAAGTTGGGAATCGGGCGGCTGGGCGATCTGTGGTTTCAGATGGCAGATCGGGGACCGCTGATTTCTTTGACGTTGCGGCTCAGGCGGCGTCGGCTGCGGATTGTTTTTGTATCCAGCCGTCGACGATCTGGACGAGCTTGGGCAGTTCGGGTTTGGCGACCTGTTGGTTGGCGCCACAGGCCTCGCCCTTGTGGCGGGTGTCGTCGGTGATCAGGGAGCTGAACAGCAGGATGGGGATGTCTTCCAGCCCGGACGTGGCGCGGACCTTGCGGGTCAGGTGCAGGCCGTCCATCTGGGGCATCTCGATGTCGGTGATCAGGATGTCGGGCGTGGGCTTGCCGGTGCGGACGGCGTCGTCGATCGCCTTCCAGCAGTCGCCGCCGTTGGTGAACGCGGTGACTTTTTCGTAGCCGCTGTTGCTCAGCACGCTCTGCATGATGTTGCGGATGAAACGCGAATCCTCGGCGATAAAAACATTGAAGCTGCCACGGTCAACGCCCAGCTCGTTCTCGACCTCGGTGATGTGCAGCGTGTTCTGCATCGAGATATGGTCGAAGATGGATTCGAAATCGAGCATGAGGACCAGCTTGCCATCGATCTCGGTGATCCCGGTGACGGACATGTGTTCGCTGCCGGTCTCGTCGGGTACGCTGCGGACCTCCTGCCAGCTCATGCGGTGGATGTGTTCGACGCGCTCGACCTTGAACGCGGCCTGGGCCCCGTTGAACTCCGTGACGATGATCCGATGGCTCTGTGGATCGCTGTCGACCGGGTCGATCTTGAAGTAGCTGTGCAGGTCGACCAGCGGCAACACCGCGCCGCGGAGGTTGAACATCCCCATCACGTTCGGGGGCTGGCCTGGGCTTGCGGCGATGGTTACGGTCTGGATGACCTCCCGGACCTTGGCGACGTTGACGCCGTAGGATTGCTCGCCTAGGCCGAAGATCAGGACCTCCAGCTCGTTGGTGCCGGATTCGAGGAGGATATCGTCTCGGGTGTTCTTGGCGGGCGTGGGTGTGTCATCGCCTTGTGATGCCATGGCGGGGCTCCGAAGGGTGCAGATGTGATCAACATCGACACAACCCCTGCGGTGCTTAACCGCCTAAGATGCCCCGGCCGCCTGCGTTGGGGGTTTGACAGTATTTCCGGGCTGTCTTACCCTCTGCCCAGGCCGGTTAGGCCGATAAATGGTGGCCATAGCTCAATTGGTAGAGCACCGCGTTGTGGTCGCGGGGGTTGCGGGTTCAAGTCCCGTTGGTCACCCTTTTTATGTTGGCGCTGCTCGTGGCGCAGCGGGCCGACCGCCCGGTAAGGCAGATGCGGATGGCGGGTATTTCCCGGCGGATCGCGCCCGGTTCGCACCGCCAGCCCGGATGGCCCCGGGGTAGCCTCCCGTATGCCCCCGGTGACCTGCCGGGACGCCCGATCATGTCGGTCAGATCATTGGCCTTGAAAACGGATGTTCACGGATGATTGCGGATCAGATAGACACGGTCGGTCGTGCGGTGCAGCAGAACCTCGAGGGGTTTGGCCGGTTCACGCAATTCTCCCTGGCGACCGCCGGATGGGCCCTCCGCGGGGCGGGGGGTTACGGCCGACTGAGGCTGCTGGTCCCCCAACTCTTTCAGGTCGGCACCCGCAGCATCCCGGTGGTGGCTCTGGTCGGCGCGTTCGTCGGCGCGGTCCTGGGCGTGGAGATGTTCGCCCAGTTCCAGGCGTTCGGGCAGGAGACCCGGCTGGGCGGGGTAATCCATATCTCTGTGGTCAAGCAGATCGGCCCGGTGCTCGCGGCGGTTATGATCGCCGGACGCGTCGGCGGCGCGGTCAGCGCCGAACTGGGCAGCATGCACGTCACCGAGCAGCTCGACGCTCTGCGCGTCATGGGTAGTGATCCGATCCGGCACCTGGTTGTCCCCCGTGTGTTGGCCTGCCTGATCATGGTCCCCGTGCTGACGGTCTTTAGTGATCTATTGGGCATCGGCGGGAGTTGGCTGGTCGTTGTCCAGGGCTTCGGCGTCGACTCTGAAGAGTATTGGAAGTTCTCCAGCCAGTTCGTCGGGAACTGGGATGTCTTCACCGGGCTGGTCAAGAGCGTCTTCTTCGGGCTGGGGATCGGGCTGATCAGTTGCTACAAGGGCTTTAACTGCGGCACCGGCGCTTCGGGGGTCGGCCGGGCGGCCACCGACTCGTTCGTTGTCAGCTTTATCACCATCATCGTCGCCAACTTCTTCCTCGCCAAGTTCATGAACGACCTGTACACCGTCATCTACGGGCACGTCTCACTGGGGCTCGGCTGATAGGTAGGCACAGCAAGCGTCACCAGGCAAGTCCTCGGACTCATCACGGCAGGTCCGGCCGCCAGAGGTAATACACGCCCACCGGCGCATCAAAGCCCGGCAGTGATCCGGTCAGGTTCAACTGCATCAGGTTGACCTGTGTAGCCCCGTTTACCGAACCTGACGGGCTCTGCGCATAGGGTGAGCCGACATACTCAAGCCGGCGGTGGTACACGATCAGGTCAGCCGAGTTGATCCCGGCAAGCTCACAGGCCAGATCGCCCGCGTCGTAGATGTCTCCGGCCCGGTCCGCCAGCCCAAACGCCACCGCCTGATCGCCGCTTACCACGCGCCCGTCGGTCAGCTCCGCGAATCGGTCTTGCGGGATGCCCGGCCGCGCCTCGCGCACCACCTGAACGAACCGGTTGTAGAAGTCATCGACCAGCCCCTGCAACACACGCCGATGGTCATCCGTCAACGTGCTTAACGGCGAGCCCGCGTCCTTGTTCTTGCCGCTGGTCAAGGCCTCGGCTTGAATACCGATCTTCGATAGCGCCGGCTTGATGCTGATCGTCTGCACGATCACCCCGATGCTCCCGACCACCGATGTCGGGTACGTCACGATTCTGTCCGCAGCGCAGGCGACGTAGTACCCGCCGCTGGCGGTCACGTCCATCATCAGCGCGACCACCGGCTTGCCGGAGTCTTGCCTGAACCGAAGCACCTCCCGGTACATCGCGTCGCTGGCTGTCACCCCGCCGCCGGGCGTGTTCAGCCGAAGCACCACCGCCTTGACACGGCGGTCCTCCGATGCTTCCTGTAGTTTCTCGTGCAGCGCGCTGACCGGGTTCTCCCCGCGCTGGATCAGCCCCGGTTTCTGAGCGTTGACGATCAGGCCCGACACATCAATCACCGCGACCCGGCTGCTGAACCATCGGCCGTCCCGGTACGCCACCGTCGACTTGAGCTTCTGATCGCCCGGCGAAACCCCGACCGCGAATTGCACGGGCCCGCAGCCGCCTACACATATAGACGCCACGATCAACCCTCCAGCCCATATCGCCGTTGCCAAGCGTCTGTTCATCGCGGTGGACTCCCGAATCGCCTTGCCGGCAGTATCCAGACCCAGGCAGACATCCTACCATCGGATGCACACGGTTGTAGAAGACCGTTAAAGAAACACTGGCACGGGTATGAGGCTGTCGGGTACAATCCCAGGCGTTGTCACATCCAGGATCGCACTCGAAAAGTTCATTTGCGGGGCTACAGGATGGCTAGCGACACGGTTTACAGTTTACGGGTTCTGGTGCATGTAATATTCGCGGGCTTGTTGTCGGCGGTGCTGCTGATTCCCAGCGTGACCGCCTGGGGGCAGGCCACCCAGCCAGCCCCTTCCGGTCAATCTGCGCCGGACGGCGAGGACACCGCTGATACTTCGGACGCCCCGGAAGCCGCAGACACCCCGGACGACCCGATGGCGGATCTTCGTAAGCAGGCCGGACAGGCCTACGAAGACCTGGTCAAGTCATACCTGACCAACGACTGGGACGCCGTGAAGGAGCAGGCCCGGATGATCCGCCGGCATCAGCGCTTCCTGGACCGGGACCAGCGCCGCGATGTCATGTACATCCAGAAAAACTACAAAGACTTCAGCCCCAAGTGGTGGTACAAGTGCGCAAGCTCATCGAACATCAGCTTCAAAGCCAGGCTCTGGAACCGCCCGCTGATGGCCAACTATGTCCCCACCCGCCAATTGGGGGCGCAGGCGGTTCAGGCGGTGTACGAAGTCAGGCAGATCCGCGGGGTAAGGAGGCGGGTCCTCGTCAGGCTCAACGTCCTGCTGACCTGGAAGCCGAACCTGATCGACAGCCCCCAACCAGGCGCCGGCAAGCTCGCCGAGATCCACGGCATGCGGCTGGGCGATCTCGGGGAGGTCATCGTCTGGCACGAGATGGGCCACAGCTACATCACCAACTACCTGCCGCTGAACCATGTCGTCGAGTTGTACAACGATCATGCCATGCTCTTTAGCCATCTCCAGGAGTTCTACGCCGATATCACCGCGCTGTACCACGCAAGCCCCCGCGCACGACGGGTCACGCTGATGCTGCGGCTGGAAGGGATGGACCGCTACGATGAGTCCGAGCAGCACGCCCGCGCCTCACACGCTCTGGGCGCGCTGGTCCTTCACGAGGTCCTGGCGAATCCAGACGACTGGCCCAGCTTCCACCTCCCGCCGGCCGTCCCTAAGCAGCAGGTCGAGCTCAACACCATCATCTATATGTATGAGCACATGGACCCAAACTGGTCGCTCGCAGAGGCCCGCGCCCTGCGCGAGCTGGCGCAGAGCTTCATCAAGCGCTCGGGCGAAAAAACCCTCCGCGCCCGCGGGGTGCTGCCGCTGCCTGACAAGCTCTCCTTCAGCCTCATGGCCGGGCAGGACCACAAACGCCAGGCCCAGCGCGACGAGCACGTCACCCAGCGTCTCGAATCACTCATCGCCTCCGGCCGAGCCGACAAACTCGAAGAGGGCGAGACCTACGACCCCCCGGTCCGCCGAGCCCTGCGAGACGGCGAGGAATACCACCTCGACCCCGAGGCGCTGCGGATTGACATCCCGATGTAGTGAATCCCGCTATCACGATCCTCCCGCCGGGCCAAACACCCCGCTGTGCGCCAGCAGGATCGTCAGCGTAACGGTGATCGGGGACAGCAGGGTCGAGTAGAAGACGCTGCGGGCGACGTAGGACGGGTGGTTGTCGAATTCCATGCACAAGAGCAGGCAGGCGACGGCCGTGGGCATGGAGGTGCTGATCAGCAGCACCTGCGCGACCGGGCCGGTTAAGCTCAACAGTTTCAGCAGGGTGAACCCTACGACCGGACCGGCAACCAGTCGCAGCAGCACGCTTGTCGCCACCGGGCCACGGCCATCGCCGCGTTCGACCACCGCCAACTGGGCGCCCAGTGTGACCAGCGCGACCACGATGAAACCGTCCTTGGCGAATACAGCCATGTCCCAGATCGGGTGTAGGATCGCTGCGGCGTCGCCTGCACTTTCACCCAGCAGCTTCCGGGCACATACCGTTACCAGCGCCGCCGCCAGCGCGTAGATCGGTGGGAACTTGACGATGTGAATCAGGCTTCTGCGCCACTGCCCGTCCCGGACCCGCCCGGCGGTAAGGATGATCCCCAGTGTGAACGTCAACAGGTTCTGCGTCACCAGAACGATGACCTGCAGGCCCATCGCGGCGGTCCCCCCCAAGGGTGTGGCGCGGAAGGCCAACTCCTGCACGGGCAGGCCGTAGTTCCCCGAGTTGTAGAACAGGCTGGTCATCAGCATCGCCCGCCGCTGATCCATCGGCACGCCCTTAAGCGCCGCGACCGTGTACGTCAGGCCCGCCCACACGCACATCGCCCCGAGCGTGAACCCGACGACCATGCCTACGTCCGCTACAGACAACACCGAGTCGACCACCGCGAAATACACCATCCCCGGCACGACCACATAAAAATTCAGCCGGATCAGCGTCGGCATGTCCAGCCCAAGCCGCCTTTGGATCACAAACCCAAGCCCCACCAGCAGCATCACCGGCAAAACGATAAACCACGCGATGTGCAGGATGTCCAGAAAGACCGTTGGCATGTGGGCTAGTGTAGCGGGCGGCGCCACAGATACACAGACCTGAGGAGAATAGGGAGAGTTATCCGCAGATTACGCGATAGCGCAGATTTCGGATGTGCGCGGATCAACTTCTTGATCTGGAAATCTGTGCCATCTGCGGATCACGTCTTACCCATCTCTGTGCCTCTGCGTCTCCGTGTTCTCCGTGATTCATAGGTCTTGTCAGCCCGGCCCGCGTAAGATATCCCCATGCCCACCATCCGCGCGATCCTGCATGTGGATATGGACGCTTTCTTTGCGTCGGTGGTGCAGCATGATCAACCCGAGCTGCGTGGCCGGCCGGTGCTGACGGGGCACGACGGGCCGCGGGGGGTCGTGTCGGCGGCGTCGTATGAGGCGCGGGAGTTCGGCTGCCGGTCTGCGATGCCGATGGCGCAGGCCAAGCGGCTTTGTCCGGACGCGGTCGTCGTCAAGGTGCCCGGCGAGCGGATACGCCACTTCAGCGCCGCGGTGTTCGAGGTCCTTCAGAGCGTCACGCCTTTGGTCGAACCGATGAGTGTGGACGAGGCGTTTTTGGATGTGACCGGGTCGGTGCGCCTGCTGGGCGGTGCGGTGACGATCGCCAAAGATATCCGAAAGCGCATCCAGGACGAGTTGGGCCTGACCGCGTCGGTGGGTGTGTCGTTCAACAAGTTCCTGGCGAAGCTGGCGTCGGACATGGACAAGCCCGACGGGTTGACCGTGATTGCGCCCGGGGATGTGAGCCGTGTGCTACCGGGGCTTGCGATCGAGCGGATGTGGGGCGTGGGCCCGGCGACGGCTAAACGGTTGAGGACCCGGGGCGTGCGGACGTTCGGCGACCTCAGCGCGATGACCCGCAAGGAACTAGACCAACGGTTTGGCAAGCACGGCTTGCGGTTCTACCGGTTGTCACGCGGGCTCGACGACAGGCCGGTGACGCCCGACCACGGGGCCAAGTCGATCGGGCAGGAGCAGACATTTGATTCAGACGTTGCCGAGCGCGAGCACGTGCGCTCCGTGTTGCTTGGGCAGGTCCAGCAGGTCGGCAGGCGTCTGCGTAAGCAGGCCTTGCGTGCACGGGGCGTGACGGTCAAGATCCGCTATGGCGACTTCCAGACTATCACACGCTCCGGTACGCTGGATCGCGCCAGCGATCTGACCGACGAGCTATGGGGTGTCGCACGCGGCTTGTTTGACGACTGGGCACGGGCGGGGTTCGCCCCGGTGCGTCTGATCGGTGTCAGCGCCGATCGTCTCGAAGAAGGCGGTGGACAGATGGACCTGTTCGCGGACCCCAAGCGTCAGAAACGGCGCATGCTGGACAAGGCCATCGATGTGATCCAGGACCGCTTTGGCGTCCAAGGTGTCAGAAGGGGGCCGGGGCGTCTGCGCTGATGCGGCACGCCGCACGGGATCCGCCAACGACTTAGGGTGTCCGATCGGTTAGAATGATTAGGCATGTCAGGACGCATCACACGAAGGACGCTTCTTGTTTCGGCGCTGCTGCTGGGTCAGTTGGTATGTCTGCTGGCGGCGCTGCTCTGGTTCGGCGCCTGGTTGGAGCGGGGGCTCAGCTCGGTGGTTAGGCAGCGGGTGTTGGCGGCGTCGCATCAGATGGCGGTCCAGCTGATCCATCGGATCGATCTGATGGGGGTCGACACCGTGGCCCCGGGCTCGCCTGGCTGGGAGACGATGCAGAAGCTGGTCGAGGATACGCGGCTGCCGACCGATGGGTACCTGTGCATCATCAGTGATAGCGACGGGCGGGTGCTGTGTCACCCGCAATTGCGCGACCGACCCGAACTGGCGGAGACCACGCTAACACAGGTGCTGATCGACGAGGGCATCTCGGACGATGGGAGCATGCCGGCCAACGGTCAGCTGGGGCCGCAGTGGGTCAGGCTCTCGGACGGGTCGTACGTGATGGACGTGGCTGGGATCCCCAAGCTGGAGGCGCGGATGCTCGTGCACCAGCCCCGCGCGCCGATGCGGTTGGCGGTCCGGGCTTTTATTGAGCGCGTCCGTGCGATCGGGACGGTGGTCGTGGTGGTCGCGGTCGTTATCAGCGCACTGGTCACCCTGGTGATCATCCGGCAGTACGAGAGCCGACTTACTCAGATCAACCGCGGGCTCGAGGCACAGGTCGCTCAGCGCAGCGCCGCGGTGCTGCGCAGCCGTGACGCCGTGATCTTCGGGCTCGCCAAGCTCGCAGAGTCGCGTGACGGCGAGACAGGCGAGCACCTCGAACGTATCTCCAAGTATGTCGAGATCCTCGCGCGCCAGATATCCCAGGCCCAGACACCCGGCGGGGACGAGCAGTGGGTCCAGACACTCGCCTCGACCGCGGTGCTGCACGACATCGGCAAGGTCGGGATCCCCGACGCCGTGCTGCGCAAGCCCTCTGCCTTGACCGACGAAGAGCGCGCGGTCATCGAGAAGCATCCGTTCATCGGCGGGGACACGTTGCTTGAGATCAAACGCCGCTGGGGCGACAGCCCGTTCCTGGTCACCGCCAGCCAGGTCTGTTTCGGTCACCACGAGCGTTGGGACGGCCAGGGTTACCCCTTCGGGCTCAAGGGCGACAGCATCGCCATGGCCGCGCGCATCGTCTCCCTGGCGGATGTCTATGACGCATTGACCAGTGAGCGTGCTTACAAAGACGCTGTGCCTCACGAGCGCGCCAAGCAACTGATCACCGACGCCTCCGGCACGCAGTTCGACCCGATGGTCGTGCAGGCATTCCTTGTCGTCGAGCAGCAGTTCAAGGACGTCGCCCAGCGGATTCAGGTCGTGGAAACCAAGGACGGTTTGCCGACCTCGGTGTAGGCTTTTGCGGAGAGCCTGGCACCGCGTATGTGCTGTATTGCAGCCGAGAATCCCTCTAAATCCCTTGTATAAATAGAATTGTGTGGTAGAGTAGGGTGGGGGCGTGAACCATCCCAGTCTTTTGTGATCTACCGTCTTAGGAGCGGCCATGTCTAAGTATCTGTCCGGTCTGCTTGGCGCGGGCTGTTGCGCGGCTGTTGCGGCGGCATCGTGGTTAGCACCGGCGAACTCGGCCACGGCGGCGGTGCCGTTGTCGGGCTATCAGCCCAGGATGGCGATCGGGCTCACGACCGAAAAAGCCTCGGGTTTGCTTGAAATCGACTTCTTCGCAACCAACACGACCAGCTACCTCAGCAACGGTGTCGCGGGCGCAGCGATGGGCGGCGGGCACGTTGATGTGGCGCTGATCGACACCGGGGCGCAGGCGCACGTGCTGACCGACGCGAGCTTCAACACGTTCAACTTCGTCGGCGCAGGCCGGTCCGGGACGGAAACCACCTTGCTCACGGGTGTCGCCGGGTCGGAGCTTGCGAGCATACACGATCCGATCGGGATCTACGCCGCGCCGCTTGACAGCCTGACCTCGACGACCGATCCGCTGGCGCTGAACACCAGCAGCTTCGTCGGCCAATACAACGTGTCGGTCCTCAGCGCCGACCCGGCATCGCTGTTGCCCAACGTGGTCGGTATGCCGTTGCTGTCGCAGTTCACGACCGTCATCCAGGTCGATCAGCAGCACGAGGTCACGGTCGGGGGTGAGTCATTTGTGTCGCCCCAGGTCGACCTGCTGCCGTTCGGGGACCTGTCGATCCCGACGATGCCGCGCTTCGCTCCGATGACCCTGGAGCCGGGCTCGGCGTTCCTGTCACCCCCGGCTTTCTTTCCTTCGCTGGACATTTTCGGCGACCTCAGCGACAACCCCACCGTCCCGACCGCGACACCCGGTGCGTTCTTCCTCCGCGCCCAACTCGCCGATGCGGGCAACCAGGCGCCTTGGGAGAAATTCTTCTTCGATACCGGGGCCGAGGTCACCGTGATCTCCCAGGCGACCGCGTTCATGCTGGGGTTTCAGATCGGCGATGCCGAGCAGTTCATCGAGATCCAGGGCGCAGGCGGTGCGGTCGTCAACGCCCCGGTGATCACGTTGGATTCGCTGGAGCTACTGACCAACGATGGCGGGCTCACCCTCACAGACGTGCCCGTGGTTGTGTTGGACGTGCCCGACCCGCGTGACGGCGTCAACCCCGTGCCCGGGATACTCGGGACCAATCTTTTTGCCGACCGCAACCTCGTCATCAACCCCGAGCCCGGCAATGCGTTCGTGTCGATCAGCGATATCGTACTGCTGGCTGGTGACCTCAACCTCGACGGATTCGTCGGGATCGAAGACCTCAACCTTGTCCTTGGGTCCTGGAACCAGAACGTCACACCGGGGTACCTCCTCAGCGGGGACCCCACAGGCGACGGGTTTGTCGGCATCGAGGACCTCAACGTCGTGCTGGGCAACTGGAATGCCGGCACCCCGCCGCCGCCGGGCTCGATCGTCCCCGAGCCGGCGAGTATGGCGCTGCTGGGCGTCACCGCGATCGCCCTGATAATTCGCCGCTACCGTGTCTGACGGTTAGGGGATTGGTCTACGGGCTCATCGGGCGTATGCTCTTGGCTGATGCGAGCCTTCCTGACACAACTGATCGCGGCGATTCCGATCGTGCTATCGGTCGCGCCATTGCTGGCTTCTGACGCCTGGCCCGGATTCGCCGAAAGTCCGCACTTCGGCGAGCAGGTCCGTGAGATACGGATCGAGACAGACGAACCCGCTGTCCGGCTTGTGGTCGTGGCGCCGGGTGTTGACCAAATCGACCCCGCCAAACCGTCTCGGGTCGTCTTCTTCGCCACGCCCAACGGCAACACGGTCGAGCAGACGCTGGGCTGTCAGATGGCGGACGGGCTTGACTGGCACTACAACATCCAGCACATCGCGGCGCAGCACCGCAAGCTGCAAGAGGTCAACACGCGCGAAAACCTGGTGCTGGTCTGCCTGGAGGCGCAGGGCCTGAGTTGGCCGAGTTGGCGGGCGAAGCACGGAGATAACGCGGCGCTGATACGGGACGTGGTAGGGGAGGTGTTGGCCGTGATCCCGCTAAGCCATCCTTCGGTCACGCTCGCTTCGCACAGCGGCGGCGGCAGCTTCATGTTCGGCTTCATCAACGGTTCAGATGCGATCCCCGATTGGATCGACCGGATCATCTTCCTCGACTCGAACTACGGATTTCAGACCGAAGATGGCCACGGCGACAAACTGATCGCCTGGCTGAGCGATGACGCAAACCGCCGGCTTGTCGTGATCGCCTACGACGACAGGGAGATCACCTACAAGGGCAAGAAGGTCGTCAGTGATACCGGCGGGACCTTCCGAGCCACACACCGGATGCTCGACCGGTTCAAACGGGATGGCGAGATCACCGAGGCCCGGGAAGGCGAGTTCGACAGCTACGCCGCGGTTGATGGGCGGGCACGCCTGATGATCCACACGAACCCCGAAAACCTGATCCTGCACACCCGGCTGGTCGGCGAGATGAACGGCTACCTGCACGCGATGACACTCCACACGCCGGAGCAGAACAAGTGGGGGACGTTCGGCGGGCCACGTGCTTATATGCAGTGGGTGCAGCCCCCACCGGAGGGCTACGGCGAAGCGCCCGAGGCAGATGACACTGGCGAGGATGCCGTAGGCCCCGGGGTCACGATCCCGCCCCGCCCGGCCGACGCGGTGGGGGGCCGCGACTTCATGAAAAGCGTCGCCGAACTCAGCCCGCCGAAGCGCGAGGCCGCCATCCGAGACGAACTGCTTCGCGGCAACATCCCCGGATTCCTGCGCGAGTTTGTCACGATCCACACGCTGGCGATGACCGGCGATGACGTCGAAGTCACTGCCACCTATGAAGTCGCCCCTGACTACCTGGCTATCGGCAGCGACGACGACTTTGTCCGCGTACCGATGACGCCCATGACCGCCCAGGCCGTCGCCGACGCTTTCGGTTGCACGCTTGCGACCCGTAAAATGGTCAACGACATCTACGGCCAGGCGCAGGTCAAGCTCGGGCCGCTTCCGTTGACCGAAGACCGCACGTCGGTGACGACCTTCCTTCAGCACCACGGTCTGATCGAATGGCAACGCGAGGGCAAGCCCCTGGGCGCTTTGGTCGCCGGGATCAAGAAGGACGTCGTCGTCAGCAACCGTGTACAGGAAAAGCCCAACCGCGTCGCGATCTACGGCTGGCACAGACTCGACGGCAAGCCGATCCAGCCGCTGACCACCGTCCATATCAACACCTACGTCGACTACAGCCACGGCATCCGGCTGGTCCGCCGGGCGATCCGGGTCAACGATGAACCGACGACCGTCGACTCTGTGTTGGCCGACCCCGACCTTGCGGCGCTATTAAGCGATGAGGGCACGATCGAAAGGCCGCGGTACTGACTTTCAGGGCGACGGTGTGTGTCGGACTATTCCAATGGCCAGTCCCGTGCTACCTGCTCCGCCCCACGCATCGCGCGCAACAGGTTGCCGCCCATGATCTTCCGCACTGATTCCGCGTCGTACCCGCGGTCCAGCAGGGCCTGTGTGATGGTGGGGTAGCTGGTCACATCTTCAAGTTGGTCGGGCAGTTTACTAACGCCGTCGTAATCTGAGCCCAGCCCGACGTGATCGACCCCGGCGAGCTTAACGATGTGATCGATGTGATCTACAAGATCATGGACCGTGCCCGCCGGGTAAGGGTTGGCCTTGCGCCAGGCTTTCTTCGCCTGCTTGTATTCTTCTTCATCAGGGTACTTGGCGTGCAGCTCGCGTTCGACGTTGAACATCTCGGCCATCATCTTCGCGGCGGTCGACTCGACGTACCCTGAGAAGAAATTCACCATGACGACCCCGCCGTTGTCACGGACGCTTTCAAGCACATCATCGGGGACGTTGCGGTCGTGCTCGGCGATCGTGTATGCGCCGGAGTGTGATGCAATGACCGGGGCCTTGCTCACACGCAGCACGTGCCGCATGGCGTCGGCGGAGATGTGGGAGATGTCAACGAGCATCCCCAGCCGGTTCATTTCCAATACGACCTCTTCGCCAAACGGTGAGAGCCCGCCGGAGATCGGCTCATCGGTCGCCGAGTCGCACCAACTCAGGCTATCGGCGTGGGTCAACGTCATGTACCGCACGCCCAGCGTGTAAAACATCCGAAGCGTGCCGAGCGATTCTTCGATCGCGTGCCCGCCCTCCAGCCCGATCATCGACGCGATCTTCCCCTCCCCGTGGATGCGCTCGATGTCGTCGGCCGTGTGCGCCATCTCGAACGTTTCGGGATAACGCCGAATCATCCGGTGGATCAGGTCGACCTGCTCGAGGCCGTGCCGCGTAGCGCCGCCAAGTTCGATCCTTTCCGACGGGACGTACGCCGACCAGAACTGTGCCCCCAGTCCGCCGGTGCGCAGCCGTGGGATGTCGGTTTGCAGGTCGGGCTGGTGCAGAGCGATGTCCAGTTGGTCGAAGGATGACCCCGCGTCCTCACGCATCTGGTAGGGCAGGTCGTTGTGCCCGTCGATCACGATGCACGAAGCGTGGACACGCCGCCCCTCATCGGTCAGTACCACGGCCGATCGGTCATCCGGCGCAGTCGCCTGTCCGTTGACGTAGGTCGCCGAACACAGGGACCACACCAACACGCCACTCGCGGCGATCTGCAAAGTTGCATCCATCTGTTAACTCCTTGAATCTGTATCGGTACTCACTTGGCGCTCTACCGCACCGGCCATGGGTGATCGGTAAGCCGTCGGGCGTATTATCCTAACCTCAATCGGTTCAGGTCGTACGCAATACCAAAAGGAGGTGTGATGAAAACTCACCACACCTCCTGGGTTGACCTGATGGGATCAGAGTTCAGCGTCTACGCCTTAGCAGCGCCACACCCGCGAGTCCCAGGACGGCAAACGCTGCGGGCTCAGGCACGGCGACCTCATCCCCGGGTGGTAGCGGCGCGCCGGCGTTCCAGTTGCCCAGGACGATGTTGAGGTCTTCGATCCCGACAAACCCGTCGCCGGAGGGGTCGGCGGACTGGCTAGCGGGTGGGACCAACTGGTTCCACACGCCTAGCACGACGTTCAGGTCGGTGATCCCGACGAACCCGTCGCCGTCGAGGTCGCCGGCCAGGAACAGGTCCAGGGCGTCCAGTTCATCGCCGAAGGGCGTCAGCTCATTGGTCTGACTTCGGACCGTGCCCAGGCCCAGCGCCTCCGCGGCGATGTAGATGCTCGGTGCGCCGTTGCCGCCGGGGATAGGTACGCTCAGCACGTCACCCTCTTCGATCGGGACCCCGAACAGGCTGTCGGGTACACCGATGATGGCGGAACCGCGTCGGACCGAGAACAGGATCCGGTCGATGGCAGGGTCATAGATACCGTCGCCGTCGTCCTGAAGGATCAGTGCGTCCAGGTCGTCGGTATCGAATCCAAAGAGGTCCAGCCCGAGCATGGGTGACGGGACATAAATCGCAGGGAAAGCCCCCGCACGCGAGATGAGGACATCGGCGCCCGAAACACTGTTTATAGCTGCGGTGCCCGTGTTCATCGGCGGGCCGTCCACCGGGTCAACAAAGCCTGAGTCGAGCGAGAAGTAGATCGGCCCAAAAGCGTCATTGAGGGTGCTGTTAACGTCCAGCGCATCGAGGTTGTCGCCATTGCACGGGAGTCCACAGGCTGGGGGCATCGGCTCAAGCAGACCCAGCCCCCACGTGCCGCCCGGGGGCGAGGGGAAGCCGTTGCCGTCGATGAATTGCTTGTTGCCCGGCCCTACGCCTCCCGCGGCGGGCGGGGGAGTGCGCATGACGGTTCCGTTGTAACTGAACACGTCGGCCGCGGCCTCATTCAGACCCGAAAGCGGGCCTTCGCTGAACACGTTCGGCGGGGCGAACGGCGCAAGAAAGTCTCCGCCGGCCCACTCGTCTACCGAGAACATCAACTGGATACCCAGGTCGTGCCCGTATGAGAGGGCGTCCAACTCGACGCGGTTAAATGCGCCTACCGGGCCCGGTAGGATGCCTAATCCGCCGGGCACCGAACCACCGGCACCGGCAAGGGGGCCGACCATCAGCCCGGGCGTCGGCAACGGCGCAAACACGGGGACCTGCGGGACGTTCGGTCCGGGTGGTCCCGGCGGCATGACCGACAGGATCGAGCCTTCATCCAGCGGGATACCGAACCAACCGTCCGGGATCCCCGTGTTCGGACCGGGCCCGCCCGCCGTGGCGCTCTGCACATCGACCGAGAAAGTCGGACGCACCTGGCCTTGTACGACTGACCCCAGCGCCATCGACGCGACAGCGCAACCACACACAACCCTCAAACTCACAGCACGCTTCATCATGACAATACCTCCACCCCCCGGTGGATTTAAATGACAAGATGCGTAACTAGATGTGCGACCACCCCTGTTCCCACCCCGGCTCCCCGTCCATCGGCTCCCGATTGCGATCAGATGCACAAGCATTATCCATCGCAGCGGGACGGTTGCAAGCCTCTTTAAGAGATATTAGCGGGAATAGGTGCCGCCGAGTGTGAATCACCGGCTCTGCCTGATGGGCCGGCGGGATCGCACGCCGGGCTCGTCCAATGGGAGTGGCAGGATTCGAACCCGCGACCGAGCCATTATGAGTGGCCTGCTCTAACCACTGAGCTACACTCCCAAGGACGCCAGTATAACTGCCGATCACCGGCGGTGGGGTTCGCCCCCGATCACGGCTACAATCTCCTTGATACCCTTAAACCACCCGGCCCTTCGCTTCACTCAGAGCCGGCGTTGCAGAATCCTGATCCCTGATACCCGAGCACCCCCATGTCCAGCAGCCATCAGAAAAAGATCATCGACCGTTACTACGACAACCACGACACGATCCAGAGCGACAAGCTCAGCCAGATCGTCTCTGACCTCTGGCTGGCTGAGGAAGGCACGAACACGACCAAGCTCTGGGGCAAGGCCCAGGTTGCGCTGATGCGGATGGGGGTCGATGCCAACCGGGTCGCTAAGGCGGTGGGGGACCGCAACGTCGAGGCGCTCGCCGCGCTGGTCGCCGAGGTGGACGCCAACGGGAAAAAGGAACCATCCCCGGACTCCTCCGCTCAGGCTAGCGAGACGGATCACAAAGCCCGCGGCGCGGTGCCCGTGGATGAGACCCGGACGGTCAAACAGATGCAGGCCGACAAGGCCGCCGAAGGCGGGCACGACTCGCTGGACAAAGACAACCTCAAGCGCGCGCTCAAGGCCTTCCGAAAGAAACTCAAGAACGCCCGCCGCGACGACGAATCAAGGCTGGGCAGCCGCTACACGACCTACGGCAAAACCTCCAGCATCTCCGCCATCACCCCGCCGAACCAGTACCCCGCCGCCGTCTGGGAAAAACTCACCGAGGAAGGCCGGCTCAAGAACGCCGGTCAAGGGACATACGAGTTGCCGGAGGGGTGAGCCGTTCGCGGTTCACGATCAGAAAAAATACCACTGGATCGCACACACCAGCATCAGTAGTGCCGAGAGCGCAAACGAGACGATCACGGAGATCAACAGGATCAGCCAGAAGATCGGGTTGATCATCAGGGCGACCAGTCCGAACGCACCGATGATGCCGGTAGTCTCGTCCGATAGCTCCTGCATCTTCCAGAGCACCTTGCCCAGAAATAGGTATGACCGCCAACGCTTAAAGAGCGTCAGGCCACCCCTGCTCAGTTCCGTCATTTCTTCACTGTAACCCGACACCGAACGGATCGCGTCGTCGGCTGTGTCGGCGATCTGATTGGGTAATGCGGAAACCGCGCTAAGGATGTGGTGGTAGATCCAAATCACCATGGTGGGAATCAGCAAGAGGATCAGCGGCACGGGGGTCCACAGCCAGGAGTGTCCGTGATACACCACAAAATACCACTGAAAAAAAGCGAGCGAAGTGACATTGAGAAATGTCACCAGATACACAACGATCAGGCTGCCCCGTGAAGTGGCCGCCAGGGTTTCAGTGAATCCGACCAGACGGTCGCGCAGTTCAGCAATCTGCTGGGAATCCAGCGAGACAAAGTCGGTGACAGAGCTAACGGCGTCCGGAATCATAGAGGGGTTTATCATCTAGCCAAAGAGGCTAGAAATCAAGTAATGCTCAAGTCATCATCGCTATCGCAGCAAAAGAGCCGGGCAGGAGTAGCAACAGCAGCACCGGCAGACACCCGGACTTCTTCCCCTGTTTCTTCGCGTCGCGGTCGTAGGACCAGACCATGGCGGCGACGTAGAAGAGGCCGAAGATCGTGAGGATGATGACGACGGGGATAAAGAGGATGGGGTCGCTGAAGAGGTCGGACATGGGGTTACTGTAATGTGTTTAGCCGCGCCTTGGAAGGGGGCATATTTACGCAAGTGCAGTGGTAGATAAAGAAAAAAGCCCACGTTTTTAAAACGTGGGCTTCGTTTATGGATGAAGAATGTCTTAGCAATCACGCCGCCTCGGCGTCGGCACTCTCCGGCGCGGGCTGGTCGGCGACGGTGGGGGCGTGGCCCTCGTCAACCACCTTTCCTTCCACGGTCTTGATCTGGGGCACGGGGTTTTCTTTTCTCGTGCTTGCTCCAGGACTTTTCAAGCTCCGCCTGCTTGTCCTCTTCGACTGCCGACCACGCTAAACGTCCACGGCACTTGGGGAACGCCGATTAACTGAAGACGCTGGTTAGACCACTACTACCCTTTGCTTCGTAGAATATCTACGACTCTTTTAGAAGCGACTATACACTCGGCCGCCGTCATTTCATACTTCATGCCGAATTCTTCGCAACACGGCTGGCATGCGCGAATTCCCGATGAGCTACGGGCTGCTTCGGCTTCGTTCCTCGGTGTCGGACCTGCAAAACCAGGTATCACATAGATGCTTTCAACCAGTTTGTCACAAATTGGACATGCTATCATCAGTATTCCTTTTTGGGATTGGGCAAAGGTCTCAGGAAGTTATGGAACACTATTCTCTCCAACCGATATCCATCGAGTTACACAGACTTTGAGCATTCTGGCACAAGAATGCTTGGTGTGTGATAGACGTTGATGCAAGCTGGCTATCCTGATTTAGGCATCATCTTCAATTCGATTGCTAGATGCCTATACCTATGCCGTTGTCCGAATTGAACACAATAACTATTCTAGGCGGTTTGTGTACTGGTGGATACTGGGCATAGGTCGGTTTTTGTGAACGAGGATAGCTCCGCCTGGGAAGGCGGGATTACACGTGGGAGTTGTGATAGACAGTTCGAACAGTGTTTACGCGGCGTCGGAGGCGGTGGCGTCTGCGTCGGCGTTCTCGAGCGCGGGTTGGTCGGCGATCAGTGGGACGTAGCCCTCCTCGATCACCTTGCCGTCGGTGGTCTTGACCTGCGGGACCGGGTTTTCTTTTTCGTGTTTGCGCCAGGCCTTTTCAAGCTCGGCCTGCTGGTCTTCCTCGACGGCGGACCACGCCAGCCGTCCCCGGCACTTGGGGAATGCCGAGCAGCTCAGCCAGAGCCCGCGCTTGGAGTTTCGCATGTTCAGCGGGCTGGATTCGCACTTGGGACATTCGATGTCCGTCAGGAACGGCGGGGTCTTGGGCAGCTTGATCGTGCCCTTTTTCGGGTCGATGTTGACGATGCCCTTGCAGGTGGGGTAGTCGGCGCAGCCCAGGAACGGGCCGAAGCGTCCGGTGCGTTTGGTCATACCCTTGCCACATAGCGGGCAGAGGATGTCGGTCATCGCCGGCTCGACGGGGTTGCCCTCGCGGTCGATCGGCGCGGCGTAGTCGCAGCCCTCGCCTTTTTTGATGAACGTGCTGCACGACAGGAACCGCCCGTTCTTGCCGAACCGGTACATCGTCCCCGAACCACACTTAGGGCAGTCGTGCGGCGCAGGTTCGGTGACGGCCTTGGCGTGGTCCAGTTCCTCGTGTGCCTTGTCGAGGTTTTCCTTGAACGGTCCATAGAAGTCGGTGAGCATCTGACGCCAGTCGTGGTGCTCTTCCTCGATCTTGTCGAGTTCCAATTCCATGTGGCGTGTGTAGGCGGTGTCCATGACCTTGGGGAACGCCTCGACGAGCATGTCAGAGACGACGAGACCCAAGTCGGTCGCCGCCAGGCGTTTGTCGCGCGGGAACAGGGGCTCGACGTACTTTCGGTCCTGGATGGTCTGGATGATCGCGGCGTAGGTCGAGGGCCGGCCGATGCCTTCTTCTTCGAGCTTCTTCTGAAGCGAGGCCTCGGTGTAGCGCGGCGGCGGGCTGGTGAAGTGCTGGGTCGGATCGACCTTGATCGGACCGAGTTGCTGTTCTTCCTGCAACGGCGGAAGGATCACATCATCGCCGCCGTTGGGCAGGCCCATCGCCTTGTAGAAGCCGTCGAACGCCAGCGTCCGGCCGGTTGCTCGGAAGGCGGCTTGAGACTTAATGCTTGGGGCTTGAGCGGTAATCGTGATCGCGGTCGAGTCCCACTTGGCCGGGGTCATCTGGCACGACACGAAGCGGCGCCAGATCAGGTCGTAGAGCCTGAACTGCTGGTCGTTGAGTTTGCTGCGCACCGATTCGGGCGTGATCGAGATGTCGGTGGGGCGGATCGCCTCGTGCGCTTCCTGCGCGTCTTTGTTGCTGGAGGAATAGAAGTTGGGTTTATCGGGGAGGTAGTCCTTGCCGTAGCGATCGCCGATGTAATCCCGCGCCATGCTCAGGGCTTCGCCGGTGAGGTGCGTGGAGTCGGTACGCATGTAGGTGATCAGGCCGGTCTGCCCGCGTGCCCCGCCCAGGTCGACGCCTTCGTAGAGGCTCTGCGCGACACGCATGGTGCGCTGCAACTGGAACCCAAGGCGGTTGGCCGCCGCCTGCTGCATCGTGCTGGTGATGAAAGGCGCCGAGGGCTTGCTGGTGGTGCGCTTGGTCTTGATCGAATCGATCTTGAACTTGGGCGCATCGCCCGCGACATGGCCGAGGTACTTGCACAGGCTCTTGGCGGGGCCCTTGCCTTTAGGGTCATCGGTTTCGATCATGTCGTCGAGCGCCATGCCCAGCATATGCGCCGCGTCGAGTGCGGCCTGGCGGTTGTCGGGTTTGAACGGCTTGCCTTCGAACTCGGTAAGCTCGGCCTTGAGGCAGGCGTTCTCACTGAGCCAGGCGTTTTGCTGCTTGATCGTCGGGTCTTTGACCTCGGCTTGCTCGGCGAGCCACTTGTCCCAGGCCTTGGTCAGCGTGGCGGTCTTTGCAGGATCGGTCGCGAATAGCCCGGTGATCTTCCAGTATTCATCCGGCACGAAGGCGTCGATCTCACGCTCGCGCTCGACGACCAGACGCACGCCCACCGACTGCACACGGCCCGCGCTCAACCCCCCGGCGACCTTCTTCCACAGTAGCGGCGACACCTGGTAGCCGACGATCCGATCCAGGATCCGCCTTGCCTGCTGCGCGTCGACCCGGCAGCCATCGATCCCGCGCGGGTGCTCAAACGCCCGGGCGATCTCGCTCTTGGTAATCGCGTTGAACACAACCCGCTTGGCGCTCTGGAACGGCACGCCAAGCGCCTCGGTCAGATGCCAGGCGATCGCCTCACCCTCGCGGTCGAGGTCGGTCGCGAACCAGACGTCCTTGGCCTGCTTGGCCGCCTTCTTCAGCGCGGTCACGGTCGCCTTCTTGTCCTTGAGCACCTCGTAGGTCGGCTCGAAGTGGTTCTCCAGGTCCACGCCCGGGACCGGGTTTTTCACGCCCTTGGGGTTGCGCGGCGGCAGGTCGCGGACATGCCCGACGCTGGCCATCACCACGTAGTCCGGGCCCAGGTACTTATTAATAGTCTTGGCCTTGGTCGGGCTCTCGACGATGACCTGGTGCTTGCCCGTGGCGTCCACATCCACCGGGCTGCGCCGCCCCCCGGATCGCCCGCCCGCACCGCCCTTCTTAGCCGGAGCCTTCTTCTTGGCCGGGGCCTTCTTGGCGGGGGCTTTCTTCTTCGTCTTGGAGGTCTTGGTGGTCTTCTTGGCCATCGGTATCGGGGTACTCGGTCTCGGGTCGGGCCGGGATTGCTCTGCTTTCATCGGTCCGATTATGGTGGGACACTTGAGCAGCCCAAGGCGGTATTGTCAAGTCTCTTCTCTAAATACTGTATATACAACGGAATACGGGTCGTCCCCGGAAGGCTTCGGCCAGGGAGGGTTTGAGGATGTGACCCCGGATCGGAGCCTACTTGGCAAAACTAAGCGCCCGCTGGGCCATCTCAGCGGGGCTCATCGACTGGGCCGGCAGCCAGTTCACCGACTGGAACCGACGCAGCCAGGTCCGCTGCTGCTTGGCGAACCGCCGGGTCAGGACCTTGGTCCGTTCAAAAGCCTCGTCCAGCGTCCGCTGACCATTTAGGTGTTCCAGCACCTGCTTGTAGCCCAGCGCCTCGCGCGACTGTTCGCCCAGCAGGCCCGCCTCATGCAGCCGCCGTGTCTCCGCAGGCAGGCTCTCGCCGTTAGGACACGCCGCCTCCGCCAAGGCCGGGTCCACCTGATCCGGGAAGAACATCGCCTTGACACGCAGGTTGATCCGGGGGTTGATCGACTCCACCGGCCAATGCATCCCGATCATCACAGGATCAAACCGGTAACTCTGCCCCGGCCCGTCCGCCCACTGCTGCTGGTGCTTGCTGATCGGCTCGCCCGTCTGGTGATGTACTTCGAGCGCCCGCACCAGACGCTTGCGGTCATTGGGAGCAATCCGACTGGCCGACTCCGGATCAACCCCGTCCAGTCGCCGATGAAGCTCGGCGCCTTCGATCCCCTCAAGCGACGCCCGAAACGCCTCATCCTTGCCGGGCCCGTCGAACATCCCCTCCAACAACGCCTTGAGGTACAGGTTCGTCCCCCCCACGATGATCGGCGTCTTGCCCCCGCCCTGCAGCGACCCGATCAAAGCCTCCGCCCGCCTCATCCAGTCCGCGACCGTAAACCGCTGGGTCGGCTCAACGATGTCCACCAGATGATGCGGCACACGCTCACGCAGATCCCTCGGCGGCTTGGCGGTCCCCGCATCCATCTGCCGGTACACCTGCATCGAGTCCGCTCCGATCACCTCGCCCCCGCCGGGCACGCGCTCGGCGAGCTCGACAGCCAGGTCACTTTTCCCCCCAGCCGTCGGGCCCAGGATCACGATCGGCCGGGGTGTATGCGCAGCACTCATAGCCGGGCATTGTAATGCCGGGGGTAGATGTGTGATTTATGATGTAGGAATTGGGGAAGTATCCGCAGATTGCGCAGATGGCGCAGATTAAGAGCCAGCGAGCACATGCACGCCTTCCCCTCTGCGAAATCTGCGGATCACCTCTTCAAGATTTATTTCGCCTTGTCTCCTCTGCGTTCTCTGCGCCTCTGCGGTTATTGCTTCATCTTCATTTTCTGCGATTCCTGCTTTTTCAAACCCCCACGACGTTCCGGCGGTAGCGGCAGCCACGGGATCAGCGGGACCTGGTCGGGCCCGTGTACTGATGATCGCGTATAAGCCGGGGCGGTGCGCTCCATCAAGTCCCGTCACCGGCACACGCCTTTTGAGCGCGGCTTTTTGTGGGGGCAGCCCGCGAGTCCAGGTCCTTTTAATCTTTGGATGCTCAGGGGAGTCGGTTAACCGCCATCGTGAGGTTG
>JAJDCU010000051.1 GCA_029260655.1 Phycisphaeraceae bacterium
CCGGCCGGACATGCGAGTCAAACTCCCCGGCGGGCGAGAAATCGTCGTCGATGCCAAGACGCCGATCGATGCTTTCCTCGCCGCTGTCGAGGCTCAGACCGATGAAGATCGTGACCGTGAATTAGACCGTCACGTCAAGCACATCACAGACAAGATCACGGACCTTTCCAGCAAGCGATACCAGGATCAGGTGCGATCTGCCGACTTCGTGGTTCTTTTCATCCCCGGCGAGAGCTTCCTTTACGCCGCCGCCAGTCGCCGACAGGACCTGATTGAATACGCCATGGGCAAGGGCGTTGTGATAGCCACCCCGACAACGCTCGTCGCGCTACTCAAGGCCGTCGCGCTGGGCTGGCGCGAAGAAAAAGTCGCGGAGAGCGCACAAAAAATCAAGGAGCTTGGTTGCCAGTTACACGAACAAATCGGGATCATTTTCGAGAGGCTCGCCAAGCATCAAAAGTCACTGAGCGGTGCATTCGATAGCTACAACGAATTATCGACAGCCATCGAAGGCCGACTCGTCTCACGCGCCCGCAAATTCAAAGACCTCGGCGCCGACTCCCCCAAAGAACTCCCCGCCGACCCCGCCCCCCAGATTGAGATCGTGCCCCGCGAGGTGAAGCAACCCGCTTCAACTGACTAGCCGCTTCCATATCGAATGCTTGCGGCGTTTCCATGTGTGGTGCAACATTAGCGAAGCCCCGCATTCCGGGCATGTCCGACCGCGCGTGCCTCGGAGATCGTAGTCGCAAAAACTACAGTTCAAGAGCTTGCCTGCGGCATCCGTTGGTGGCGAGGGATTAGCGACAAAAATCCATGCGACTCGACTAGCGAGAAGAAGCATAGGAAAACTAAACATCGTAACTGCCAGAATAAAGCGGGCCAGTGGGATAATCAGGGATGCAAGGAAATCTTCGCCGTACATGATTCTAGAAAAACTCATGTAGATATACGGCCAAGACACCCAGAGAATAAAAAATAACTGTAACGCTATGTAAACGGCTAGGGGTTTATTTATTTTGTCGCCTTTGCGACTGTTACGGAATCCTATGATGGCAATTAAGCTCGATATGGGAAGGCATAGCCAGAAAGGTATTAGGTAATAAAAAGAGTATCCTTTTGCACCAACCATGGCTGATTCGAACAACACCATTACACTGAGAAAAGTGTATGCCCAAGCCAATACCGAGTGGATTATGACTAGTACACACGTAACTTTCCAGAAGGTCGATACTACACGAGGAGGTTCCTCGATTGAAGGTATTTTGTGTAACGGTTCCATTTCGCGACCAAATCGAGTTGGGTAACTCAACTATCATTTAAAGATACGGCAATTCCCCCTTAGTCGCCTTCGACACATCCACCAACAACTCTGCGACCTTCTCCGACATCGCCTCGAAGCAGCGCTTACCTTTTTCGGCGGTGGCTTTGCGGGGGTCGCCGGCGCCGGTGTCGGGGTGGGTTTTGGACCAGGGGCGGGGGGTCCAGACGCCGGGTTGGCGGGTGGTTTTCAAGGCGAAGTCGTTGGTCGCGCCGGGGCCGGCCTGATCCATCGCGACCAGGTCGGGCCGAAGGTGCATCATCAAACTTGTTTCTAACTCGCCCGCATGGTCGCCGGGGCCATTTCCGGGGGCGGCGAAGATTTCGTTAATGATGTCGGGGGCGAGCTGCCAGAAGCTGACGACGAGGATGAACATGCCGGTCCTGGCTTGCAGATCGCGGACTAAGGGCTTGAACTCGTTGCCGCCGTGGCCGTTGAGGATGACGAGTTTGTCGATGTTTTGTTTTTGTAGTGAATGAACGACGTCGCCGAGGATCGCGGTTGCGGTCGCGGTGCCGATGCTGATGGTGGCGACCTGGTCGAGCTGCTGGGCATCATTGCCAAAGGGAATAGTCGGCAGGACGACCGCTTTCGCCCCGCGCTTCGCCGCCTCGCCCGCCGCATGTTCGGCCAGGGTCTGCGCTTCATACACATCCGTCCCGTGCGGCAGGTGATAGTTGTGCGCCTCGGTCGCACCCCACGGCAGCACCGCCACGTTAGGCGGGTTGTCCAGCAACTGCCGGTAGTTCGCTTCCAACAGGACATGGGATCGGGGTATGGTCATACCGAAGCCTCCATCATCGTAACTTTGCCGCACTCCGGACACATCGGCCCGGTGGTGCCCCGAAGATCGTAGCCGCATGCCACGCAATTCAGATACCTGCCCGATGAATCCGTCGTCGGCGGGGGTTTCACTATGAGGTACCAAGCGCCTCGTCCACAAAGAAGACACAACGGCAGGCTGGCACCGAGTATGAGAAACAGGCAGAACATGAGCATGGGGATCGCACGCTCAGGAACCCCCCGGGCCAGCCACCAACTTACGTACGCTAAGTACCCGACCCCCGTGACACCTGCCGTGATGAAAACTGTCTGCATGATGATATAAATCATCAGCGGGCGATTCCGCCATCCCTTACGTACGCCCCTTAAATAACCTATCAGCGCGAATACATTGGATGCGGCCAGATACGCCAGTACGCTCATACTGATAAGAGCGCGGGTGCGATGTGTTTGTGTACTAGACAACAAGTAAATGAGTATCAAATACAATATGATGAAGCCAACTGTACACGGCCTAACAATGCATATAGACCCAGTCCAAAACCGTGATGGCTGCGGGCGGGCATCGGCATCAACGACATCGTGTGTTACACAGTTCATGGGTCGTCCCGGCCACAGACTCAATACCAACGCGATGGAAGGCCCGGGGAGAACATTCCGGTCTTTTTACAATTCCCCGAACCCCTACCCCCCGCCCGCCATCTTTGGCAACTCCGCATCCACCTCGGGGAAGTATCGGCGGATCACCGAGCAGTCGAACTTACTTAAGATCGCACTTGCCGGCTCGCGGTCGAGCAGGAACTTAAACGCCTTTTCGACCACCTTCGACGGCGCGACCGTGCCGTGGCTCCACAGGTCGTAGTCCTGGAAGCTCAGGGTCACGTTGTAGTCATGGGTTTTGCCGGCGTCGAAGACCCTGACCTGGTAGGCCCAGTTGTTTTTGCCCTCGATTTCCGGGCCGATCTCGATTTCCTTCATCGCCGAATCCCTTGTGGGTGAAGGCGTTTCACCAGCGGGTACAATACCCGAGGTGGAGAAAGCAGGGAAGCAGGAAGCGGGCCGAACGATTTGACTGACACCGGGCATCATAACTTGAAGGAGACCGCGATGAAGCGTCACATCGATCGACTGACCCGGCTTGTGCTGGTCTTACTCTTTTTGACTGCTTGCTCGGTCGCACTGGTTGCCCGCGCCGACGATACGGCCCAGGAGCCGGCCGAAGCCGAGGGTGGATTCGGCGAACAGGCGGTTGAGATCGCGCGCAGCTATGAAGACGGCGGCGGGTACATCTGGAAGAAGTCCACCGGCGTGAGCGAGACGCTGGTGTTTGGCGGCAAGACCGTCCTGAAGAAACAGCCCACGGGCACCTACTGCAGCGGATTTACTTTTCAGGTCGCCTTCAAGCTCGCCGAGCATCACGGGCTATTCGATGGTAAAAACTTCGACGAGGTCAAGCGGTTCCAGCGGCAGTGGTACGGCGCGACCGAAGAGAGCGGCGAGGAGCAATGCACATTCGCGATGCAGGAACTGGGCATCGGGCAGCCTGTCAACCACGACGACGCCCGACCCGGGGACTTCGCCAACTACTGGCGCACCAAATCCGGCCACAGCGTCATCTTCCTGAACTGGGTCACCGACGACGAGGGCAACCGTACCGGGATCCACTACCGCTCCAGCCAGACCAAGACCGACGGCATCGGCGACCGCACCGAATTCTTCAAGGGCCACGGCGGGCACGTCGACCCCGAGAGGCTTTATCTCTGCCGGTTCAACGAGCCGGAATCAGATGACGAACAAGAGAAGCCTCGGCGTGGGGCGAACCGGTGAGGACTCGACTTAAAAAAGCCCATGGCCTCCCGGCCGTGGGTCCCACACGCAGGAGGATGTGGGCTTGAGATCAACTCACACCCATCAATCCCCCCATGAAACATCTTCGCGAAGAGCTCTGGTTTAACGTCCCGGACCGCCGGGGGTATATCAATATCACGGGGAAGGTCCGGGAGTTGGTGACGCAATCCGGGGTGCAAAACGGGCTGTGCCTGGTCAACGCGATGCACATCACCGCCAGCGTCTACATCAACGACGACGAGTCCGGGTTGATCCAGGACTACGACGACTGGCTGGAAAAGCTTGCCCCCTTCAGCGCAGGCGCTGACCCCGCTGCCGGGGGCTACCGCCACAACCGCACCGGCGAAGACAACGCCGATGCGCACCTGAAGCGCCAGGTCATGGGCCGGCAGGTTGTCGTGGCGATCACGGATGGCGCGTTGGACTTTGGGCCGTGGGAGCAGATCTTTTACGCCGAGTTCGACGGCCGCCGCCGCAAGCGCGTGCTGGTGAAGATCATCGGGGAGTGATACATGTGCGATGTTCGATGTGCGATGTTCAATGTGTAAGACATTGGCGCACACGAAAACAGCCGCGGGTGTTATACCGCAGCTGCCGTGGATATTTCTTGATGGGCGTCTGCCTCAGGCCTTGATCTTCGTGACCTTGCACTTGATGTAGTGCTGGCGGTGGCCGATGTTTCGCTTGTAGGTCTTGCGCCGCTTGAACTTGGTGATGTTGACCTTTTCGGTGTCGTCGGGGTCGAGGATGTCGGCGGTAACCGAAGCGCCCTTGACCAGGGGCTGGCCGATCTTGGTTGTCTTTTCGTCCCCGCCGACCATGAGGATGCGGTCGAAGGTGAGGCTGTCGGCATTGTCGGGCAGGTCGCGCATATCGACGCGGATGACGTCGCCTTGGGAGACCTTGATCTGTGTGCCGGAGTCTTCGATGATCGCGTACATGGTGGGCATCCTTGGTATCTGAATCGAGCCGAACAGTCTACCCAGCGGCAGGGGGGATTGCAAAGTCTTGACGCTGAAAGCCACTGGCCGGGCGGTGGCGGGACCGGCCGTTGATCTGGATGTTAAGTCTGTTGTAATAATAAGTTACGGCAATCATCATTTCATACAATGGCATACAGCGGCCCCATGCCGCAGGTGCCGTTGTTTTGCGTAGACGCGGTCCCTGGGGGTGGTGATTTCTCGCAACACCCCGCATCATGCACCGATTTGTCCGGAGGCAGGATAGGGGATAAACCATTGCTATAATTAGATATGTGGCTCGACACCCCCTGTTTCATTGATTGGCACAGCGGTTGCGAGTCTTAGGTGTCGCTCGGAGGGATCGACGCCGGTCATGGGATGTGTGATGACCGGGCTTACGTCGTATTCGAGAGATCAGAGAGAGCGAGCGCCCATGGGTTGAGGGACCCGTCGGCGTGACCAGGGCCGGTCGCCCGGAGCCGGAAGGAGAGACGCAGATGAAGGGATTACGTACCGCATTGATCGGTTGTGTTGCGCTGGCAGGGATGTCCGTGCCCGCTTGGGCTTTAGACGGCGAGGTGACGGTCGTGGGCCGGTCGGGCCCGGGGCTTGTCATGCCGATGCATCAGCCCACGCCCAGCTACGAGTTGATCCAAATAAGCACCATCCACCGCGATGTCGTCGGCGTGATCATCCACGACGACGCCGTTCGGCCTGACCTGGTGCAGCTTCAGATGGGCAACCAGCCGATCTACATCGACCCGTATCAGAAGTACGGCCGATCGACCGGCGGGATCGACGAAGGTCATTCGATCCTGCGAGCTCAGCGGGTTCACCTGGCCCAGCACGATGAGCACGCCTACGTCATCCGCCGCGGTGAAACCGAATACGTCAGCGGACGCACGATGATCACGCCCCGCGCGATCCTGCTTCGGCCGGACCTGATGGAACGCCGTGACATGCAAAAGGACAGGCCGGTGGCCCCCGCGCCCAAAGCGCCCAAGGCCAAGCGAGGCCCGGTCGCCTCGGCGAAGTAAATAACTTACCCCTGATCGAGTGCGGTTCAGTGCATCTTCTGCCTGGGCCGCGCTTTTTGCGCGCCCGGGGGGTGAAACACGCAACGAAAAGAGGAATCCACTATAACTGCCGGTTATGCACGAGGCCTCAAGACGCAACGCGGCGTTGGCGCTGATACTGCTGGTCCCGGTCCCGAGTATCGGGGTCTACCTGGCGGCCCACGGCCAGCCCGGCCCGATCGGGCAGGGGGTCTTCATCGCCGCCAAGATCTGGCTGATCGGCCTGCCCCTGGTATGGCACCTGTTAGTCGACAAGCAACCCGCGCGGCTGCCCCGGCCTACCCGTAAGGGCATGACGGCCGCCATCGCCACCGGGACGGTGATCTTCCTGGCGATCGGCGCGGGCTATTTTCTTTTCGGCCACTGGATCGACCAGGCGCTGGTTAGCGGCAAGGCCATCGAGGTCGGACTGAACACCCCGCAGATCTACATCCTCGGCGCGGTCTACTGGTGCACCGCCAACTCCCTGATCGAGGAATACGTCTGGCGGTGGTTTGTCTTCACGCGCTGCGAAACACTGATGCCGCGATACGTAGCGGTCGTAGCGTCCGGCCTGTTCTTCACGATCCATCACGTGATCGCACTGACCGCCTATTTCGACTGGCGCATCACCGTGCTCGGGTCGCTGGGCGTGTTCATCGGCGGGGCGACCTGGTCGTGGATCTACCTCAAGTACCGCAACATCTACGCCGCCTACGTCAGCCACGTCTTCGCGGATATCGTGATCTTCTGGATCGGGTACAAGCTGATCTTCGGGGGTTAGAGAGGAACACCGCGAAGACGCGAAGAGCGCGAAGGCGATCCGGCGTTTTGCCCACTGACCTTCACAGATTAACACGGATTTTTTAGGGCACTTAAGTCGATCATCCCTTAATCTGCGAAAATCTGTGGGCCCTCTTCTTCTTGCTTCGCGCTCTTCGTGCCTTCGCGGTTCACAAGTTTTGATTGGAGTTCGTTTATGGAAGTCGAAGTGATCGCCGACGAGGCCTGTTTGTGCGGGGAGGGGCCGATCTGGCACGGGGGCGAGCGAAGGCTTTACTGGCAGGACAGCACGACCGGCCGGCTGTTCCGTTACGACCCCGGGGCGCAGAACCACGAACAGGTTCTCAAGACCGACTACATCGGCGCGACCACCGTCCAGGCCGACGGTTCGCTGCTGGTGTTCGGCACCGACTGTGGCGTGTGGCGATTCCATGACGGCCAGCTCACCACCTTTATCGAGCCGATGCCCGGCGAGTCCCGGTTCAACGACGTCGCCGCCGACCCCGTGGGGCGCGTCTTCGCCGGGTCTGTCCCGGTTGACGATCCTGAACAACCCGGCCAGCACAAGCGCCTCGGCCGGCTCTACCTTTTTGATACCGACCTGTCGGTCAAGGTCGTCGAACAAGACCTCGGCTGCGCCAACGGCATCGGGTTTAGCCTCGACAACAATACAATGTACTACGTCGACTCTCTCGCCCACGCGATCCACGCCTACGACTACGACTTACAGACCGGCGGCATCACCTCCCGGCGCATCTTCGCCCCCATCGACGAGCCGCTATTGCCCGACGGTTTGACCGTTGATGCCGAAGGCTGCATCTGGCTGGCCCTGTGGGACGGCGGGTGTGTGCGGCGCTACTCGCCTGGCGGCGAGTTGATGCAAACGGTCAAGCTCCCGACCCCGCTGACTACAAGCTTGATGTTCGGCGGCGAAGCGCTTGACGAGTTATATGTCACTTCGGCGGGCGGCGACAAAAAAGACAGCAACGGCCAGACTGCCGGCGCGCTGTTCCGCCTGCGCCCCGGGGTCAAGGGCCGGCCGGAGAATCTTTCGCGCCTTGGATTGGCGTAGCCGTCAGAACCGATGCGCTAACCATCCGTCCTATTGGGGTGGGTCCACGGTAGGTAGGGTGCGCGGGCTTACTGTTTAGCGGGCGATCGCAGATCGCCGTGCCACGCCGTCTACGTGATTTGCCTGCACGCGGATCTCCGATCCGCCGCTAAACGGGATCGCCTTGGCACACCACCCCTTACCGCGCTCGTGCCCGGCCGATACATCGGTCTTTACTCACAACCGAAACGGTCGCGCCGGCAAGTTACACCGCGGTGTGTTCGGCCAGTCTCATCACCGAGGGCTTGACCAGGACGTCGAAGTCCAGGTACGACATCCGTATCAGCTCGGTGTGTGTGCCGGCGTTGAAGCATATCTCGTCGTCCTCGGCCAGGGCCTCGTCGACGATCACAGGGATCTCGTAGAGGTTGCCAAACGGGGGCATCGCGCCCAGCTCGCAGCCGGGGAACAGGCGGACGAAGTCTTTCTCCCGGGCAAGCTCCACGTGGGCCGCACCCGATGCTTCCTGGAGCAGGTCGAACCGGATCTTCTCCGGCGCAGGCATCACGACCATGACCAGCTCGTCGTCCAGCCTGACCATGACGGTCTTGGCCATCTCCTGGCCCGGCACATGCGCGGCGCGCGCGATCTCCTGCGCCGTGTAGGCCGGGCTATGGCTGAACGAAACGTAACGGACGTCGTGGCTATCCAGATACTCTTTGAGGCGCTTAACGGGCATGGCGGTCTCCTTCCCAAAGGGGGTGTGAGGATAGGCTCGCCCATAACAGGCGCTTTCCTTGGGAGGAGCTACACCCTTGCACGCACCTCTTTCAGAAGCGTCGGGGCAACAGACTCTACCCCTATTTTACCCCCGTACTGGCGAGAAGGGAATGCCGCTTGTGCGGATTGATGTGAAATAGTTCAGGTGCTGGCTGCGATGATGGGGGCGGCAGGGCCAGCGGGTTAACCACCATGACTTGAGTCGGCCCCGGCGCGCGCCGATCGCTGCTGATACGTCACTATTGCGCCAAGCTCGCGGCGTAGGGCCATCCTGGGCTGTAGCCAATGGCTACACAGGCGGCGCCAGCGATTGCAGCTTGGTAATCACCCGCCGTTCGTCGGGGTCGGTCATCCGGTCCGCCAGATCGGCCAGCGCGGTCCAGGCCGTGTCGTGGCTCTCGTCGTTGGCATCGATCACCGTTGAGCGGGCACGCAGCAGGAACCGCACGTCGAAATGTTCGTGGGCCGGCTCCGCTTTCCGGGCGGGGATCGGGTGGATATCCACGTCGTAGACCCCCGGGGTCACCTGATCGAGCTCGCCCAGGCCGACCTCCTCGTGGATTTCCCTGCAAGCGGCGGCGAACAGGTCCGCGTCGTCGGGGTCGACGTGCCCCCCGGGCTGGAGCCAGCGCCCGAGCTTGCGGTGCAGGATCAGCAGCACCGATTTGCCGTCCGGCGACAGGACAAAACCGCTGGCGGTGAAGTGGCCCGGGTCGTAGTGGCCGCGCGAAAGCGGATCGCCGGAGGAGTCCAGCAATGCCAACATCCGATCCCGATAAACCGTTTCCTCATCGCACGCCGGCGCGTGTTGATGCAGCAAGACATGCAGCGCTTCAATACGATTACTCATTCTGCACCTAAAACAGGATTGAACCGCCAAGACGCCAAGATCGCCAAGCAGTAAAGAGTTGGGCAGGATGACAGGATAAACAGGATGTAGCCGATTACATTAAAACGCTTATCCTGACCATCCTGTCATCCTGTCTATATTCTTCTCTACTTGGCGTCCTCCGCGTCTTGGCGGTTCAATTCATTCCCCGATCTTGTCCGCGAGGAAGTTCTCGACCTGGTCGATGTTGATCCGCTCCTGGCTCTGGCTGTCACGGTCGCGGACGGTCACGGTCTGGTCACTAAGCGTGTCGCCGTCGACGGTGAAACAGTAGGGCGTCCCCGCCTCGTCCATCCGGGCGTAACGCTTGCCGATGCTCTGCTTCGCGTCGAGCTGGCAGGTGAACTTCTCACGCAGCCCCATGTAGAGCTTCTGCGCAACCTCCGGCATCCCGTCCTTATTAACAAGTGGGAAAACGCCTGCCTTGATCGGCGCGAACTTCGGCTTGAACTTCATATACACCTTGCTCGGCCTGGATTCATCCGGCGTAAACGCCTCGCAAAGCAGCACCAGCACCCCGCGCGTCAGCCCGCTGGCCGGCTCGATCACGTTGGGGATGTACTTGCTCTGCGCGTTGATCTCATCCTTGCTCAACCCCGCCTTCTGCCCCTTGACCTGCCGCTCCTGGTCGAAGTACTCCATCTTCTGCTTGGAGTGCTCCTGGTGCTGGGTCAGGTCGAAGCAACCACGGTGCGCCACGCCCTCTAATTCGCCATATCCGGGGGCGGTGAACGGGTACTTGTATTCGATATCCACGCACATCTTTGAGTAGTGCGCCAGCTCATCGTCATCGTGATCGCGATAACGCAGGTTCGATTTACTGACCCCAAGCGACTCCCACCACCGCATCCGTTCGTGTTTCCAGAAGTCGTACCACTTAGGCGAATCGTCCGGCGCACAGAACCACTCCATCTCCATCTGCTCAAACTCACGCGACCGGAAAATAAAGTTCCTCGGCGTGACTTCGTTCCTGAACGATTTCCCAACCTGCGCAATCCCAAACGGCATCTTCACCCGCATCGTGTCCACGACATTCTTGTAGTTCAGGAAAATCCCCTGTGCCGTCTCCGGGCGGAGATAAGCCTTGGAACTGGCGTCACGGATTGCTCCGACGAAGGTCTCGAACATCAGGTTGAATTCGCGCGGCTCGGTGAGCGTGCCTGGTTTTGAAGCATGCTGTCCGAAAACCATGACTCGTTGGTCATCAGACACATCCACATACGAAGAAATAGGCGCGTCCTCGTAGAACTTTGCTCCATCGATACACTTTTTAACACCTTTAGAGAGCTCGCCGCGTAGCTGATCTGGCAATTTGCCAGTGCTATCGAAGTGTTCCCACGCTGCTTGAGCTTCTTCTTGTGAGCCGAGTACGATTGCTACAAGGACTTCATTACCATCTTTGCCAGCCGCCTTCCGCACCCACACATGATCCGCGCGATAGCGTTTCTTTGTTTCCGTATCATCCACCATCGGATCACTGAACCCCCCGACATGCCCCGACGCTTCCCACACCTTGGGGTTCTGAATAATCGACGAGTCCAGCCCAACGATAGAAACAGGCTCGCCATCCGGGCCGATGGGGGGGCACTCGACGGTTTGTTTCCACCAGTGGTCGCGGATGTTGTTTTTCAGCGCGGTGCCCAGGGGGCCGTAGTCCCAGAAGCCGTTGATCCCGCCGTAGATTTCGCTTGCCGGGTAGACGAACCCGCGCCGCTTGCACAGCGCGACGATCTCGTCCATGGATTTAGTTGCGGGGTCGGTGTCGGGCATGGGTCGGTCTCCAAACATTACACGGCGAGGACACGTCAAAGAACACGGCGATCTGCGATCGCCCGCTAAACGGGGGAAACGCGTGTTTGCGTTTAGCGGCGGATCGAAGATCCGCGCGTTACGGCCCGCTAAACGGGGGAAACACGGGTCTGCGTTTAGCGGCGGATCGAAGATCCGCGCGTCGCGCTATATCCGCCAAACGGGACGATACGGCCGTCTGGGGGCCGGGTATGGTAGCATTTTCACCATGATCCGGGCGTACCACGTGATCTTCACCGCCTACGGCTTCTGGCTGCCCAACGACCCGAGGGGTTCGTGGTCGGACTTCGTGCGTAGCTGGGAGTTATACGGGCACGGCTCGGCGACCAAGACCGATGCCAGGCGGTCGGTCGCGGGGGTGAGTCATGACCGGGCCCGACGCTTGGCAGCGAAGTCAGATATGCGGCATGAGTCGGTGCGGTTTACCGGTGAGATGGCCCGGTGTATCGGGTCGGCCTTCGCAGAGGTCTCGACCCGTTTAGGCTACCGGATTCACGCCTGTTCGATCATGCCGGACCATGTGCATCTGGTGGTTGACCGACATCGGTATCGGGTTGAGCAGGTGGTGCGATGTCTGAAGCAGGCCGCGACTTCGCGGTTGCGTGATGAAGGGTTCACGATCGAGCCGTCGTCGCCTTGGGCGCGGAGGTTGTGGAAGGTGTATCTGAATGATACGACCGACATCCGTCGTGCCATGCGCTATGTGGAACAGAACCCGGTGAAGTCGGGGTTACCTCCGCAGCGCTGGTCGTGCGTGACACCGTTCGATGGATAAACACGCCGTGCCGTACGCGGCGATCTGCGATCGCCCGCTAAACGGGTGCGGATGTTGTGGACGTGGTGAGTGTTGTGACCACATAGCCCCATTTAGTGGCGGATCGTAGATCCGCGCGTTTTCAAGTTCAGGCGTTCTGCAGGGGAAATAAGGGGGTCACGTCGGCCACCGCGTCCTTGAGTTGCGCAAGCTCGGCCTCGGTCAACGGGCTTAGTTGATCCGCGAAACCTACCGCCATCTTGAACAGCCCCGGATCGCCCGGCGGCAGGGCGGCGGTGACGCCGGGGAGGCTGAGTGTGTACCGCAGCATCAGGTGGGCGATGTCAGGCCGATCCTCCGGGGTGTACCAGCACTTGTCGTAGGGCTTATCTACGCCCTCGGGGACGTTCGTCCGTGCGATGGCCTTGAGCGCCAGGATGCCCATGCCTTGCTTGTTGGCGGCGTCCAGCAGGGCCGGGCCGAAGTTGCCGTGCTCGACCACGACATAGTTCAGCGGAAACAACACGGAATCGAATTGGCCAGACGAAATCGCCAGCAGCGCCGCGTCCTGGTCGTGGGCGCTGAAACCGATGTACCGCACCTTGCCCGCCTGCCTGGCCTCCACAAATGCCTCGATCGCGCCGCCCGGGCCCAGCACTTGGTGGGTCTCTTCCAGCGTGGTCAGCGCGTGCATCTGGTAGATATCGAAGTGGTCGGTCCGCAGCTTGGTCAGTGAATCGTCCAGCTCCCGCCGGGCACCCTCGGCGGTGCGCTCCAGCGTCTTGCACGCAAGGGTCACCCCGCCGCGGTACGGCTCAAGCGCCGGGCCCAAACGCTGCTGGGCGTCCAGGTACTGCGGCGCGACGTCGAAATAGGTGATCCCCGCATCGATCGCCTGGGCCACCATCCGGTTCGCCTCGGCCTGTTCTTCCTTCATCACCACCACCCCGCCCAGCCCGATGACGGAGAGTTCGATGTCGGTTTTACCCAGTCGGCGTGTCTGCATGGCGGGGCTCCTTGGGGGTGGCGATCAGGCTGATTGTAGTCCCACGGGAAGTCCGGGGTACTGGGGTGTGTCCGAGGGGGTGGGGAAACATCCGGGGGGGAATATTTGCCGAGGGGTAGGTGTTTTATCCCGTATGCCGTTAGAATCCCCCGCCATGACCCAGAGCATCCCGCTGCCGCAGGCCTCTTCACCCTCACCCGGGGGGCTATCCGGGGGCGGGGCTGATTCGTTCGCCGACCGCCTCGCCGCGGATGGGCAGGCGATGGTCCGCCGGGCGATCACGACGGTGCAGATCAATATCGGGAAGATGTGCAACCTGGCGTGCCACCACTGCCACGTCGAGGCCGGGCCGGGCCGCACGGAGATCATGACCTGGCAGACGATGGAGAAGATCCTGGGCTGGCTCAAGCGGTACAAGGACGAACTGGGCATTCAGGTCGTCGACCTGACCGGCGGGGCCCCGGAGATGAACCCACACTTTTGCGATTTGGTCGAGGCGCTGCGCGGTCTTGGCTTGCATGTCATCGACCGCTGCAACCTGACGATCCTCTTAGAGCCAGGCTACGAAGACATGGCTTCGTTTCTGGCCAGGCACAAGGTCGAGGTTTCGGCCAGCCTGCCGTGCTACCTGGGTGACAACGTCGACAAGCAGCGCGGCAAGGGCGTGTTCGACGGTTCGGTCAAGGCGCTGCAAAAGCTCAACGACCTGGGCTACGGGCAAGAAGGCACGGGGCTTCGGCTGGACCTGGTCTACAACCCCATCGACTATGGCCTGCCGCCGGCGCAAGCCCCGCTTGAAGCCGACTACAAGAAGCACCTGTACGATCACTTCGGCATCGAGTTCAACAAGCTCTGGACGATTACCAACATGCCGATCAAACGTTTCGAGCACGCGCTGAAGCGCGACGGGGCATACGACGGCTACATGACCAGGCTCACCGAGGCGCACAACAAGGCCAACGTCGACTTCGTGATGTGTCACAGCCTGGTCAGCATCGGCTGGCGGGGCAGCGTGTACGATTGCGACTTCAACCAGATGCTCCAGATGCCGATCGACGGCAACGGCACGGGCCTTGGGTCCGCCGGCAGCACCGAGGAGCACGTCGTTGAATTGGAGAGCAAAAAACTCTGGGACTACACCCCCGAGGAACTGATCGGCCGCGCTATCCAGACCGGGGCGCACTGCTTCGGCTGCACCGCCGGCGCGGGCTCAAGCTGCACCGGCGCGCTGGGTTAAGTGGGCCCGACCATATCCGGTATCGCGTCTGTTATTTAGCCCCACGTCGACGGCGTGGGGCCGGTCAACATTCAATATCACATCGAAATGTCGCGACCCCGGGTCGTCGACCCGGGGCTAAGTATCAAACCGAAGAAATATCACGGCAACACTTCGGCGTGGCTTTCTCCACCGAGTGTGACGCGGTGGTACGCATCGACAGCCGGGCTCGCTAACGTCGTGACTTCCCCGCCTGGCCATCGGATGGTGATCGAATCGACCGAATCGATTCCCCCTAAACCAAAGTGCAGGACCGGTGCGTGTTGGGCGCTGTAGGAGTCGCCGGAGACGACTGCGTTGGTCTGTATCCCGCCGGGGTAGGTGACGGTGACTTTTGCGCCAAGGGGCGAGACGCCGGGCTTGCCGCTTAGCCGGACGCCGACCCAGTGCCGGCTGTCCTGCGGCGTCTGGTTGCGCATCAGGTGCAGTTCGTAGCCCTTGCCGTTGGCGTAGAACATCCGGGCCATGACCAGCAAGTCGACCCGTCCGTCGTTGTCGAAGTCGTGAGCGAGCGCCGATCGGGAGTCCTGCTCCAATGCGACGTCCATCAGGAACCCGGCGTTTGTGAAGCCGTCGCCCTGGTTCATGAACAGGTGGTTGTGCTCGAACCCGTTCCAGGAAAGCCCCTCATCGGAAAACTCCTTGAGCTCATCGACGAAGACCTTGAACTGGGCGGGGTCTTCCTGTGAGTCGCCGGAGTAGATGTCGTGGCACCAGAAGCGTGTGCAGTAGTCCTTGGCACTGATGCCGGACTTGTTGCCGTTGCAGACGTAGATATCGGTTTGGCCGTCGTTGTTGAAGTCGCTGGCGGCGACGCCCCATGACCATCCCGAGCGGGCGACCTGATCGCGGAAGTCGGGCTCGACGAACCGCCCGTCTGGCTGGCTAAGGTACATCCGGTTGCCGTAGGCGACGATGAGCCGTTGGTCGTTGTGCCCAGCCATGTCCGGGTTTTTTAGGCCCATCTGCGCCAGCCGCCTTGCGGTGGTCGACGCCATCCCGGTGACGTAGAAATCCAACCGGCCGTCGGCGTTGAAGTCGCCGAACGTATGGCCCATCCCGAAGTTTGTCGCCACGTCCAGCGCCGAGTCGGTCTGGTCGGTGAACGTGCCGTCGCCGTCGTTGTAGAAAAGGTCAGCGCCGGCGAAGTCTGAAACGACCAACAGGTCCAGGTCGCCGTCGTCATCGAGGTCGACGAACGAAGCGCGGAATGCCCGCCTGAAGCGTTTATCCGCCAGGCCCGAGCCCTCGGTCTGGTCGGTGAACGTGCCGTCGCCTCGGTTGATCAGCAGGTACCCCGGGTAGCCGTCGTTGGCGTCGTAGTAGGGGGTGGGGAAGTTGCCCCCGGCGTAGGCGGCCTTGTATTGCGAGGCCCAGACATCCAGGTCGCCGTCGGCGTCGATGTCCCCGACCGCCATGGCCGAGGGCAGCAGCAGCGGCAACTGGCTGGGATCGACGGCGAGCGTGGCGGGCTGGGTGAACTTGCCGTCGTTATCGCGCTGGTAGAGGAACAGGGCGTATCTACTTGGGTCCGCCTTACCGACGGGGTTAGCGCCGGCGACCAGGTAGTCGACCGACCCGTCGCCGGTGAAGTCCGCCAGCACCGCCTCGGCGACGACCTTGACCGGGAATTCACACAGGCGCTGGCGGCTGAACTGCCCGTCGCCCTTGTTCCAGAACACCTCGTTGGAGTTGGGGTATACCAGGTCGATCAGACCGTCGTTGTTCAGGTCGTAGGCCAGCAGGTCGTCGTGGCCCATCCCAAACGGGAGCTTGCCCAACACCTTGTCCTTAAAGATCGGCGTGCCCGATCGGCTCAACAGCGCTAGACCGGTCGCGTCGATCGACTCGGGCAGGTGGTTGCCATCGGCATTGAGCCGGTCGGTCCAGACGATCTTGATCGGCCCGGTGACGGTCAGGCGGATATCTTTGTGCGCGTGGGTCAGGTCGACCGTGATGCTGAAGGTGGAGATGCGCCGCCCCCCGTCATCCAAAGCGAACGTGGCGTGGTGCCATTCGCTTTGAGCAACCCGGTAGCCCTGCTCGAACAGGTTGTTGACGTGGGCCCGCCATTGATCGTGGTCCAGCGTGACGGGGCCTTGGTTAAGCGGCGTCCGGCTGACCCCTTCGATCAACGGCTGCGCTTCACCTGGACCCGCCAGCGTGATGGACTCAAACGCGAACCCGGCGAAGATGTCCGGCTTGTGCCCGCCTAGCCGCAGGTCGTCCCAGAGCTTGACGAAGGTCTGTTCGTAGGCCTGGGCGAGCCGCTCGGTTGACCAGATCGTCTGGTCCTGCTGTTTGCGCTCTTTTGACAGGCGCTTGTACCGTTTGCGCAGTTCCTGGATCGACTCGCCGGGGCCGGGCTCGATGGTGGTCTGCTGGCCGTGCAGCGTGTCCATGGCGTCGCCGAGGTTGATCTGAATCTTGGGTTTGGCTGCTTCACTTGCGGCGTCGTCTTGTTCGTCGTTCTGCGCCGAGGCGGTGGCCGCCGTGGCCGAGATCGCTAGTATCGTCAGGAGAAGTCTTACGCGGTCCATCGTGTCGCTCCTATCTTGGCTGTCTGGACGTGTTTGGTCTGGATTGTAACGCCCCGTGACCGGCGGTGGGCCGCTGGGCCCTGACGCTTGTGCGGCACGGGGATACGGCTATCCTAGTTAGGTTCCCACGGCGGGCCGACCATGCGGATGGCCTGTATCCCCCCGGTTTCCCCCCGGTTTTTCCACAGATTCCCCCCCGGTATTGGAGGCAGTCTTTTTGAGCGGGCGTTTTCATTTGGACCAGCGCAACAGCGGCGTGCTGCTACACCCGACCTCCCTGCCCGGGCCCCACGGCTGCGGGGACCTGGGCGATCAGGCCTACCGCTTCGCCGACTTCCTGGCTCAAGCCGGCCAGGGCTGGTGGCAGATGCTGCCGATCGGTCCGGCCGACCAGCACGGCTGCCCGTACAGCGCCTTCTCCGCCTTCGCCGGCAACCCGGACCTGATCAGCCTCAGCCACCTGCACAAGGACGGGCTGCTGACCCGCGCCGACGTCGCGCCGCTGAAAGGGGCCAACTCGCGGAAGGTCAACTTCACCCAGACACGCAGGTTCCGCCTCACCCGTCTGCGCAAGGCCTACGAAACCTTCAAAGCCAAGCCCGCCCGGTCGCGCGGCGCGCTGGCACGTTTCACCGAAAAGCAAAGCGACTGGCTCGACGACGATTCGTTGTTCTTCGCCCTGCGCCAGGCCCACGGCGGTGAGCACTGGTGGAAGTGGTCCCCCGGCCTGCGCAAGCGCAACAAGCGCGACCTTAACCGGGCACGCACCGAGCTCGCCGACGACATCGACTTCTATCGATTTATGCAGTGGCAGTTCGACAAGCAGTGGTCGGCGCTCAAGCGTTACTGCGCCGATCAGGGGGTCGGGCTGATCGGCGACATCCCGATCTTTGTCGCACACGACTCCAGCGATGTATGGGCGCAGCCTGAATTGTTCGAGTTAAAAGCCAACGGGATGCCGGCCTACGTCTCGGGCGCTGCGCCGGACGCTTTCAGCAAGACCGGCCAGGTGTGGAACCACCCGCTGTACAACTGGGCGCGTCACAAGGCGACCGGGTACGACTGGTGGGTCCGTCGGTTCCGTCACTGCCTGACCCAGTTCGACGCCGCGCGGATCGACCACTTCCTGGGGTTCTGCCGGTACTGGCAGATCCCCGCGGCGCACAAGACCGCCCGGCGAGGCAGGTGGCGTAAGGGCCCCGGGGCCGACCTGTTCACCACCTTGAAGCGCAAGCTCGGAAGTGTCCCGATCATCGCCGAAGACCTGGGCCTGCTCACCCCCGAGGCTCAGGCCCTGCGCGATCGCTTCGCCTTCCCCGGGATGCGTGTGCTCCAGGAGGCGTTTGGCCGTGAGGACAGCTACCACGCCCCGCACAACTTCCCCAGCCGATGCGTCGTCTACACCGGGACCCACGACAACAACACCGCCCGGGGCTGGTTCGCCAAGGCCAAGGCCGCCAGCCGTAACGGCAAGCTCAGCGAACGGCAGCGGGCGCTGGTCTACACCGACGGACGGCCCGGGACTATCCACTGGGACCTGATCCGCCTGGCTTTGAGTTCTGTCGCCGATCTGGCTATCTTCCCCGTGCAGGATCTGCTGGGTCTGGACGCCAAGGCCCGGATGAATCTCCCCGGCACGCTCAAAGGCAACTGGCGTTGGCGGCTTGAATCCGGCCAACTCAAACCGACCATCGCCAAACGACTCGCCGCCGAGACCAAACTCTTCGGCAGAAACTAAACACACCCGCATCGCTCGCGCAACGTCTTTTATTTACGGAACCACCAAGATGGGTAAAGCATCCACCAAGCGTCAATCGCGCACCAACGTTAAACCGGTTAACGAAGCCGTCGCTCGATTGCGGGCGCTGGCTATGAACCTGCGATGGACATGGGACGCCGACACGCAGCGGCTGTTTGCTTCGCTGGACCCGGTGCTGTGGGAGTCGACCCAGCGCAACCCGCTGAAGGTCATCGACCAGCTCCCGGCCTTCCGGTTGAACCTCCTGGCCACCGACGCCGATTTCCTGCGACGGCTTAGCGCTTGCGAGAAGAGTTTGCGTGAGTACTTGCGCACACGCTCGTGGTTTTCGCGCACCGCCAAGGGGAAACAAAAGAAGATGCGCGTCGCCTACTTCTGCGCCGAGTTCGCGATCCACGAGAGCCTGCCGATCTACTCAGGCGGCCTGGGCGTGCTCGCCGGGGACCACCTCAAGAGCGCGTCGGACCTGGGCATCCCCCTGACCGCGGTCGGTTTGATGTACCGCCACGGCTACTACCGCCAGGAGATCCAGCCCGACGGCTCGACCCTGGCGGCCTACCCGACCTACGATTTCAGTCAGTTCGCCCTGACCGACACCAAGAAAACCGTCGGCGTGCGGATCGGCTCGCGCAAGGTCAAGGTCAAGATCTGGCGGGCCGACGTCGGCAGGGTCGGGCTGTACCTGCTGGATACCGACCTCCCGACCAACACGCCCGCCGACCGCGCGATCACGTCCCACCTCTACGGCGGTGACACCGAGATGCGCATACGTCAGGAGGTCCTGCTCGGCGTCGGGGGGGCCAAGGCCTTGGATGCGGTGGGCGTCGACTTCACCGTCCTGCACATGAACGAAGGCCACGCCGCCTTTGCGCCGGTCAAGGTCGTCCGCGATTTAATCAAAGACGGCTGGGACAAACAGCAGGCGATCGACGAGGTCGCTTCGCACACGGTCTTCACGACCCACACCCCCGTCCCCGCCGGGCACGACAGGTTCGAGCCAAAGCTCGCACGCAAGTACCTAAAGCCCCTGCTCAAAAGCTCGTCGCTTGATGTCAGTGACGTGATGACACTTGGCAGCGAAGACCCCGGCAACAAGCGGGCGCCGCTGTGCATGACCGCGCTGGCGCTGCGCTTAAGCCGACGCGCCAACGGCGTCGCCAAGCTGCACGGCAAGGTCTCCCGCGAGATGTGGCAGGGGTTGTTCGGCGTCAAAAAAACCAACGACGTCCCGATCGGTCACGTCACCAACGGCGTGCATTGGCAGACCTGGCTGGCGCCCGAGGCCCAGCCGCTATACAGCAAGTACCTCAAGCCCCGCCTGGCCGGCGCAGGCGCGTTTGACGACCCCTGGAAGCGCGTCGACCGCGTCCCCGCCGACGAGCTCTGGCAGATGCGCAGCACCCTGCGCCGCCGGCTGGTCCGCTTTGCACGCCAGCGCCTCGTCGAGCAGACGGTGCGCCACGGCGGAGACGCCCAGGCCATCATCGACGCCGAAAACGCCCTGCACGAAGACGCATTGACTATCGGGTTCGCTCGCAGGTTCGCTACCTACAAGCGCGCACCGCTGGTTTTTCGAGACGCCAAACGGCTGATCAAGATCCTCGGTAGCGCCAAACGCCCGGTGCAACTGATCTTCGCCGGCAAGGCCCACCCCGCCGACGCCGACGGCCAGGCCTTCCTCCAGCAGATCGTCAGGTTCTCCAGGAAGCCCGGGTTCAAGGGCCGCGTCGCCGTCATCGAAAACTACGACATGCAGGTCGGGCGGATGCTCACCAGCGGCTGCGACATCTGGCTGAACAACCCCCTTCGCCCGATGGAAGCCTCCGGCACCAGCGGGATGAAGCCGCCACTGCACGGCGGGGTCAACCTCTCGGTCCTCGACGGCTGGTGGCCCGAGGGATACAACAAACGCAACGGCTACGCCATCGGCGACGGACGCGAATACACCAGCCGACGCAAGCAGGACGCCTACGACGCCGACTGCCTGTACGCACTCCTGGAAAAAACCATCACCCCAAGTTTCTACACCCGCAACCGCGCCGGCCTGCCGACGCGCTGGCTCAAGGTCATGGCCAACTCCATGAAAACCGTCCCCGGCACCTTCAACACCAACCGCATGCTCGGTGAATACACCCAGCAATACTACCTTCCCGCGCATAAGGGGTAGTGTTAGGGTTTGGGTGTTAGGGATTAGAAGTTGGGTTCTTCCCCGCGAAGCGCCGCGACTTGTCACGTCTACCTTCTTCGCTACTTTCTGATCCCCACAAACAACGACCAAGGCTCACCCCCGGGTCCCCTTGGATCCCCCGCGTCCGCCTCTTCCTGCCGAGCTTCAAATCCCGCGTCACCCATCCACGTCAGCCACTGCTCGTTGGAAAACAGCCCGCAGGTGTGGCGGTCTTCGATCACCTCGACCCCGCGCGTCTGGGCATCCCGGATCAGGTACAGCAGGATCATCTCGAACGTATCGTCTGTCGGGTCGGGGTCGTGGACGTAACTGAAGTAAGTTAGTTCTGCGTTGTCTGTGGTCGTGCCGTCGTCGGCGACGTCGCCGTCGATGAATGTCTCACGGGTATAGGTTGGTGCTACAACGCACAGGCCGTCGGGCTTAAGGTGCACTGCCACGGTGTCTAGTGTTCGACGGACATCGTCTTCGCTGAGCATGTAATCGACCGCGTCGTGGATGAATACCGCGTCGAATGTTTCGCCCAAACGGATCGACCGCATATCGCCGACGATCGTCTGCACCTGCGGGACCAGCCTTTTGCAGTTCGCCAGCATCGGCTCGGACAGGTCCACCGCCGTGCAGTCGTAGTCGTCCGCCAGATGCACAAGCGTATGCCCACCGCCCGCGCCCAGTTCAAGCACGCTGTAGCGATCACCTTCGGCCCGCTTGAAGTGCCGATCGATCAAATCGATCAACACCTCGGCCTCGGCCTCGTAGTGCTCCGGCGGGCTAAGCATCGGCCAGAGATACGCAAGGTCATCGTAGAGTCGTGGGACCGTCATGCGTGGATGATATCCGGCCAGCCACCTCCGCGGTGATCATCCACAAAACCGCCTCGGCTGTGACCGAACCGACCGGGCCCAGGCGGGTGTCGTAGTTTTCGATCTTCACCACCGCGTCCCCGACAGGTCCCCACAGATCGATCAGGACCTCACGCCGATTCAGGTCACGCGGCTGTGTGTTGTACCCGTTGACGATCCACGCAACGCCCCGCCCGGCCTTGCGCAACAGCTCCGGCTCGCCCCATCGCCAACTCCCCGCCGGTTCGTGACCGCCGACCGCGATCACGAAGTCGTTTTTATCAGGAGCCGGCAGTCGCGGGTCTGACCCGTCGTGGTTCAGCGCGGTCAGCAAGTCCGGGTCGGCCGCCAGTAGTCCGCCGACGTGGTACGGCAGGTACCGACCGCCGCAGCGCAGCCACACCGTGCCGCCTTTATCCAGCGTGTCGCCGGCCCGCCGCGCCGTCCGCGCGATGTCCTGCCAGGAAGCCGTCCCGATATCGCGCAACACACCGCGCAGACGATCAAGGTAAGCACGTCCCAAGGTTCCCGGTGCGATCGGGTCGAGCCAGCGGTCGTGGTGAAACGGTTGTGACCCGTAGCGCAGCCACCGCCGTTTGCGCATATCGATCTCGAAGCTCTGCCTGACGACCGGGAGCTTGTCCAGCCGAGTCAGCGCTGCGAACAGCTCACACTGCCAGGCCCACGCCGACGCCGCGTTCAGCACGGTCGCCATCGGCACACCGACTACCTCGCCATCATCAAGACCAGCCCCAGTTGCGTTTACACCATCCAACACCCGCTTGCGGCTTAGCGGTACGTGGCCGTCCACATGATTGTCCAGAAAAACCGTACACGCACCGTCCAACTCGTCTCGCAACCCCAAACGCTCAAGCTGCCTGGCCGACCCCAGCCCGATCACGACCGAGCCCGCCGCCTTGAGACGATCGGCTTCATCCAGTTGCCTCACCAGCAAGGCTCGCGTATCGGGTGTATCCGAGGTGACCAACCCAAAGACATACAGGATCACATCTCCGGGCCCGCCTGTGCGTCCGTCGTACCCCATCATCGCCCCGGCGCGGTTGCTAAGCTCGTTCGCCAGCCCCGCATCCCCGCGAACTCCAAACCCACGGGTCCCCCGGCCCGAAACGAGCGCCGCCGCCGCGACGTTCGCCGCCTCGCTGATCGTGGACATCTGTGAGCCGACCCGCTCCAGGCGCGTGTTCAACTGCGCCAGGTAGGCCCGGGCATGAGGCGCTTCATCGGCGCGCAGCGGTGTTGCGGCCCAGGACGACATGGCAATGAATAATACGAGTGCGAATCGCATCCAGACCGCCTCCAAACACAGTGTATATCACCGCATCCGGATGTAGATACATGGGATCTTCCCGCGTCCATATAGGCGTGGGGCTGCGCGGGTTAGGCAGGCTGGGTTGTTTGGTTTAGACCTTGCTCTGGTATTCGCCGGTCTCTGTGGAGATGCGGACGAGTTGGCCGTTGTTGATGAACGGTGGCACGCGGGTCTTCAGGCCTGTCTCGAGGACGGCTTCCTTGAGCTGGTTGGTGGCGGTGGCGTTCTTGATCCCGGGGGGTGTGTCGGTGACTTCGAGGTCGACCGAGGCGGGCAGTTCGACGGTCATCGGGTTGCCGTTATGGAAAAGCCCGTTGATCGCGGTGTTGGCCTTGATGTACAGCAGGGTATCGCCGAGCACGTCCGCGGGGATCGTCAGTTGGTCGTAGGTCTCGCAGTCCATGAACACGGCCCCGCTGGCATCGGAGTAGAGGTATTCGACCTCGCGTCGGTCGAGGTTGATCTGGTCGACCTCCTCGCCGGAGCGGAAGCGTTTTTCGATATTGTTCCCGGTGACCAGGTTCTTGAGCTTGGCCTGGGTGTAGGCCGGGCCCTTCCCGGGCTTGACCTGGTTGATGTTGACGATCAGCCAGATTTGGCCGTCCATGTTCAGGGCCATGCCGGGCCGTATTTCCTGGGACTTCACGTGGTTCAACTCCTGATAGTTTCGAGGTCTATACTTGGCCGATTGTGGCCGGCTAAGCGGGGTATTCTTGCAGGATGCGGGGGAAAAGGCAATGTCAGCAGCCGGTCGGGGGGGGCTCTATACTGGCCCTGGGGGTGCTTGTGAGAATGGCGGCATCGGGCGTGGATGGCCGACAATTTCTCATACGCTGGGGTGGGGCGGTTTTGAGGGTTACGAATCTGTGGCCGGGCTAATTGGAAACGCTGTATGTCCACGGGTCGGCAGAAGGTTGTTGGCTGGTCGGCGTTGCTGGTGCTGCTGGCGGTGGGGACGGGGCTTCGGTGTTGGGCGGTGGGCGCGGACCCATTTTGGGATGACGAGGCCGAGTCCAGCATCAACGCCCAGGCGATCCTGGACCACGGCCTGCCGACCGATCATTTCCTGGGCCAGCCGGTCTACGAAAACATCATGCTCCGCCCCTGGCCCGGGCACGCGGAGTACGAGTTCAAGGACCTGAGCTACTCCGCGCGGGGCGTGACGGTGTATCACGGCTGGCTGCCGCTCTACACGATCGCCGGGTCGATGGCGCTTTTCGGTCAGGGGCCGGACCACCTGACAGATTCACTCAAGCCGCAACACACCGTAGACAGTGTCCGGCGTCGGACGGTGGTGCCGAGGCTGCCCGCGGTGGTCTTCGGCCTGGTCTTCATGGTCTTGATGTTCGTGTTGGGCAGGCATATGGGCGGGCCGGCGGCGGGCTGGGCGGCGCTGATGTACGCGGCGGTGGCGAAGAAGAACGTCTACTACGGCTCGCAGGCGCGCTACTACTCATTGACACTGGTCTGCATCGCCGGGTGCGGCTGGGCGCTGTGGCGCATCCTCAGGCACGGGCGGTGGCGTGATTACCTCGTCGGGTCGGTCATGGTTGTGCTGCTGTTTCATACCCACGCCGCTTCGTGTTTCGCGATGTGTCTGGTCGGCGGGCTGACGCTGCCCTGGCAACGCCGTCACGAGCGGGTGTGGACGAAGATCGGCGCGTCGTTGCTGATCGTGATGGCCGGGACGCTGCCGTGGGTCTGGTGGACGGGCTATATCAGCAACATGCATGGGACGCCGCTGGCCTGGCGCATGCCCGGGTTCTTGGACGTTGTCATAAAGTACCCGACCCACCGCCCCGTTGAGCTTGGGCTGTTTGTCATCGGTCTGACGGTCGCGGCGCTGGCGTCGGCTTTCACCGGGCGGATGCCTCGGCGCCTGGTTGAGTCGTTTGGCGTTCGGCGCGGCGCGTACACGCTGCTGTCGGTCTGGGCGGGGGTGATGTTTCTCGTGTTCATCTGGTGCATACCCGCCGCCAGCTTTTTCTTCACCCGTTTGTCGCTGATGATCGCCGTCCCCTGTATGTTGTTGGGGGCGATGATCGTGTCCGGCGCCGCTTGCATGGTCAGCCAGCGGTGGGCGTCGGTTGTGGCGCCTGGCGCGGTGCTGGTGATCCTCCTGTCGACCGGCCGGGTCCTGCCAGACAGCTCGGCTAGCAATACGTCCGACCGGTTCGAGCCGATACGGACCGTGCTTGCCTATCTCGAAGACGCCGACCTGCCGCAAGACACACGTCTGTACGCCACACCCAACTGGCACCTGATCGTAACCTATTACACCGGCCTGCCGATCCAGAACATCGCGCCGATACGCAAGACCTACCTGGACAACTACCCCGGCCCGATCGTCCTGCTGCGGAAAGAAAGGTTCGTCCCGCCGGTGGACTGGCGAGAGATCCGATCGCTGGCGGAGTCGGCAGGCGCAGCGCTGACCCCCGATCAGGCGCGCGACTGGAGCGAGCGGTTGAGCAGCCTGGTCCAGCGCTCGGAGCTTGCCGCCCAGGTCGCGCGGGTCTCGCCCCCGGCCGATGAACCGATCCCGCCATACCTTCAACCGACCGCGGCGCGCCAGCGCCAACGCACCGACAGGTTCCGCGAGCTCATGCGGTGGCATACCAGCTCGACCCTGATGTTCAGGGGCAATAACGCACGCACGTCGATGGACTGGTGGCAGACCTATCATTACAAGTTCGTCGACCCCGATTCACGTTCGGGAGCCAACGCGAATTTCGCCGACCGATTCCGTTCTGCGCTGGCGGTACCCCTTCCGCGGGGCCGATGTATTGTGTACCATTGCCCGGCTCTAAAACCGGCCACGAACCCGGGCGGCGGTGGGTAGGCCGGGGGTAGGACTGATCGGCGATCGGACCCACCCGCGTCCGCCAAGGCCGATAATGCTGTTGTGTTCCCCGGCCCCGCGCTACCGACGGGATGACCTTGATGCCCCAGACCAGGAAAGATCAGACCGCGCCCGCGGACGCAGCCGCCTCGACCGGCATCCCCCAATCCGGTGGGTCCGATGATGCCGTCGAGCTGTCGGTCGTGATGCCTTGCCTCAACGAGTCTCAGACGTTGGCGGTCTGCATCGAGAAGGCGCTTGGTTTTTTCGAACGGGCCAACGTAGCCGGGGAGGTCATCATTGCAGACAACGGCAGCACCGACGGCTCGCGCCGGATCGCCGCCGACCTGGGCGTTCGCGTCATCGATGTCTCGCACCGCGGGTACGGCTCGGCGCTGGCGGGGGGGATCGACGCCGCACGCGGCAAGTACATCGTCATGGGGGACGCCGACGACAGCTACGATTTTTCCAGCCTCGGCCCGTTCCTCGATAAGCTCCGCGCCGGATGTGACCTGGTCATGGGCAACCGCTTCAAGGGCGGGATCCGAAGCGGCGCGATGCCCGCCCTTCATCGGTACCTGGGCAACCCAGCTCTGACCGCCATCAGCCGGTTGTTCTTCAAGAGCCGCTGCGGTGATGTCTATTGCGGGCTGCGCGGGTTCAGCAAGTCGGCGTACCAGACGATGCGCCCCAGCAGCCCGGGGATGGAGTTCGCCCTGGAGATGCTGGTCCGCGCGACGATGTTCGGCCTGCGCGTCGACGAGGTCCCTACGACCCTCTCGCCGGATGGCCGGGGCAGGGCGCCGCACCTGCGGACATGGCGTGACGGCTGGCGGAGCCTGCGGTTCTACATGCTCTTTAGCCCAAAGTGGTTGTTTGGATACCCCGGCATGCTGCTGATGCTCCTGGGCGCAGCGGTCGGCCTGTGGCTGCTGCCCGGGCCCAGACAGGTCGGCGGTATTTCCCTGGATGTGCATACGCTTTTGTTTGCGGGCACCGCGGTTTCGCTGGGCTTCCAGGCCGTCGTCTTCGCCGCGTGCGCAAAGGTCCTTGCGATCAACACCGGCCTGCACCCGCCAAGCAAACGCTTCGACAAGTTCGTCGGACAGACCACGCTCGAGTCCGGCCTGGCGCTGGGGGCACTGCTGGTCCTGGTCGGCCTGGTCATCGCCGTACTCGCTATCGCCGGATGGCGCGCCGAGCACTTCGGCGACCTGGACCCCTTCAACACCATGCGCCTGGTCATCCCCTCCGTCCTGGCTATGACCCTCGGCGTCCAAACCATGTTCGCAAGCTTCTTCCTGGGCCTGCTACAGATACGACGGGCCCGGGATTAATCACGAACCGCAGTCACTGAAAATTCGGCAGAGCGGAGTTCACCGCAAAGGCGCGGAGGGCGCAGAGAAAAGCGCGGAGGAGGAGGTATCCACAGATTGCGCAGATGACGCAGATTAAGAAAACGTGTACTCACATACGCCTTCCCATCTGCGCAATCTGCGTCATCTGCGGATACCTCGCCTTACTTTTCTCTGTCTTGTCTCCTCTGCGCTCTCTGCGCCTCTGCGGTTTAATCTTCTTCTTCAAATCATCAATCCCCACGACGCTCCGGCGGTAGCGGCAGCCACGGGATCAGCGGGACCTGGTCGGGCCCGTGTACTGATGATCGCGTATAAGCCGGGGCGGTGCGCTCCATCAAGTCCCGTCACCGGCACACGCCTTTTGAGCGAGGCTTTATGTGGGGGCAGCCCGCGAGTCCAGGTCCTTTTAATCTTTGGATGCTCAGGGGAGTCGGTTAACCGCCATCGTGAGGTTGTCGGCAGACGCGAT
>JAJDCU010000052.1 GCA_029260655.1 Phycisphaeraceae bacterium
TGCCGTAGCCCCAGCCCTGCCAGGACTCAGGGGTGAAGACCGCGATCGAGCGCAGCAGCCGCATGGACGGCATCCCGATCACGAACACCTGCCCGGCGTGCCCGCCCGAGGCGAACATCAGGTAGTCGTCGATCCGGCCGCTTGGCTGGTACGTCATCAGCGCCGCACGGACATCGTCGGGGCTGAGATAACGTACAGCCGCGATCAGCGCCGCCGGGTCACCGCCGTTGCACGATCCGCCGGACTGGGGCGTGGCCGGCGGCGCGCCTTCATTATTGCCGCACCCCTGTGCGAGTACGAGTAAGCCTGTCAACAAAACGGTACCGAGCAGCCGTGATTTCATGACTCCGACCCTTTCTATAGAAAGTCAACGGTGGTTGAAGGTTGCATAGTTGAAATTGGACATGGCACGGCCGTACATACGGCCATGCCGGTGACAAGATAATGTACTGACAGCGCCTGCTAAACAGCTAAGAAGGGACGCGCCCCGGCGGCCGAGATATTGGCATGGGCGTTTCATGCTTCACCCCCGCGCTTGTCGGGCAACTTGCCTTTGGCACCACACAACAAACCGGTCTCAGCGGCCTCGGCCACCAGGTCGGCGATCTTTGTCTTGCGGAAGGCCTCCTCAATCAGCCCGATCGCTTCGTCCAGCCGCCGGTGCAGCGGGCACAGGTTTACTCCGTGAGGCGTCAAACCCAGTGGGCAGCCCGTAATCCGCTCGATGGGATCGATGGTATTCACGACATCCAGAACGGTCAACTTGTCGCCGGCTTGGGTCAACACATAACCGCCGCCCAGGCCGCGCCGGGCCTCGACCAACCCCGTACGTTTCAGTGAGTTCATCACCTTTGCCAGGTAATTCGACGGGACATGCATCGCCTCAGCGATCTGCTGGACCGTTTGCGGTTGCCCGGCCTGTGACGCGAGCCACACGACCGACCTCAAGGCGTATTCAACCGTATGCGAGATGACCATAAGTAAGATAATCGCCAGCATATAAGATATCAGCATCTTCATATCCACTTTATGGGCTACCCCAGACCCCGTCAACTCTCATCGAGCAAGGCCGCCTAGTGATGTGGATAACCGACCCGCCCCTGAGACCGCTTGGAGAAATCATTGCAATTGCTTATTTGTCAATAGGTTACGGCGTCACAATGGATATTGCTCAAGCGACTGTGAAGTGGGTATGTGGCTATGGCCGGTGTTAAGCACACAGCGCCGATAGGGTAAGGTCTGAGGCTACCCCAGACTCCAACGTGACCTGCTGTTAGGTGGCTGCGGTAGGGGAGAGGCCCGACCTTGTTGTCGATCGGCATGATGCTTGGGCCCATTCGCTGATCGACTCCTGTGCTCAGCCCAGATCAGCGAGCCATGTGATCAAGCCCAAACCGTTTTGGTCACGCTATCAGCCACGACGGATCATCCTCCGATGTGTGTCATGACGATGAACCCCCGCTGGGGGTGTTCGGCCGCCTTCTTGGCCAAACCCTCAGACAGGAGGCGGTCAAGCCGCGCCGGATCAAATCGTGGCCGCAGGCCCGGGAGGATCGATCCGCGTGGCTGGTCCATCAGACATGGGTACAGCATGCCGTCGGCCGCGATACGGATGCGGCTGCACGCCGAGCAGAAGTTGCAGCTCATGGGTGTGATGAAGCCGACCTCGGTTTTACGGCCGTCGCGCAGCACCACCTTATAGCGCTTGGCGGAGTCGGAGCCTTGTGGCAGTGGTTGCCATATAGCCGTAACGGGCTGAAGGATTTGCCGCATCTGCTCTGCGCTGACATACCGATCGGCCCATTGCTCAGCCAGCGGCCCCATCGGCATTAATTCAATAAAGCGGATCGCCACGCCTCGGTCGGCCGCGAAATTTACCAGCGAGGGGAGTTGCGTTTCGTTGTCGCCGCGAAGGACCACGGTGTTGATCTTCAGCGGGGTCAGCCGGGCGTTCACGGCGGCATCGATACCGGCCAGCACACGCTCCAGCCCGTCTACGCCGGTGATGCAAGCGAACTGATCACGATCCAATGAATCGAGACTGACGTTGACCCGCATAAGCCCGGCGTCGGCGTACCGATCGGCCATCCGCTCCAGGGTCAGCCCGTTGGTCGTCATGGCCAAGTCGCGCAGGCCCGGTATCGTGGCAAGGCGCTCGATGATCTCCACTAGGTCGGGCCGGGTGGTCGGGTCGCCACCGGTGAGCCGGACCTTCGAGACACCGTGCTCGACAACGAGATATCTGACCAGCGACTCGATCTCCGAGGCCGTCATCAAGCTTCGATCTGTGTTTCGGTAGAAGGCCGGACGACAGTAGGTGCATCGCATGGGACACGCCCCTGTCAGTGACAGACGCAGGTAACGAATATTCCGTTCAAAGCAGTCGTGCATCATTGCAAACATAGCGGTCACCGGCCCGGTTCAATACTTGAAGATCAGGTTCAGCTTCAGGGTGAAAGAGGCCTTGCCGTGGTCAAACGGCTGAGAAACCCAGCTCTCAACGGCCACGTTTCCATCCAGGAAGTAGATGAAGCCTCCGCTGCCCAGCCACTGCCGCTCATCTTCGATCTGGATCACATCGGTGCGCAGCATCAGGTCGCGGTCGAACAGCGGAACGGTCTTGTCGAGCCCGAAGAAGGCCGCGTTGTTGTTCTGCTGAAGCCCGTAGCCGGCGTGGCCGCGGAGCCAGCCGAAGTCCTCTGTGATGACCACGAACTTGAACGGCTGACCGACCCTGTCGCGGTCGCCGGGCGTGACAGCCAGATTGGTGGCCCCGACAGCCACAAGCGGCAGGGTCTCCCAAGGCTGGACGGCGTACTTGACCTGAAAGACCGCCGCCCTCGGGTCGTGGTCTCCCAGCCGTGTGTCCAATCCCCACTCAAAACGGTGTTCCGAAAAGCGTAGCCCGGTCTTGAAACCTGCAAACTGATCATCGGGCTTGTTGTCAGCCAGGTTGATGAATCCCTGGAAGACAATTTCACGATGCCCGGGCGTGTCGGCGGTTGGGATGTTGTTCAGCCCCGTGGAACTCGCCAACGCCAGAGCCGGCGAAAGAACCATGACGACCAGGATCGCTGCACGAATTCGCATCGATCTACTCCGGTATCGGGGTTTTCGTATCGAGAAAGTTCACATTCCCGCCTACGGTTGTGAGTCTTCAAGTACGGCCGTCAACATCTCGGCCACGGCATCGTAAAAGGCGTGCTCATGCACTTGCGCGATCGTACGGGCAAGTGACGGCATCCAGCGGATGAGGTGGGTTGAGATAAATTGTTGACGCTGCTCGATCCAGCGCTCGTCGCCGGAGTCGATGTACTGATACGTCAGGAAGTACATGAACTCCCATTCCACGGCGACGTGGTCTGGCGCCTCGCGCGGGCCGGGGCCGGGTGCGAGGCCGCATGCTGCGTAGGTCTGTGCCACCGCTTGGCTGACCTCGCCCATCAGCCGTTGATCGGGCTCCAGGTAAAATGAGGCGTAGGGTGAAGCGAGAATCTCAAACGGCCCCAGGAAAAGCCGCGCATAGGCAAGTGCCAGTGCCTCGCGGTCCTCCAGCGCGTCTTCCCAGGCTTTGGCCAAGGCATGCCCCGGGTTCTGCAGAGCGGGGCCCAGGTCAGCAACCGCCGAACGCAACTGTGCAGGGTTCTTCGGCTCCATTTCCAGAGGCGAAGAGAAACACTTGGCCAGCAAGTGGTAGAGATTGGCCCGCGCTGCCTCGTGGGATGATTCCAACGGTGGCTCCAAGGGCTGTCCTGCCGACGCGGGATTAGAAGTCGCGGATGTAGAGGACATTTGGTTGTGTTCCTTTTTCTGGTCGAAGCACGCTAGGCGCATGCTTGTTCAGTGCCTTGCGTGGGGCGCTTTGCGGATCATTCAGGTCGCCGAAGATACGCGCCCCCGCCGGGCAGGCCTCGACGCAGGCCGGTACATCCCCCTTGGCCAGGCGGTGGTCGCACAACGTACACTTCTCGGCCACACCTTTGGGCCGGATGCCGGGGATGGTCTCGGCTCGCGCAGGGTTGTAATACGGCAAAGGCGTCCCCGTCTTTTCGCGGACCTCCTCGATCGTGGCCGTGCATCCGGGGATGACGGCCTCCTTGTCCGTGGGGAGAGGTTGGTGCGGCTCGTGCTCGTTGAAGTAAATAACGCCGTACGGACACGCCAACTGGCAGGCCCGGCAGCCGATGCACTTCTCCGCGTCGAGCATCGTCAGCCCGTCCTCCGTCTTGTGCATGGCCGTCGTCGGGCAATTCGCCACGCACGGAGCATCCGTGCAATGATTGCACATCGTCGGTATGTGGCGATACTTCACATCGGGGAAGGTGCCTTCCGTCTGGATGATGTGATTGGACCAGGCGAACTCGGCGGGCACGTTGTTTTCGCGCTTGCAGGCGATATCACAGGCAGTACATCCTACACAGGCGTGCAGGTCGATCACCATGGAGTATTGTTTCTTAGCCATCTAGATATCCTTTTCCTGTTAGGCTCTTTCAATCTTCACCCGTGCCACGCCGCCGTGCCGCGCGGTCGAACCACTGAGCCGGTCGTACTCCGGCGGCAGAATCACGTTGTTGTTGCCGCCGCGCGGTATGCGCTTCTGGAAATCGAGCGCCGCTACGCGACCGTAGGCCCAGTGCCCCTGGCCGTAGCACTTGGCCACGGTTCCGGGTCTTACGCCCTCCCAGAGTTTCAGGTTAACCGTGATACTGCCGATGGGTGAAGTGACCTTGACCATTTCGCCGTTGTTCAACCCGAGCTTCGCAGCGTCCACCGGGTTCATCTTCAGCACATCGTCCCAGTTCTCATCGCCGGGATCGGCATTCTTGTGCGCCTGGTACCACGAGCAGTTGGCCGAACGTCCCTCACGGTTCAGGCGGCTGCGGTGCTCAAAGAAGATGAGCGGATATTCCTTCTCATCTCCCCAGCGCAGGGCCGGTTCGAAGTGAGGTACATACGCCAGCTCGCCCCGCGCCGTGTAGTTGGTTGCCTTGAGAACCTCGTCCACGGTTGTGGCGTGCTTCTCCGCGTGGCCGGCGAGCGCCTTCTTGAGCGTTTCGCTGTAAAACTCGAACTTGCCGGTTTCAGTCTTGAAGTGGCCCAACACCCCGCCGACCTTGAACCGGTGCGAGTTCCAGACACCTTTTTCTACGTAATCCGCCCAGCCTTTCAACTTGTCCCCGTATTTGCCGTAGTCGCCGTGCGTGGCGTCCCAATGGGATCGAGTGAACTTCTTGACGGCACCCAGAGCGAACTCTTCGCTGTTGGTTGGGGTCTTGCCGGTTTCCGGATCGGTGAACTGCTCTTTGAAGTAACGGTGGAGATTGTCGAAGCCCTTCTCTGCCAACTTCTCTGCGAGCATCCAGGGGATCTCCGTCTCGTCCTGCCGCACATCCCACATCGGTTGTACCACCCGTTCGTTCAATGAGGCATACCCGTAGAGGTTCTGTTTACTCTTGACAAACCCCCATTTCTCGAACATGTGGTGAGCGGCCGGCAGCACCACGTCCGCAAAATGAGTCATTTCCGAGGCATGGGTGGTGATGTGGGCGAAGAACGGAAGTTTTGTCAGCGCCTGCTCCCAACGATCCGTCCCGGAACAGGAGAAAGCGAAGTTCGCCCAGTAGGCGATCGCCACCTTGATTTCGTAGGGGTCCTCGTTCAGCATCGCGTCCGCGGCATTGTTGGTGACCACGCCGCCGCCGCTCTTGCCCTTCTTCAACGATGGGAACGCCAACGTACCGCGCTGGTCGATTTTCTTCTGCTTGGAGTTCTTCTTTGACATCTCGTCCTGATATGCGGCAAAGTCCGGAACGGTGTCGGCCGGCACCTTGGTCTTCTGAACCACACCGCCAAGGTGATCGGTAGAACCCACCAGCCCGTTCAGCGCGTGCGTCGCCATGGCCGCGTAGCCGCCACGTGCCTGCATGGATGCCCCGGGCGATAGCCAACTGATCGCACGCGGCGCCGCTTTGGCGAAGCCGATCGCGACCCGCCGGATCTGCTCGGCGGGGATACCGCATTGCTCGGCGGCCCATTCCGGGGTGCGATCCTTCAACTCCAGGTTCCACCAACGGACGACGCCGCTGGTGTGGATCTCTTCAAAGGCCAGTTCATCCACGGTCGCGCCCGGCACGAACAGGTTCTGACCTTCCGTGAAGTCGCCAACGAACTTGCGGCTCCACAACCCTTCGACCAGGATCACGTGCGCCATGGCCACCGCCAGCGCCCCGTCTTCACCCGGCAAGACCGGCAGCCATTCGTCAGCCTTGGCCGCGGTGGAGGATAGCCGTGGATCGACCACCGCAATCTGGGCCTGGTCGCGCACCTTGCTCCAGGCGCTGATCGCATGAGGGACCTGCCGGTTGGAAGACAGCGGATCGGCGCCCCAGCACAGGACATAGCGGGTGTTTTCCAGATCATAATCCCGATAGTCCCAGTAGCCCTCGGTGTAGTAGGGCCCGAACTTCTCCGCTTCGGCGCAGATGGCCGAGTGGCTGATACCGTTGGGTGATCCAAAAATCTTCGGCACCGCGGAGTAGATGATGTCGCGCATGTAGCTGTAGCGCCCGCGGAACAGCACGAACTTGTGTGTTTCGTCGGTGGCCCGCAGTTCCATCATCTTGTCGGCGATCAGGCCCATGGCCTCATCCCAACTGATGGGGACGAACTTCGGATCTTCGGCCCGGCCCTTCTTAGGATTGGTGCGTTTCATCGGCACCTTGATTCGATCCGGGTCGTACACCTGCTGAAGAGCGAGGTGAGGCCGCGGACAGATCTCGCCGTGATTGGCCTTGCTGTGGGGATTGCCGCGCACGCTGATGGCCCGCCCGTCGCGGACGTGAACCTGCACGGGGCACCACGTCGTACATCCCTGGCAGGTCGATGCGACCCACTTGCCCGCCGTGGCATTCCTATCATCTGTGGGTGCGGCCACGGCCATGTAGTTCAGCAGCGGTCCGCCGCCCATCGCGGCCAACAAACCGGTTCCGCCCGCCGCCTTGAGGAAGGTGCGCCGGGTTGAGGGTCTGTTCACGCTTTCCCAAATGGGACTTTTGGTGCTAGTTGTCATCGCGGTATGTCCCTAAAAGGTGATGTTGACAGGTAGATCTTGCTGGCCGCCTACGAGCACGGCCAACCGGAAGAAGAATCCGCCCAGGAGTATCATGAAGCTGGTCAGCCCGATCACGCCGATCTGCAGACGCCGATAACTTGCCTCACCGCGCCACACCGCGAAAGCTCCGAGAGCAATCGGCAGGACGAGCCCCACGACGATGCCCAGCCACCAGAACATCGGGCCGCATATCTCGTTAGCCGCCGCGAGTGCCTGCTGATCCTGCAGGGCGCCGAAATTCAAACTCAGCCACCAGAGGAAGAAGGTGCCCAGTTGCAGTAACAAAACCACAAACAGGGTGTTCCGGACCACACGCATGTTGTCAAGGAACTGCGCCACATGGGCCTCGTCTGCCAGGCGGCCGGCCATCTTCATCCGGATCAGATGCACGAGCATCACGACCGCGATACCGGTGGATACGAAACCGAGCATGGCCGCCACCACCGTCGGTCCCGTATTCCAAAGCGGCCTAGCCACGATGACCGACAACAGCATGCCGTGGTAGGCGCCGACGATGACCGCCAATGGAGCCAGCAATCGTCCCAGCCAGGTGCGGGCGGAGTCCTGAGCCTGGTCACCTCGCCACATCAACGCGTAGACGAATGCCCCGACCAGCAGCAAGGGCTGGAACACACCTCCCCACCACAGCGGCGAGGTCGGATTGAAGTTCGTGTATGCAAGAAACAGGTGGAAGGGCCGACCCATCTTCAGCATCACCAGCAGCAAGCCGGCTCCCACAAGCAGGGGCGCCAACCAGGCCGCTGTGCGACAGATGCGCTGGTATTTGCCCTTGAATCTTTCATCCAACAGCACCGCAAAGAGCAGGGCTCCGATGCCGGCGCCACCGAGAAAAAGATCCAGTGCCACACGCCAGTCCCAGTATGGACCGGACTGAATCTCGTAGATGATCTCAGTATTCATGGTGTGATCCCTAAAAAGTTGTTGCGTGGATGCCTGTGTCCGCAGACCATATGATCCAGTCAAATCCATACGGGCATCGACTATTTAGCATCGGTTTGCACCCATCAAGTTGCTACTCAAACGTGTGAATCCCAAAGCGCAAATATGTATCTCGTCATGGGGCGGTGGGTCGGGCGGCCGTGGTGGTTTCATGCTCGCAGTCATAACACGCGTCTCCTAACGTGGTTTGGCTTTGGACCGACGCTTCACGCCGGGTTTGTTGGGTGTGCTATCTGGCTCCTCGGTGTCGCAGCAGGCTCCCATCCGTGTCCCGCGGCTACGCTCAAACTCCGCAACGACACTAAGCGTCGTTCGTCGTAACTCCGACTCGATATTGCCACGCTCTATGGACCAGAAGTCGTGGGTCGGGCAGGCACGCAGTTGTGAACAGTCCACCAGACCAAGAAGACACCTGGGCAGCCAAGATTCTCCTTCGACGGCTTCGGTGATATCCAGGATGCTGATCTGATCGGCCGGACGAGCCAGCGTGAACCCGCCTCGGTAACCGCGTTTCGCCTGGATAAGCCCGGACCCCACCAGCGAGTGCAGGATCTTCGATAAATATGCTTGCGGGATGCCCGTGCATTCCGAGACCTCTTTAGCAAGAACCCACTTGCCATTGCACGGATTATCCATGCAACTCAAGGCCAGAACGGCGTATCCGGTTGTCTGCGATAGACAGAGCACGAATGACTCCTTCATCTCGTGATCGGTGCCAGCTTGCGCTAACAAGACACTTCTGTCAAGTATTATCAGGACCGAAGTGTCTGTTTATATGACCGCGATACGACTCACCCCATCTCAACCTCCCCGGCGGGGGATCGGGCGGCGTTGTGTGGGCATTCCTGGGCGTTGAGCGGCGTCCCGCGGGATGATACCTCCTAGGTGTAAATACTTAGAGGGACATGAGTTGGCCTGGAAAGTTCTTTGAATCTATCCGTTGGGCGGGAGATCTCGGAGCATGATTCGACAGGGCCGAGGTCAACTTATGAATCGTGCCGAGGCCCAGCGATCCGCGAGAGCAAACGGGGGCGGTCGGCACTTGCCGATCCATGCCCGCCTCCGTCTCGGTCCGCTCCAAGAAACCATTCTTTTTGATGATTGACCGCCGCACTCGCGGTGGACAAGAAGAGGGTGTTGCGGCTACTGCACGGGAGGTATGTCTCCCCTACGCTCACCCGTTACATCAGCCCCACCGCGAGCAGATATTGAAGGCTCATATATAAACGACAAAACCCTCCGCAACCTGTTGGTGGGGAGGGCTTTATAAAGCGGGTGAAGGGACTCGAACCCTCAACATTCAGCTTGGGAAGCTGACACTCTACCATTGAGTTACACCCGCGAGGGGTCGGGCTCGGGCCGACGGGTGTATTGTCCGGCTCAACGGGGGCCTGTCAAGGGCCGGGGGTTGGGCTGGGGTCGATGGGCAGTGGGCGGCTATGCCGAGGCGCGGGCTTTCTCGGCGTCGCGGAGCAGGCGGTTGTGCATGCCCTTGTATTCAGAAATGTCGGTCTGGATGGAGATGTATTTGATAATGCAGCCGTTGTCATCCTTGATGGGAACGGTGGCCGCGTAGACCCAGTAGTGCGATCCGTCCTTGGCCCGCTGCTTGATTTCACCCCGCCAGATCTTTCCTTGGGCCAGCAGTCCCCACATCTGGTGATTGAGTTCTTCCGGGATGTCGCCGCCGTGCAATACTTTCCAGTGCTGATTCGCCAACTCTTCCGGCTCATACCCGCTGGTTTCACAGAGCTTGCTGTTGAATTGCGTGATGTAGCCCTGCACGTTGGTCGTGATCAGGATCGCGTGCTGGTCGACGGCGAATTTCTGTTGATCAAAGGTGTTTAGCAATTGCAGGAGTTCATCGGTCTTCTTGGCGACTGTTTTCTCCAGATCGAGGTTAGCCAGGCGTACCTCCCGTTGGCCGCGTAGGATCAGCCAGGCGCATGGGATCGCGGTGAGGATCATGATGACAACGAACCCGTAGCCGATGTCCCGTGCCCGGACGGCGGCCCGGACGTCGCTACGGCTCCAGTACATCTCGTCGGGCAGGGCGACCCAAATCGACCACTGCCCGCCCTGGTCGTGGGTGCTCAGCGTCCTGACTTGCGAGTAAATCACGCCGGGGTCGGGCTGGGCTTTCTCGGCATGCTCGTGTGAGGCCCAACACCGCCCGACGTCACATTTCGAGACGTGGTATTGGTGTTTTGGATTGACGATGGCGTAGGTGCTGCCGGGCAGGAGGTCGGCGAGGGCCTTGGATAGGATGACCCCGCTGATACAGCCGCGCAGCTTCCCGTCTGGGCCGAAGAAAGGGACGGACAAGACGATACCCGAGCGGTCTTCGTCGTTGGGGTTGGACGGTGAGTAGCGCGTGTTATCGCACGTGATGACCTCGGGCCCGGTGATCAGGGGGTAGTTATTGAGGTCTGGGACGTAGGTTTCGCTGGGGTAGTTCTTTTTCAGCCAGGCCAATTGCCGGCGCATCAGCCGGTACTCGTGGATCTCAATTTCCTTGACACCTTGATGCTCGTCGGCCGGGCCTTCCTGGGTCTGGTTGAGGATCAGTTGATCGAAGGTAGCCAGCGGCTGCCGGACGGCTTTGTCGCTGTCTTCGAGGGCGTCGGGGTCGAAGTTGACCGGGACGATGTACAACTCGGAAACGGCGACGCTCGAGGCGAGGTTGTTGTAGATTTCCTGTGCGGCCAGCCGGGTATTTTCTTCCAGCCCGTGTCCGCCCCTGAAGCGCAGGCCCGTGCTCTGCGCGGGATCGAGTTGTCGTACACCGGTCAGCCGGGCGATCGTCCTCAGGTTCTGATAGACCGTCTCGATCGTGCTCTCGACGCCGTCGGCCGTCATGATCAGGTCGGCATCTGAGGCGCTGTGGTAGGCGCTGCGGTTAGCTTGTTCGCTGGCGAGGTAGTCATGATGGATGACATAGATCAGCCCCACGCCCAGCAGCAGCGGGGCGGTGTACATCAAGGTGGCTATGACCCTTGGTGACCTGGATATATCGAATCGTCTGGGGCGCATGGATTGTCCTTCAACCACCTCCAGCGGGTGGCCTTAGGGCTTGTAAGATGCGACAAACCCTAAAGATCTATCGGTAATAATACCGGATGAGTTAATGCCAGCAGGTGTGGCGGACGCGCAAGAGGGGCGTTGTGCGGTGTAATCGGGCGCTGTCCGATAAACGGGAGATGTGCCGTTGGGGCGTGACCGTGTTGAAGGCGGGCAGGTCCACAAGGGTTAAGTTCAGGCCACGCTCCGAACTTTCGAGATGGGCTTATGTCAGGTGAAATCCCGGACCCGCACGGGGTGTGCAGGCAAGGGGGTGCCGGGGGATGAAGCCGTAGCGGGTATCACACCCAGACGCTGACAAACAGCGCGTCTTCGGTGTTCTTGCCCACGAGCTTGCCGATCGTCTTGGTGGCGAACTTCACCTCGTACTCGGGGTGGTTGTCCAGCCACTCGTTGATCTGTTGGTCGAGGTGGTCGACCGCATCCAGCCGGAGCTTGGCGACGAAGGTCTTGACATGGATCGCGCCGGAGCCTGTCAGGTTCGGCGAGCGGTTCCAATGTTCTTCGTGGCGCTTGCGTGTGTCGAAGGTGCGGATCTTGTTGGAGCCGACCACGCTCGAGCTGGGCTCACCCAGTTCGATCGGCGCCAACTCGTCCGCGTCGTGGTCGGTGCCGTCGTTGGCGTCGGTTTCGTTCAGATCGATCGGGATCGCATTGGCCAGGAGCTGGTCATCGTCGATGGGCTTAGAGGGTTTGGGGTCGTCAGACATCACGGGCTCCCTCGCTGGTAGGTGGAAGTGTCAAGGCGGCGTTATCGCCCTGGTTACGGATACGGACCGTGGCTTTGAACTGTATCCCATCGGGGCCCAGCGGACAAGGCAAACGCGGTGGGTCGGCTGGCGTGGAGCCGTAAACGGCTTGCCGGTGTCGCTCTAAGCCAGCACCCGTCCCAGCCAGTCGCGGGGATTTAGCGCCAGCAACTCAACCCGCCCACTGAAGCGAAGCATGGACAGGTCCAGGACGATCCGCCGGCTACGCCAGAGCCTGACGACGGCGTCGCCGCGATCGATTCTCAATACATGCCCGCGGCCTCCGGGAACAGGGCCCTGGTAGTCCAGATACATGCTTCGATGCGGCTTAATCGCAACCAGGTCGAACCGCCCAAGCGCGCGCCAGTGCCTGCTGGCGGGCCCGACCCGCGCGGTCCACAGGCGGGCCCGGGGGTCATGGGCCTGCCCGGGCATGCCGATCAGCCAGTCGTGATGGCTGTCGTCGGCGGTCCGGTGCAGCAGCAAGGCGGTGGGGACGCGGATCATGTCGGGTCGGCCTGAGGGTGGGGCATCTTGCCTTGTCAGTGTAGCCCAGCGGGCGTATCTTGCACGGCGATAATGCCGCCTGCCCGGCGGCGCCTCAGCCCGGACGATCACTGGAAGGCACACCCCATGGCGATCTTCAACACGACTTGGATCCACACCCGCCTTGGGGGAGCGGTCCTGCCGGCCCTGGCTTGTGTGATGGCGCTGACCACCGCCGGGTGCCAGACCGCGCTGGACCTGCGCGAGCAAGGGCGAGTGGCGCTGAACCGCGGGCAGCCTGAAGTGGCGCTTGAGAAGCTCAGCGCCTCGGTCGACCGCGACCCCGCCGCCGCCGCCAGCCAGTACTACCTGGGCATGGCGTACCTGGAACTGGACCGTGCGCTGGACGCCCAGTACGCGCTGGAGAAGGCCCACGCACTTCGGCCCAATGACAAGTCGCTGACCCCCCAAGTCCTGGACGCCCTGGCCGAGGCGCTATTCCGTCAGGACCGCACCGCCAACCTGTTCGCCTTCCTGGATAAGCAGGTCGCGACCTACGCCACGACCCGAGACTATCTGCGCCAGGGTGAATTCCTGTCCAGGGCCGGGGACCCCGACGCGGCCAGGCTGTCGTTCCGCAAGGCCGCCTACTTCGCCGACCCCGGCGACGTCGAGCCTTACATCGCGATCGCCGACTTCTACACATCGATCAATGACCAGCCCAACGCCGTCACCTCCCTGCGTTACGCCAACTACGTCGCCCCGGGCAACCTCGATGTCGCCGAACGCCTGCGACAATTCGGCATCGTCCCGGGCCCGACGATCGCACAGGCCCCGCCCAAGCCGGCTTTGCTTAGGTGATGGTGCAGCCTGCCGCCGCGCCTCGCCGCATCTCGACAGGGCTAGGGTGACGGGTCAAGCCGCCGAACAGAGTTGTTTCACGATTGCTCGCCGACCATGTCGGCGTGGCGCTCTACTTTTTTTCAGGCCGCGCCCAGCCGCCTGCGGTGAAGCCCGCCGATCATCGCAGCCGCCACAGCCAGCAGGCCCAGGCCCGCCGGTTCGGGGATGGGGTTGTTGCTGCCGGTGGGTCCGCTGTCGCCGGGCAGACCCGATCCGGGATTGGTGTTGCCACCGGTCCCGGTGCCGGTGCCGGTGCCGGTGTTTCCGCCGGTGCCGGTTTCAGGCAACGGGTCCGTGTCGATAGGCGGATCGGGCAGCGGTGGCGGGGAGATGGAGTTGATGAGACTGACGAACCCGCCGTCGAGCGAATACGTGTTCATCAGTTTCCCCCCCTGGACACTCAGGGCCCAGAGTTCCAAATCCCCCACCGTGTCATCGGAAAACGTGAGTGTCGCCAGGTGCATGCCCGCACCGATGTCGTTGGTCCGGGTGTTTCTCCAGACTATGGCGATCCCCGTGTCATCAAATGTCGCCGGCGGCGGGTCCGCCGGGCGAGTCAGGTCGCCTGCGGTCAAACCCGCATTGGTGAACGGGTCGTCGTTGATGCTGATATAGCTGTCACCCGGGCCGTTGGGTCTGATGATCGGGTTGGAAAACAAACCCGGGACTTGCAGCATCGACCCTGAAGACAGTTCTGATAACGCGACAGCGACCGTCAGATCCGTGTCGCTATCCACGGTAAACGTGTTGATCACCCAGCCCGGGAGGGTTGTGTTGTCCTGCAGCACGTTGACGGACAGCAACGCCTGGACCTGGGAGCAGGCGGTAGCGCATACGACGACAGCGGTCAGGTTGCGCGTGATTGACATGGCGATACCCCGTTTAATGGATAGATAAACAGACAGATCCCGGTAGCACATCGACTCGTCCCCTTTGAAAATGCAACTTCATTATCCTGAATCCTGGGGTTGGGTCAAGCGACGACCGCCAAGAATCGGAGATTTTCTGATGCTAAGCGGTCTAAGATCGTTTTTGATCATCAAGGGTTATGCTTGTGTGAAGCAGCCGGCAGGTGCGGGCAAGATCCTCGATGGAATCCAGGGCCGACATAAGCCGGCCGTAGAATTGATGCCGGTCATGCGCCATCCGCCAGGGTACACTCGACCGGCTCCCCGTCCGTCGCCGGGTATGCCTGCGCTTGGGCCCGCTCGGGCACACCCTCATCGTCCAGGCTCCGTGCCCCGCATCGCCACCCGCAGTGGTCCGTTGCATCCTGCCCGGCAAGGGCTTAGGCTCACCCCTTGGCGACATGACGTAGCGACCACGTCCAAACGGGTCAATTCATAGATGACGGCCAACACACCGAACAACACGCCGCGCCTGCGACCGGCCTTGAGCGATGTGGGCGCGTCGGGCTTACGTTGGCGGCTGTCCAGACAGGTCGGCCTGGCACTGTTGCCTCTGCTGGCGGCGGCGGCGGTGATCCTGGAGCACGGGTTCTTCCAGCCGCCGATGTCGATCAGGCTGCTGCACCTGATCGAGTTCCTGGCGCTGCTGGGCTACGGGACACATATCGTTCGGCGATGGCGCCGCGACGAGGACCCATTGACGCAGGTTTCTCGGCGCTGGTTAGAAGCGCTGCTCTGCGCCCTGGCGCTGATTGGGGCGGGGCTGAGCCTGCTGTTAGGGGACGATCCATCCTGGCGTCTGGTCGAGTCGGCCTCGGTCGGGCTTTTCCTGGTCGAGGCCTGGCATCTGAACGTGGCGTTGTCCCGGGCGCTGGCCCGCCCCGGCGCACTGCTGCCGTTGTCGTTCGCGCTGTTGATCGTGATCGGGACGCCGCTATTGAAGGCCCCCCGGGCGACCCCGCACGTCCTGGACCAGGACACCGGGGTCTACCTGCCCATCGGCGATGGGCCGATCTCCTGGGGCGAGGCGCTTTTCACCGCGACCAGCGCGGTCTGCGTCACCGGCTTGGTCGTCCGTGACACCGCGCACGATTTTACGCCCTTCGGCCAGGCGGTGATCGCGGCGCTGATCCAGCTCGGCGGGTTGGGGATCATCATCTTCGGGTCGATGCTGGCGACACTGCTGGGCCAGTCGCTGTCGCTGCGCGAGGACATGAACCTGCGCGAGATGCTCAACGACCAGCCCCTTCACCGGGTGCGCAGCTTCGTGCGGTTCATCGTGCTGATGACACTGGGGATCGAGCTGATCGGCGCGGCGGGTCTGTATTTTCTTTGGGACGACCCAGCCGGGGGCGCGCTGAGCACAGGCCAGCGGCTGGGGATGAGCCTGTTCCACTCGGTCAGCGCGTTTTGCAACGCCGGCTTCGACATCACGGGCAACAGCCTGGCCGGTTACCGGTACAGCATGTTGTCCCACGGGGTGATTGTCCCGCTGATCGTGGTGGGGGGGCTGGGTTTCCCGGTGCTTGAAAATCTTTTCAGCGTAGCTCGTGTGCGTATGGGTGGGTTGCTGCGGTATCGGCCGGTGCGTCCCGGCGGGCCGGGCGTCGACCTGACCGCTGGCCGTTTGAGCCTGCACACCAAGATCGTGCTGACGACGACGGCCTGCCTGTTCCTCTGGGGTGTTCTGGCGATCGGCGCGGGGCAGTTGATGCCGTACCTGCACGAGTCGATGCAGCAGGGGGTGACCGCGCACGTCGACCGTCCCGGCGAACTGACGGCGGCGAAGTTGGGCGGGGTCCTGGCCGACGCCAGCTTCATGTCGGTGACCTCCCGCACAGCCGGGTTCAACGCCATGCCGATGGACGAACTCTCTCCCGCCGGGCGGTTCACGGTCATGACGCTGATGATGGTCGGGGGCTCGCCGGGTTCGACCGCGGGGGGGTTCAAGACGACGGTGATCGCGCTATTGGCGCTGTCGGTAGTGGCGACGATGCGTCAACGCCCCCGGTCCGAGGCGTTTGGACGCACGATCGCCGACGCGCTGGTGCGCAGGGCCGCGACGATTGGGATGTGCTACCTGTTGCTGGTGTCGTTGTCGACACTGTTGCTATGTCTCAGCGAGCCGTTTACGTTCCAGTCGCTGTCGTTCGAGGCGGTCAGCGCCGCGACGACGACCGGGCTGTCGCTTGGGATCACCCCGGACTTGACCGGGTTTGGCCGGGGGGTGATCATCGCGACGATGTTCTTAGGCAGGGTCGGCCCGCTTGCGCTGCTGGGCGCCATGACGTTCTCGCGCAGGGTCAAGAGGCCATACCGCTACGCACATGAGGGTGTGGCGCTGGGTTGATTGGGATAGGAAATCAAATGGGAGCGTGACATGCGATTCGCGGTGATCGGTCTTGGGCGTTTCGGTTCTCGGCTGGCGAGCAACCTGGCTTTGGCCGGGCAGGAGGTGATCGGGATCGACAAGGACCCGGCGCTGGTCGAGGAGATGCGCGACCGGGTGACGCTGGCGGTGGCGCTGGACGCGACAGATGAGCAGGCCCTGCGCGCCCAGGGGGTGGACAACGTCGACGCCGCGGTGGTCGGGATCGGCGTGGACTTCCAGGCCGTCACCCTCACCACGGTGATCCTCAAGCAGATCGGCGTGCCCCGTGTGATCTCGCGTGCCACGACGAAGGTCAGCGCGCAGGTCCTTGCACGGATCGGCGCCGACGAGGTGGTGATGCCCGAGGACGAGTCGGCCGACCGCTGGACGCACAAGCTGGTCAGCCCCCAGTTCCTTAAGCAGATCGAGTTGGATGAGGGCCACAGCCTGGTGGAGACCAAGACCCCCGATGACTGGGTGGGCAAGACCCTGGCGGGCCTTCAACTGCGTGCCGAGCATGGCCTGCACGTGGTGGCGATCCGCAGCCCCGTCGGGGACGGCCAGGGGCCTTTGCGGATACCCGGCCCATCCGAGCCGCTCAAGGCCGAGGACATCCTGATGCTGATGGGCGCGGATGAAGACCTGGCGAAGCTGGGGAATGGCTCGTAATCCAATTCTGTAAGCGTGCTTGTTGCGCACCGGGGTTTTTTTCTGCGTCGGCCCGGGCTCGCCGGTGCAGGCAGTCTGGATTACCATGTCCCCCTGCACGCCCCGTCGCGGAGGAGGCTCTCGACCCGGCGTGCCCGTTGCAGATTGGCCTGCCGCCGGCGGGCGTGATCGAGTTCACCTGGGCATGAAATCACGTTCATGAATATCGTTATCTGTGGCGCCGGCGAGGTGGGCAGGCATTGTGCGGAAGTCCTGGCCGCACAGGGCCACAACATCACCGTCATCGACCTCAAGGCCGACACCCTGGCCGATCTGGACGACGTGCTGGACGTCCGCAGCCTCAACGGCAGCGGCACCCACGCCGACGTCCTGCTCGAGGCCGGCTGCGCCAAGGCCGACCTGTTCATCGCCGCGACCAGCAGCGACGAGATCAACCTTCTCTCGGCGTCGATCGCCAAGGCCCTGGGAGCCGACAAGGTCATCGCCCGGGTCCATCACTCCGCCTACTTCGAGAAACGGGGGATGGACTACGCCCGGCACCTGGGGATCGACCACCTGGTCTGCCCGGAGTTCTCCACAGCCCTGGCGATCGCATCCACACTGCGCAGCCCAGGGTCGCTGGCGATCGAGCAGTTTGCGCGCGGGCAGATCGAGATGCAGAAGCTGCCGGTCTCAGACAACGCCAAGGCGGTGGGTACCGAGCTCTCGTCCTTGAAGCTCCCGGCCTCGTCACGGGTCGCGGCGGTCGAGCGCGCCGGATCGGCCTTCCTGCCCGATGCCAAGACCGTCATCCAGAAACAGGACGTGGTCATATTGATCGGCGAGTCCGCCGGGTTCGACAAGGCCCGCAAGCTGTTTGACACCGAGACCGGCCGAAGCCGTCGGGTCATCATCCTCGGCGGGACCGCCCAGTGCGTGTGGGTCTGCCGGGCGCTGCGCGACCGGGGTTTCTCGGTCAGGGTCTTCGAGACCGACCAGGCGCGAGCCGAGGAACTGGCGCAGAAACTCAACTGGGTCACGATCCTCCACGCCGACGCGATGAACACCGATGCGTTGAAGGACGAGCGTGTCGATCTGGCCGACGCGTTCATCGCGTTGACTGACGACGAGGAGCACAACATCCTCGCCGCCGCGCGTGCCAAGAGCATGGGCGCCAAGAGTGCGGTGGCGATGCTCCAGAGGCCGACGTATCAGCACCTGCTGGGTCACGTCGGGATCGATCGCGCGTTCAGCCCGCGCACCACGGCCGTGACGGAGGTGCTTCGGCTAATGGACGCCGGGCCGGTCAGGCACCTGGCGTCGTTGGTCGAAGGTATCGCCGAGGTGTATGAGCTGACGGTCCCCCTGGGGGCGAGCCAATCGGTGAACCGTCCGCTGCGTGAGGTGAAGCTGCCGAAGAACACGATGCTCGCCGCCGTTCAGCGCGAGGACGACGTTTTCGTCCCCCGCGCGGACAGCCAGATCGAGCCGGGCGACACCGTGATCGCCATCGGCCCCGCAGGGGCGCGAAAAGCCCTTAGGAAGCTTTTTTAACGGCAGGTAAAGCCATTAGCCATTAGCCTTTAGTCTTTAGTCTCCAACTCACTGACCCCAGACCCCAGCCGCCCATGAACCTCCGCTACGTCATCCGTGAGTTTGGACTGGTGCTGATCGTGCTGAGCCTTTGCATGGTCGCGGTGATGGGCTGGGCTGCGCGGAACTGGGCGGGGGGTGATGTGGATGAACGTTTAGCGGTGCTTGGGCTGGTGATGAGCGCGGTGGTGGGAGCGGTGGCGGGTCTGGTGTGCTGGCTGTTTGGCAGTCGAAGCGGCCAGGACTATCTGGGCCGGCGCGAGGCGTTGTTGCTGGTGGCGATGAGTTGGTTGCTCGGCGCGGCGCTGGCGGGGCTGCCGTATTACACCTGGGCGTGGATCGAGCAGACGGCCCTGATCGATCACCCGTTCGCGTCGATGAGCGCATGCTATTTCGAGGCGATGTCCGGGCTGACGACCACGGGCGCGACCGTGCTGGATGATGTGGACTCGATCCCCAAGGGCCTGTTGCTCTGGCGTGCGATGACCCACTGGCTCGGCGGGCTGGGGATCGTCGTGCTGTTCGTGGCGGTGCTGCCGACCCTGGGCGTCGGCGGCAAGAAGCTGTTCCAGGTCGAGGCGCCCGGCCCGCAGCAGCAGGGCGTCCGACCTCGGATCCGCGAGACCGCCCGGGTGCTGTGGCTGATCTACCTGACGATGACCGGGGCGCAGGTGCTTTTGCTCCGCCTGGTCGGGCGGATGAGCTGGTTCGACTCGGTCTGCCACACGTTTGCGACCCTGGCGACCGGCGGGTTCAGCACGCACAACGCCAGCATCGGGGCGTACGACCGTTGGTCGGTCGAGCTGATCACGATTCTTTTCATGGTGTTGGCGGGGGTGAACTTTGGTTTGTATTACCAGCTCGCCCGCCGTCGGTTCGGCGCGATCTGGCGCGACCCGGAGCTTCGGGTCTACCTGGGCATCTTGTTTGTTGCGACGTTGATCGTGGGCTTTAGTATTTATGGCAAGTCCAGCACGCTGATGACCGGTGAGCAGCGCGTGGTCGGGCTCGCCGAGGCCGCCAGGCAGAGCACGTTCCAGGTCGTTTCGATCCAGACGACTACCGGGTTCTCGACCGCGGATTTCGACCTGTGGGGCTTTGTGCCGCGCGCGGTGCTTGTGACGTTGATGTTCGTCGGGGCCTCGGCCGGGTCGACCGGCGGGGGGATCAAGGTCATCCGTATCCTGGTGGCGTTGAAGGTCATGCTCGCGGAGGTCGAGCGCGTGTTTCGCCCCAGCGTGGTGCGGACCACCCGTGTCGGCTCGGGGGTGGTCGACCCGGAGATGCGCCAGGCGGTGTTGGTGTATGTCCTTGGGATCATCGGGCTGTTTCTGCTGGGGACACTTGCGTTGATGCTCATCGAGCCGGGAGGTTCGCTGGACTTCACCTCGGCGGCCACCGCCAGCGCCGCGTCTTTGAACAACATCGGCCCGGGCCTGGGACTGGTCGGCGCGAGCCACAACTACGGCTTCTTCACCGCACCAAGCAAGATGGTCCTGAGCCTGCTGATGGTCCTGGGCCGCCTTGAGGTGTACGCCGTGCTCGTCCTGATTCTCCCCGGTTTCTGGCGCTCTGACTGACGGGTGTTTGACGTGATGCGCCGGCTTCACGATGATGTAACCGTTCGCTTCATCTAACGGCGGGATAAAACAAATATGATTGTGGTTAACACCGAGACCGTGCCGGGCCGAGAGATCGGCGAAGTGCTGGGTTTGGTTCAAGGCAACACGATCCGCGCCAAGCACCTTGGCCGAGACCTGGCGGCGGGGCTGAAGAACCTGGTCGGCGGTGAGCTCAAGGGCTACACCGAGCTGTTGACCGAGGCCAGGCGTCAGGCGACCGAGCGGATGTTGGCGCAGGCCCAGCAGCTCGGTGCCGACGCGGTCGTCAATGTCCGGTTCACCACCAGCGCCGTGTCCCAGGGTGCCGCCGAGCTGTACGCCTACGGCACCGCGGTCCGGCTGCTGTCGTGATGAGCCGCTAGCCGTTAGCTATTAGCCTTTAGCTGGAAGTCTTATGGACGTCATCATCTCCATCGTGTGGCAGATCATCACGTTGCCGATCGCTTTTCTGATCGGCCGGTTCACCGAGAAACGTCACCTGCGCAGCCTGGACGCGCGTGAGTCGGCGGCCAAGGGCTTTTCGGTGACGAACCTCAAGCGGGTCGCGGATCCGGATTCGGTCACCGCCAGCCGGATGGTCATCGGGCACGTGGTCATCGCGACCGACTACTGGAAGAGTTTCGCCACCAAGATGCGGAACATCATCGGCGGCGAGATGAAGTCGGCCCAGTCGCTGATGACCCGTGGCCGGCGTGAGGCGTTGATGCGTCTTGTCGAGAACGCCAAGCGGTTCGGGGCCGACGAGGTCTGCAACGTTCGGTTCGAGTTTTCCAACATCGCGATGATGCGTGGCCGGCGCGGCGGCGCGATGCAGGTGGAGATCCTGGCCTACGGCACGGCTGTGGTGCGTGGCCCCAGGCCGGCGCCGGGGGTGTGATGTCCAAGCCCGAAAACGACCCCGGCATTGAGCACGAGCCGCACCTGCACGGCGGGGCGCTGCCGGCAGACCCATCAGAAGCCAAAACAGATGGCGTCCTTGAACGCGAAGGTCAGCGTGGCGGGCAGGCTCGTCAAGCCGCAATGCAAAGCGTCGCCGAGGAATCGTTCGACGTCAGCCGCACCGATCCCAAGCCCGCCGCGGCCGGTGCGTATTGCGCACGCTGCGGTTACGACCTGCGTGGCGTGACCGTCCGGGAGGGCTGCCCCGAGTGCGGGTTCGATCTGTCTGGGGGGTACAAGGCCTACCTGCGCGAGCGGATCGAAAATACGACCACGGGTGACTACCTCCTGGCGCTGTTGTTTGCGCTGCTCTCTGGCGGGGTGCTTTCGGTGATCGGGACGTTCGTCGGCCAGGGGCTCTTTGGCAAGGGTGTCGGGCTGACGGTGCTGGCGGTCACCGGCCCGCTGTTCGAGGAACTGATGAAGGTGATGGTTGTGCTGATGCTGATCGAGCTGAGGCCCTACCTGTTCCGCCACGCCGCCGGCATCTGGGTCGCCGCCTTGGGCAGCGCCGCGACCTTCGCCGTCCTGGAGAACCTGCTGTACCTGGGCGTCTACATCCCCGACCCCAGCCCGGGGCTTATCCTCTGGAGGTGGACGGTCTGCTCCGCCTTGCACATCGGGTGTACCGCGATCACCACCATCGGGCTGGTCCGGATGTGGCGGCGCAGCATCGATCGGCTTGAGCCCCCATCGCCGGCAGTGGTGTACCCCTTCATGGTCGCCGCGATCGTGGTCCACGGCCTGTACAACGCCGTGGCGGTCTTTGCTGAGCTTGCCGGGGTCTCGTTCTAAGAATTCCCCAACACGCCTACGAGCTGCCACGCCTGCTGACCCGCCCCCGGTTCCCCCGGCTTGACCAATCCCCACCCCCCAAGAACAATAGCCCCGATACCCGACAACCGATACCCGACA
>JAJDCU010000053.1 GCA_029260655.1 Phycisphaeraceae bacterium
GGTTTAGCCCGGGCGGCCACGCCCGGAGTTCGCCGTGTGGCCGCGGCGGTTAAACATCACCCGCTACGATTGACGTAGGAATGCTCTAAGGGCCGGGCGCCGGGGCATCGGACAACGCCAACTCTTCTTCCAAGGCCAACTCGTTCTCCAGGCGGATGCGGTCGGGGTGGCTGCGGTCGTCCTCGACGGTACGGCCTGAGATACGGTTGATCTTCGGGTCGAGGTAGAGCATGCGCACATCCCTGCCGCCGTACGACCCGCCGCCGGTGCCGATCAGGTCCACGACGACCAGCCCGACGTTCATATCCAGCTGCTGTTGGATGCCATTGGGCAGCACCATCTGGGACACCCGTCCGATCGGGTCACCAGGACGGACATCAAACTCCTTACTGACCCAGCGCCCATCGTGAACGCGCCAGACCTGCACACTTGCTGTCTGGGCCTTGGCCGATCCCTTGACCATGAAGAAGTAGTGCTCGCCATCAACATGGACCGGGTCTGACCAATCGGAGCTTTCCAGCTCCTCGGGGTCTGGTCCCAGCGCGAGTTTGTCGTAGTTCTCATCCCGCTGCTCTGCCTGGATGCGCTTCTGCCGGTAGAGGGGGTTGAGGACGGCCACCACTACGCGGTAGCGGTAGGTCTTGCCGGGCTCGATGGACAAGTCATGTGCCCAGACCTGGATCTTACGTGACTGGGGTTCGGCCGCCTGGGCCTGGCCCTGAGCCCGATACCCGCCGGCGTAATCGCCGGGTGCTCCCGGATAACGCCCGGGCCCACCACCGGGGTAGGCGCCCTTATCATCGCTGACGAAGCCGCCTGGTCCGGGACCACGGCTGTATGGATCATCGTACCCGCCGTAATTTGCCCCATAGCCGGCATCCTTACTGCCGTAGTCGCCGTAAGCCCCTTGGCGATCGGGCAACAAGGCGTCCGATTCCAGACCGAGCAATTCGTTGCGCTCGATCTTGGTCATGAGCAGTTGTTCCTGGGCCTGACGGATCATCTCCTGGGGCGTTCTGGCGGTGGCATCCTGGCGTTTGTTATCGCCGCGCGCCGTCCTGCGGCCGCCGCCGCCTCCATACTCGCCACCTTTTTCACTGCCAGCCCCCCCGCGTCGGCGCCCGACGTCTCGCTGCCCGGGGCGGCCCTGGGTGTCCTGTCGGTTTTGCTGCGTCTTTTCCGTTTGTTCCTGGAACCTCCTGATCTGCTCTTTGAGCTTCCGGATCTTGTCGTTGAGCTTGGACAACTTGCGTTGGCCGTCGGCGTCAAGCTCCTTCGCATCCTCGCTGGGTGGGGTCCAGAGGATATTCCCGCTGGTCAGGGGGAACTCATGGCGTGCGATCGACTCCTGGCGTGCGCGGATCAGTTGGATCGTTTCCTTTGACTGCTGGCTGGTGGCCGGTGCTTGGGTGTCTGGCTTGAACGCCAACTGATTCGGAAGCTTGTCGACCAGAACGGTGTTGCCCCACTGCCCGGTGACTTCGTCAAGCTCCTGGCGCTGCAGGATGACGCCCGTGACGCCGAGCATGCTGTTCCACCACCGCTGGGGGATGCGCAGATTCTTGTCGCCGGATTGCAGCCTGCGTATCCACTCGTCCATATCAAAGGTGGCGGCGACACTGACGTAGCGGAAATCGCGGGGCTGCTGGTTGCCAACAAGTTTGATCATGCCCTCCAACTCGCGGGTGGGGATCTGATCACTGAGAACCGAGTGTCCCTTGCGGGCGATGACGGCCTGTGCGACCGGCGGGGTGGGCAGGTAGTAAGTCGGCCTTTCATCACCGTCAGAGTCGACCAAGCCCACACCCAAACCGGGGTGTGCCAGGGGCGAGAGGCTTGCCAGGGCCGTGGGCTTGATCGCCGACTTGTCCTGGAAGGCTTGTGTGTAGGAGGGGATCGGGCGATCGGGGAGGGTGCTCTGGGGCTCGTCCAAACGTTTCTTGAGCGTGTCAGCCCTGCGCGCGATCTGGGGTTCAATCTGATCCGGGCCGATGGATTGCCTGCCCAGTTCCACGGTGAACGGCTCGCCCATCAGGAACCACCACCCGAACACCAGCAGGAAGAGTACGCCGGTGGCCAGGATCAGCTTCTCGATATTCTGCTGGAAAAACCCGGTGTCTTTAGGGTTCATAGCTCGTATTCCTTTGCGTCGTGGCGTCGGCGTCCGGCGTCAACTCTCTCGCCGCGGTCTCGCCCGTGCGGAGCACCAGGCGTCCGTGCATCCCGTTCAAAAATCGGTCGATTCATCCACCACTGCGGTCTGCTCCACAGCGATCCCAAGCAGCTCCAGGGTCTTGGGCGGCATCAGTTTCGTCGTCCATTCACGCAGCCAGATCGTCTCGATGAGCATGTCGATGCGGACGGCGTCGCCGCTGCCATACACAAAGCCCTCGAGCAGCGCTTCATACTCGTCGACGTCTTGTATCTCGCATTCCAACACGGTCATGAAGTTGACCTGCCCGATGGCGTCGAAAAGCTTGGGCAACTGTTGGAAATCGACGATGGCGACCATGCGTGCGTGCCGGACGTCGTAGATGGCGTTGGAGACCCGCCCGGTAGGCCCGGCGTTGAAATCGACGGACAGCTTGTCATCGGGACTGCCTGCGGCGGCGACCGGAGCGGCATTGGGCCCGGCACCCGCGCCGATACCCGGGGCGGCGCCGTACCCCCTGCCCATACCCATACCCATACCCGTCGTCCCGGAGCCGGACTTGGTGCTGGCGGCCATCCCCATGCCCCCTGTCGTATGCAGCCCGACATGCCCGGGGACCACTTCCAGAGAGATCAGCCGCTTCACCGGGGACTCTATCACGCTTAGCTCGGCCTGATCGACCCGGTTGGCGATCGCGATCGCGCGGGCGATGTCCTGCTGGATCCACAACTCCATGTGACTATCCCAGATCTGCTGAAAAGCGGGCAGACCCATCGCCGCGCTCCACCCACCGACCTGAAAGGGGAAGGCGGGGCTTCGGATGTCCGGGTCGGCGTAGAGGTGCACTATCTGAGCCTGCTCCTTGAGCAGTTCCAAAGCGCGTTCGGCCTTCTGGCCCTCTAACGTCTTGCGGTCGGCCTCGCTGAGGTTGCCGCCCGCGGCCGGGGCGCCGCCGAACCCGCCGGGACGGAAGTCCTGCTCGACGCGCTGCATCTCCATTTGGAGCTCGACCGGGTCCAGTGGGCCGGCGGCGTTGAGCCTGGGCTCGTCCGTGTCCTGATCATACACGCCGAACATCCGCTCAAACGCCGCGCGGTACCGCGGGCGGGCTTCGTGCCGAAGGTGACTGGCCTCGGTCGTCGGGAGCACGCCCGGGACCAGAAGCCTGTGACCGACTTGGTTGCGCTCTACCGCGGCGAAGAATATCTTCTCGTACTCGCTGTTCATCTTCCCGTACACCTCGTCCAGGCGCACGAGTGTCGCCTGGTTGATCGTCACCCCGGAGATGTCTTCCGGAGGGTCATCGACGTTGGCCGGCGGGAACGGGACTTCGGTGCGCGAATAGCTGTCGATTCGCTGGATGATCTGGTTCACCTCGGCCGACACCCGCTTGGTGACGGCCCCACCATGACTGAACACCCATCCGATCACGCCGATCGATGCGAGGATCACGATCCCGCTGACGACGGTGATCATATTCGCTTTGATCCAGGCCAAGGCGTTTTTCATGACTGTCCCCTTTCGTCTTCATCGGTGTTCGGGAGGTTGGCCGTCGGCCCTTCTTCGGTCTCTTCGGGCAACGGCTCTTCCTGGGGCTCTTGGGGCTTGGATGAAGCAGCGGGGTTAACCAATTCGATGGTCCAGCGGATCTCGAACTGATTGTCCTGCGAGCGGTCCTCATCGGCGAGCGGGCGCGTCGGCAGTAACGACGCCAGATCGGTCGTCGAACCGCCGCCGGTCTTGCCGTAGCCGGTCTGCCCGTAAGCCTGACCGCCGCCCTGACCGCCGTAGGCTTGCCCCCCGTAGCCCGCCTGCCCGCCGTAGGCCGCCGCGCCCCGGGGATCTTTGCCGCCACCGGCACCGGTATCCGCCGCCACAACCACTCGGCCGTAGGACGTGATCGCATCGGCTGAGTCGATCACGAACTTGTAGGGCCAGCCCTCACGTTCGGCGTGCTCGACGAGCCAGCCGACGAAGTTGTCCTGCAGAAACTTCGATCCGTCCATCGGGGTCGTGCCACGGACGGTGACGACATACGACGGCGGGGTCTTGCCCTCACCAAAGAAGTCTTCCAGAGAATAAGTGGCGCCCAATTCCGCTTGCCCACCCATTCCCCCCCCGTATCCGCCGCCGGAGTATGCATCGTAGCCCATCCCCTGATCCATCCCCATGCCCTGATCCATCCCCATACCGTAATCCATGCCCTGGTCCATCCCCATGCCGTAATCCATGCCCATGAGCTGCTCGTCCTCTTCCTCAGCGCCCCCCGCTTTGTAGGTGGTGGTGATGGACTGGATATAGATCCGCTGTCGCTGTGAGCGCTCGGTCTTGGCGATCAGGTCGTAGTTGTTTCCCAGCGTCTGGGGCTGGGGCTCAAGGGACATACAGGCCTGGCTGATGTCTTCATACAGCTTGGGCAGGATGTCCCGGGCGTTGAGGATATTGCTGAGATTCTCGATCCGCTGGCGTGGGTTGGAGCTGGTGTCGATCTGATCGTACTCACGCTTGAATCCTTCGGCCATGTTCAGGACCGGGGTGGCTCGTTTCTTGCCGGCATCCAGGCCCGACTGCGTGGCGCCGTCCAGCGACATCACGCTCATCGCCGAGATCCCCGCCGCGGCCGCGAAACACGCCGCGGTCGCGCCGATCCACGGCTGCTTGGCCTTCCACATCCGCTGGCGGATGAGGTGACCGGGCAGGACGTTCGCGGAGACTTTCTCCAGGCCCAGGCCCTGAAGCGCCAAACCGTACGCCGTCACCAGGTTCATCGCCTGGTCGGCGAAGTCCGATGCCTGCTTGTCCTCGACCCCGATACGCTTGAAGCCGTCGGGACGGTCCACGTCCATCTGCAACTGCTGCTTGAGGAACTTCTGAAGGCCCGGCAGCTTAAACGTCGACCCGACACCGACCAGCCGGGTCAGGTTCGCGTCTCGGTTAAGGCTCTGGTAGTAGCCCAGGGATCGCTGCATCTCCTGGACCAGGTCGGCGAAGACCGGCCTCATCGCCTGGAAGATCTGACGGGCGTACTTACTGGTCCCGGCCTCACGCTTGAGTTTCTCGGCCTTGTGATAGCTGAGCTTGAACGCCTTGACCAAGGCCTCCGTGAACGTGTTGCCGCCCAGCGGCAGCGTGCGGAGCCAGATCCCGCCGTTCTCGACGATGATCACATCGGTCGCGGTCGTCCCGATGTCGATGTAGATCACGCCCTCTTCTTCCGGCTCCTCGGCCGTGTCGTACACAAACGCATTAAACACCGCCAGCGGCGACAGCGTCAACGTATCAACGTCCAGATGCACGGCGTTGTAATCGCTCAGGAAAGACATCACCTTCTCTTTGGTGATCGCGAAGATCCCGACCTCAACGTCCGGCGCGTCCTCCTGCTGGAACACCTGGTAGTCCCACTCGACCTGCTCGATCGGGAACGGGATCTGCTGCACCGCCTCGAACTTCACGATGTCGGGGATCTTCTTCGGCTCGACCGGGGGCAGCTTGGCGAACCGGGCGAACGCCATGTGCCCGGGCACCGACACCGACACCGCGCTCTTGCTCAGGTCGTGCCGGGACAGGAGCTGGTCCAGGTTGACCTGGATCGCCTCCTCGACGTTCAGGTCCGGCGTGGTGAGGATCTTCTTGAACGGCAGGATCTCGTGGTCCACCATCTGGACCTTCGAACCCGACCGGGTCAGGTGCACCGCTTTGATCGCGTTTCGGCCGACCTCGATGCCCCAACTGTCATTTTTCCGTGCCATGTGGACCTCCACGGTTTGGGTAGGCGGTCATGATAACGGACATCGACGCCCCGGTCTGCATCGCATCGGGCCCGATTCAGCCACGGCTTAGACCCGGAAAAAGCCTCGCCGGCCAAGTCGATGCACGCCCTGTTGCCTGTCCGTTCACGATAGACCCGCCTGAGGATAACGTATGAATCGGCGGCATCCGGGGGTTCCCGGCGAGCCCTCCGGCACCCCGCGCAGCAGGGTATGCCAAAAGGCTGGTCCATCGATACTATCTTAACCCTGATCCGGAGCCCGGGTCAAGGGTTATGTGAAAAGATTCGCCTTCTCGGACGCGGTTGATTCGCCCCGCAGCGCCCTGCTTTCATACGCTCTCCCACAACCGCCGGTTCTCCCCCACCGCCTCCCCCAAGCCCACGGCCTCCGGCCGTGGGTCACTTAACCCGATCCACTCACGACGCTACACTCCGTAACCACGGAGATCCACGTTGCCCACAAGCCCCGCAAGACTCTTCCCAGACGACAGCCCCGCCGCCGCACGTCCGCCCAAGGCCGACCGGCTGATCCTAGATCGTTTTCTCCCACAATACCTGCCCAAGAGCCCGCTTCTGGACCCCGGGGAAATCGACCGCGCCCACGCCATCCTCATCCGGTGGGCCGACCTCGAGTCCTCCGGCCAGCTCGGCCAGATGCACGAAAACCAACTCCAAGGCGAGTTCCTCGGCGACGTCTTCGCCGATGCCCTGGGCTACTCCCGTTTCTGCGAAGGTGCGGGTAAGTGGACACTCGAACAGCACCACAGCCTTGCCGGCCAGGAGCCCGACGCGATCCTCGGACACTTCCAGCCGAACCGGCCGCGCGAACCCATCGCCGTCATCGAACTCAAAGGCCCAAGGGTCCACCCCGACCGAGACCGTTCCAACGGCCGGACCGCCGTCCAGCAGTGTTGGGACTATCTCAACAGCACACCCCCCACTTGCCGATGGGGCATCGTCTCCAACATCGTCAGCTTCCGCCTATACGAGCGCAACAGCTCACCCCGGCGGTTCGAGCACTTCACCCTGCAATCCCTGCGCGATCGCAACACCTTCTGCCGTTTTTACTTCATGCTCGAATCGCGCGGGCTCATCGAATCCGTCGCCGATCAGCCCACACGCACAGCTAACCTGCTCGCCCAGACCAACGACCGACAGCGCAAGATCGGTAACGTACTCTACGAAACATACGCTAAGAACCGTCTCGACCTGATCCGATACCTGCACTTCGACCTCTGCCATCCTCAGGATCAGGCCATCGAGATGGCCCAGCGGCTGTTCGACCGTGTGATTTTCATCGCCTTCTGTGAAGACCGCCAACTGCTCAAGCCCAAGACGATTGAGCGGGCTTACAAAGACCTTCCGGGCTTCTCCGCCGCCACCAACCCGCGCTGGCAGAACTTTAAGAGCCTGTTCCATTTTATCAACGTAGGCGATGAAGAACACGACATCCCGCGCTACAACGGCGGGCTGTTCAGTAACCACGCGGTCGACGACCTGGACCTCCCCGACGAGCCCTGGACCGATTTTTTCAACACCTTGGGCACCTTCGACTTCGCTGACGAAGTCAATCTCGATGTTCTGGGACACCTGTTCGAACAGTCCATCACCGAACTGGAGAAGATCAAAGAGTCCGGGGTGTTCGGCGGCAACGAAGAGAAAGCCCGCGCGTTCGCCGAAATGCCCCAGGCCACAAAGCGCAAACGTCTAGGCATCTACTACACGCCCCCCGAACTCACACTCCGCATCGTCCAATACACCGTCGATGAACTGATCGAACAGCGTTTCGTCGAAGCGGCGACCCGCCACGGCCTCCCGGAGGACCAGGCCCGACGCGGTGAAGTCCCCGACGATGCCGCCTACTGGGCCCACTGCCTGGCCATCCTTAAGGAACTGAAAATCGTCGACCCCGCCTGCGGCTCCGGGGCCTTCCTCTTTCAAGCGTACGAAGTCCTCGAACACCGATACGACCAAGTCATCGGCTTCATGCAACGCCTCGGTGCGAAGAATACCGATGAACTCCGTCGGCACGTGCCGCAGTTCATCCTCAACCACAACCTCTACGGCGTGGACCTCTCCCCCGAGGCCGTCGAGATCACACAACTCGCCTTGTGGATACGCTCAGCCACACCCGGACAAACCCTCGAAACCCTCTCACACAACATCGTCCACGGCAACTCACTTGTCCACACCCAAGACCCCAACGCCGGGGGCCACCCCCACGGATTCGACTGGCACCAACGCTTCCCCGAAGTCTTCGACCGCACTTCCGAGGGAAGGGACACATCCGAGGGCGGGGGAGGCTTCGACTGCGTCATCGGCAACCCGCCCTGGGAGCGGATCAAACTCCAGGAACGCGAGTTCTTCTCACTGCCCGCCCCCGAGATCGCCACCGCCACCAACGCCGCCAAACGCCGCAAACTCGTCGCCAAGCTCGAATCCGACGACCCGGCCCTTTATGAACGCTATGAGGACGCACTCAAGGCCGCCGATGCCCTGCTGACCTACTGCCGAAAGTCCAAGCAGTACCCGCTAACCGGCAAAGGTGACATCAACACCTACGCCGTCTTCGCCGAACTCGCCCACAACATTGTCGCTCCCACCGGACGGGTCGGCCTGCTCACGCCCTCCGGCATCGCCTCTGACAAAACCACCAAGGACTTCTTCGCCGCCATCGCCGAGACCAATCGGTTGATCCGACTATATGACTTCGAGAACAAGAAAGTATTCTTTCCAGACGTACACGCATCGTTCAAGTTCTGTATCCTCAACTTCGGCGGATCGGACACGCATTGCGAACAAGCCGACTTCGTCTTCTTCACCCACAAAATCGAGGAACTCGAAGATAAGAAGCGCCACATCGCCCTGTCCGGCGATGACATCAAGCTCCTAAATCCCAACACACGCACCTGCCCTATTTTTCGGGGTCGGCGAGATGCCGAAATCACCAAGGCCATCTACCGCCGTGTCCCCATCCTGATCGACCGCAACCGCAAGGGCCCCACCGGTAACCCCTGGGGCATCACGTTCAAGACGATGTTCCACCAGACCAACGACGCCGAGTTCTTTCACGAGGCTGACGACCTCGAGACCAAAGGCTTTAAGCTCGACGGCAACCACTGGGTCAAAGGCAAGAGGGTCTATTTGCCCCTGTACGAAGCAAAGATGGTCCAGGCCTACGATCATCGCGCTGCCAGCGTTCTGACCGACAAACACAATTGGGTCCGGCAGGGTCAGACAGATAAAACCGAACCCGTCGAGCATCAAAACCCCGAGTTTTGTGTGGTACCGAGGTTCTGGGTGGACACCAGTGAAGTCGATTTGTCCGATTGGGGGTCATTGGGTTTCAAGGACATCACAAGTCCCACCAACCAACGCACTATGATAGCAGCCGTAGGTCCACAAGCAGGATACACAAACCATTTCGTACTCATTCGTAGCGGCGCTGAGACGAGCCGCCAGACATGTCTACTCGCTAACTTAAACTCATTTGCTTATGACTATTGCTCGCGACAAAAGATCGGTGGGATTACACTCAACTTCTTCATCGTCGAGCAGATCCCTACTCTCCCACCTGACACCTATGACGCTCCATGCCCGTGGGACCGCAAACAGACTTTGGAGGCTTGGATCAGTGAGCGGGTGTTGAAGCTTTCCTGTACGGCGGAGGACATGCTGCCGCTGGCAGAGGCGTGCGAGTTCACCGGAGGGAGTTTCAAGGCCGAGTACGGCGGGCGGCTGAACAAGTGGGACGAAGCCGAGCGGGCGCAGCTGATGGCCGAACTCGACGCCGCCTACTTCATCCTCTACGGGATCGACCGGAACGACGCGGCCTACATCCTCTCGACCTTCTCCGGGACGGACAAAAGCACACCGCTGATCCCCGGATCATCCACGCTTGCCGAACACATCCTCGACACCTACGACCACTTCAAGGCCCACGGCTGACCCGCGTAACGGTGCCTAAACGGACCTGGGATTTGACCGCTTCCCTGCCTGTCGCCACAATGCGTTGACTATGGGGCCGTAGCTCAATTGGGAGAGCGCTGCGTTCGCAATGCAGAGGTTGTGGGTTCGATCCCCGTCGGCTCCATTTTTTCGGGTATCGCGGTTCGGGCATCGGGTATCGGTGGGTTTCCGTGGGCGGCACGGTCCTTTCTTTAATGGTTGGGCGGGGTTTGAAGCATGAGTGATCCATCCAAGGACAGCGCCGCCGTATCGGATGGCGGCGGTGCCCCAGCTACACCGGTCAACACGCACGACCCTCGTATCCAGGCCTCGCTGAAGCGCTACTGGCGGGTGAATGTCACGCTGATGGCCGTGTTGCTGACCGCCTGGGCGGTGGTCGGGCTGGGCTGCGGGGTCTTGTTTGCGGACTGGCTGAACCAGTTCAAGCTGTTTGGCGGGTTCCCCCTTGGGTTCTGGTTCGCCCAGCAGGGCAGCATCATCGGGTTTGTGCTGATCATCCTGATCTACGCCCTGGCGATGAACCGGCTGGACAAAAAGCACCATGAGGAGCTGACCGGGCTGCGTAACGGGGCAAGTACCACGGACACCCCGGCCAAGGCCCTTCGGGCCATGACCGGGCTTGAGAGTGACCGGGCCATGACCGGGCTTGAGAGTGACAAAGGTGTGGCCGGGGATGGGGAAGAAGGGGGCGCGGAATAATGCCGCGTATCTTCGGCACCGACCCGATCCAGACGTGGACGTTCCTATTCGTGGGGCTGTCGTTTGGGCTGTACCTGATGATCGCCTGGCTTAGCCGGGTGAAGGACACCAAGGGTTTTTATGTTGCGGGCCGGGGCGTGCCGGCGATCGCCAACGGGATGGCGACCGGCGCGGACTGGATGAGCGCGGCGTCGTTCATCTCGATGGCGGGCCTGATCTCGACGATGGGATACGCAGGCGGCGTCTACCTGATGGGCTGGACCGGCGGGTACGTGCTGCTGGCCCTGCTCTTGGCGCCGTACCTCCGCAAGTTCGGCCACTTCACCGTTCCGGACTTCATTGGTGACCGCTACAACTCAAACACCGCCCGGCTGGTCGCGGTCGTCTGCGCGATCTTCGTATCGTTTACCTATGTCGCCGGTCAGATGAAGGGCGTGGGCGTGGTGTTCAGCCGGTTCCTGGAGGTGCCGCTTGAGTTCGGCGTGCTGATCGGGATGCTGATCGTCTTCATCTACGCCACGCTCGGCGGGATGAAGGGGATCACCTGGACACAGGTCGCGCAGTACTGGGTCCTGATCACCGCTTTCCTGATCCCGGCGATCGCCATCAGCATCAAGCTCACCGGCCAGCCGGTCCCACAAGTCGGGATGGGAAGCCAGGTCCTCGAGAGCATCGACGCTACCCGGCCGTACCTGCTGGACAAGCTCAACCAGATCAACCACGACTTTGGATTCTCAAGCTACACCGACACTTTTGTCGGGGCCAAGTGGGACAAGCTCAATGTGTTCTGCGTGGCGCTAGCGCTGATGGCGGGGACGGCGGGTCTGCCGCACGTCATCATCCGGTTCTACACCGTCAAGACCGTCAAGGCCGCACGCTGGAGCGCGTTCTGGGCGTTGTTCTTCATCGCACTTTTATACCTGACCGCCCCGGCGACGGCGGCGTTTGCCCGGTATTACATGCTCGACACCACCGCGGGCCTCAACGGCAAGACCGCCGAGCAGCTCCCCGACTGGTACCACAGTTGGAGTAAGTCCGGGCTGATCGCCTGGTTCGACTTCAACGGCGACGGCAAAGTGCAGATGCATAACGACACGGCGATCAACGAAATGTTCAAGGTCGACGGCGTCCGTGATGCCGAAGCCGCCAAGGCGATCAAGAAAGACCCGGGCGCCTGGGTGATAGCCAACGGCGGCGAAGCGGCGAGGGACAAGCTCGTGGCCCTGGGCGGGGTGCATCAGCCGGACAAGGACATCATCGTGCTGGCGACCCCTGAGATGGCGGGGCTGGTCGACTGGATCATCGCTCTGGTCGCCGCCGGCGGGCTGGCTGCGGCGCTGTCCACCGCGTCCGGGCTGCTCTTGGTCATCTCCTCAAGTGTCGCGCACGATCTGTATTACCGGGTGATCAACCCCAAGGCGACCGAGCAAAAGCGTCTGCTGGTCGGGCGGGTGGTCATCGGCTTCGCGGTCGTGGTCGCCGGGTACTTCGGCGTGAACCCGCCGGGCTTTGTCGGGGAGGTCGTGGCGTTCGCCTTCGGGCTCGCCGCCGCCAGCTTCTTCCCCGTGATCGTCCTGGGCATCTTCTCCAAGCGCGTCGGGACCGCCCCGGCCGTCACCGGCATGATCGTCGGCATCGCCTTCACCGCCTTCTACATCTTCACACAGACCGCCACCAAGATCGTCGGAACGGAGCTCGCCGACACCCTCCTGGGTCCGGTCCAGGCACTCGACGGCACGGCCAACTGGCTGCGCGCCAAGTGGTGCTTCGGCATCAACGCCCAGGGCATCGGCACGATCGGGATGCTCTTGAACTTCGCCGTCACCCTCGCCCTGACCCCGCTGTGCAAACCGCCCAGCCAGAAGATCAAGGACCTGGTCGACTCCGTCCGCGAACCGGAAGGCGCCGGCCCGGGTGTCGAGATCGAAGCCGCACCGGGGCATTGACCGCTATCGAGGAAAAAGGTTACCGGCGAGATAACTGCGCCCGGCGCAATAAAACCAACGTCTCCTGGATACGCTGGTGGGTCTTGTGTGATGCGATGACGATCAACATATCGTCGTAAAACGAAACCGACCCGTCGTTGAAATCATCAAGAAGGATGCGCATCAATTCCATGAGTTCTTCTTCATGAGTCGTATACGGCTTGGCTGAACTGGCCCTACCCATACCCCGTGCGTCCCCATAACCTGAGCCTTCACCCCCATCGCCCCCCATCGCGCGACCGTATCCGCCGGCCGCGCCGTACGGCCCAGCCCCGAAACCGTCTTGCCTCTGCGCGGAAGCCGACTGCCGCACACGATCGATAAGGTCGATGCAGTCGTAGATACGCACTACGCGCAGCCCATCGATATCCGCTTTACTGGAGATCACGACCACGCCATCGATCACGGCGAAGTCAAACACCTCCCCTGAATGGTTTGCACTGGGATTTAACAATTGAAGCACAAGAGAGAGCGCGGTCTCGGCGGGCGTGTCATTGAGCGTCAGCGAGATTAGGGTATCGATATCGGCACCACCGGCTTCCAGGGCCGACCAGTTCACGAACACATTCACTCCTGTAGTGTCTCGGAAGTAGTCAAAGACGTCCTCCAGACTGTTCTCGTCGAATGCAACCGGTATCCGCTGAGTGAACTGCTTGCGCGCCGGGTCTCGCTCCCCAGCTGTGATCACGGGCGCATCGGGCAGCCTGTCCGCTGAGACCGCATCTTCGGCATGCGTCAGGGTCGGCCCGGATACTCCGGGGCGGTTCTGTGGCAGCATGTAGAGGAACGTCAAGGCGATCAACGAGGCGGCGGCGAGTGCTCCGATGCTGGTTCTCATGATACGTCTCCTTAGGGTGTGCTGGCGTGTGATGCGTGAGAACTGATCCGCGAGCCCGGCGGCATCACCGAACTCCTCAACCGCGGCGTGGATCGCCTGCTCCCGGTCAAGTCCCTGGGCCATCAACTCTTCGAGCCGGGCCTCCATGTGGTCCCGCAACTCGTCGGCGATCGCTTCGCGTTGCGCCTCGCTAAGCCGAAGCAGCTTGGCGATCAACTTCAGATAGACCTCAAACTCTTGTTCTGACATGGCTTGGCCTCCAGAATGGCTATAACCGTACTATCTACTTCGCGGGCAGCGCCTGAAGCGCCGGTGTCAGTAATTGTTGGATGCAAGCGACATACCGATCCCACTGCGCGGCCTGGGATCGGATCCTGCGCCGGCCTGCGGCGGTCAACTCGTACCACTTGCGCTTACGCCCGGTGCTATGATCCCATTTGCTTTTAATCACGCTGGCCGCTTCCAGACGGTGTAACAGTGGATACAGCGTCCCCGCCTGAAGTTTCACCGTACCGTCGCTGGCCTCGCGGACCCGCTTCTGGATCAGGTAGCCGTACTTCGATCCGTCGGCGAGGACCGACAGCACCATCAGGTCTAAGCTGCCCCGCATCAATTCACGTTCAAATCGTTCAGACATGACTGTATCGCCTTTCCTCGGTACCTATCGTACAACAATATATCGTTGTGCGATATATATGTCAAGAACCTTTTTCATGTTGTTCACTAATCAAGCTCCAGAAATAACCACAAAGTCTGGCAACCCTCTGCCAGCCAATGATCCCGCCATCGTCGGACCACAGTTACGATCCGACAAGTCTTTATGGGATAGAGGCTTGGAGACAATCCTCCGGCACCCGGACCGGTCGGCCCTGCTTGACGTGGGCGTGTGGGACCACTAACCTTCGCGATTCGGGATTCCAGGCAGAAAGCCCACAGCCGGCCGGCGGGATGATGTGGCCGGTGTACTGTCCAGAACTCATACTGAGGATGCCAAGCGATGTTACCCGTTCAACGCCAGACCAGGACCCAGGGCCGTAAGCGCAGGTCACACGACGCGCTTAAGCCCGTGCATGTCGCCAGTTGCCCCAACTGCGGCAGCGCCCGGCTGCCCCACACCGCGTGCAACGAATGCGGCTACGTCCGCCCGGGTCTGAAGCTCAGCCTGTCCAAGGAAGACTAAACCCGTGCGCATTGCTATCGATGTCATGGGGGGAGACCACGCCCCCGACACGATCCTGGCCGGCGCTCTGGACGCGGTCGATCTGCTGTCGCCCGGCGACCAGCTCGTTCTGGTCGGCGACGGGCAGGTTATCCATGAAGACTTATCCGAGCGCGGGCTAACCGGCGATGATCGGATCGAGGTCGTCGAAACAACGCAGGTCATCGAGATGGGCGAGTCGCCGATTTCGGCGCTGCGGAGCAAGCCCGACAGCTCCCTGGTGCGGATGGCCGAGCTGGGCAGCAAGAAGGCCGGGGACAAGCGCTGCGATGTGGTTATCAGCGCAGGAAACACCGGCGCCTGTGTCGCGGCCGCCCAGATGGCGATGCGCCGTCTGCCGGGCGTGCACCGCCCAGGTGTCGCGGTGCCTGTGCCAACGTTCTTCGGCCCGATCGTCCTATGCGATGTCGGCGCCAACCCCGAGCCCCGCCCCACCCACCTGTACCAATACGCCCAGATGGCCAGCGTCTACGCCCACCGGGTCATGGGCGTGGAAAACCCCCGCGTCGCGTTGATGTCGATCGGGGGCGAAGAGGGCAAGGGCAACGCGCTGACGCGCGAGACCCACAAGCTGATGAAGGCCGACGCCTCGTTGAACTATGTCGGGTACGTCGAGGGGCGGGACCTGTTTGCCAACAAGGCCGATGTGATCGCCACGGAGGGGTTCACCGGGAACGTCGTGATCAAGCTCGCCGAGGGCCTGGCGGCGGGGCTGTTCAAGACGATCGCGCATGAGATCTTCGAGATCGACCCGGAGCTGGCGATGAAGTTCGAACCGATCGTCAAGCGGATCTACGCCAAACACGACTACCACGAGTACGGCGGGGCGCCGCTGCTTGGCGCGAACGGGACATGTATGATCTGTCACGGCTCCAGCGAGTCCCGGACGGTCACGGCGGCGGTGAAGGCGGCCATCGCCTACACCCAGCACCAGGTCAACGAGGGGATCGTCGAGGCGCTGGCCAACGCGGGCTCCCCCGAGGTGACGGTATGACATCCAAGAATGCCCCCCCCGCGGGTATCCGCATCGCCGGCACGGGCATGGCGGTGCCGCCGCGGAAGGTTTCCAATGACGACCTTGCCAAGTTCGTTGATACCTCCGACGAATGGATCCGCCCGCGCACCGGGATCGTGACCCGCTACCTCAGCGACGACAAGCAGCTCACCAGCGACCTGGCGGCTCAGGCCGTCACCGACGCCGTCAGCAACGCCGGGCTCAAACCGACGGACCTGGACCTGCTGGTCTGCGCAACCATGACACCGGACGTGATCTGCCCTGCGACGGCGTGCCGGGTGGTCGACAAGATCGGGGCCGTCCCCTGCGGCGCGATGGACCTGAACCTGGCGTGCACCGGGCTGGTCGCCGGACTTTCGATCGCCGCGAACTTCATCCAGAGCGGCGCTTACAAACATATCGCCGTTGTCGGCGCCGACCGGCTCAGCACGATCGTCAACTGGGACGATCGGCGGACCTGCGTGCTCTTCGGCGATGCCGCCGGGGCCGTGGTCGTCAGCGCCTCGGACAACCCCGACCAGCGGTGTCTATACCAACAGCTCAACTCCGACGGCGGGATGGGTGACGCCCTGTACGTCCCCCGCAGCGAGCAAGACATCCCGCAAGGCGGTCACGAGGGATTCAACGGCAAGTACGACACCCTCCAGATGAATGGCCGGGAGGTCTACAAGTTCGCGGTCCACGCCCTGCAGGACTGTGTCAAGGACGCACTGAAGCATACCGGGCTGGCCCCCGACGACATCAAGATGGTCATCCCCCATCAGTCCAACATCCGCATGCTCACCAGCGCCTGGAAGAAGCTGGGCTTCCCGGACGACAAGATCTACATCAACATCGACCGGTTCGGAAACACCTCGGCGGCGAGCATCGGCCTGTGCCTGCATGAATTGACCGAGCAGGGCCGGCTCGAAGAAGGCGACTACGTGATCTTCGTCGCCCAGGGCGGGGGGCTGACCTGGGGTGCCAGCCTCTGGCAGCTATGACCGCACCGCTTGCGATCCGGGCCAACCTCTACTATTACCCTCATTTAATATGAGCAACGACCCCAACACGACTGTCCTGCTTTGTCCCGGCCAGGGTGCACAGCATGTCGGCATGGCCAAGGCCTGGCACGATGCCCGCCCTGTCGCCGCGGACACCTTCCGGCAGGCGGGTGATGCCCTGGGCTTCGACCTGGGCAAGCTCTGCTTCGAGGGCCCGGAAGACCAGCTAAACCGCACGGACATGGCGCAGGTCGCGATCTACACGGCCTCGGTCGCCTGCCATAGGGCGCTGGTCGAGACCGGCGTGGTCGACGATGGCCAACTCACCGCCGGGCTGAGCCTCGGTGAGTTCACAGCCCTGCACCTGGCAGGCGCCTTCGACTTCCTGACCGGTCTGGAACTGGTCAAGCTCAGAGGCCAGGCGATGCAGGACGCCGCGGAGCTGACCGAGTCGAGCATGGTCGCGCTGGTCGGCGCGGACGAGGCCCAGGCGCTGGCGCTTTGCGAAGAAGCGCTTGACGACCTTGAAAACCAGGGCGATGAGGTGCTGGTCCCGGCCAACTTCAACTGCCCGGGGCAGGTGGTGATCAGCGGATCGCTCAAGGCCTGCGAGCGAGGCGAAGCGGTGGCGGACAAGATGGGCCTGCGCTCGACCCAGCTCCCCGTCGCGGGGGCGTTCCATTCGCCGTTGATGCAGCCGGCCGCCGACCGTCTTGCCGAGGCGCTGGACCGAGCTGACTGGCAACCCCCCCGCGCCGAGGTGATGTCCAATGTGACCGCCGAGCCCCACGGGGATGACATCGGATCGATCAAGAAGCGGCTGGTCGAGCAGCTTACGCATCCGGTGAGGTGGTCTAAGTCGATGCAGCATGTGATCGAGACATACCCTAAGGCGAGGCTGATCGAGTTGGCGCCCGGCAAGGTCCTGTCCGGGCTGATGAGGCGGATCGACCGCAAGACGAAGGTCGAGAACTTCGCGGCCCCGGGTTGACAAGCACGGCGACAGTGCCAAGTATCATCACCACGGAATTATAGATATGGCTGAAAAAACCGAACAGCGTGTTGCGATCGTCACCGGCGCCAGCCGGGGGATCGGTCAAGCCATCGCCCAGGCGTTGGGCGGGCAGGGCCGGCACGTCGTGTGTGTAGCGCGTAACGCCGAGAAGCTGGACGCGGTCGCAAAATCGATCCAGGACGCCGGGGGCCTGGCGTCGGTCAAGACCTGTGACATGAGCGACGCCGCCGCGATCACCGAGCTGATCGAGTCGGTCGCCAGCGAGCACGGCCGGCTTGACATCCTGATCAACAACGCGGGGATCACCCGGGACAACCTGCTCTTGCGGATGAGCGACGAGGAATTCGACGAGGTGATCCAGACGAACCTGCGGGGTGTGTTCGTGGCCTGCCGGGCAGCGCTGCGTCCGATGATGCGTGGCAAGTGGGGCCGGGTCATCAATATCGGGTCAGTCTCCGGGCTGGTCGGCAACGCGGGCCAGGCCAATTACGCGGCCGCCAAGGCCGCCCTTTCGGGGTTCACCCGGTCGCTGGGCAAGGAAATGGCCGCGAAGAACATCACCGCCAACGTCGTCGCACCCGGGTTTATCCAGACCGATATGACGGATATCCTGCCCCAGCCGGTCAAGGACGCGGCGCAAAAAGCCATCCCGCTCGCCCGGTTCGGTCAGCCCGGGGAGATCGCCTCGGCGGTGGCCTACCTCGCCAGCGAGGACGCCGGATACGTCACCGGGCAAGTCCTGGCCGTCGACGGCGGCATGACCATGTGCTGACGCGGTTTACACACCCAATATGACCGGTTTGGCACCGCCGCCGGGTAACGATATAGTCCAGCATCAAGAAACCGGCCAAGAGCCCCCACCGCCGTGCCCCCCCGGGCGGCGACAAGGAGACTAAAGTTATGGATGAACAGGAAGTCCAGGAAAAAGTCATCTCGATCGTTGCCGAGCAGATGGGCGTCGATAAGGGCGAGATCAACCGTGATACAAACTTCGTCAACGACCTCAACGCCGACAGCCTCGACACCGTCGAGCTGGTGATGGAGTTCGAGGACGAGTTCGAGACCTCGATCCCCGACGAGCACGCCGAGAAGATCCAGACGGTCGGCCAGGCGATCGAGTTTATCATCAAGGAAAGCGCCAAGTAAGCGTCTGCCCGACGTGACCGACGCCTTCCCAGACGCCAACGTGCACGGGGCATCCACATGCCCGTCTGGGCAAGCTGCACGTCGCCCTGCCATCTGATAGGACATGAGACCGCCTCTTATGAGCGACCGCCGTGTTGTCATTACAGGATTGGGCTGGGTCACCAGCTATGGGGACGGTGTCGACGAAGTCTGGCAGGCTCTGACCAGCGGGGTCAGCGGCATCCGGGCGATCACACGTTTCGATAGCAGCCAGTTCTCGACCAAGATCGCTGGGGAGGTCTCCCCCGATTGGGTGTCGGCCCACATCGAAAAACGCGAACTCAAGCGGCTGGACAGGTTCACCTCCTACGCACTGAACGCCACCGTCGACGCCGTCAACGACGCCGGGCTTGATTTCGAGAAGGAAGACCCCTGGCGGTGCGGCTCGATCATCGGCACGGGCATCGGCGGGATCGAAGAGTTCGAGACGGGCTCGAAGAAGCTGATCGAGAAGGGCCCGGAGCGGGTGAGCCCGTTTACGATCCCAAAGCTCATGTGCAACGCCGCGGCCGGCAACGTCTCGATCCGGTTCGGGCTCAAGGGCCCCAACTCCGCCATCACCACCGCCTGCGCCTCGGCGGCACACGCCATCGGCGAGGCCGCCCAGAGCATCCGCCACAACGTCGCCGACGTCATGGTCACCGGGGGCTCCGAAGCCGCGGTCACCCCCCTGGGCGTCTCGGCGTTCATCGCCCTAAAGGCCCTATCCAAACGCAACGACGAGCCGACCAAGGCCTCACGGCCCTTCGACGCCGACCGCGACGGCTTTGTCCTCGCAGAGGGCGCCGGGATCGTCATCCTCGAAGAGCTTGAGCACGCCAAAGCACGCGGGGCCCGTATCTACGCCGAGGTGCTGGGCTTTGGTCAGACCGCCGACGGCTCGCACATCACCGCCCCCGATGAGCAGGGACGCGGCGCGGCCCACGCCATGGAGCTTGCGATGCGGGACGCCGGGCTGGGCGTCGACCAGGTCCAATACGTCAACGCCCACGGCACGAGCACCGGCCTGGGAGACATCGCCGAAACACGCGCGCTCAAGCGGCTGTTCAAAGACGACGTGAAGAAACTCGCCGTCAGCTCGACCAAGAGCATGACCGGCCACCTCCTGGGGGCCTCAGGCGGTGTCGAGGCCATCATCACGACCAAGACCATCCAGACCGGTGTGATCCCCCCCACCATCAATCTGGACAACCCCGACGAAGAGTGCGACCTGGACTACGTCCCCAATACCGCACGCCAAGCGGACGTCACCGCCGCGATGAGCAATTCTTTCGGCTTCGGCGGGCACAACGTCAGCCTCATCATCGGCAAGCTCTGAGACGCCCCACCGCACGGGACATATTCGCCTACACCCTGCGACGGGCTTATACTGCCTGACTTTTCCGGCCCGGTTCCCCAGAGGTTATCTATGAGATTCGCGGTCACAATCCTGGCGATACTTCTCGGCCTGGCTGTCGTCATAGGCACGCTCAAGCAGTCCAAGACCACGACCAGCCAGCAGACCACACCGGTCACAACCACAGAAGCCACAGACTCTGCTGACCGGGCACAGGACACGGCCCCTGCATCAATCGAATCCGCCGAAGACGCGTCCTTGGAGGCAATCACAATTGCCGCGGATACCGTCACCGACGCGCCAAGCGATTCCGGCACCCAGACGACAGCCGGCGAGGTCCCGTATACAAAAATCCCCGGCCTGCACGCCGTGCTCACCGACCAGGCCAGGCCGGCCGTGATCGGCTCAGACGATCCCGCGTCGCCTTTCAAGCTGCGCGTCGTGTTAAGCCGCTGGGGCGCTGCCGTCTGGAAGATCACCCTCTCCGACTACTTGATCCAGGTCGATAAGCCCGAGCACTACTTGATCCACGACCGGTTGACGCTGCCGGACCCGGCTGATCGGTCCAAGCAGACACCCAAAGCATACGCCTACGCCGCAAAGTCGGTCACGGTTAACGGGGTCAGGATCCCGCTTGAAAGCAACGATGCCTGGCTCGCCGGCGAGGTGGTCACGACCGACAAGGTTTCCTGGGTCGAATACACCGCGACCCTGGCAGACGAAAACAAGACGCCGGTCCTGCGGCTGGTCCGCCGGTACACCCTCAAGGCCGACAGCTACGACCTGACGCTCGAGCAGGAACTGGTCAACCTGACCGACACGCCCCTGACCGTCCGCTTTGACCAGAACCTCCAGGGCGACCTGAGCTACAAGCCCAGCTACATGGGGGATAAGCGCCAGGTGGTGGCCGGGCATTTCGCGCTTTGGTGGGACCCGACGCGCGAGAGCATCCACACCAAGAACGCCGAGGTCCTGCGGAGAAACAGCGTCGGCGCCAAGCAGGCTCAGGTCTGGCCTGTCCAAGGCCTCAACACGCAGGCGGAACTGGTCTGGCTCGCCTCACTGAATCGGTACTTCGCGGTCGTGACCCACCCGCTGATGGACACCGCGTTCCAGAAGGCCGCCGACGTGCCGCCGCTAAAGACGGTGTTCCCACGGATCGGCCAGAAGGTCTATGTTGACTCCGGGGTCGCCGAGCCCAAGGACGACCAGAAGGTCATGATCCTCACCGCGGGTTCCGGTGACCTGACCGTCCTGCCCGGGGAGGACAACCCCGCCAGACTGGACATCGGGATCTTCGCCGGCCCGCGCGAACCCGAGCTGTTCAACCAACCGCCTTACTCGGTCCTGCATCTGGACCAGACCATCATCTACAGCCTCGGCGGCGCCTGCTCGTTCTGCACGTTCCAGTGGCTGGCGCACGGGCTGCTGTGGTTGCTGAAACTTTTCGAGGGCCAGATCCTCACCCTCGGGGGCGTCGGGATCGGCACGCACGACTGGGGCGTGTCCATCATCATCCTCGTCCTGCTGGTCCGGCTGATCCTCCATCCGCTGACCAAGAAGTCGCAGGTCAGCATGATGAAGATGGGCAAGATGATGCAGGCCATCCAGCCCGAGGTCGAGAAGGTCAAGAAGAAGTACAAGGACGACCAGCAGAAGCTCAACGCCGAGATGATGAAGCTCTACAAGGAAAAGGGCGTCAACCCGGCGAACATGCTCGGCTGCGCGCCGATGCTCCTGCAGACCCCGATCTGGATCGCCCTGTACGCCATGCTCTACTTCGCCATCGAGCTGCGTCATGAGCCGGCGTTCTGGGGCTTGTTCCAGTGGGTGTCCGGCGGGTCCTGGGGGTTCCTGGCCGACCTCTCCAGCCCAGACAACTTCATCCAGCTCTTTGACAAGCCGGTCAAGATCAACCTCCTGTTTGTCCATCCGCACTTCCAGTCGATCAACATCCTCCCGCTGCTGATGGCGATCGTGTTCTACTTCCAGCAGAAGCTGACGACCCCCCCGCCCGCCAACGAACAGGCCGCCCAGCAGCAGAAGATGATGAAGTTCGTCATCTTCCTCTTCCCGATCTTCCTGTACCCCGCGCCGTCCGGGCTCACGCTGTACATCCTCGCCTCGACCTCGGCGGGCATCGTCGACAGCTACTTCGTCCGCAAGCACATCAAGGAGCAGGAGGCCTCCGGCGAATTGTTCAAGCCCAAGGAGCGCAAGCCCGGCGGGTTCGTGGACCGGATCAGCAAAGCCGTGGAGGCCAAGCAGCAGCAACTGACCAAGCAGAAGCCGCAAGGCGGGCGCGATAAACACGGCCGCGGCCCGGGCAAATCACGCAAACGACGATGAACCTAAACGCACACCGCTGCGGTGACGCCATCGCCGCGGTCAGCTCGACCCCGGGCAGGTCTCACCGCGGGCTGATCCGCGTCAGTGGTGACGACGCCAGGCACATCATGGGGGCCTTGCTCGAGCAGCCCTCTCAAACGATCCCCGCACGCAGACTCACAAGGGTCGAGCTCAAAGCCCCGTCGATGCCCGCCCTGATGACGGTCTTCGAAGGGCCCGGCAGCTACACCGGGCAGGATGTGGTTGAGCTTTGGGCCCCCGGCAACGCGGCGCTGCTGGACCGTCTGCTGCACCAGATGCTCGACGCAGGCGCCAGGCTGGCCGAGCCCGGCGAGTTCACCTTCCGCGCATTTTTAGCGGGCAAGCTGGACCTGACCCAGGCCGAAGGCGTCGCCGCCACCATCAGCGCCACCAGTGACAGCCAGCTTAAGGCCGCCAAACATCTGTGCGACGGCGAACTCGGTCGGTTCGCCCGTGAACTGGTCGACGATCTGGGCTCACACCTGGCGATGGTCGAGGCGGGTATCGATTTTACGGATCAGGAAGATGTGGTCCCGATCGGTCCGGGTGAATTAGACGAACACCTCGCCCGGATCCAGGCCCGGCTTGATGATCTGCTGACCCATAGCCGGTCCTGGGCCCAGGTCGATGCCCTGCCGTGGGTCGTCCTGGTCGGCGCGCCCAGTTCTGGTAAGAGCACGCTGTTCAACGCCCTGCTTAAGCGGCAGCGCGCGGTGATCCACCCGATTGCCGGGACAACCCGGGACGTGCTTTGCGAACCGATGACGATCTGCAGCGGCAAGGGCGTGCCAAGCGAACTGATGCTGGTGGACATCGCCGGGCTGGACGACCCGGCCTCGGTGCTGGACAAGCAGATACAGGCCGCCGCCCGACGCGCGATCGACCGGGCCGATCTTGTCTTGCGCGTGATCGACCCGACCACTCACAGGGCCCCTCAGCCGGCCGCCGACCTCCCGCAAGCGTCGGCGGTCTTGACGGTCCATGCCAAGGCCGATCTGCCGCCCAACGCATCGGTTGACCCGACGGACCCGGGCACGTTGATCGTCAGCGCCACGACCGGCCAGGGACTGGATGCGTTGCGCACCGCGATCATTGAGCGCCTCGGCGAGCGGGTGGTCAACGTCAGCGCCGACATGCTCACACTCCAGCCACGCCACGAATCGGCGCTGAACTCGGCCGGGTCTCATCTCAAGCAGGCCCGGTCGCTGCTGTCTGACCAGCGAGACGCCCGGCAACTTATCGATGTGGAACTGATCGCCTGCCACCTCCGCGGCGCGCTGGATGACCTGGCGGGCCTGGGCGGGCAACTGACCCCCGACGACGTCATCGGCCGGGTCTTCGCGACGTTCTGCGTGGGGAAGTAGGGGTTGGGGATTAGGGATTGGGGGTTGGAAGAAAACCCGGGAGCCGATATGGGATATGAATCGCCTACCGCAAAGCCCGAATCCCCAACCCCTAAACCCCAACTCCCAACCCCGCTACAATCCCCCCACCGATGGCGAAGAACAAGCCCACCAAACCTAAGAACCTCAGCCCGCGGATCGCCAACCGCCGGGCGTTCCACGACTATCACATCAGTGACAAGTACGAGGTGGGGATCGTGCTGCTGGGCAGCGAGGTCAAATCGATCCGCAACGGGCAGGTCTCCTTGGCCGAGGGCTTCGCGATGGTCGAGCCGGCGACGATGGAGATCTGGCTTCACAACGTCGAGATCTCGCCCTACACCCACGCCGGGCCCGAGAACCAGCACGCGCCCAAACGGCAAAGGAAATTGCTGGCCAAGAAGCGTGAGATACGGCACATCCTGGACAAGACCACCGCCAAGGGCGCGACCCTCGTGCCCCTGGCGATGTTCTTTGTCCGCGGCAAGGTCAAACTTGAGATCGGCGTGGGCACGGGCAAGAAGTCCTACGACAAACGTCAGGACATGAAAAAGCGTGACGCCGACCGCGAGATCCAGAGGGGCATGTCCCGACGGGTGTGACCCGATCCCCCGGCCCGCGGATACCCCCAACTAAATACCACACGGCAGGACCCAAGCAGTTGCTACGCATCATCATCGTTATCACTTTCTGCGAGGCGTTCATCACGGCGATGGTCGAGCGGGGCGTCGCGTTCTACGCCGAGGACCAGTTGGGTTTCACGCAGTCACAAAACCTTTGGCTCGCGTTGCTGTTCGGCACGTCCTACATCACCGGGGCGCTGACAAGCCACCGCGCCGCCAAGGCGCTGGGTGAGCGGCGGTGGCTGATGATAAATATCCTGGCGCACATACTCTTGCACCTGTCGCTTTCTCTTGAGCCGGGCGCGGCGGTGCTGTTTGCCCTCAACGCCCTGCTGGGCGCTACGTCGGGGTCGAAATGGCCCGTCGTCGAGAGCTACGTCAGCGCCGGGATGACACCCAGGAAAGCCGCCGGTGCCGTCGGGCAATTCAATATCGCGTGGTCGTTTTCGGTGATCCCGGCCGTCGCGGTCGGCGGGGTCTTGATCGAAACCTGGGCGCCCAGCCTGTTCCTGCTGCCGGGGATCCTGAACATCGGTGTCCTGCTGCTGATCATGCGGCTGCCCGCCCGGCCAAACCACCTGCCACACGACCATCCGCACCGCCCAACCGACGGCCAGATGATACGCCTGCGCTCTTTGCTGATTTCAAGCCGGTGGTCGTTATTCGCCAGCTTTACGCTCTTGTTCCTGCTTGCGCCGCTGCTGCCATACATCTTCAAGCAACGCCTGGGTTTCTCACCCGGGCCCGCGACCGCGATGGTCTCGCTGATCGATATCGCCCGGTTCGCTACGTTCGTGGTCATGCAACGATACATCGGTTGGCACGGCAGGCGATCGCTGCTTGTCTGGGCCGTCCTGCTCTTGCCCGTCGGGTTCCTCACCACCCTGCTAAGCGATCACCTCGCCGGGGTCCTGCTGGGTGAGGTGCTGTTCGGGGCCGCCGGCGGGATGAGTTATTACGCGGCGCTTTACTACGCGATGGTCGTCAAGAACGCCTCGGTCGAGGCCGGGGGCGCACACGAGGGGATGATCGGCTCGGGGTTGGTGGTCGGCCCGGCGATCGGGCTGGGCGGGGTCTACCTGTCTGGCGCAGCAAACGCTTCGGTCGGCGTGATGGCCGTAACCGCCGCGCCTTTCCTGGCCGTGTGCGCGGTCGGCGGGTTGTGGTCGCTTCGGCGGGCAAGCGGCGGCGATCACTTCCGCTTCCCGGAGTGACCGGGCTACTTTGACCTAGCGCCGAATCGCGTTTCGCAGCGCCGCTTCCAGGCCTGGGTGAACAAACTCGTACCCGCTACGTTGAAGAACACCCGGCTCGACCCGTTGGCTGGCAAACAGTGCCTCGTCCGCCAACTCGCCAAACGCCAGACGCGCCGCGAACCGGGGCATCGGCAACACCGCCGGGCGGCGCAGTATGCTTGCCAGCGTGCGTGTGAAATGTCTGTTAGTCACGGGCTGGGGGGAAACGAGGTTGACCGGGCCCGTTAGCGCGTCGTCGTCGATCAGACGCAGCATCGCGCCCACCGCGTCATCGATGCTGATCCAGCTCATCCATTGCGAACCGTTGCCCAGCGGTCCGCCCAGACCTGCACGAAATGCGGGGAGCATTTTCTTCAGCGCCCCGCCGTCGGGCGCCAGCACCACACCGATACGCGGATTCACCACACGGATGCCCGCCCTGGCTGTCGGCAGTGAGGCGTCTTCCCATGCCCGCCCAACCTCCGCCAAAAAACCTTCGCCCGCCGAACTGGACTCGTCCAGCCGTTCGTCGCCACAGTCGCCGTAGAAACCGATCGCCGAGGCGCTGATGAGCACATGAGGTTTGTGATACAGGTTCGCCAGTGTCGCGGACAGCAGCCTTGTCCCGTTGACCCGGCTGTCACGGATGGCCTGCTTCTTATCAAACGTCCACTTGCCGACGATCGGCTCGCCGGCCAGGTGGACGACGGCGTCTAAGCCTTCCAGAGCCGAACCATTGAGTTGGCCATGGGGCACCGACCACCGCACGTCCGGCGGGTTGGCCTGGTTGAATCGGCCGACGCGCAGGACCTCGTGCCCTTCACCGACCAGCCGCTTGCGCAGGGCGCTGCCGATCAGCCCCCCCGCTCCCGTGATGGCTATTCTCATCGTGGTCCTGCCAATCCGTATGCGCCCGGTGACTACACCGTCCATCCCGCCAGGCCGCCAGCCTGTTGGGATTCACGCCCAGGTGATATCCGATGATACACGCCTGGTTGGTCATCGTCGCACAGACGATGCCCTGATGCAGCCAGCGCCTGGCCGAGGTCTTCACGCTCGCCGGCGCCAGCCGGATTTGGCCGAGCTTGCCCAGCCGACGGACCAGTTCGTAGTCTTCCATCACGGGCAGATCCGGATAACCCCCGAGCTTGTGAAAGGTGTCGGCACGCATGAATAAGCCCTGGTCGCCATAGGGCAGCGAGAGCCATCGGCAGCGGAGATTGACGCACCATTCAATGGCCCGAAGCGACGGGTTGTCAGCATCGATGTAAAGACGAAAAGCCCCAGCGACCACGCCGGGCTGGGCGAGTACGCCGCGGATATGCCCGGGAAAGTCAGGCGGAGCCAGCGTGTCGGCGTGCAGGAATAACAAACTCTGACCGCTCGCCGCCGCCGCGCCGGCGTTCATCTGCCGGGCGCGTCCGGGTTCGCTGGTGATGACCGTAGCCCCCATCGACCGGGCGATGTCAGGTGTATCGTCTTCGCTGGAGCCATCGGCGACGATCAACTCCAGGCGGCACCCCGTGGCGCGGGCCTTGAGCGCTTCAAGCGTCTTGCCGATCGCCCCGGCCTCGTTGCGCGCCGGCACGATCACCGAGAGCTGCGGCGCCCCCGGCAACTCCCCCGGTAATTCCCCCGATGTCGGCTCACGGGGCGTTGTGCACATCATTGAGCTTCCAATCGTAATCCAGCCAACGAACCTTCGGCACATCCCCCGATGCCATCGCCTCACGCAACGCGGGGACCTGACCGGCCACGAAATCCAACACGCTGTCGGCCACCGTCTCGAAGTCGCTTCCGTACCAATTATAAAGCGCCGTCAGGTAGACCGTGTTATCAGCCTGATCGAAACGGAGCCAGCGGTCGTGGGTGTGGGTGTAGTCGGTCTGGTCTTGCAACTGATCTTCAAGCCGGTCGCCGGTGTACGCCTCGTTGCGCAGCTTCGGGCAGCTATACGCGGCGCAGACCAGGGCGAAGTGGATCCGCGGCTCGGCGAAGCGCGGGCGGATCAACTCGTGCTCGATCTGGTTTAGGCTGACCACTCCGCCGGGCAATGCCCAACGCACGGCCTCCCAACGTCTGGCCGAAGAGATGTCCTTGATGCTCTTGACCGGGTAGTGGTCCAGGATCAACCGGAGGGTGAAGGCGTTGTAGGCGTTGATCAGGAAGGCGAGCTTCTCATCGCGCCCCAACTCGTCGAAGGGGGCATCGGCCAGCGAAACGATGTAGGCGTCCAACGCTGCCGGGTCCTCGGCCAACGCTTTGTAATCCACCCAGCCGTCGGGGTCGACGTGCTTACTGAGTAGCGCATCGAAGGGCGCGTGATCGAACACCAACTCGTCGTCATCGGTAATCCCCGGCTCGTCTGCCGGGTAGGCCTCGGTCATCACGACGGCGGGCGGCCCGGAGAACGACAGCAACGCGGCACGGATCCCCTCGGGATTCAGCCGTGCGTATACCCCCCCGGCCAGCACCAACAAACCGATCACCGCGATCGCCGCCAAGGTCCTGGGCCGTCTGAGCCTGCCGTGTTGAGATTCACTATGCATCGCTTGCTTCTCCTTGCAGGTGTCTGCTTGTTCGCCCTGCTGGGTGTGCTGGCTGACCGCCCGGGTCGCCAGGCGTGTGATGTATACGGTCACGGCCACGGTCGCCGTCAGCCCCACCCCCATCAGGATCACCTGGCCGGTGTTCCCAGGCGCATCGCCGCCGGCCGCGGCCACTGCACCGACCCGCCCCAGGTAGCCCAGGTACACAAACAAAAATGTCCCAGGCAGCATCGCGACCCAGCTTGCGAGGATCGCCGGCCAGAAACGGATCGCCGTGAGGCCGTAGAGATAGTTTTGGATGTTAAACGGGACGACCGGGCTGAGCCTGAGCATGGCGACGATCTTCCACCCGCCCTGGCCAACCGCCTTGTCGATCGCGTTGAACTTCGGGTGCTGCCTGACGAGCCCGGCGATACGATCGCGCGCCAGGGTCCGCCCGATCACAAACGCCAGCGCCGCGCCAAAGGTCGACCCCAACGAGACGACAACCGTGCCCTTGACTAACCCGAAGATCGCCCCGGCCGCCATCGTCAGCGCCGCCCCCGGGACCATCACTACCGTCGCCAGGACATACATCAGCACAAAAGCCGCCGGGCCCCACAGCCCCAGCCCCGCGATCCAGGACTCCAGGCTGTTGATGACGTCACTTACCGGCAGAACGCTCATCATCAGCAACACACCTATCACAATCGCCACGATCGAACCCAGGCGGACCCGGCCCAGCCAGTGGTCGGCAGCGCCCGCCGAAGCCGGTCGGTCTTCGGGATGTGCGATCGCCTGCTGCATAGTCGTTTAAGTCCCTCGTCGGTTCATCGGCTGGCCCACCCCTATCATCCCCAATCCGCCTCGAATAAGACAACCCGCAGGGGCGGCGCTTTATTCGATCCGGTCCTCTCCCACCGGGAACGACCTACGCCCCCCCAGCGACTCCCGCGCCGCCCTACAATACCCCCGGACATACTCCCGGACACACCCCCAAACCCTATGACCGAGCGGACTTTCCAACTCGTCAGCGACTTTCGACCGATGGGCGATCAGCCCCAGGCGATCGACCGCCTGACCGACGGCATCCAAGCCGGGGCGAAATACCAGACCCTCCTGGGCGCGACCGGCACGGGCAAGACCTTCACGATGGCCAACACCATCGCACGGGTCAACAAGCCGACGCTCATCATCAGCCACAATAAAACCCTCGCCGCTCAGCTCTACGAAGAAATGAAAGAGCTGTTCCCCGATAACGCGGTCAGCTACTTTGTCAGCTACTACGACTACTACCAGCCCGAGGCCTACATCCCCCAGCGGGATATCTACATCGAGAAGGATGCCTCGCGCAACGACGACCTGGATCGGCTGCGCCTCGCCGCGACGACGCACCTGGTCAGCCGGCGGGACGTCATCATCGTCGCCAGCGTCTCGGCCATCTTCGGGCTGGGCTCACCCAACGAATACAAGGCAGCCGTGCTGACGTTGCGCAAGGGCGAACAGATCGACCGGCAGGACTTCCTGCGCACCCTCGCCGACCTGCAATACACACGCAGCGATTACGAGTTGAAACGCGGAAGCTACCGGGTACGCGGCGATGTGATCGAGCTGCACCCCGCCGCAGAAGAGTTCGCTTACCGGGTCGAGCTGTTCGGCGACGAGATCGAGGGGCTGCAATTCATCGACCCCTTGACCGGCGAGCTACTTGCCGATGAAGATGAGTTGATGGTCTTCCCCGCCGTGCACTACGTCATGCCCGAGGACCGGCTGGAAGCCGCGGTTGAGGGCATCAAGGAGGAACTCGATAAACAGGCCATGCACCTGCGCAGCCAGGGCAAGCTGCTGGAGGCTCAACGCCTGCTGGCGCGCACCAAGTACGACCTGGAGATGATCCAGGAGGTCGGTTACTGCTCGGGCGTCGAGAATTACTCGCGATTCTTCGACGGCCGGGCGCCGGGGTCACGACCCTACTGCCTGCTTGACTACTTCCCCAAAGACGATTGGCTTTTGATCGTCGACGAGAGCCACGTCACCATCCCGCAGATCGGGGCGATGTACCACGGCGACCAAAAGCGTAAGGAAACCCTGGTCAACTTCGGCTTCCGCCTGCCGTCGGCGATGGACAACCGGCCATTAAAGTTTGAGGAGATCGAAGAACTCTGGCCCCAGGCCGTGTTCGTCTCGGCGACCCCCGGCAAGTACGAACTCGAAAAGTGCCAGGGCGAATTCGTCGAGCAGATCATCCGCCCCACCGGGTTGATCGACCCGGTCATCGAAGTCGTCCCCGCGCAGGGCCAGGTCCCCGACCTGCTTCAGCGTGCCAAAGAGCGCGCCGCCGCCGGGGAACGCACGCTGGTCACCACACTCACCAAGCGCCTCGCCGAGGACCTGGCGACGTACCTCTCGGCCGAGGGGCTTAGCTGCCGGTACCTGCATAGCGACATCGAGACACTCGACCGGGTGCAGATCCTCCGTGAGCTGCGCGAGGGCCAGTTCGATGTGCTGGTCGGCGTGAACCTTTTGCGAGAGGGCCTTGACCTGCCGGAGGTCTCGCTGGTGGCGATCATGGACGCGGACAAGACCGGGTTCCTCCGCAGCACGACGAGCCTGATCCAGCAGATCGGCCGGGCGGCACGCAACGTCAACGCCCTGGTCATCCTCTACGGCGATCAGGTCAGCCCGGCGATGAAGATGGCGATCGACGAAACCAACCGACGCCGCGAAATACAGCTCGCCTACAACACCGAGCACAGCATCGAACCCGAGACGGTCAAGAAAGCCATCCGGATGGGTTTAGAGCTGGAACTGCGAGCCCGCAAGACCGCGCGCGAAGCACTCGCAGGCGAAGCAGAAGACAGCGAGGAAGTCTACAACAAGGCAGAAGTCATCAACGAATTTGAAAAGCAGATGCTCGAAGCGGCAAACGCTTTGGAGTTCGAGAAGGCCGCCCATCTGCGTGACAAGATCAAGCAACTCAAAGCCTCACCGGACCTGGGCCCGGTTGGCACAAAAATCGGCAAGCCCCGCAAACCCAAGCCCGGCACGCCCGGGACGAAGGTCATCAAGAAAAAGAAGAATCGCAAGCCCGTGTGATACGTCGGCCGTGCAGGTTTATTCCGATGGGGGCGCCGAGGTCTCTTGCAACATAGCCCGGTAGCGTTTAATGGTCGCGATATGGTTTAGCTGAGAATGCGCGTAGACCGCGATGGCCGCCCAAAACACGGCCGTGCAGAATGAGGCCGTCTCCAAGGCCGGTGTGTCATCCGAGCCCGTGGAGCGCATCACGAACCAACTGAAGAGAGACACCAAACACAAAAAAATCGCCCCCACAAAGACACCTCGGTGAGACCTGTATCTCGCCAACAACTTGTCTTCTTTTCGCCGTATTCGTTCATCACCCATCACGGCTTTGCTCCTTCGTTTGTAGCCTTACTAACAGGCCCCCGCACCGCGGGGCCGAAGCCTTCGTTCAGGGCGACGAAGATCGCGGTGGCGATGGCGATGATGCCCAAGCTCGTCAGCGCCCGCCAGGCGATGTCCACCGTCACGTATTCCCAGACCGCCAGCACGCCCAACACCGCGCAGGCGATCACCGAGCCGGAGATCACCAGGAACGCCAGGCAGCGGATGAATCGCAGATTGATAACGCCTACTCGCATGCGCGAAGGATCGCCTTGCCCGTTCATATCGTTGGCTCCCAGGTGTCTTTGGATGTCATGGATTTTTTCGACCTGCACCGGATACTCCCGGATGGGGCAAGGCGGATTGGTACGGCCCAACAATATGATCGGTCTGCCAAATCTATTCGTCAAGCCTGGACCGGATCGCGGAACACTAATAATGGGCGCAAGACAGCACCGCCTTTGTGAGGCGGTGCTATTAGTTAAAATGACTCAGAGGAATCTTAACTTCAGGAATCATCATGCTTACCGCCGACGCCGAAGCATCGCCAACCCGCCCAGGCCCAACAGCGCCAGGCTCGCGGGTTCGGGGACGACGATAACCTGTATCTCGGCCCGGGCCACCTCGCCGACGCCATCCGAAGCGCTGATGTAGAAGTCGTAAATACCGTTCACGCTCGGGTCGAAGCCGGCAATGAACCAGTGGGGCTTCCACGAATTCTGTGCGACGTTCTTACTGGAGATAAGCGCTGCATACCCGGGCACATCGGCGGCAATGCTGTCGGTCGCTTCGGTCGTGCTGTTGTCACCGATAGAGTGATCCCACAACACCACCCCAACACCGGGGTTCAGGCCGTTAATCACATCCAGAGTAGAGGAGATGGCGCCCGGACCGGGATCGGAATCAAAAGCCATTTCGTAGGTATACGCATCCAGGTTGCCGCCGTTGCCATCGTAGTTGCTGTTGATGGACCACTCGAAAGACCACTCGGCCGTAGGGAAAGCCTGTGTGGGCGCGACACCGGCCTGGAAGGTGTACGTGCCGTCGCCGTTGCTGTTGAAGATGTTCTGGGGTTGGCCGGTCGCATCGTGACGCAGCTTGGCGCGCAAACCCAGTTCGATGCCGTTGGCGCGGTCGGTGGTGAAGCTGCCGTTGGTATTGCCATCACCGAAAATAACATCGGGTGTGACATTCTGGTCGAACTGTGTGACTGCTTGGGTCTGTGACGCCAGGGCGAAGACCGTTAGACTCCCAGCCGCCGCGACGACGAACGCCTGTGTGCTCTTAATCATGTCTCTCCACTCCAATAAGATTGTCAGTCCAGAAACAAGCGCACACTGCCGCATGCTCACAATGATCCACCGCCTGCCACGAACTGATCGCAGCAGACAGCGCAGACAATCGCCGCCTTTCTCAACAGCGATACTTCAACTTGTCGGGACCTCGCCGGAAAGCAGGTATCCCCTCCGTCTCAGAGCATCCACTGGCCATCACTTGGGGGGCCGAAAATGCCCTTTCGGTTTACACTGTAACACATCTCACCGCCCAAACAATTTATATTCATACTATTTCCCACTATTTCCCATGTCTCATTCCCACCGATGCCAATATATGGCTGGCTCCATTCAGCACAGAAGCTGTGATTCCCACAAGTCTGCGGGGGGGCTTCATCGTAAGCCTGGACCGGATCGTGAATCACTCGCAATGGGCGCAAGACAGCACCGCCCTTACGAGGCGGTGCTGCTCAAATGACTCAGAGAGCTCTTGCTTCAAAGCTCATCGTGTTTACCGACGCCGAAGCATCGCCAGCCCACCCAAGCCCAATAGCGCCAGGCTCGCCGGCTCGGGGGCGGCCGCGAAGTCGGATACGACGTAGCCTTCGGCACCCGAGACATAATTGCTGAGCGTATCGCCAAAGACCCAGTTAAAGCCGTAGGCGACCTCGGTGCCAAGCACATCCGGCGCACCGGAGCCCACGCCATTTCCCGCCTGGATGTAGCTCACTGGGGGCGGTGCGATCTCAAGCCCCGCGACATCGGCAAAGGTCAGGGGGTCGGTAGCGCCAAGCAAGGTGTGCAACCAGGACGAGTTGGTGTTCCAGCCAGGTGTCTCGTAGACCTTGGCCGTCTTGTCCGCTAAGTCGGCATAGCTGAGGTCGTATGTTTTGCTGCCATCCAGGTTCGTCGTGAACAGCGGCTGGAAAGCGCCGTTCGAGGGTTCGTTAGCGATGACGGCATAGTTGCCGACGCCGTCCGTGACCCAGATGTTGAAGTACGGCGCAACCGCGGGGCCTGAACCCGCGGTGAAGCGGGTCGTGTCGTCGTGGCGCGTGATGCCAAGTTGTGTGATGTCGGCGACGGTGATTCCGTTGATGTCGTTGGATCCCAGCGCGGCCTTCATCCCGCCCGCACTGATAACAAACTCGGTTGCGCCCGCCACATAAACGTTGTTCGGCTGAATCGTGGGCGGGTTGCCCCCTGCTTCGCGGATGACAAAGGAATCGAAACCCGCCTCCGCGACGCCGGTGACACCCATGGCCAAAGCACACACCACTGCGAGAGTACTATTGCGAATCATCTCCCAAACCTTTCTCTGCCGGAATGGGCCGGCATCCCTCCGCCCCCCTCGGGGCTGATATGTCTCCCGGTCCGTTTACATAATCCGGACCCGATACTGAAAAATGGGACTCAACGCTGAAGCTGATACCCCCTGTTATGCACGCCCCTCAACACCCATCCCGACCACATCACAGGCCAATGTCCCGTGATGTAGCCGAAGTGGTCGGTCTATTTACGGGCGACGCCGCAGCACCACCAACGCGCCCAGTCCAAGCAGCGCCAGGCTCGCGGGCTCGGGGATGACGTCCACCAGTGCGTCTGTAAAGGCGCCCGCTCCGTTCTGCACGGTGAGAACGGCCGGATCACCGATGGAAGGCATCAAGCCGGTGAAGTCCCCGGGGGCCTGTCGGTCCAAAAGAGAAACATTCAGCAACAACTGCCAACTCGAGACCTGTAGCAGTACCGCATCCCAATTCCAGATCATGCGCGCGGTGTATTTGCTCGGCTGGGAGGAAGCGCCGGCCCAATCGATATGGCCATCCTTATCGAGTACGAGCAGTTCGCCGGAGTTGCCGTCCCAGGTCCAGGGCTCGGTCTGACCAACCGTGGGCGTGCCGGTCTGGAAGAAGCCGGAGGTACGCACCTGTACCCTGCCGCCGCCGCTGCTGGAGCTGCTGTTGCCGTTGCCGCTCGCGGGCGCTACGGTGCTGGTGAACCAGGTGGCATCAGCGGTCCCGAACTTGGCCTGCAGCTTGGGACCACTGGAGGCGGGCAACAGGGAATTAACACCGATCCCACTGAGCGCAGCCCAACCCGCTTCACCGGCGGTGATCGAGGCAAACTCTCCGCCAACGCCCAACACCGTGTCGCCGACCAACCAATCCAGCGCAGGATCGACCGCGTCTACGATCTCCAGGTTTGATCCGGCCTGGACAGTGAAGCCGGAACGGTAGGCATTGAATCCGTAATTGGCGCTGCCCTTCACATGGACACCGTTCTCAAGTGAATGACCTGCCAGCGTCCACCCGGCGTCGGCGGATGGAACGCCCGTGACCGACGCCGCCTGGGCCGAGGACAACAAGGCAAGGACTGTCAGACTCCCCACGGCCACGACGACAAACTTCCATATGTGATGAATCATTTCTCTCCACTCCAAAAAAGAGGTACGGGTCCCTGAAACACGCGGTCCTCTGACCGCATACATGCATGTCCAACCGCCCGCTGCGATCGAGGCGCAGCAGACGAATCCACGTATCGCCGCCTTTCTCAACGGCGTTACTTCAACTTGTTGGGACCCCCGCCCAAAAACCTCTGTCCCCTCCGTGTCGGACATCCACCGGCCAACACTGGGAGGCCGGAAATGCCCATACGATTCGAACCTTATCACGATCAGGCACCGCCGGCAATCAATATTCATACCAATTCATACTTTTTTTCTCGGCTTACCCCCTACCCTTTGGCATATATAAAGCCAGATCAATTCAGCACATAAGAAGATGCCCAAAAAAGGCCAATAAATGCCCTTACCTGACCCAGCAGCTGTATTTAGGATTGATCGCGGAAATAGAATGTGTGGCGAAGCCGTTGTTTCACAGCTTGCCCTTTGCCGTTAATCCGTCACAATACGCTGGGGGCTGACCGACGAACCTGTACCCGACACCCCCGTTGAGACCGACCCGCTATGGAAAACCGACGATTCAGTTCAAACCGACCCTTCCGATCCAACCGGCCGACCCGAGGCTCCAGCGGCCCCCCACGCGGTCGGGGCCGACGCGGCGGCAAGGAAGAGCCCCCGGTGCTTTTGGGCGAGCCCTCACCGTCGCTGGCCAAGATCAACACGATGAACATGGCCAAGCTGACGGAGAAGATCACGCAGATCGAGGAGGAGGAAGCCCGTGTTTCCGCCAAGCTCTCACGCCTGGAAGTCCTGGACCCCCTGCCGGACGAGAAGATCAAGGCGGTGAAGAACCTGTTGGCCCGGCTTGCGGCGCTTAAGGAAGCGGCTGCGACACGCCTGGCCGGCAAGGCCGAGCGCAAAGCAGCCCGTGAGCAAGGCCGGCTGTAGCCCGGTTCATCCTGACGCGTGGCCAATAGTGCCGGCTGATGGGGTTTGTGGCCGGGCCAAAAACCCAGGCCCGAGAAAAGAAAAAGTGACCCCTACGGGATTTGAACCCGTGTTACCAGGATGAAAACCTGGTGTCCTAGACCAGACTAGACGAAGGGGCCGTCCCCGGCCGCTTTGGGCAGGGCGGGGGGCATTTTAGCGAGTCGTCACGAGGTGGCAACCAGGCCGTGTTTTAGCCAAATGACAGCTGGACGGTTCCGATAACCCCTCAATCACTTGGCGGCCGCATTATTCTGGTCCCGGGCGTGAGATTGGGGTACTATTAAATGATGTGGCCAGTGGGGGCCGAACGCTCATTTAACGCCTCAAGGGACCGTTTTCATTGTTGACGCTGATTCTGTTAAACGGCCAGGAGAAGGGCCGAGAGTATCAGCTTACCGGCGAACAGGCGGAGCTGCTGGGACGTCAAGCGCCCACGATTAAGCTCAGCGACGCCCAGACCTCCAGGCAACACGCCGAAATTTTACTTGAGAGCAGCACCTGGCTGATCCGGGACATGGGCTCGACCAATGGGACCTGGGTCAACGGCCAGAAGATCTCACAGATCACCGAGCTGGAGGTCGGCGACCGGATCGTCGTCGGTCGGCATCAACTGCGTGTTCTCAACATCACCGGCCTGCCGACCCCGAAACCCCAGCCCAAAGCCCCCCAGCCCGAACCGGTCATCGGCAGTGAAGACCTGTCGGCGATGGGCGTGGACCTGGCGGAGAGCCTGTCGGCGGACCTGCTGGACGACCATGAACTGGACCTGCCCGAACTGCTGGGTGACTTGGGCCAGGATATACCTACGGCGGACAAAGATGCCGCTGCGGCCGCCACGATTACACCTCAGCCGCCACAGGTGTCACCCGATCAACCCGACGCACATGAAGAAGCATCCGACCACGAAGAACCCGATACGGCCCAGCCTTCCGGCCAGGATGAGCAAGCCGCCGCCCCCGCCGCCAAGGCAGATGCCAAGGAAGATGACGGCCTGATAGATCTGGATGCCCTGCTGGGCGAAAGTGAATCGGCCCCCGTGCTGGACGCTCTCGACTCACCCGACAGCGCCCTGGATGAAGGCCCGCCCGATCAACAGGCGGCGGAAGAAGCAGAACCAGAAGCAGCAGTAGAAGAGGAAGAAGAAGCGCTGGCCGAGTCCCAACCGCCTACGGCTGAGGCCCCGAAGGCAGGCGAGCTCGATTCGTCCGGGATCATCGACGTCGACGCCCTGCTGGGCCTGGGCGATGAAGACCTGGCCTCCTCCCAGCCACAGGCCGATGAAGCCTCGACAGAACAAGCCCCCGTCGCCGACGAACAAGCAGACAAGCCGCCAGCGGATGTTGATCAGGCCCCCGTTGAATTGGATGACTCGCCCCCGGACGCCCCCCCAGATGTCCCACCGGATGCCCCGGCTGAGTTGGTTGACGAACTTGATGACGAGCTTGATGCCCTGCTGACGGTCGACACCGACAAGCCGACAGCCCCCGAGGTCGTGCATGAAGACGGGCAGGACGAATCCACCGAAACGGAAGATGCCCAAGCAGAACCGGGTGAACCCGTACCCCAGGCGACAGACGATGAACCTGCGGAAGAAGATGAACCCGACAGCCTGATCGACATCGACATCCTCCAGTCTGCTACACCGACAAGTACCTGGGCCGACAAAGATCAGGACGCCGACGAGAGCGATTCCCTGGATGCGCAGCAAGGTGCGCCGACAGACGTGACCCAGGACGAAGGGCCCGCCCAGGACGTCCCCACGGAAGCAGCCGCCCCGCCCGCGGAGGATCAACCCGTCATCGAGCAGGCCCAGCCCGAAGCCGGCGCAGAACAGCAACCCGACGCGGTTAGCGAAGAAGTAAAAGAAGAAGAAGAAGAAGAAGAAGAAGAAGAAGCAATTGAAGAAGAAGCCAGCGCAGGTGACGAAGTTGAGGGCGAAGTAGAGATCGGGGTTAAAGACGGGATTGGCGGCGAGGTCGAAGATGAGGATGAAGACGAAGCGTTATCCGCGTCTAACGCACCCGTGGCTGGGGATGGATCAGACATCGCTGATCACGATGAGCTTGACGACGATGACTATGACAACGATGAACTTGACGACGATGAGCTTGACACGTCCGAACGCGAGTTGCTGCTATCCCCGGATGAGCAGGAACAGGCGGTGGCGGGGTACAAGCGTTCACGATGGAAGGCCTTGGTGGTCCTGATCGTAGCCGTCGCGGCGCTGGGCGCCGGCGGGTGGTACGCCATGACCCTGTACGCCAGCCGCGCCGACGCCGACTCACCTTCTCAAACGCCGCCCACTACCGCAGACCAACTCCCCGTCACTGCCATCGATCGCCCGGCGCCCATGCCGTCGGATACCCATCCTTTCCCCGATACCAGCTCGGAGAGGCAGACGCCCACCCAAGCGAGCCCGGCCGAGTTTGGTGAGCCTGTGCAAGACGCCCTTGCCGATCCGTTTGCAGACTTGCCGGCGCCGGACACCGGACAGGCCCCGGCGGCTGACGATGCCGTCGCCAAGCAGGCTGACCCCGATGAAGACGCCACGTCCGCTAACGTTGACACGGACCTGGCCGTATCCGGTCAAGCAGACCCGTCGGCTACCTCGTTAGACCCGGCTGAGTCCGAGAGCCCGACGCCGACCACGGATGACGCCGAGGCCGAGGCGACAACCGACGCGCCGCAGGACGCAAATACGGACACCTCGATCGAATGGCTGGTCGGCGCGGTCGATGCCCAACACCAACCGGGCCAGGGGGTGGCAGACCAAGCGGCCTTCGCCGGTGCAAGGCGCGTTGCCTTTGTGGTGGATGCTTCGGGGTCACTGGTCGACAGTTTCCCGCGCGTGCTGTCACGGCTGGTTGAATCGATCGGCGACCTGCCTGAGGAAGATGCGTTTACGGTCATTTTCTTCGGCGCCGACGGGGTGATCGAGGCGCAGCCGGTGGGTTTGAAGTGGGCTGACCCGCCATCCAAGCGACAGGTCCGCAGGTGGATCGCCCCCTCCAACGACAACGTCGAAGCCTGGGGCCGGGGCGATCCGATCCAGGCGCTAAAGCTCGCGGTAAGCTACGGCGTGGACGAGATCGTGCTGTTTTCCGACAACCTGATCGGTGGGCGTGCCACGGAAGACGACGCCAAAGATTCGCTGCTGGAGATCGCCGACCTGATCGACGGGCAAGTCCAGCACGTCCACGTGATCCAGTTCTTCGACCGGGACCCCCACCACGTGCTCAAGGACATCGCCCAACGGTTTGACGGGACGTACGAACTGATCCGCAGCGAACCCAGCGCCGCCGCAAACAACACCCACGCCCCAAACCCGGGGCCGTGATACCCATCCGCCTTTCAACGCCGAAGCGGGTTAGCCTTGATGGGGCTGACTCAAACTGAATGCGGACCACATCTAAATTAAGAGTAGAGCGATCGCCACGAAAAACCGCGTGCGGGTTCGCAAGCCTCGACGGACGCCTTGCGATAAAGGGTTTTTCAGATCAGTTTTCACTGTTCGTGGCGTTGTGCCAACAGGTTTAGCTTAGACGGCTACACCCGGAATGCGCCACGGCGGCTGAGCATTCCCGGCTACGATTCAACGAAAAGCCGCTCTACTCGCTACGAACAAAGTGAAAAAAACGCTCGTGCGCCACCCTGCTATCAATGCTATAAGCATCTCCCGGTATCGAGCGTAATGCATGAACAGGTTACCCGCGCGATGTGACCGGTAGGCGTTTTTTTTTAGTTTTTCGCCGAGTCATAGCGAACGTGTCACTCTATCTTCTGAAACAACAACGGTTCAATGAATCAAAGTCTTTTTTTTCTTTTTATCCTGCGCACGGTTTATCGCACAATGAATTCGGCCCGACCTGCCGATAGAAAAAGTAGATCGGATGGGTAGCAACAAGACGACTTGGCCCGTTAATAAACTCGTATCTTTAGCCTCGCCGGCGTTCCTCCTGGACCCCCCCACCGGCGAGGCTTTTTTTCGCGCGCGCCGACCGCGCTGTCCCGGTAGGTACACGCAGACACGCGCAGGAAAAAGCGTGCGCATGTAACAGCAAGTAACGTTGTGGCCCTCTCAAAATAAAGAATGATCGCCGTGAACGAGCCGCTTGCGTCTTCGCGAGGCCCGGTAGATACCTTGAATTTGAGAATTTGCGAGTGGTGGCCTAGGCAACCCTGTGCATGACGCCCAGCGATGCGCCATGACAGGTGTACGCCTGGGCCCGAATCGGACACTCCGCGACCATCGCCTCGGCGTTCGCGCAGCGAAGCCGCCGTCTGCTTCGAAGCCGAGGGGTACAGTTATCAGTCAGTCGTAACGGAACACGCCTTTGCGCCAGGCGTAAATGAAAGCGATGATCGTTGTCAAGACAAAGAAGAGCATCCGCGCCAGAAACAGCGGGGCCAGCGCATCGCCCTGCTCCCCCGCCAGGCTCGGGAACGTCAGCGCCCAGGGGTAGAGGAAGACGATCTCGACATCGAACAGGAGGAACGTCATCGCCACGACGTAGAACCGCACATTAAACCGACGCCGGGCGCTGCCGATCGGGTTCATCCCCGACTCGTAGACCGTCCCCTTCACCTCGCCCTTGCGGCTGGGCCCCAGGATCGTCGTCAGCACCAGGTTCGCCACCCCGAAGGTAATCGCCATCAACAGCAACACGCCCAGCGCGGCGTACTGGTTCAGGTCCGTGTCGGCCAGGAAGGTCAATGGGCTCAGATCCTTCATAAGCCCGACAGTGTACCCGCCACACCCCGCCGGGCAACCCAGGCCGGCCATCCGGTTTTGACTTATCCGGACGATCTGCGATCCCCGATACCCGAATCCAGATACCCGATTACAATGCCCGCCATGCGACAGTACCTCGACCTCATGCAGCACGTCCTGGACCACGGCCACGTCAAGGACGACCGCACCGGGACCGGCACACGCAGCGTGTTCGGCCACCAGTTGCGGTTCAACCTCGATGAATCCACCGACCCGGGTATCGGCGCCGGCGGGTTCCCGCTGCTGACCACCAAGAAACTGCACCTGCGATCCATCATCTACGAGCTGCTGTGGTTTCTCCGCGGCGAAACCCACACACGCTTCCTCCGCGAAAACAACGTCAGCATCTGGGACGAGTGGGCCGACGACGACGGCGAACTGGGGCCGGTCTACGGCTACCAGTGGCGCAACTGGCCTGCGCCCGGCGGACGACACATCGATCAGATCAGCCAGGTCGTTGACCAGATCAAGCACAACCCCGACTCACGCCGCATGATCGTCAGCGCCTGGAACGTCGCGCAGATCGACAAGATGGCGCTGCCGCCGTGCCACACGCTGTTCCAGTTCTACGTCGCCGACGACCGGCTCTCATGCCAGCTATACCAACGCAGCGCCGATATCTTCTTGGGCCTGCCGTTCAATATCGCCAGCTACGCCCTGCTCACCCTCATGGTCGCGCAGGTCACCGGCCTTAAGCCCGGCGAGTTCGTCCACACACTCGGCGACGCACACCTTTACAACAACCACATCGACCAGGCCCGCGAACAACTCTCCCGAGACCCACGCCCCATGCCGACCATGAAGCTCAACGCCGTCGTCGATGACATCTTCGGCTTCTCCTACGAGGACTTCGAGCTGCAAAACTACGCCCCCCACCCGCACATCAAGGCCGCCGTCTCGGTGTAGATCAGGATACGGGTTTCACGGATCAGGGATCAGTAGCTCGAAACTCCGGCAATCATCAATCAGCAACCGAAGGTCCGCGAAGCGAAATCACCAACCCCCATGCCCGCCAACCGCCCCACCATCAGCATCGTCGCCGCCATGGCTGAGAACCGCGTCATCGGTAAAGATGGCCGGCTCCCCTGGCGACTGCCCGATGAGATGAAGCACTTCGTCCGGCTCACCACCGGCCACACCGTCGTCATGGGCCGAAAGACCTTCGAATCCATCGCCAGCAAGCCCCTGCCCAACCGACGCAACATCATCCTTACCCGCAACACCAACTACACCGCCCCCGGAACCGCCGCCCCCAACAACAATCCCCCCCACATCGAAACCGCCGCGAGCATCCCAGACGCCATCGCCAAAGCCGACAACAGCGACGAGGTCTTCATCTGCGGTGGCGAACAGGCCTACCAGGACGCCATGCCCCTGGCCGACAACCTCTACCTCACCCTCGTCCACGCCAGCCCCGACGGCGACGCTCACTTCCCCACTTTCGACGATAGCGATTGGAACCTCACCGACCAGACCCGCCACGATCCCGACGACCGCCACGAGTACGCCTTCACGTTCCACCGCTACGAACGCATCCGCTAACGTCCACAGCTTCATAGCCCAAGACCGCACCGCCGCGAACCGCCAGCCAACCCCGGATCCCACAACACCCCCTTTCCGTTATAATGCCAGCCGTCGGGCGATTAGCTCAGTTGGCTAGAGCGCACGGATCACACCCGTGAGGTCGAAGGTTCGAGTCCTTTATCGCCCACTTCCACCCCAGCCCCGCCACCGCGCGGGGTTGTTTTTTACATCTGTTTCGGATCACACACACGACCCCAAAGCCGCTTGCGGCTTAACGGGCCCCCGCCCTCCCCGCGCATCACAACACGTACAGCAGCACCGTCAGGAAATGGCTGACGCTCCCCGCCAGGACGAACAGGTGCCAGACGCCGTGAAAATGCCGGACCTTCGAGTCGAAGGCGTAGAAGATCACCCCGAACGTGTACGCAAGCCCGCCGAGCACAAGCCAGACGAACGCCGACGCCGGCAGCGCCTGGGACATCGGCCTTAGCGCAATCACGATCAGCCAGCCCATCAACAGGTAAATCACGACCGGCAAAACCCGTCGGCCCCTCGTCGGCAACGCATCCAGCACAATCCCGATCAGCGCAAGCCCCCAGACCACCCCGAAAATCGACCAGCCCCACCCCGGCCTTTCGCTGCGCAGCGTCACCAGCGTCAACGGCGTGTACGTCCCCGCGATCAATAGATAAATCATGAAGTGGTCGAGCTTGCGGAAGATCGCCTTGGCCTTGCCCTTGAAGCTGTGGTACAGCGCCGAGCAGGTATACAAAAGCACCAGCGTCGTCCCGTACACGCTGAAGCTGACGATCTTCCACGGATCCCCCTTCAGCGACGCCAGCACCACCAGCACCGCCAACCCCGCCAACGCCAACGCCGCCCCGACGACGTGACTGATACTGTTAAACTTCTCACCTTGGTACACACGGGCTCCCTGTTAGAACGCAACAGGATACCCGGTTGGACAAGAGAACACCCGACCCATTATCCGTCCCCCGATCCTGGTTCAATTTTGTAGCTTAACTCCAATGGCAGCCAACCAGTTTCGGAGTTCACCACCTGGGTCTACCGCAGTGAGTAATTCCGCTGTCATATCTGCAACAAGTTCTTGATTAATCAATCTCTTGGCTCTTCGCTGATTGGTGCCTATGGAGTGCGCGATGAGTTGAGGAACATCGACGTGATCGTGGGCCTCGCCAACGGCCTGAGGCCCTGAATAAACCGGAACCTTGGCAACGATGATGTCTGGATGAATGTAGTTTTCCATTTCTCGCTTTGATGTGTGAACAGCCTCGGCGTTCGGCAGTTCATTGATCCGATCGGCCTGCACCTTGTAGTGTGGGTCCATACCCGGGGGATTGTCGCGGTCGAAGATATGGAATTCGGGGATATTGAGATTCTTAAGACGAGCAACCCAAAGTTCTACGTTACTCCCGCCGCATGGGATAAAGACTAGTTGGCCCTCATCTTCTGCTTTGCTTAGATCTGGCAATGATTCTCCATCTTCGCATAGGATACTGGAAATCGTCTTGAGGAAACAAATATCGTATTTCCCTTCGACGCCAACAAAGATCTTGATGTCATGGTCTGGCAGGATGCCGAGTGTATTAACAATGCTATTCAGAGCCGCATCATCGACGCCCGTTACGACTGTGACATAGCCGTTATTCTTTGCCACAATTCGAAGACGCTCACGACTGAACCGCCTTGCAAGTACCGGCGTATGAGTGGTTAGCAATACTTGGCATGTCCCCTCAGCCACCAACTCTTCGAACGCCTCAACAAGCATCTTTTGATTGTTGGGGTGCTGGCTGGTTTCTGGCTCTTCGATCGCGTAGATGATACCAGTACCCTTACTGCCGGAGTCTTGCTCGGCTTTGGCTCGGAAGAAATTAAGTAATACCAACCGCCTTGTTCCACTGCCGCGTTTGTTGATCGGTATGTCCTCGTCACCAGTGAGGCTCACGTTAAACAGAGTTTCCCATTTTTTCGTTTCAACCCTTGGATTGAGTTCCTTGGCTAAGTCCGGAGCCATCTCCATGATCTTTTCGACGGTTTTGTTGGCTATGTCTTGGACTTGGTTCTCGACCTTAATCCGGACCTCTTCGAGTTCCTTCTCCTGAGCAGCGATGGCCTCCTTGATTGCCACCTTCATGGGATCCTGTGCTTCGGCATCCTGGTCTGTGCTTGGCCGGTCCGATTTGAATAGGGCATAGACGGGCATCTGAGACTTGAGTTTCTCCCAGACTGCCTTAGCCGACTCCTTCGCAAGTTCTATCTCTGAGCCACCGAGTTGCAGATCTGTGCACGCAGTCCAGATCGCTCTGCGAAGCTGTGTGTTCACTCTCTGATCAACATCCGTCAGATTTACGCTTAGTCTTTTGGCTGCGTCCTTTAGTTTTGCATTAGTAAGGGACAAGAGATCACTGCACGTATTATTATGTGGATGGCGGGCAACCGCAAAGACCTTGGTCTTGCCGCTCTTGGGATATACCTTCTTGATTTCCAGCAGACCGTCACAGTTGAGCATGAATTCATCTGCAAGCGTGGTTGGCGTGGCTTCGTCGATCACTACATTATCAGGGAGGTCGTCGAATGCACAGGTGATCGATAGCGTGTCAGAACTCGAAACCACATTAAAGTCATCCACATCTGGCAGCCCTTTGGGCTCATTGAAAAATATGTTTAAGGCATCGAGGATTGATGACTTGCCAGCATCGTTCTGTCCGATGATCACCGTCAGATCTTCAATGGGTATCTCGACCTCATCAGTGTAGGCCCTAAAGTTATGTACTTTTATTTTAACTAGACGCATGTTTTTCCCCGTCGATAGATGGCGCCTAAGTCTTGCCGCACATAAACACTGTGATAGCACACTCGGATTAGGTCTCGGGAGTCGGGAACGGATAAGGGGTCGGGCGTCGAATCAACCGGTGCTCCGATTGCTCGTGTGGTTTTAGTCTGAAATGTAACTGGCATCCGGAACATGGCCAGGATTATACCCGCCGGGCGGCCGGCGGAGTTAGCCGCAAATAAACACGGATAATCGCGGATAAACGCCAAAAAGACGACGGCACCGGGAACCCCAAGTCCTAGCCTCGCTTATCCACATTTATTCGCGTTCATCGGCGTTTATTCGCAGCCAAATCTTCCGCACAACCCCACTCCGGGGGCGCCCCTACCGCATCGTTGGGATCAGGCCACGCCGGCACAGGATCGCGCCGCCGCATAGCAGCAGCACCACCGCGAGCGACATCGGCTCGGGGACGGTGGTGATCCCGACGTTCATGTTGTCGACGCCCAACTCAACGCTGAGGCCCTGCGACTGGTAGTCGCCCATGAACGCATACCCGAACTGGAAGGTCCGGCCAAAGTCCGGCTGACCAACGCCGCCGTCGGCCTCGAAGAAGTCCTGAGCAAGCAGGTGGGCGTCTCCGATCGTCAGCCAGCCTGCGCCTTGAGAAACAGACCCACCCGAGTTGCTCGCAAGGTAGACCTCGTCCTGCAGGATCGCCAGCGTCACCTCGATGTTAGCGGTCCCGGTAATCTCCGTCGGCAGCACATCGATAAAGAAGTCCATCGACTCAAGCCGACCCCGGCCCACCGGGTCAAACACAAAGTCCGTATCAAAGGGGTACGCCACCACAAAACTCTGCGGGCTGCCCGACCCGGGCGCGCTGAAAAACAGCTGTGTGCTGGGCGCGGGGTTCCCCTCCGTCTGTGAACCGTTGCCGGTCATTGTCAACTGACCGGACGTATCCGTGACGATCTGCGACACCGTGCCGATATTCACATGCGGCTTGGTGCGCTGAAAGTTCTCCTTGGCCATCTCATCCCTCCCTCATTTTGAAATGTAATCCGCCCTCCGCAGCCGCACCTTTTCCCCCGCCCCTCCGGCGCAGCGCGCAACAAATTCCAACCGGACCATCATACCCGCCCCGGCCCCGCCCTGACAAGGAAAATCCCTGATTGCCCCGGCCCGTCAACCCGCCGCAAGCCTCACACACGCAGGAAGATCTTCTTACGGTACAGGTACAGGAGGAACAGCCACTTCACCGCGATCGCTCCGATGATCAGGATGATCGGGCCGTAGGTTTCGCTCAATGACGCCGCGCCGGTGAGGAAGAACTTCGAGGTCGAGCTGAAGTTGATCATCCGCACCGCCATGAAGATCGTGATCGCGTTGAGGCCGATGACACGGAAGAAGAACGTCCAACGATTCAGCTTCCAGACATCGATCACCAGGTAAAATATCGCCAACAGCATCAGGCAGATGCCCCCGGCCTGAAGGTTAAACGTCGTCGTCCACGCCGCCTTGATCGGCGGGTACCACGGCTCGATCAATAGCCCGACCAACAACAGCGCCAATCCCGCGCCCGAAAGCATCAATGTTTTGCCCACGCCTGTAAACCGCCCGTCGCGCAGCACCGAGCCGGCCAGTGCGCCCAATAGCGTGATCCCGGACGCCGAGACGATGCACAAGAGCCCCTCGGGGTCGAACGAACCGCCGTACAGCCTGCCGGGCATCAGCATCCGGTCGATGTATCCATTAATACACCCCTCCGGCGTAAGCACACCCGCGCCGATCTCCGGGACCGGCACAAGCAACTGAACCGCGGCGACACCCGCCAGAATCCCGACAAGCCAGATAACCCGCGCGCCAAACTGTTTGGTGAACAGCACGATCAACGAGGCGAACAGATACGCCAACCCGATCTGCCCCAGCACGCTGGCGTACCGCTGTCTTGAAAACTCAAAATCAAGGATCCGGTTGCACACCAGCCCCAGCAGGATCAGCACGCCTGCGCGCCAGAAGACTTTCTTTACCAGGTCCCCGCGCGTCGCCCCCCGCTCGAGCCGGCCGCCAAACGCGTACGGGATCGCCACACCCGAGATGAACATGAACAGCGGGAAGATCAGGTCGTACGCACGCAGGCCTTCCCACTTGACGTGTGTCAACTGCACGCCCCACCAGCTCGCCCACCCCCAGCCCGTCGCCGCCGCAAGCGCGATGAACAACCGGTCCCCCCCGATGATCCAGAACATGTCGAACCCGCGCAGCGTGTCCAGCGACAGCAACCGCTCGCGGGCGGGCTCAACGGCGGGCTTCGCGTCTGTCATGAGGTCTCCAAAGAGAATTGCGTATCGTGAACACGGGCAGACGGGTCTTCAGGCAATCATTCTCCGCGCTGAGCCCCGCCCGTCAACCGCGGCGCACCCCAATAGCCACCGGGGCCAGTGTAAGGCATCAATCCCGTTCACAATTCCCCTGTGTCTCCGCGCCTTGGCGGGCTCTGTGATACCGCTGCGAGTCTGTTTGGCGACCACGGGTCATGGTGGTTCATCCCGCCTGCCGACCCCGGGGGAGGATGCCGCGACAAGTCCCGGCGTTTCGTGGGGATCATTCATTGCCCCACCCAACCGGCCCTGCGCATGCTGCCTGCAACGCATTCTGCTTCGCGCTCTTCGCGTTCGTCTTCGCGCCTTCGTGGTTCACACCCAGACGCTTGTGTGCGCACGGATCGGTCCTGTCTGACGCAAAATCGTAGACGCCGGTCTAATATTTTCATTTCGCTTTGTCGCCAACACTTACGCGCTACTGAAGCACCTCGCCGCGACGGGTCTGTGCGCACAAACCCGTCTTTCCATCCAAGTATGGAGGCGCGATGTTTTTTGATCGCGTCTGCCGACAACCTCACGATGGCGGCTGGTCGGCTTCCATGAGTATCCGCTGATTAAAAGGACCGGGACTCACGGGCTGCCCCCCACCCCCGCCGGAAGTGCGTCAGGTTTCACTGGATGCGCCGCCGGCGGTCAACCGAAGATGTTCGGATGAAACTTCGAACACCTTCCGGGGGGGACTTGGTAGCGCACCGCCCCGGCTAGATGGTGGAACTCAGCACAAGGGCCCGACCCGGTCCCGCTGATCCCGTGGCTGCCGCTACTGCTGGAGACTCGTGGGGATTGAAATGGAGGAAGCTGGATGGGTGACAGGAAGATCGTATGTAGCCTAAAGACGAACGATTTGGCTGAGGCCGAGTCCTGATTCAATACTTGGGCGGCCTGGAAGCGTTCGGGAAAGACTGAAGCGTGCTATAGAGCCAATTTGGGGTGGTCTTGCGAGGCATAGCTCTGCATGGAGGTGCATAAGGACTGGCTTAAGTGCGCAGCAAGGTTGTGAATTGCTATAACTATCTATTTAAATTCATGTTACTGATTGTATTCACGTGAATATACCCTTCCTTTATAGGGTTTCGTTTATGCCCTTGTCCTGATTCCTTGCTAAAATGCGACATCAATGAGCGATCTGTGGACCCCATGCTCAATTTATGCGCGCTCCATCCTTAACTTGCGATATAATGAGTCATTTGCTACCATGTCGGCTTCAATTCGGAAATAGGGCAAGTGGTGTGTGCCGGGCGGCTATCGCGATTATCCTTTCGGGCACCCAAAGCCTGTTTCTGATCGGCGTCTGACACGAAACGGGTCTCGAGGACTATTCAGGAACAGGACGGTTGGCCTATGAGCGGCAGCACATCACGGACACGAGCGGTCACGGCGGTTACGAACTACAAGCCGATTTCCGAACCATTGAACTTCGCGGAGACGCCCTCTCGCAAGCTTTTCGGCGTCAATGTCTTTGGCGGCTGGGCCATGCGCGAACGGCTGCCCAAGGATGTTTACAAGAAGCTGATCAAGTCTCTCGATCAAGGCAAGAAGCTGGACGAGTCGATCGCCGACGTCGTCGCCGCCGCCATGCGCGACTGGGCGATCGACAAGGGCGCAACCCACTACGCCCACGTCTTCTACCCCCTGACGGGCCTGACCGCCGAGAAGCACGACTCGTTCCTCAGCCCCGACGGCCAGGGCGGCGCGATCACCGAGTTCACCGGCAAGCAACTGATCCAGGGCGAGCCCGACGCTTCCAGCTTCCCCTCCGGCGGGATCCGCGCCACCTTCGAGGCGCGCGGCTACACCGCATGGGACGTTACCAGCCCGGCGTACATCCTGGAAAACCCCAACGGCACGACGCTGTGCATCCCCACCGCGTTTGTCTCCTGGACCGGCGAAGCGCTGGACAAGAAGACGCCCGTGCTCCGGTCGATGCAGGCGCTGAACACCCAGGCGCAGCGGATCCTCAAGCTGTTCGGGCACGACAACGCGCCGCGTGTCTCGGCGACCGCCGGGCCCGAGCAGGAATACTTCCTGATCGACCGCAACTTCTACTTCGCCCGAGCCGACCTGATCACCGCGGGGCGGACGCTCTTCGGCGCGCCCCCGCCCAAGGGTCAGGAGATGGACGACCACTACTTCGGCGCGATCCCCGAGCGCGTCCTCGCCTGCATGCTCGAGACCGAACACGAGCTGTACAAGCTCGGCGTCCCGGTCAAGACCCGGCACAACGAGGTCGCGCCCGGCCAGTACGAGATCGCGCCGGTCTATGAAAACGCCAATGTCGCCACCGACCACCAGCAGTTGACCATGATCACCCTCAAGCGGGTGGCGCAGAAGTACGGCATGGAGTGCCTGCTCCACGAGAAGCCTTTCGCCGGCGTCAACGGGTCGGGCAAGCACCTGAACTGGTCGCTGGGTAACGCCTCGCTTGGCAACCTGCTCGAGCCCGGCGAGACCCCGCACGATAACGCGCAGTTCCTGGTGTTTTGCTCAGCGGTGATCCGCGCGGTGCACAAGTTCAACCACCTGATGCGTGCGGTGATTGCTCACGCCGGCAACGACCACCGCCTGGGCGCCAACGAAGCGCCGCCGGCGATCATCTCGATCTTCTTAGGCGATCAGCTTACCGACGTCTTCGAGCAGATCGCCAAGGGCGGTTCCGCCAAGCGCAGCAAGAAGGGCGGGACGATGCACATCGGTGTGGACACGCTCCCGCCGTTGCCACGCGACGCCGGGGACCGCAACCGCACCAGCCCGTTCGCGTTCACCGGGAACAAGTTCGAGTTCCGCGCCCTGGGTTCGGCCCAGTCAATCGCCGGGCCGCTGGTTGCGCTAAACACCATCATCGCCGACAGCCTGGACTTCGCCGCCACCGAGTTGGAAAACGCCACCAAGGGCGACCCCCGCAAGCTCAACGGCGCCGTCCAGAAACTCGTCCAGAAGATCATCAAAGAGCACGGGGCGATCATCTTCAACGGCGACAACTACGCCAACGAATGGCACAAGGAGGCCAAGAAGCGCGGCCTGTCCAACAACCGCACGACACCCGACGCCTTGCCCGCCATCACTTCGCCCGATGTCGTGGCGGCGTTCAAGAAGCACGGCGTCCTCTCGAAACGCGAACTGCAAAGCCGCCAGGACACTTACACCGAGCAGTACTGCGCCACGGTCAACGTCGAGGCCATCCTCACCATCCGTATGTCCAGGACGCGCATCTTCCCCGCCGCCGTCCGCTACCAGAACGAGTTGGCCACGACCTGTACCAATCTCAAGGCCAACGGCTACGACTTCGACGCCAAGACCCTCGACAAGATCACCTTGCTGGTCAAAGCCCTGCAGGACGCGATCAATGGGTTGGAAGATGCGATGAACCACCACGCCAAGAACCTCAAGGCCGAGGCACGCCACGCATGCGACGTGACCCTTCCTGCGATGCTGGCTGTCCGTAGCGTTGCCGATGCGTTGGAAGGCTACGTCGCCGACGACCTCTGGCCCCTGCCGACGTACCAGGAGATGCTGTTTATCAAGTAATCTCCCGGCAATAGCGCCGCGGCGTCACTCAAGCCCACCCGCCCACGCACAACCGTTGCGTGGGCTTTTTCTTGGGTAGACTACCCCGTCAACACCCCCCAAGGAGGCCGTATGAATCCGCAACTGCTCGCATTGATGACCGCCGTCGCGTGGGGCGTCGGGGGCTACTTCGAAAAGAAAGGCCTGCACCTTGGCGGCCTGTCGCCTCAGGTCGGGATCAGCCTGCGCACCTTTGTCGCGCTGATCGTGCTGGGCCTGATCGCCGCGCCTCAGCTAAAGAGCCTGGCCCACGCCGGCGCCCCGGCGCTACTGCACCTGGTGATCGGCGGCGGGCTGGTCGCCGGGTCTGTCGGGATGCTGTGCTTCTACGCCGCGCTCAAGGGCGCGCCGCTGAGCCAGGTCATGCCGATCGCCTTCACCGCCCCAATGTTCGGCGCGCTGGCCGCTGTCATCATCGGCGGCGAGCCCCTGTCGCCAAGGCTTGTCCTGGGTACGCTCCTGACCGTCGCCGGCATCGCCGTGCTGACGACGCGCTGAGATGCAAGAAAGGCCGCGGTGGGATTCGAACCCACGACTGCTTACGCAAACGGATTTGCAATCCGTCCCCTTGGTCCACTCGGGCACGCGGCCGGCGTGTCGCGGGGCATTATAGACGTTTGGGCGCAGGTTGCATCTCCCCGGGGTCACATGCGAGCCAGGGCGACGATCGCCGCCCCCGTAAACACCTGGGCCACGCCTCAACCACAATGACGGAACCGAGCGACACGTCCCAAACATCTAAATATTGACGACCCAACCCGCCCGCCGCATGATGAACCGACTGCGGGGTGTTCCCCGCGTGGCTGGTAGTGGCCAGGTGCTAGCGGCGATTGGCCGGGTGTTGACAGGTGACACGTCATGCGAATCACAAAACGAGAAGTTAAGAGGTTTACAATTGCGGTCTTATCCGGCGTATTGGCTTATGCGATTGTCTATTCAATATATTCTTACGCTTCAATATACCGAACGTACTCCCCCATGCCTTTGCCAGCCGATTTCTGGCGTGTGTATCTCTATCGAACGTTTGTTTTCTGGATTCCTATGGGCATGTTTGGTTGTGTTGTAACTGTCCTTGTCTACTCATTTATTCTGACACCAAGAGACGATGGAGAAACGCGCTGCCGCCGCTGCGGCTACATCCTCAAGGGCCTGTCCAAGCCCGAGTGCAGCGAGTGCGGGGAGGTGATATGAAAGCGGTGCGGAAAAGACGGGGGCGGGTGTATCGGGTGTCGCTGGCGACAGTGACGGCGCTAATGGTCGCGGTAGGATTTCTGTGGATCACCTCAACGGGCGTGATCTACGCAATCGAGTTTCCTTTGCTGCCAAGTCGATGGTTCGCTATCGATGTGGTGGACAGTACAACTCGCCTTTACTATGTTGGTGCAACACCAATTTACCCTGGATTCACCTACGATTACTTCGGCGACTCTATCTTTACATCTATCAATGTGTCACATATGAAGTGGGGGCGATTCGGCTTTGGCAACCAAGCAGGCATGCCGATGATCGAGTTTCCACTATGGATTCTCCTGGTCGCCCTTGCTATATGGCCTACTCTTGTCGCCGTCAAATGGATTCGTAGTCACCCAGCCCCCGGATGCTGTGCCGCCTGCGGCTACGACCTGCGCGGGAGCAAACAATCGACCACCTGCCCGGAGTGCGGGGAGGGGATTGCGGGGGCGGGGACGGGGTAGGTCAACGTTAATACGGCTACGCCGACGCGCGGATCTGTGATCCGCCGCTAAACCGCAGGCGGTGGATGGGCGCGTGATTCGGGTGTTGTGGACCCCTTGGGTGGTTTTTTTTGATGTCGGCCTTGACATATCAGAATATCATGATATATTGAATATATGACACCTGTTGCGAGCCCCCCCATCCCGGCTGAGGCGCTGGAAGAAGCGGCGCGGGTGCTGCGTGTGTTATCCCACCCGCACCGGCTTCAGTTCATCGAGCTGTTGATGACCCGCCGGCACACGGTCGGAGAACTGGCCGAGGCGGTGGGGATCGCGCCCCACGCGGCGAGCCAGCACCTAAGTCACATGCGGGCGCACGGGATCCTCGCGGTGCAGCGCAAGGGGCGGACCGCCTATTACAAGGTCGACAACCCAAACGCAGTGAACGTCATCAAGTGCATCCGCAAGCACGGCCGGGGGGCGTCTTAATCCCCACGGAGGCTTCCCATGAGTCAGCCATTACGCATCGTGATCGTCGGCGGGGTTGCGGGGGGCGCTTCGGCGGCGACGCGCGCCAGGCGGATGAATGAGGATGCGCAGATCGTCCTGCTGGAGAAGGATCGGCACGTCTCATTCGCTAACTGTGGCCTGCCCTACTACCTCGGCGGCGAGATCGACAAGCGGGAGAAGCTGCTGGTCGCCACGCCGGAGCTGTTCGCCAAGCGATTCAACATCGACGTGCGGACTCGGCACGAGGTCACAGAAATCGACCGACCCCGGAAGGTCGTCACGGTGTTGAATCATCGTGATGGTGAGGCTTTTGAACTGCCCTACGACAGGCTGATCCTTGCGCCCGGCGCTTCGCCGATCGTCCCGACGATCGAAGGGACCGACGCGGATAACGTGTTTACGCTGCGAAATCTTGAGGACGCCGACCGCATCCACACGTATCTTAAGAAGGCCAAGCCCCACCGCGCGGTGGTGGTCGGAGCCGGCTTCATCGGGCTGGAGATGGTCGAGCAGCTACACCGGTTTGGATTCCCGGAGATCCGGGTCGACCTGGTTGAATTGGTTGACCAGGTCCTGCCGCCGCTTGACCCCGAGATGGCGGACCCGCTTAAGAAGGAGCTGGAAGGTCACGGCGTGGTCGTGCACTTAGGCGACGGTATCCAGGGGATCGACGTCCGGGACGGGCAAGCGGTTTCGGTCGAATTATCAAGCGGCAAGATGCTGGATGCGGACCTGGTCATCCTCGGGGTCGGCGCTAGGCCGAACGTCGGGCTGGCGACCGATGCCGGGCTGTCACTTGGCGAGACCGGCGGGGTCCTGACAAACGCCTATGGCCAAAGCGACGATCCGGATATCTATGCGGTGGGCGACGTAGCGGAATACACCTTCGGCCCGACGGGCAAGCCGATGCGTATCCCGCTGGCGGGCCCGGCGAATCGTGCGGGGCGGACCGCGGGAGAACATGCGGCAACCGGCAAAGCCGACGCCTCTGCGCCGGTGTTCGGAACCGCGATCGCGCGGATCTTCGGCTGCGCCGCGGGGATGACCGGGCTGTCGTGCAAACTCGCTAAGCGGCTTGGGGTGTCTGCCAAGAGCGTTGCGATCGTCGCGAAGCACCACGCCGGCTATTTCCCAGGCGCCAGGCCGATGATCGTCAAGCTTATCTACCAGCCAAGCTCGGGCAAGGTACTCGGGGGGCAGGTGATCGGGGCGGAGGGTGTGGACAAGCGGATCGATGTGATCGCCACCGCGATGCGATTCGGCGCGACGGTCAGAGACCTCGCCGGGCTGGACCTGGCCTACGCACCGCCGTTCGGTTCGGCCAAGGACCCGGTGCATCAGGCCGCCTTCGCCGCGTGCAACGAGCTGGACGGTCACGTCAAGACGCTTGACCCGGATGCTGATTTATCCGGCGTACAGGTCGTCGATGTGCGGACGTCGGCCGAGGTCGACAACGCGCCGATCCTAGATGCCGTCGGGGTGATCCACATCCCGATTGATGAGTTAAGACAGCGGGTGGATGAACTGGACCCGGCGTGCCCGACGGTGACGGTGTGCCAGTTGGGGCTGCGGGGGTATGTCGCCGCACGGATACTTAGCCAGCGTGGGTTTGAGAACGTCTCGAACCTCATCGGCGGCGTGAAGATGAGGACGCACGCGCTGGCGAATAAAAGACTTCAAGCTGGAGAGACCCATTCATGAGTAAGACCCATCAGACCATCTCGGCCGCCGAATTGAAACTGTTGATCGAGAGCGATCAGCCGGTCGACCTGATCGACGTGCGGACCCCCGGCGAATATGAAAGCGCCCACATCACCGCGGCGCGTAACGTGCCGCTGGACACGCTGAACCCCAAGAAAGTCGCCGAAGAGTACAGCGGATCGGATGACCCTGCGCTGCACCGCGTACATGTGTTGTATGTGGTGTGCCAGAGCGGGTCCCGGTCGGCCAAGGCCTGCGGTTTGCTAAACGATGCGGGCGTGGTGAGTGTCAGCGTTGAGGGCGGGACCCCGGCGTGCGAGCAGGCGGGTGTGACGATCAGCCGGGGCAAACGGGTCATTTCATTGGAGCGTCAGGTACGGATCGGCGCGGGGTCGATGGTGTTGATCGGCGTGCTTCTGGCATGGGCGGTCAGCCCGTGGTTCCTGGTCCTGCCGGGCTTCATCGGCGCGGGCCTGACCTTCGCCGGGCTCACCGACTGGTGCGGGATGGGCCTGATGCTGTCGAAGATGCCGTGGAACCGCGCAAGCGGCGCGTCTTGCGGCTGTGCGGTGAAGCCGGTCACGACACACGGATGAACTGGGCGTGACCGCCCGATGGGCGCGACATCATCAGCGCCAGGCAGACCCCGCAAAGCAGGGCAAGCGCCGAAGCAGGCTCGGGTATGGCGTTGCCAGGCGGCGGAGCGCCTGCGTTCCAGTTGCCAAGGACGGTATTCAGATCTTCGATCCCGACGAAGCCATCACCTGATGGGTCAGCCAACGGGTCACCGGGCGGGACGGTCTGGTTCCAACTACCCAGGACGATGTTCAGGTCTTCGATCCCGACGAACCCGTTGCCGTCGAGGTCGCCGGGCAATGGCGTGATCGGCGTGAGCGTGGCGTCGAAGGTTGAGTAGTAGAGATCGGTGATGCCCTCGAAGCCCGAATCGGTTCCGAACAGCAGCCAGAGCGTACCTGCCGCATCGGTGTCGGCCTGGAACAACTGCCCGTCGCTGGCCCGCGTGATCTGCGTCCAGGTGAACGTCTCCAGTTCGGTGCCGATGTGGCCCAGGACGATCGCGTCCTCGCCGCCGACGGCCTGGTTGCCCTTATCGAGGTTCATCCGCCACCCGAATTCTTCGGCGATGCGGTCGGGTTCGAAGGGGACGGCTCCGGCCTTGAGGGTGACGCCCGAGCCGGGGCTGCCGCCGATACCGACGCTGTCCGTCGGGTACATCGACCAGAACGTGATCTGAAAGTCGATCGCATAGGTCGTGTCAGGCGCAAGCCCGGTCACGGGCTTCGTGAAATACATGAACAGATCGTCGGAGTGGTTGTTGCCGGTGATGTACAGCTGCGGATCGGGGTTTGGCGGCGGACCGATGCGCCAATCCCACTGGAGGTCGTAGAAGCTGTCATCGCCCACGGGGTAGTCGGCGAACCCCCCGGTCCAGCCGTGCGACCCGGTGGAAAAGTCATCGTGAATCACGAGACTCCATGCAGGTTGCGCCACCGCGGCAAGCACGAGCGAGCACAAGCCAACAGCCGACATGCCGCTGATAAAGCTTCGCACCGGGTGACCTATCTCCATATGCACCACCCCATCCCCGGCCTTGACCTGTCATAACGTGGTCAAGATATGATACCAACAGGTCGGGTTAGTTAGGAGGAGGAGGAGGAGGTTTTATCTTCGCCGCGCCGCGTACGTCCTGCGCCCGACAGCGCCATCAGGCCCAACAGGGTCACAGTGGTCGGCTCGGGGATGTAAGACAACTCGACGGGCGGTGCGCCTGCGTTCCAGTTGCCAAGGACCGTGTTCAGATCTTCGATCCCGACGAAGCCATCACCTGATGGGTCACCCGCCAACCAATCGCCGGCGGTGACGTTCTGATTCCACGCGCCCAAGACGGTGTTAAGGTCCTCGATCCCAACGAACCCGTCGGCGTTAACGTCGCCAGCGGCAAGCGGCGACATGTCGCGCACGGCCCAGCCTGCGAACCGCCTGAACACCCAGATTTCAGGCCCCACCACGACTTGCTTTGATTGCAGGACGGCTTGAGCACCGGCGCCGGTAAGGAAATCCCAGATCCCGTCATCGATGTCGATCCCAGAGCTGCCGGTCCAGTAGCTGAGATTGACGTTGGCAAAAGGGCCTGGGGCATCACGCCAGACACCTTCGGTCGATGAGAGGTTGAGCATCTCACCGGTTCCGCCCAGGCCGACGGCTCCCAGCCACGGGCCGGACCCGTCGGGGTTCAAGGCCGAAGCCATCCGCCAGTCCGTGTGGCCGGCGACGGTCAGCGTGCTTGCCCAGGTCAAGGCGTCGGCGTGGGTCATCCCGACCTGCGGAGAGATCGAGAAGCAGGTTGCCGGGTTCGGTGTGTGGCAATACTCGTTTACTATCTGGTAGGCGGGGTCTGCCGAAGTATCGGCGTAGTTGGCGTCCTGCAGCCACATGAGCCGCGACCCGTCGGCACGGATCTGGGTGACGGTGCCGTCACCGTTATCGTGCAGAGACGCCTGGGTTGAGCCCACGAAACCGGTAACCACCCACAGAGAAACCAAAACCGCCCGCTTGGATGTCCGCATGCTTGTCTCCTGCTAAGTTCGCGGATTCGATCCTGATAGAAATGGCTTCAACCGGCCAAAAAACAGCCTTTATGTAGCCTCATTGTGGCCGGACTTCCCTTACCGGCGCACAGCACACCCCAATAGAAGACCACTATATCTGTTGAAAACGAGGGGGTGCAGATATTGCAGACCAGCGGCCTGCATCGTCAAGGCCGCGGTCAGGCAAGACCCACCCGCCAGTCGATTCAGGCGAGCGTGCAGATGTGTCACACTCCCCGTAACCCAGTGGCATAGCCAGAACCGCTTAGGTCACGTCACACTGATCGTCGGCTGCTGCGCACCGCCGGAGGCGAGGAAGTCTTCGACGCGCCGGACAAAGGCTTGGGTCAGCGCGTCGAGCTCTTCGGCGAGCTTGTCGCCGCCGGTGAAGTTGGCGGTGGGATCGCCGGTGTCACAGTTGTGGCGCAGTACGGTGTTGATCGGGAGGGTGCCGAGGAACGGGATGTCCATCTGGCCGGCCATGGTTTCTGCGCCGCCCTTGCCAAAGATGTCGTATTCCTTGCCGTCGTCGCCGATGAAGTAGCTCATGTTCTCGACGACGCCGAGGACTTCGACGCCGAGGGTCTGGAACATGCGGACGGCCCGGCGGGCGTCGTCCTGGGCGACCTTCTGCGGTGTGCAGACGACGACCGCGCCGGTCATCTGCAAAAGCTGACTCATGGTCAACGGCACGTCGCCCGTGCCCGGCGGCAGGTCGATGATAAGGTAATCCAGCTCGCCCCAGCCGGTCTGCGTGGCGATCTGCTTAAACGCACCGTGCGCCATCGGGCCGCGCCAGATCAGGGGTTTTTCTTCCTCGACCAGGGCGCCAAGGGTCATGGCCCTGATGCCGTGGACTTCAAACGGCTGAATGACGTTGCCTTGGGCTTGCGCCGGTTGACCGGTCAGGCCGAGCATGGTCGGCAGGCTCGGGCCGTAGATGTCGCCGTCCAACAGCCCGACTTTGGCCCCGGCCCTTGCCAGCCCGACGGCAAGGTTAACCGAGACGGTGGACTTGCCCACCCCACCCTTGCCTGCCCCCACGGCGATAATCTGCTTAACACCGGGCAGGGGCGCCGGTTGTGCGGCCTGTGCGGCTTGGGGTCCGTCCTGTGTTGGCATCCATCTGCTCCGTTGGCTGGCCGATAAATCACTTACGCTACGCTTGTGCGAATGATAGAGCCAAGCCGGCCGATAGACCACCGCGGAGGCCAGGAGATGCAATAGCCCCGCCGGAGGGGCGTTGTACCTGCGTAAGACATCAGACCACGGCAACCGAAAGGACGTCAACTATGTTTGGATACAAGAACAGTATGCGTAAGAGCCTGATCCTGGCGTCGGTTCTGGCGCTGACAGGCGGGATCGCGCTGGCCGAGCAGGACCAGCCCGCCGCCAGCGACGGCGACCGCCCGGCACGGCAGCGAGACCACAAGGCCGACCATGACGGCAAGCGTTATCAAGGTGAGCATGGTGATCACGGCCAGCGCGGCAAACGAGGCGAGAAGGGCGAGCGCTCCGGCCGCGACCACCGCAAGGCCATGCACAAGAGGCTGTTCGGCGGGTTGGAGCTGACCGACGATCAGAAGGCTCAGATCAAAGAGATCATGACCAAGCACGGCGACGAGCGTAAGGCCTGGCACGAGGCGCACAAGGACGAGTTCCACGCCCTGCGTCAGAAGATGCGCGAGGCCCGTGAGGCCGACGACAAGGACGGCATTCAGGGCGTCCGTGACGAGATCAAAGCCCTGATAGAATCCGCGCCCAAGCCCGACGCCGCCCATGACGAGATCCGGGCCGTACTCAACGAAGAACAGCAGGCCACGTTCGATGAGCGCGTCGCCAAGATGCGCGAGCGCATGGAACAGTGGAAGGAACAGCGCGGCGACGGCCCACCCGGACCGCCGCACGGCTGGCATGGCCGCGGACCCGACGGTGAAAAAGGCCCCGGCCACCACGGCCCAGGTGCTGAGGGCCGACGACGACACGCCGGCCGGATCTTCGGCAACCTCGAACTCGACGATGAGCAGAAGGCCTCGATCCGCGAAACCATGCAGGGCGAAGGCACCCGCGAAGAAAAGATGGCCGCCGTCCGCGAACTGCTGACCGAAGACCAGCAGGCCCAGCTCGACAAGAACATCCAGAAGATGCGCGAGTGGCGAGAGAAGCGTAAAGCCGAGCAAGACGAACACCGCAAACGCCGTAAACACCGCGACGGCGACGGCGAAGGTCGTAAGCGTGACCGCTCGCAAGATGATGACGGCGACGACAAGCTCGACCTGTGATTACACTGACAAAGCTCCCTCCCGCTTTGTCATCTAACACAACCCCGGCGAAAGCCGGGGTTTTTCTTTACCAACACCGACTCAGGGGTCGAATGACATCACACCGTTTGTGATCGTGCCGGTGACGACATAAATGCTGTTGTAGTCGTCCGCCTGCGTGACCTTGAGCTTCCAAGTGCCGGCTGCGTCGCTGGTCAGCGTGATCCGGCCGATGAAGCTTGTACCGATATCATCCTTGACCCAACTCGGACCGCTCCACGTGACATCGATCTCGGTCGAATCAAACTGTTGTACATCGCCGCCGATGTCACCCCCACCGCCATGAAATGTGGCCGACTGCCCGTTGCCATGCACATAGGTGTCGTACTCAGACGAAGGCATAACAGGAATGTAGGCGGCCAGGGGCTGCTGAGACGACCAACCATTATAAAACTTAGCCCCGCCTTCGACCGGGACGATGCCTTCAAGCTCTTGATAGATCGAGCCGGCGGTCAACTCGATCAGTAAGACCCCCGCGGTCCAATCGTTGGCGGTATCCACACTCAAGTCCTGGCAGACGTACCCATCAAGGGTGCCGAGCACGGGCCCGGGCGTGCCGGCCGGCAATATCAGGCCATCCACGATCTGTGTCCCCGCAGGGATCGGGACGGCGGTCAAGCTAAACGTCACCTGCGCCGACACGGCGGAGGCGGATAAACAAACCAACGATACGGCGAGAATATTCTTAATGTGGTGCATGATGCACTCCTGTTGTTTGATTATGCGGTGTTCGGTGGAAGGATTGAATAGACATTAGGGATCCGAACGATTCAGGTGATGACCGGTCAAGCGGTCAACAACCGCGTTCGCTCCTTAAGGCAAGGCCGGCGGCGTGCCCTTATTCCAATTGCCCAGGACGGTGTTCAGGTCATCGACCCCGACGAACCCGTCGCCGGAAGGGTCCGCCCTCGGGTCGCCGGGCGGGATGTTCTGGTTCCAGTTACCCAGCACCAAGTTCAGGTCATCGACACCGACAAAGCCGTCGCCGTTAAGGTCGCCGTTCGGCCGGCCGAAGATGACATAGGTCACGCCGCGGTTATTGAATCCCCCCGGGTTTTCATCCATCTGCCCCGAAATTACCGCATCGGCAAACTCATCACCGTTCGCATCCATAAAGCTAAGCGCAGATCCGAGGAAGTCCGCACTTTGAGGATTGGGGTTCGAGAAAAAGAGACCCTGCAACGGCCCGCCGTCGAGGTCGGCCAGATTCTTGAAACCCACAAGTTCATTGGCTCCGGATTGGCCAAAGACCAGATAGGCTTTGCCCGCATTAGGAGTGGTCGCGCCGGTATCGGGGTCCAGGCTCAGTCCAAAACGACCTGCGATTAAAAAGTCCGTCAGGCCATCGCCGTTAAAATCACCGGCACTTGAAACATCTTCGCCGGAACGGTCGTGCCTGAGTGTACCCTTGAACACGGCGCCTTTGACTCTCATCGTGTCGGGGACGGGCAAACCGTTCGGATCCACCGGGGGATTGCTAGACAGTGGGTCTGGGTCACCGATCGCGTATAGTTCTATCTCGCCCATCAAAGCTCCATCAGGATCATCGTGTGACCTGCCGTAGATCAAATAGGTTTCACCCCATTGCTGGAACTCTTCAGTCGCTTCTGGATTTACTAACGGGTTACTTGAGTAGGTAAGCCGATAATCTGCTGAAATCAAGATATCCCCGACCAAGTCACCGTTGACATCACCGAGGTCGGCCACCGACCGACCGGAATGGTCAACAAAGCTTGTCCCATAGAAGATGATGCCCGTTGTACTAGGAATCACGCCGTCTTTGCCAGGTGTACCATTCACCGTGTCACCGACTGTATTCAGGGGAATCGCACCGCTGATAGGGTAAGTGTTCCCAGGGGTTCCCGGGATTCCATAAACCAGACAGCTTCGGCCTCGCTTATCTGGTATCGAAGCGCCGCCTAGAACATGTGCATAGGGGACACCTAGGAGGAGGTCGACCACGCCATCTTTGTTGAAGTCTCCAGCCGGGCTCATCGCCTCACCAACTCGATCACCCGCGTTAATCGGATTCGAGATTGTTATCCTTCCTAAAGGATCAGGATCGTCGGGATCATCTACAGTACCCGTCGAAGCAATATTTGAGCTAGTGACACCCTGGAACACCGCTCCGGCGATCCTGTCTGGAAGGGCGGCCTCCTGCCCAGCAACTTTCACACCATCAACATTTCTCAGCAACAATCTGCCTGTCAGCGGCTTGGGGTCGCTCAACGGCTTCCCATAAATCAGGTACGCCTCCCCGATTCGGATGGCTGAATCCTCCGGGCCATCACACCCCAAGGGTAGTGGATCTCCCACACAGCCACGATTCTTGTTCGCGAACAGGCCTCCGATCAGGAAATCGTCAAACCCATCGCCGTTGAAATCTCCCACCCCCGCTACATTTCCCCCCACAAAATCGCCGGTCGACACATAATTGGGATCCGTGGGAATGGGGCTGAGTCCGTTAATTTCCGCAACCACTTCTAATGCAGTCTTGCCTGCAAAAGCGGCTAAGGGCTTGGTGACGGAGGCTTCTGTGGCAGCCCCTTCGAAGACGGCTGAGCGGCCTGGGAGTGTATTGTTGCCCCCTGCGCCGTCTACCTCTGCCAACTCGTAGATCCCGAGCAACGGATCAGGACCGACTCTCGGTCGACCGTAGATAAGATAAACCCGCCCGGCACCGTTGAGCATCATCATAGGATCGTCTGGATCGACCACATCCGCCAAAGGGGCTCCGATCAGGATATCGTCAAAACCATCCCCGTTAACGTCACCAGCAAAAGAGACAGCAAAACCCGCGTTTTCCCCAGCCTTATGTGAGAAAGGCGAGGTCAAAGTAAATATGTACGTGAGCGATCCCGCTACACCCTGGAAGCTCGCCCCCTCGTATGTCGCCCCCGCCGCCAGATCACCGATATCCGTTAGATCAACAAGGCTTTGATCTAAACTGAACCCCTGCCCCCCATAGACAAGATGTGCCCTACCTTCCTGCTTACCCAGGGGACCCCAATTCGCGGCTCCGATCAAGATGTCATCTTTCCCGTCCCCATCAAAGTCCCCAGTAGTCGAGACCGATATTCCTGACTGTTCACCGCTGCTGCCGCCGAACTGATACCCGTGAACAGCGCTACCGATGTCATCCGGTATCGCTACGTTCGTGCCCGCGAAGCAAGGCGTGCTGGCGGCAGACCACGACATAAACGACACGATCATCAGACTTGTTGACACTTGTCGATACTTCATCGTTGACTCCTTCATGAACGGAAAATACAAGCGCACCAATCGCTCGCCCGTGGGTGTGGGTGTTCACACAACAAACACACCCGTGGACCTGTGAATAAGCACAGAATCCAACCCAAGGGTTAGTCATCCACCGAACATGAATCGCCTTAAGACCCCGGCGACCCGGTCTCGAGCACTACGCCGCGCCCGCCCCTGTTCTTTTAGCAACACGATCTGACGTGTGTCGCAGATACAATTCAATATGACAAAGTATTCCTGTGGTGTCAATAGGAATTTGCTCAGCGGCTAGAAAATTATTGCCTGATCGAGAAGCCGTGTAAATGTAATACCGAAGTTTCGAAAAAGACTTTGAGGCACGCCGTAAGCACACCATAGGATAAGTGCGTGTGAATAGGGTGTTCGGTAAAAACTACTGCACCAGCCCCTTGGTCAATCTCATGAAGGCGGTTTCGAGGTTGACGCGGTCTTCTTCCAGGCGGGTCAGCGCGAAGCCTTCGGTGATGAGTTTCGCGGCGATGCGCGAGGGGTCTTTGTGCTCGGTGTCGAGTGAGATGCGGATGTGGTTGTTGGTGACTTCGGCGGCGGTGACGCCTTCGAGTTGACGGATCAGTTGCGCGGCCTGTTCGACCCGGCTTGCGACGGCGACGTTGAGGACGGCCCCGGTCTGGGCGCGGTCGAGGATGTCCTGCATCGTGCCGTTGTATTTCAGCTCGCCCTGCTCGATGATCCCAACGCGGTTACACAAATCAGCAAGCTCCAGGAGGATGTGCGAGCTGATGAGGATCGTCTTGCCCATCCGGTGCAGCTCTTTTAGGAGTTCTCGCATCTCGATGCGTGCGCGGGGGTCCAGGCCGGAGGCGGGCTCGTCCAGGAGCAGGACCTTGGGGTCGTGCAGCAGGACGCGTGCGACGCTTAGGCGTTGCTGCATCCCGCGCGACAGCGAGTTGACCTCGGCGTCGACCTTGTAGGCCAGGTCGGTCAGGTCCAGGACGTCGCCAATGACCTGCTTGCGTTTGTCGCCGTGGATGTTGTAGCTGGCGGCGAAGAACTCGAGGTACTCCTGCACGACCATGTCGTCGTAGGACCCGAAGTAGTCCGGGACGTAGCCGATGATGGACCGTACCCTGCGGGCGTTGACCGGGCCGACGGATAGCCCGTCGATGCGTGCCTCGCCCCAGGTGGGTTTCAGGAGCGTCGCCAGGACTTTGATCGAGGTGGTCTTGCCCGCGCCGTTTGGTCCGATGAACCCGAAGCAATCGCCCTGCTCAATCTCTAGGTTGAGGTTCGACAGCGCCATCAGTTCGCCGTAGCGTTTGGTCAGGTTGATGGTCTGGATCATGGCCATAAAAGCGGTCCGGTCGTTTAGCGGGCGATTCAAGGATCGCCGGGGGCTCCGGGGGCGGGGAGCCCGGGGGTTACTTGAAATCATACACCCAACGGACGGCGGTCCACCCCGAGGCGGGGACTTCGTTGCCCGCGACGGTCATGGGGATGGGCAGGGGCGAATCTTCCAGGTGGCCGATCACGATCAACCGCCTGCCGGAGAGCAGGTGCGTCAGGTCGAGTTGCTTACCCAGCGCACGTTTGTAGCTCACCGCGAAGGGGAACCCGGTCTTGCGGAAATCAGGCGGGGGCAGCGTGTCGTAGAAGCACAATAGCTGGATGAACTGCACCATCTCGCTGGAGGATGTTTCGATATCCATGCCGGTGGCCGTGTCGATGTATTGATGGCCTGGGTTGAGCTTGATCAGCTTGCCCAGGAAGCCCTCGGCGAGCAACTGGCGTTTGAAAAAATCCCGCGGTTTGATAACAAGCCGTTCGGCCGCCTGACGCTTGGTCAGGTCCAGGATCTGCTTGGGCTCCCAGGGGTCGGCCAGCCGCCAGACCCAGGGCGTCTGGTTGTCGCCGGGGCAGTAGATCATGACCACATCGCGCAAAGGCCCGGGCAGGCCGTGTGACAATCGACCGCTTGGCCAGAAGTTTTTGAGCTCAAGCGTCCCTTGCGGCAGGACAAATGGCTGGGCGAGCCCCGCGATCGGCTTGTCGATGCGCCCAAGAAAATCAACTTCCAACTGTTTGGCGGTCGAGCGGAACGGGATGTCGGCCGATCGCGGTGCGCCGGCGTCCAGTGTGTAGGACTGTGGGTCAAGGAAGCCGCCATCCTCGATCCCGGTAACGAGCCCGGGGCTCGCCAGGGTATTCAGCGCCGACGGATGGTCCGGGTCCAGTTCGATAAGTTGATCGCCGAATTGCGGGACGTAGACGGACATCCAGCTATGCGCGTGGACGGTCGGTGAGTTGGCCTGGGCGTCAAGGACGGTGAAGTGAGCCACCGTCGACTCATTGGGCGCGATCAGCCAGGCGCCGGCCCAACTGACCACGGAGAAGCACACCACCACCAGCACGAACACGACCCAGCTATGCCTGTTCGCCTTCTTTTTCTTCAAGGTGATAAAGCTGACAGGCCCGGCCACCAGCCAGTAGAGCCCGAAGATCAGGATCGCGCCCAGCATCGCCGGCGCCGCGGTGCTGCGCATCGAGATGTGGCCCGGGATGAACCGCCCAAGGGGGATGGGTGTTCGGCTGGTCGGCTTGGACATCTGGCTCTCGGTGATCTCGGACTTGATGTACGACTCGCTATAGACCGGCGTCTGCCAGCGGAAGATATCGTTCCAGATCGTGTGCCGGCCGCGGGGCAGGTCCATCCGAACCAACCGGTTGTCCGCCAGGTCGACGCCGATCAGGGTGACCCGCCCAAAGCCGTAGCGCTTGGCCACGACCATCGGCCGACCCTCGCGGTCCTTGAGCACCACCTCCACGCCGTCGCCTTCGCCGACCTTAAACACCGTCATCTCGATCGAGATCATTTCATCGGCGATGACGTCCCCCAACCAGCCCGGCGGCGCATCCTGGATGCGCGACATCCGGTCTTGCTTGACTGGCAATAAATCCGCCAACCCCGAGCCGGTCCAGCTCTGACCGATCGACGGGAGGACAACCACAAGGTGCCCGCCGCGCCGCACCCACTGCCGAAGCGCCTGCTGCGCTTCGCCGCTGACCTGCGCGTCGTCCGGCTCGCCGCCACCGCGCGCCCAGACCAGGGTGTCGATCGCGCTGAGTCCGTACCAGCGATCGGGCAAGGACGTCAGCGACAGGTCCCGGATCAGGTCGATGTCTTCGTGGCTCGTGGCTTCGGTGGTGTAAGGCGTCAACCCCAGATCCTGCCCTGCGGCGATCCCGATCAGCCGGACCCGTTGCGGCTTGACCTTGGCGGGCGGGATATCGGCGCGGGCGAGTTGGGCGGTAGAGCTTGCGTCCAGGACCTGGATAGTCCACGTCTCTCTGGGCCCGGTGGAGACCGGCAGCGGGCCATACAACCAGACCGGCGACTTGCGCAGCGCATCAAGGGTGACCCGCCGCTGGGCCAGCACACGGTCGCCATCGGCGTCTTCCAGCAGCCATCGGCACAGGACCTGCCGGGCCTGGGATGAGCGGTTGTCCAATTCGATACGCACCGGCGTCCACGCACCGGGCAGCGCCTGGCCGGCGAGTCCGATGTGTTCACGTTCGACGGTCAGCAGCACATCATCGATCTGCCCGACCACCGGCTGGGCCGTGAAGATCGTCAGGGCAAGCCCGACAGCCAACGCGAGACATTTGGTAACCCCGTGCATCAATGTAAGTGTAGCCGCTGGCGGCGTGGTCGGCACGTGCGGCTGGGCAGGTAGAGGCTGGTATCGGGGCCCTGGCCGCTGTGAGAGCCCTGAGCGCCTCGTCGGGTTGACCGACGGCCCAGCCCGGCAGATGGGTCCTTGTAGCTAACGAAATGACGACGAGAGCGGGGCCCGGTCATCAACCAAGTCGATCCAAGCGGTACAGCCGGACCGATAACACCCTGCAAGCCCAAGGCAGGTTAAGCGACCCGCCTTGACCGCCCGATAGCCTCGGTGTCATGACGATACCGCCCTTACTTCTATGGATCTGTCTGGGCCTGCTGGGCTATGCTCTGGTCACGGCTGTGCTCACGGTCCTGGCGACCCGAACCGGCTTCGAGATCCAGCGGCACAACCTGATCGTCCGATCCAAACAGATGCGTCTGGACTACCTCAATTCTCTTGAAGAAAAGATGGCCGGCGTGGAGAGCGACGACGTCATCATTGAAGAAGACGTCATCATAGAAGAATAAGAACAGTCGAGACTTGGCAATGGGGCGGAAGGACACGGCCGGTGTCTCACCCCGATCGGCTACCTGTCAAGACAACACCGACACCTCAGACCACGGCAAATGATCGTAGGTCCACGCAGCATCCGGGCCTTCGCCTATCTGGGCCCGGCGTTTGCAACGACTACACCTGATTTGAGTGACCGGACTTAGTCTGCCGTGACCCCGTCATCCTCGTCCGCCAAGACGGGGATGCTGAGGACCTCGACGACCGTGCCTCGCGCGGGATTGGGCTCGCCTCCGATCACATCACAGTAAGAAACCTTCTCGGTGGTTCTGGTGATACGGATGGTGCCGATCTCGATGCCCTGTGCCTTTTCGAGGACCTCACCTGTCTCGGGGTCGATCAGGTCTTCGCCTTCCTCGGTCATAGCCAGGATCATGCCTTCGCGGAAGTTGTACTGCTGTCCGCGATTGATGATGACCCGGCCGTCCTTGACCATGACCACGGCGCCGGTGGCGGGCATCTCTTCCATCTGGAGGGCGAAGAACTTGGCGGCCTGGTTGATGCAGTCCTGAGCGGCCTCGCCCAGCGGTGTCTTGGCGAACCCGCCGATGTCGCCCGCGAAGCTGCCTTTGCGGACGCCGAGGCTGAGCTTGGCGCGTCCGGCCACGCCGGTGATGCGTTTCTTGGCGACGATCTCGCCGGTGGTCGAGTCGATGAGCTTGGCGATGATGGTGAGTTTGGCGTCTGCCTTGGAGCCGCCAACACGGAAGCCCTTGATGTTGAACCCGCCGCCGGCGCCGGACTCGTTCTCTTCGACCTCGGTCAGCGCACCGGTGGCGATGTACTTCGCCGGGCGCAGCTTGCCGGTCTGCGCGACGCTGGAGGCCTGCGCGGTGCGTCCGCTGGCGGCGAGGTCCTGTTCGCCCATCACCACCCCCAGTTTCTCACGTTCGACCAGCACAAACCGCCCGGTATCGTATAGCCCCGACTCAAGCAGGATCGACAGGTTGTAGCCCAGCTTCCACTGGCTGTGATAACCGGCGTCATTCTCGAAATCGACCACACCCACCGCGTGCCTGATACCGTGGTACTCGGGCAGCCCCATGTCGGCGTCGCCGTCTTCGACCTTCGTCTTGTCGGTGCCCGTGCCTTTGCGGAACAGGTCCTCGAGTCCGTCGGCCCGGGCACTGGACGCCAGCGAACACGCCGTGAAGCACACCATGGCCAATCCGATCCAACGATGGGTAAACATCAACATGTTCGTCTCCCTGTGCGTGTTTCGTTTCAATTAAGTCACCCTACTCCGAACAACCAACCCAGCCCATCTTAACCGAGCCCCTCTCAGTGGGGCA